>CAZELI010000025.1:0-32451 GCA_964512985.1 uncultured Gammaproteobacteria bacterium | reverse complement strand
ACCCTGCTAAAATGACATGTATCACTAGATACCTGCCCTGCTTCGGGCGTGATACATATTAATACCTAGTACAGAAAGCTTAGTTCTTGGTTAATAATCCTACAACCAGCCGATCGTGCTGAAGAAACTGCTAGGCACAATACTAACAGTGGTTATGATGACGGAAAGAATTTTAGTAATTTTAATAGCGCTATTTTTGCTTAATACACAAACAGTATCAGCAAAAATTCGTGGAAATATACCTGCAACCTATATTGAAGGGCGAGATTTAAGTTTTAGATTCAAGAATCTACATGCCAAAAATAATCCATTAAAAACAAATATTGTAGTCAAGGATGCTGATGGCAATGATCTCACAATTAATTTACCAGTCACCATTGCTTCTGGTGGTAAAAAAGCTACCGTGAAAATTCCATCAATCACGAGTGATACAAAAGTCTCCTTTGAAGTTTATGGAGGTATTTTTCCTGAAAATGAACGCTTTAAATATACGATGTTAATTATTGATGACCCTAACTTTAGAGTTACAGGAGCATTAGAGAATGGTGATAACGGTGACACTACATTCCCTACCATTCCTGCTGGGTCTAGTTTTGGTACAGCAGGAACCGTAGGACCCGCGGGGCCGAAGGGTGATCCAGGACCTACAGGTCCAGCTGGAGCACAAGGCTCACCTGGTGCAGCAGGAGCAACAGGACCTCAAGGATCGCAAGGTCCACAGGGATTACAAGGTATTCAGGGTATTCAAGGACCCCCAGCTACAACTATACCGGGCTCAGGAGTAGTAGGAACTGTAGATGAAGCAATACAAGCTCAGATGCTAGACAACAGCAATCAAACCCTGAGTCTCACAGGATCCAGTGGTGCAGATATAGTATTAAATACTACAGTAGGGGCTACGTTAAACTTCACTCTTCCTAATCATGATGGTACTCTTGCAACACTTACTGATTTGACTCCAGTAGCAACCAGTGCAGATATCAACATTGATGGAGTAAGCACTATTAATGTGAATAATACTAACTTCGTAAAAATTATAGATTCTAATACAGGAACACTTGAAACTTTAGAAAGCATGACTGGCGGACAGCGGGGTCAGAGACTAGTATTAGAGCTTGATGAAGATTTAGATTTTGAAGCTGATAATCTTAATACCGTGAATACCATTCAATGGGGTAGAGGTACTGTTCCTGGACAAGTACTGCATGGACATGCTGGTGAACAATTTGAGTTTGTGCATAATGGAACTGCATGGTATTTGTTTAGTCGATTTACATTATAGCGACACTCAGTCACTAAATGCTCATGCTAAAATGGAGAGGAATGAAGACCCTCACTATCATTGGCTCTACAGGCTCTATTGGCACACAAGCACTAGATATAGTCAGGCAACGTAAACAAGAGAATCCAGAAAACTGTTTTCAAATCATTGCTTTAAGTGCAGGCAAAAATCTAGAATTATTTATTGATCAAATTAAAGAATTTAAACCTAGCTATGTAAGTATTCTTGGTGATCAAGCTAAGCAAGAGATCAAGTCTCTCTTCCCTCAAATCCAGATACTGGAAGGGATTGAAGAGATCGCTAAACTTGATAGCATAGATATATTTCTCAGTGCCATAGTTGGTATCGCTGGTTTACAAGCTAATCTTACTGCTCTACAGCACGCTAAAAGAGTGGCGGTCGCTAATAAAGAGACTCTTGTTTCTGCCAAACATCTAGTACGAGAGTATTCGTCTAAGTATGGCTCAGAGCTGATTCCAGTAGATAGCGAGCATGTAGCGATACATCAATGTCTTCTCAATTCTTCTAATGCAGCGGTCAAACAAATATTACTCACCTCTTCTGGGGGACCATTTAGAACCTTGCCGATAGAAGAATTTAAAAATATAACTCTAGAACAAGCATTGCAACATCCTAAGTGGAAGATGGGACCTAAGATTACTATCGACTCTAGTACCCTGATGAATAAAGGTTTAGAGCTAATAGAAGTTAACTCTCTCTTCGATATCAACTATAGTGATATCCAAGTAGTAATTCATCCGCAGTCTATAGTTCATAGCGCGGTAACTTTCAGAGACGGCAACACTATTGCGCAAATGAGTCTGCCCGACATGAAAGTACCAATACAATATGCTCTAGATTATCCTAATAGAAACCATATAACCCTTAAAGAAGATTTCAATATATTCACTATGGGAAGTTTAGAGTTTGAATCTCCAGATTACGAGAAGTTTCCAGCTCTGAGTTTGGCTTATGCTGCTGGTAGACAAGGACATAGCTTCCCTACTGTGCTTAATTCAAGTAACGAAGCTGCAGTAGAATTATTTCTTAAGAATAAAATTCATTATCTAGATATCATCAAAATCATTGAAGGTGAATTAAATAACCATACTAAAATAGCCAACCCAACACTAACAAATATTCTAGAACTGGATAAAGAAATTAAAGCTAGACTTCTATACAGTTTACCTTGAGAGTATTATTTACGAATGCCCGAAGGGCGTCATACATATTTAGTTTATCCTTATAACAGTATTCAGTTTCTGTAGTAAAATTTCCTAAGTAATGCAATACTGGATCGCCACGTCGGGCTTCGCCCTCCTCGCGATGACGGGGTGGGTGGCAAGAATCAATGAGTAAAAAAAGAAAATTACCCCTCGGCAAGCTGATTATCTGGCTGATGTTGTTCAGTTTTTTACTGAGCATAATTTTACCGTTGTTTGCTCATGCTAAGGAGAAAGTACCAGTCAGTCTTCATGAGAAACAAGAAATACTTCAGGACATTAACCAACAAAAAAGCGACCTAGCTGCCAAACTCAAAGAAGCCAGACTAAAAGAAGCTTATGCTTCAGACAAACTTACCAGCATTAATCGTAAGCTACAGCAAGCTCAAAACGAATTGCAACTTAATCGCAAATATCTTCAAAACAACAAATCATCTTGGGAGAAAACCAAAGCAAGATTAGAAGAGATAGAAGCTCAGCAAGTAGAACTTGAGGGTGAAGCGAAACAACGTATTCTCTCTATTTATAAACAAAACCGCCTCACAATTATTGATGGCATCGTTAATTCACCTAGCGCGACTGACTACTTAGATCATATTTACTATCAAAAACGCTTAATGGAATATGACAAACAAGTAATAGATGCATTAGTAGATCAATCAGAAAATATAAGAAAGTATAAAGGAATGCTTGCAGATGAAGCTGCCAAAATCCAAACTATAACTAATAGACTACAAGGTATAGAAAGCGAAATAGGCAAGCAGAAAATTGCCCAAAAGCAGATACTGACTAAGTTACAAGGCGAGCGTCGCATCTACGAAGAATCTGAAAGGCAACTAGAAAGAGAATCTATTAAATTAATTTATAAGATCACCGAACTTGCTGGCTCAGGCGAAACTAAACTAAATAATCCTGATGCCACTGGTAATTTTCAATATCCAGTAAAAGCCCGTATTACTTCTCCTTTTGGTCCAAGGCGTCATCCGATCTTTGGAGTAAGAAGTATGCATAGTGGCATAGACCTAGCAGCACCAAGAGGCACTCCTATAAAAGCTTCTGAGGGTGGAATGGTTATCTATGCTGGTTGGTATGGTGGCTATGGTAAAGTAGTAATAGTTGATCACTCTAAAGGTTTCTCCACTCTCTATGCCCATCTAGATAGTATTGCTGTGAGGGTTGGTGAGCGCGTTAACCAAGGTAGAGTAGTTGGTCATGAAGGTTGCACTGGTTATTCGACAGGTCCACATTTACACTTTGAAGTGAGATCTGGAGGTAAACCTCAGAATCCAATATACTATCTACAAGAGGCATGAAGAAACAATTAACACTAATTTTCAAACTTGGAGTCTCAGTCTTACTAGCGTATTTGATGATTAAGTTTTGTCATTTAGACATCAGAAAAACTTTTCATGCGATCAAATCCACTCATATTCTCTGGTTTATAGCTTGCACAATCCTCTTCACAGCAACCACTTTCACGAATGCATACAGATGGTTAATTTTAGTTAGATTATTAGACTATAAGCTTAGTTTCGGCAGAGCTATAAGAATGTATTTTGAATCAGCTTTCAGTAATAATTTCTTACCAACTAACTTCGGTGGTGATGCAATCCGCGCTTATGATCTAGGCAAGAAAGACAAGAGCTGGCTGAGAGCAGCTAGTACCGTGCTTGCAGAAAGGTTCTATGGATTTGCAATGATGTTTGCAATGATACCTGTTGGTTTACTTTTCATGAAATATAGTCACTTTGCTAATGCCATTCCCCGAGAGGTCTCTCTCGGTTTATGGCTTACCTTTGTTGGCACTGTAATATTTTTTGGGACATATAAACTATGGTCTAAGATCCCTCTAAACGTAGTCCAGAAGATGAACTTTGCCGTACAAGAGTATACTAAGTGTCATGTAAGCCAGCAGAAGGTTCTACTCTGGACTCTAATCACACACTTACTTTTATTAATCGGCAATGTATGTTCTGCATACGCACTAGGAATAGGCATCGACCAAATCCCCATCTGGTACTGGCTAATAATCACTCCAGCAGCGACTTTGGCAGGATTTATTATTCCTGCAGTCAAGGGTGTCGGTGCAAAAGAAGCTAGCTATATTTATTTCTTGGGCTTACTTGGTATCAGTAGCGACACCAGTCTAGCAATAGGTTTCATCGCTTTCATTGCTACTACCCTATCAACACTACCAGGCTTAAGCATCGCCTTCCGTAAGATCAAATTCAATAAAGTTATAACTGCAGAACACGAACATGAAGAAGAAGAATTAACTGCGATCGTTGAAGAGATGAAGCATGATCACGATGAAGATGGAGTGGTGCATTAGAGTTTTTCATATAGAGCAATCTATTCAAAAAGCTCCCAAATGCAAACGAGCACCCGTTCGCCGTCATTGCGAGGAGCGAACGCAGTGAGCGACGTCGCAATCCATTCCAACGCACAAGTAAAATGTAATGTATTTTGTTAATTGGATTTCTGCCGGAGTGGATCGCCACGTCGTCCGTCTTCACTTCGTTTCGACGAACTCCTCGCGATGACGGCGACGGGTATTGGTCTGCTTTCAGACAACCAGATAGAATATCAAGTTATGAATACTTACAATTAAATATTAACTACGCAGCTACAACGCTAACTAACTGTCTACCTTGCTTAGTTACGAACTTAACTGAGCCATCAACAACAGCATATAAAGTATCATCACTACCACGACGCACGTTTACGCCAGGGTGAAACTTAGTACCACGTTGACGCACTAATATATTTCCTGAAATAACTTTTTGCCCAGCATATCTTTTCACGCCAAGTCTTTTAGAGTCTGAATCTCTTCCGTTTCTTGTACTACCTACACCCTTCTTTGATGCCATTTATTTTACCTCGAACTTCCTATAACTTTAACTAAACTACCACAGCGTCAGTCTTCGCAGATGCTACGCCTGACAAGTTGATCTTCTCAACCATAATTCTAGTGTACTGTTGTCTGTGACCATATTTACGTCTGTAACCTTTCTTAGGTCTCATTTTGTAAACAATAACTTTTTTGTCCTGGTAGCTTTTCATTACCTTAGCAGTAACATTCGCGCCAGTAACAACAGGCTTACCAATATTAGCTTTAGCACCATCAGAAACCATTAATACTCTATCTAAAGTGATAGCCGCGCCATCTTCTGTTTCCATAAGGTCGATGTCGATGAACTTGCCTTCTTCTACTTTAAATTGTTTACCGTTAATATCTACAATAGCGTACATAGTGTCGATATTCTAGCATTTTAGTTAGCCACAATAGCCTTCAATAGGTAAGAACATAAGGTTTTTGTAAGCTTTAAGCCTAAAAAGCCATTTATTTCTGTAAATTATAGTTTTTTATAATTTACAGAAAGTACATAAACTATGGGTATAATATTTCTATAATTCACTATAAACCATGAATTATAGAAACAGATGAGATACGAAGAATTCAGAGAAAAGGTTGAAGATTACCCAGTTTTTGGTGATTGGATCTTTGAAATCATTGCGGATGATAGTAAAGTCCTAAGAAATTGCATCACCGAATGGGTCAAGAAAGGATTAGTCATCAGACTAAAGCAAGGTTTATATACACTACGTGATAAAGATAGAAGAAAAAAAGTTACCAAATCATACCTCGCAAACCAAATTTATTCTCCTTCCTATATTAGTCTGGAATATGCTTTGCAGCATTACAACTTTATTCCTGAGGCAGTTTACTTAATTACATCAGTAAGCAGTAAAAAAACTCATACATTTAGAAATCAACTGGGGCGGTTTTCATATTCACACGTTAAGCAGGAAGTTTTCTCAGACTATATTTTGAAAAAAGATATTTATGACAATGAGTACTATATTGCAAGTCCCGAAAAAGCATTACTTGATTTCTTGTATTTAAGAGTCAGATATATCAAAAATATTCGTGCAAATATTTTTGACGAATCCTACAGATTACAGAATTTAGATGATGTAGATTGTGATAAACTACTAGCTAGCAGCAAAAAATTCAAACTAGAAACTATGACTAATCTTACAGGCATGCTTGTAGATTATATTAGAGAGGAGTGGCAATAATGCTGGAACAATTAAAGATAGAAATTTAAAACATTGCATTCCTTGGTGGAACAGCTCTAAGAATTATTTATCAAATACAACGTTATTCTGAATGTAAAAATCAGAAAACAAATCGGCGCAGTCCGATCCTGTCTTTTTAGATTCAAGGGTCTTCTATATGAGCTCGGTCTTTCACCCTTAAAAGATCAGAAGATTGCTATCAAGTTTGACATTGATGAAAATCCACCTCAAGGTTATATAACTGAACTAAATTTAATTAATAGTGGAACTGGATTTGGTGTTAACAGTTATGACAAACCCTCCATGTTCGCTGGCAAACTTCATGCCATCCTGAAACGAGAATATACTAAGGGTCGTGACTACTTCGATCTCCTATGGTTTATAGGTTCTGGTATTAAACCTAATATTAAATTTCTGGAGAATGCACTCGCACAAAGTACTGGTGAAAGAATCTCTCTAGATATTGAACTAATCAGAAGAATGCTTCTAGAAAAAATTTTAGAAACGAATTTTGAAGAAGTAATTCAAGATCTTAGTCCGTTTATTATGGATGAATATAGCCTAAAACACTATAACCAAGAGACTTTCAGGGGATTGGTGGAGAAGCAGTTGTAGATCCAGATCTTAAATAGTGCCCTATCCCAAGACCCACGACAAACTTACTCCCCAAGCCATTCTTTTACAATCGTTAAAATGTTTAATTTCTTCAAAAGTAAGTCTATTAGCTTTTTCTATATTCATGTTTCCTCCTTTTCAAGTCCAAGCCACTCTTTTATATCATTTGGTTCATCGAATTTAGCTAAGCCAAACCGTCTCATTATTAAGCTTAACGTCGATACTAAGCTCTCCATCTTGAGCTTGGTAAATAACTATATTTGATTGATTAGCTTCTATTTCTTGCATATTCATACCCTTACATTTATAATAGTATAAATTGGAGGGTAGAATATAAAATTTTATTCATGAAGATAGGGAATAGCTTCTAAAAGTTGATATGGCGAATTATAAGGAAGAGTAAAAATTACACTTTATATTTTCATGTATATTTAAAATATCACTTTCAATATTCCGACAAGCTAAAGCACAAAGTAGCAAGAAAGAAATTTCTCTAGACATCGAACTAATTAGAACAATGCTCTTAGGGGGAATTTCGCAGACAAATTTTAAAGAAGTGATTCAAGATCTCGGTCCATTTATTATGGACAAACATAATCTTCAACACTATAACCAAGAGACTTTCAATGGGTTTGTGGAGAGGCAGTTATAAGAGCAAAAATTAAGCGAAGAGAATATTTTCATCTTCGCTTAATTCTGTCGGATATGATATAGAAAAAATGAGCTAATTACTTCTTCACTGGCACGAAGCTATCTTCAATACCAATAAGCTTATTTTATATATTTAAATTCACCAGATGTGTTCTTTTCTGGACCTGGTTTCATCGCTCCATCAAGTTCGTTAACTTCAAAAATAGAGTCACCATTATTAAAACGGGCATTCCATAATAAATCAATATCATCACCAAAGTCAACGTTAACAGCACCAATAGCGTTTTGTTCAACAATAAGAGTATCATTACCTTTATCTAATTTTGCTGTAACCTTAGTCTTGCCTAGATCACCATCAAAAACGACATGATCAGCTCCATCAGTTCCAACAATTTCTACAGACTTATTGGTATCAAACAGTGCTTCTCCTTTATCATCTTTTTTAGTGATGATTGTAGATTCGCCTGTAGTCTCATCTTTAACAGTCTCAAATTGATTAAAATTAATATTACCCAAAGTTACACTGCCAGTGATTTTTATTCCTTTTTTTCCAATTTTGTCTAGTGGAATTTGTTCTAAAACTACTGGACTAGGCTTAGTATCACCAGAACGTATAATCGTCATAAACCCTACATCAACAAATCCGTCTTCTGACTTACCTACATAAAGATTTTGATAACCTGGTTTTGCTGCCAATCCCGGTGTCTTTATTATCGTAGAAGTGATTTCTGTATAATCACCTACATTCTTTGCTTCATAACCTATATTAATTCCCATTTGCTTATCCTTTTTATATAAATCCGCCTCTATACCCCTATACAAAGCATAAAGTTTAATATAGTTGATATTTTAATCGTTAGGGAGATCTTAACCAAAAAGTATCCTTTAACTTTCAATTTTTATATCAAGTAATTAAGCTAAAGATCTTGCATTTGCTGTCCAATCTGAAGTAGAGTTTGGAGTTGTATTAAATAACGGTTTCAAGTAAGTATCCTTAGTAGACTCATCTTCTTCCTCTCCAAAAATATCATGAAAAATAGAACCTCCTGCTGAATTAGCTACATCCATATTAGCGTTTATAATTTGCTGTAGCCAATTAGATATAAATTGCAATTCTTTATGGCTCATATTAGCCATAGGCATTGCTGGACTTGTGGTTGTGGAATTAGATCCCATATTATATTCCACTTTCAGTTCTTCTGGTATTTTATAGAAAGCTTTATCTGCGTTCATCATTGGTTCTACATGTCTTAATGACATAGCAAAGTCTTTTATAAATTGCTCATATTCATTTTCATGATAGAAGCCAGTGAGTTTATCTTTTTCATACAAATTCAAATTGTTTTTTCTGGAAAATTCTATCAAACCTTTTCTAGATTGAACTATGGTTCTAAAATCTCTTTTTGAATCATCATTAAAATTCTGATATTCATTAAATTCGGTATCTAGTTTTTTAACTGCATTTAAAAGATAGCTTGCAATTGCTCTTCCATTGTTTGGTAAGGTATCGGAAGTTGTCTTTGACTCTGTGTCCCCAGGATCAGGTTTCGGCATTACCATCTTAATGGTATTACCTACTTTTTCCATTTTACTTTCTTCACTATCTCCATCAACCAGCAATGCTAATAATTCATAGAGTTTTGGAGATGTTTCCTGGAGATGCTGTCCAACTACCAAATCATCATCAGAAGGATTAAATTTAACTACAGAAGAATCAAAATCTAATTGTCCAAATATCTCATATTCATCATTAGAAATTGGTTTACCCTGATCATCTTTGGTCATTCCAGATTTCAAATTAGCAAGATCATTATTTAGTTTAAATACATCCCTATCATTAGCATCAGTTAATAAATCTGTAGGTATACGATGGTCTTGATTATTTAGCTTGGATGCTGCAATAGCATTTCTGAAATTTACTGAAAGTTCTTCAAAACTATTACTGTTTTGAACCAATTCATTAAAATTCAAAACATCTTTATCTTCTCCACCTTGTTGATAAGGTAAGGTAAATATTGCTTTTAACATTCCGGCTGTTATACGAGGATTACCATATCCTCTATCCATAAAATTTAAAGCTTTAAGAAGCTTGTCTTTATCACCTCCAAAAGCTTCCACTAATTTAGCTGATGGTTCCATACCTCTAACAAATCTCAGAAGATCATCTTGAATTGCTTGTCTCTCTGCAGGACTTTTAGCTTCATTATGTACATAGCCTTCAAGAAAATTGATTTGTCTTTGGAAGTCTTCATATAAAACATCTGGTTCAACTTTACTATGATGGTTCTTATCAGCTTCAATTGCTTTAGTTTGTTCCCTATTAAAGATTCTACTTACATACGCTTTTAAGAAATCTTTTTTATCTTGTGGGTCTGAAGGAAGAAGAACACTTCCTAGCGCCTTATTATTTTCAGAATAAATAGTTTCAAGTCTTTCTAGAGCTTTATTTACAGCAAGATAGCCACCATTTCTATCGAGTAATCTACTAGCTTCAACTAAAATTGGTTTATCAGCCTCATCAATAGAATTAGGCAGTGTGGTATGTTGAGCAAGAATGTTTGCTTTTAGCCGAGGACTGAAACCTGTCAAATCATCAGTAGCTTTTAGATTTTTTAATTCTCTAACTTGGAAATTAAAAGCTTTGATAGAAGCATTAATTTCCGCATCTGATAGCTTTCTGTTTTTTAGTTCAAGAAAACTTTTCATTGCATTAAAATCTGCAGAACTTAGTTCTTGTAAGTTTTCCATCTTTCTTTTTAAATATTCTGCTTTGTATTGCTCAGTTGCTGGTAATTCTTCCTGAGCCGTATCTAAGTGAGCCAACCACTCTTGGGCAGTTGAATCAACTTCTAACCATGCATTTATACCTTCTTCATTAGGTGTAACTTTTACTCTAGGACTTGCTTCAGGAGTATCTTCAAGTAAGTCTCCAATCATAACTCTATCCAAAGTCCCTCTTGCAAGTATATTAAGTTCGACTGGTGACAAGTCATCTAATTTAGGATTGGAATTATTACGATCTTTAAGCTCATTCCTAACAGACTTTTGGAATGCATCCACAGCTGCTGGAGTAGCGTTAACAGGAATAGCAGTTATAATTTTATTGATATTTACACTAAGAGGACTTGTTTTATATTGATCACCAAAAACTGTAGACATTCTAGTTTGAAAAGCTTCTAATTCTTTTTTGAAATTTTCCTGTTTTACCCCAAGTAATTCTGGACTTACTCCCATAAAAGGTGTTTTGTCGAAATCATCTCCCTCGGTATCTTTAGCACGACCAGATATTTTTAAATATTGTTGAAGTTTTGTTATATTAGCTATATCAGCATCAGTAATTTTCGTTTTATCGTCCTTGGATAAAATAAAAGTGATATCCTCTGCTGATAACTCTTCTCCAATAAGGAACTTATAAGAAATTTTTGCAAACCTTTGATCACTCAAATGCATAGCGCCAGTGCTTGTTAAATTAAAATTACTTGTAGTAATATCAGACATATGTGAATTACCTTACCTAAGGATACAAAGCCACGATTAGTATGGTTTTTATATACAATTCTAGCCTGCCACTATTAAGGTCTAATTAAGGTTTAAATATATCTCCAATAACAGACTTAGCAGTTGGATCCATATTGACTTTACCAATAGATTTTTTACCAGGCTCACTTGCTTTGAGAATTGCAAGAATTTTTCCTTTCTTGATGTCTACAGAATCACTGCTGTGAGCTTTTAAATATTCGGCTATTTCTGTATAGTTTTGCTGAATTAGCGTAGCTATAAGTCTTTCACGCGCGCCCTTGTTAGAATTTTCTTTTAAATAATTAGAAGCAGAATTATACCAATCTGGTTTTGGAGAAGTATCTTCCTTAGATACTGTTGCTGGCGTAGGAGAAATAATAGGGCTATTACCATTGTTTTCTGTGGAATCGGGTTTTTTAGAAGGTTTAACTTCTTTCCAGAAAGCTTTTATTTCTTCTGAAGTAAATGTATCAACTCTCTCAGTACTGGTGATATATTTTTTCAGATGACCTGCAACTTCAGCATCGGATAGTTCTAGTCCAAGTTTAATTTTTGCTGCGCTAGCATAAGCGCTTGCATAATCTTGGCTAACTTGGTCATAATCAGGGGCTCCTTGTAGAAGTGTCCTAACCCTAGTGAAAATCTTCTCTAATTCTTGTAATTTTACTTCTCTTGATTTTTCGATAGTACTCGGTTCCATCTCATTAAGACCATAATAATTAGCAAGAGCTGTGACTAAGTTATCGTCAGGCTTAAGACCTAGTGCATCTTTCATAATAGTTCTAGTTTGCACAAGGTTTTTACCTATATCACCATTACTTGGGAAAACTTCATCACTACCATAACCTAATTCCTCAACGACGATAGGAAGCATTCTATTTAAACTATCAATAGCAGGCTTTTTATTAGCATCATGTTTAACATGATGATCTAGAGTGCGGAAGTAATTTTCAACAAAAGCTAGTGTTCCCTTCTGTACAACAGGATTAAAATCAGGGTCAATTTCTAATTCATAATCATACTCTACTCCTAAGTGACGACCGTAATATTTAAGTGTATCTCGTAGAAGTTGCTCTCCTTCTGATATAGAACCATCTTTGGGTTTCTCATCTTTACTGCTAAAAACCAGCTGTCTATTTTTAGGAATTAATAAATCTTCTATTATTGCTTCATCTTGATATCTGCTATCAGTACTGGAGTAAAACGAAGAGTCATTAATCTTATGATCTTTTAAAATCTCAGCAGTCAATTCACAGCTATCTCCAATCTTAAGCCGCATAGCGTTTCCTACAGTTGAAGCAAATAGTCCAGAAAATAGAAAGCCCTCATTATTATCATCTTCAATAGTAAGAATGATCTCTGTATTATCCTTGCTAAAAGCTCTTTTTACATCGTTTGGAACTATCTCACCAACTAGTTTATATCCCATATCCCGATCTTTATAAGTTGCTTTTTTTACAAAATTATCCATGCCTTGTATCATTCGATCATGAACAGTTTTACCCTCAGTAGGATAGCCTTCTGTTGCAGGAATGTTTACAACAGACTCTTGGGGTTGACCAGGGATTTTAATATAACGTGTATTATTAGTGTGATCTATTGCATCTTTACCAGTGTGAAGTATTTCACTAAGATTTTTTAGCTTAGGTAGTACTGTATCCGCCATAACTATATAATTTTAATCCTTAATTAAGCCGCCTTAGATAATTCAAGCGCCCCTTTATCTCTAAGTCCTAGTAAATTTTCGTTTCTTATTTGCTGATTGTCTCCACGTAACTCATACATAAACTCTCTTGCTGCAATAGCTTTAGCTTTAGCTGCCAGAAAATTCTTTACATTTTGTGCCATCTGAATAGCTGGCTCTGCTCCATCTAAGTTCGCTGCTATTGATCCTACTCTATTGGCTGTGTATCCTAATATATTTGACATAAAATTTCCTTTTTAGGCTTTAGCAAGAGACACTCCATTGCTTAAAAGTTTTCTTTCTGTTTTGATTCCTACCTGCCAATCTCCAGCATTTAGCTGTTCTTTTAAATTTCCAACAATCATATTCTGTAGCCTTGTTGTCTGAGCTTCATTGTTTGCTTGAACCTCACTTGCAGAATCTAAAACTTCACTAGTGCGCCCATCTAACTGACTGCTTATATTGTTTATTGATGGTCCTAGACTTCCTAATATTCCTGGTGGCATAATTTATCCTCTTAACTTATTTTATTGTTTGATTAACCTACTCCTAAGTAACCTTGCATAAGTTTGCTTCCTAGAGCTAGCAACTTTTGAACTACACCGTGCCCACCTTCATTTGCTATTCTCGACTTTGCAAAATTGCCCATAGCAGTAGCTAAATCAGACTGCTCCGCAACAAGACCTGCTTCGTTAGTTATGACCGTATTAGTTTGTCTATCTAAATCTCCTGACAAACTATTGGTCTGTCTCACTACGTTCCTTATTGAATTATTTTGTACTACCATTTTTATCTCCTTTACTTACAGGAATACAAGGCATTCCCACAATAGTTTTTTATAGCAAATGACTTTCATTAAAAATATTTAATCTAGCCTATTGATAGATATGAAGTTGCTGACTTGAAATCAGATTGCAGAGTATTTGCCTCCATTTGAGAGTTTGTCACTTGCATAAAGTCGTGTATTTTCTTCGCTTTAGTAGTATCTACAAGGTTAGTTTTATGTAGGGCTAGTGAACTTAAATCAGTATATTGCGATAACTGTTGCATAATAGCTTCCATTCTTGAATTGAAAAAATTACCCAAGTCTTTTCCCTGAGAGTGAGAGTTGGAAGTAGGTCTAGGAATCCCTGCTCCAGAGTAAAGGCTCTGTAAAACCTGCTCTTGATGATGAGACAGGTTATCATAAAATCCATGTGTTTGTGCTGCTATATTCATTATTTTCTCCTTATATTAAACTGTAATATTCAAAAAAGCCTGCATTTGGTCTCCGACTGCCTTTCCTGTAGAGAAATACCCATCTCTAATCTCCTCAAGAACTTTATCTAACCCATCTAAAGCTTGTTCTTTTTTAGCTATAATCTGTTTTAAATTCTGATTACTTGGATTAGCATCTAATTTAACTTGTAATTTATCTATCTCGACACCCATTGCTGCCATTTTCTTTTTAAAGCTATGAGTCTGAACTGTAAATTTTTCAACAACTTCAACTAAACTGCGATAAGCACTTGGATCAAACTGCGACAGAGGAGTTGAAAAACTATTAAATCCTGATGTACCTATTTCACTCATGAAAGTATAAGGTTTGGTTAAGAAACGATTTGACAATTATTTTATAAATACACATATTCAAGATTTAATATCAAATGGCTGAGAGGCTCTCCTATATATAGATTAAGAAAGGGTTAATACACGATCCCAGGAGTAAGAATGTTTACAGAAACAGAAAGAAAAGAATTAATGGCAAATAGCGATGCTAAGACCAATCAAGGTTCTAAACTAGATTTTAAAAAGATTGATAGGACAATCCTAGATGAGCATACAGCAGGCTTAAAGAGTATGGGTTTCACTGTGAAAGGTCTAAAAGAACAATACGATAAGATTCCTTTTGACGAATTTGGAACTAAGTTTCGTTTTGGGCTTGCTACAAGTGATCTACCTAAAGAAGTTTATTCAGGCTCTAAAGGTCTAGCATCTGATTATATAGATAAAAGATTAGAAATTTTAAATGAATTAGTAAACTTGTTTCAATCAGTAAAAGGTCCTGAAGATCTTCATAAAATTACTGCATTCTTGGAAATGTCAAAAAAAGCTGCTATTCAAGACCCTAAACATGCCGCACACTATATTGAGGCAATAGAAGCTGCTAAGGCTACTTTAGATGATAATAAGGATGCTTACCAGAATTTTAAAGATTACGAGAAGAGTTTTATTTATGATCCAGAAATTTTCAGTAAAACTTTAAGAGAATTAACAAGAAGGCGTGATGATCTTAAGGACATAAGCAAGGAAGGCTTTGATAGCTTTGAAAAAGATGGCTGGTCTGGCCGTCTCTCTCAACACGGATTACAGACTGGTTTACAGGCTTATGGTACTTATTTGACTGGAGAAAGCCTTATTAAAACACCAGAAACACTTAGAGCTTTAGGCACACTAAACAGAGCAAAAGAATATGCTATCGAAACAGGAATAGCTGCAGCAAAAACAGGAGGAAGACCTGAATTAATCAAAACAGCACTCCGAGCAGAAGAAGCGGTAAAAATAGCATCAAAAACATTATTAGATAAAGCTCCAATACTAGGACGAGTACTTGGAGCATTGCAAACTACTGGAAGATTTATAAGTAAGTATGCTGGAACAGCTCTTGGTGCTGTTCCACTACCAGCTAAAATTTGTATTGGAGCAGGACTTGCAGTTTGGGGCACAGCAAATATAGTATTAGCCTGGAATGATAAAAATAGCTTTTTAAATAATATAGGTACTACTGTAGGTAAAGCTTATTACGGTAATGCTAAGAATTTCTGGGCAGCCACTGCGTCGTGGATAGCACCAGGTTTTGGAACTCTTTATGGAACAGATTACTTTACCAATGAAAGAGAAAAAAGACTTAAAGAACTTCAAGAACTTCAAGGAGTTAAAGCATAATGGCAGGAACTGTAGGTTTAGTTGCAAGAGGGTTCGCAGGTTACTCTGGAGAGATAGCTTCTTTTTTGGGTAAAAGTTGTAAATTAATTGGAAGTGCTTTTGGTCACTCATTTATAGGATCAACGAAAGGGTTATTAACAAACCCTGCATTTGTTGATTCTTTTGTAACAAAAGGAGCTTGGGTACCTTATTTAGCAGCTGGAGCCATTAGTATACCTACAGCAGTAATAAATCTAACAAACTTTTTTGAAGATGGTAGAAGAATTAAAGAGATAGCATCAGGAGAATCAAACTTCTATACATCACGAGATGCCGCTGCAAAAACTTGGGGACTATCAGCACTTGGATTAGCCAGTTCAGCAACATTAGGCATTACAGGAGCCATAATGGGTTCAGGAGCTTCTTATACAAAGTCTGCGACCAATCCACTCGGTTTAGCACTAACTGTTGGTAGTGGAGTTCTTGCCACTGGTTCCTTAATAGCAAGGCAATTTTATAAATGGTTAGCTATTGATCTTCCTTTCAAAGCTAATACTGGATTGGGTTTACTGTCAATGAATCGACCAGTATTTAGAGTTGAGGATCCTAGTTCTCCTTACTATATGATGAGTCACTTGCTTGAGAAAACAGTTGAGAATCGAGAACTTCAAGATTTAGAACATGGTGAATTAGGCTCCGAATTTGGTAAGAAGCTAGAGAGAGCAGGTATGTCGATAAACAACTATCTAGTGGGATAAGACAATGGATCATGATATCGCTAATTTACAAACCATATCAGAAAGGGCAAGAGCAGCTCCTGTAAACAATAGAGTTACAGATTATTATGATAATAAAGAACAAAAACCATTAAGTAGAAATGCTCTTCAGAAATTACATGCAAATCCTGAACAAATCAGTATGAACGATCTTAGAGATACTGCAGTAGCTAAAGGATTTAATTTAGCATCTAATGGTATTCAACAGTCATTATCTTCAGGTCTGAATGCTCTTTCAACAGCATCAGGAGGACTTATAAACATAGCTAAAAACAATGCAAATAATAATAATTTAAAAAGCATTTTATTTGGGATTCTTGGAAGTATTTTTGGATTAAGCTCTTTGAAAGGTATATTAGGAATTCCTAGTTTACTAAAGAGTAAGGATTCAGAAGATAAACAAGCTCCTATATTGATAAAAGGCGCCCAATGGGTTGCAGGAGGAGCAATTGCACTAGGTGTCTTTAGAGGTTTGGCAGGTGGTGCTATTATAAGTAACCCAGCTCTTATGATTGGCATAGCTAGCTTTCTTGTTTTACGTGGAATTATAAGTGCATATGAAAATGAGCATAGTCCTATCAGCAAACTATTAGAGATGTTAGGTATTAGAGAGCAGGTTAAAGAGTTAACCAATACTGCAAAATTAGATGAATTAGTCTCAAGTTAAGCATCAAAATATAATGACATATTGCGTTGTATGATTAAGAACTAGTTAAGGAAAGGAATAGAATTAAATGAGTTGTATGACATCCATCACATCAGCAGGTACATTAGCAAGTAAGGTTTTCTTAAGTCCAGAAGCTCGTGCGTTAGCAACGAAGTATCTAGATGATTTCGTTAAATTATGCATGAAGAAAGAAACACAAAAATTATTAACAGTAGGAGGTATTGCAACAACAGCAGCAAGCCTCGGTACTTCTGCATTAAGTGCAGCTCAAGGAAAAGCGACAGGAGGTTTCACTGATTTAGGAGGCGGGGTCTTAGACTTACAACAAGATGAATTTCGTGAAGATGGTGCAGCTGAAAGTGGAAGTCTGATGGCTGACGCTGGAAAAATTATTCAGAATTGCGGTATGACTGCTTTTAGCATAGTTGTTGAAGGTGCAAAACTCAGTGGTAAATTGAGTCCAGCTCGAGTAGAACTTCTAAAGAAAGTTACTAAAGGTTTAATGCTTTGGCAAGGAGCAACACTAGCAGATGAGTTTGTAAGACCAGATCATAATGGCATAGGTGATACAGTAGATACAGTTGCAGGAGGACTAAGTGTAATGAGCCTAGCTAGAACACTTGGAACACTTGCAGCGTAGTAACCCCCCACTTCGTACGCTCCCGTTACTCTTTCAATATAAACCCCTTCAAATCACAACAACAAACTCAACCCATTAAACTCAGGTTCTTTATCAACGTAGCTAATTTTCACTTTGACAAATTCTTGAGAGGCCTTATTAAACAACCAATCACTCTCTAACTCTACTAAAGAGTCTTCCAGTATATCTTCCGCAGCTTTAATCTCCCAAAGAGCATCAGGCTTACTATTATAGGCATTCTGCACATCTTCTAAACTAGGCTTATATCCTTCAATCTCAGCAATTATCGAAGGTATCACATCTGCAAAAATCTCATCTCTCAAGGCTTCATCTGTAATCAAGCCTCTTAGCTTATTACGTCTAAATTTCGGTTTATATTCAAGCATCTCCTCAAACATCACTCTTTCCGTCTCCAACATTCTATCTGATGGCATAAACCCACTTCTAGAAGCTACTTCACGGTAATATTCTTTCAAGAAAGCCCTCTTATAAATATTGTCTGAATAACGTTGGATCGTTTCTTTTATTTTTTCCTTTATCGCATTCAGATCCTGGAAGCCCATTTCTTGTGCCATCGCATCTGTAAACTCTTCTGGAAAGTTTTCTACATACACCTCTTCTATATCAATCTTATATATTAGGGTCATTCCAACATATTCCTCGAAGTAGTAATCATCTTCATCAATGTAAGCTTCTATCTCTTTATGATCACCAGCCTTAGATCCCTCTAAAGCAGTTAAAACCTTATCAGGAAAAGCTACCACTTCTAAAAAATCACAGAATTCAGTATCAGAGAGATCTTCATCATAATTACCCGTAGCTTTATCATATACTTTGATACAGGCTTTAAACTTTCCAGGAATTTCCAATACTACATCAGCTGCTACATATTCACACAATTCATAGAACTCACCTTCTAAACGTTCTTTCATTTCATCTTCTTCATTGATTCTTGGTAATTCCACATTCATCTCGAAGCCCTTATACATTTCAGGCTTAATGCTTGGTTCATAGAATACAATACATCTTAAGGTTATCGGATGACCTTTTCCTTGAAAGTTATAATCATCGATTAACACTTCACCCATTAAAAATTTATAAGGTAATCTAGATTTAGCTTCATTAATCCACTCATCTTGAAAGAGACTCAGCATTTCTTCTTTTACACTCACTAGATCATCTTTACCCAGCTGTTTTATCGTTCTCTTATAATATTTCTTAGCTCTTTCATTTGGTAAAACTATCTCAAACTCTAGCTCACAATTGTTTCTATCAGCAATTAATTCAATTAGCATCCTATATTAATTTTAAACTGCACTGAATATAAACTCAAGGTTTTCACACATCTATTTCACTAATCTTAGCTTTCAAAAACTGTTCTAGATGTTTTTTAGATATTTTTTTATCGCGTAACAAGACCACATTAGTCAAATGAATATCATCTAAATATAGAAGTTGCTCTAAAAACAAACGATCATTAAAATCACTAGCATACTTTCTACGTGCAATTTTCACAATATCTTTCAAGCTTACATGATCATCTTTAAGCAAGTAATATATATCGATATAATCTTTCCCTTCACCTCTTCTGCCGATTGTATAAGCCTTAGTCGCAGCCAGTTCTAGTAGAGACATCATTCTCAAACCTTCAAGGTTTACAATTTCATGAATTAAGGGAAACGGATAATATAAAAAAGTAAGCTTAGTATTGTTAACAAAAAAAGTTAGCTCATCTGAATTATTAACAGTTACATTGATTTTAGAATTCTTAGGTAACTTTTGTTTTACTAACGATAGTAAATTTTTAGGAATTTTTTTCTCTGAAAAAAAATCATAATCAACAGAAATTCTGTGACCAATCTGTAGAGCAATAGCAGTACCACCAGCCAAGTAAAAATTACTAGGAATCTTGAGGTATGGCAAGATACCTCTTGCATTGTCAGTGAGTACTTCTAGGTGCATCATTATAAGAGGGAATAGAAAAAATTAACTGAGCTAATGGCTTAACCCTAGATCTTAACTCTGTCGCAGATACTGTCATGAGAGTTTTTTTCAAAGCTGCAAGCCCATAAAATTCTTTAATCCACTTCCACTGTTTCAAATCACCATAATTAATAGTATTAACAATAATAGTTTTCTTGTCTTTCTTTAAATCTAAATTATCAAAATCATAAGACCATAATAGCGGCTTAAAGGACTTAGGAAGCTTGTTGATTTGTCTCTTCACTCACTATATTATACCAAATTCGGGCATAATCTAAGCATATCCCTATGAAACTTTTAGTATGTAACGATGATGGAATTTGGGCTGAAGGTATTAGAACTTTAGCGGCGACTTTAGCACATGATCATGAGGTCTATGTTTGTGCTCCAGATAGAGAACGCTCTGCTACAGGGCACTCCATGAGTCTCAATAAACCATTAATGGTCAGTAATGCTAAAACCAGCGACATGATCAAAAATACCAAGGGCTCGCATATGACATCTGGTACTCCAGCAGACTGCGCCAAGATCGCTCTAGGAGCGCTTTATAAGGACGTTAAGTTTGACCTTATGATCTCTGGCATTAACCACGGTCCTAATTTAGGAGTAGATGTATTATACTCAGGGACTGTCTCTGCAGCGATGGAAGCCATGCTACTTGGAGTACCTTCTCTAGCCACATCTTTATACAGCTATAGTTCTAAGGAATTTGCTGATGCTGCATCATGGATATTAGACTTTGTGAATGATAATGATCTACCTAAATTAATACCACCCAAAACCTTCCTCAATATCAACATCCCTCCAGGAGAGCGTTCTAAGTACCGTGCAGTAGAGATCACTCGCCTTGGTAATCGTGCCTACGAAGAGAACTATGAAGAGAGACAAGACCCCCGTGGTAATAAATACTTCTGGCTTGCTGGTAAACCTATCGAAGGCTTAGAGCTAGAAGGTACTGATGGCTGGGCATTATTGAATAACAGAATCTCAATTACGCCAGTACACTTCGACATGACCCATCATCTTTTCTCTGACAAGCTTAAAACAGGATTGAAAGTGAAAGTATAGAGCTATGAGTGTTTTTTAAATTATCCAATACTACTATAAACTACCTTACCAGTATTCTTAATCTCTCTTATAAATCCAGGGTCAATAAAAACTTCTGAATAGAAAGTAGGGGATGCAAATGCAATTAATTGTAAATATGGTTCAAAAAGTTTAGTTTGTTTTTTTATTTTCAAAGCATTTTCAAAAAGTGGATTCTTTGTATCAAATTCTGGTGAAATAATTGCAATATCTACATCACTCATATCATTAGCTGTACCTTTCGCATAGGAACCAAAAAGAATAATCTCATCAACAGCAAAGTCTGCTGTAACTTTATTAATAACCTTATCAACAAGATCTTTTAATTCTACTTCAGTTTTTTTTCCAGCCACGAAAATATTCTCCTTACTTGCTTTAATAATTCTTCTGTTTTCTCTCGATTTAGTTTTTCCTCTATTAAATCAAAATCTTCAGGGTATCTTGTAGTGAAGTAAATAGTATTTAATTCATCTAATACCTCTTTAACTTCTATTTGTAGAGTTTCTATAACAGCCTCACTTGCAAGTCTTAGAAGATCATGAATCTTATCAGGCTTTTTATTATTAGTTATAATTATCCCCTTAAGTAATTTTTCTAATGCACTATGTGAGTTTTCATAAGCTTTAATATAGAGTTCATTCTTAAAGGCAACTTCTGCTGTTTTAAGATCATACTTAGCAATCTTTAACCAATTGTCTGTTTCCTTAGACATTTAAGGTTGATTGTAACATATGATTTATTGTATATCTCCTACAATGCTAAAATCAACTTAGTGAAATACTTACTCTACTTTCTATGTCTAATGCTTGCAGCCTGCTCTCAAAGTAGCTTTAAAGACACTGAGTTACTTTATAGAATAGAGTTTCGTAATATCGCACAAGATACCATCACTGAATATAGATTCTTCAAGAATGGCATGGTCAATGAAACTATACTCCATAGTACTGCTATTAACGGTGGTGTCTTTCACTCCGAGTTCAAAGCTTTAGACGAAACTCAAACTAATCAAGCAATCGAACTTCAGAAACAATTACAAGAACTTGACTATCATAATCACTTCCCTTGGAAGGAAGAGTTTTATAAACGCGGGAATGTAGTAAAGATAGAGTTTCCAGATTTAATTCAACCCCAATTCATTAATGAAGCAAACCAAGCTAAAGAAATCTTAGTCAATAAAACTTACTATTACTATGACGGTGAAACCGAGTCACCAGCAGTGTTTCTAGATTTAGTAAAATTAATAAATTCAATACAAATAGCACCAGGTGTCAACCCCGCATCTTAATTTTCATATGCTACAACTATTCATAAATCAATAGAGGATCTATGAATTTAAACCAAAAGAAACAATTAGCCACTATCCTTACAACCGTAGCTAGTATAATATTTACTGGAACTATTTCAAGTATATTTAGTGGTAAAATGACTGTAGATGACTTTCGTCCATTATTAGTAAGTATGTTGGTCTATTTCTTATATTATTCATCTATAAGAATTTTGAAAAAGGAGAAGGTAAATAATGATAGAACAATTATTACAAAACGTTCATGAATCATCAGGATTTTATACTGGAATCTTTATGGCAACAGGAATTGCTTGTTATAGCTGGTATATAATTTGGCAGGAAGAACACGAAGATAAAAAAGAGCTACAGAAATCTCAGCTACCCCCATATCTTTAACTCTTCTTCACTAAACTTACCCATTGGTTTAACTTCAGGTTTAAGGATTATGTTTTTCTTAATTAGAGCCTGCTCTTGCACATAGTGCATTAATTTACAAAAATCTTGCGAAGTACCTTCACCAAGATTCTCAAAAAAATTACCATGTAAATTAGAAATCATGAAGTCTCCCATGCGATAGCCTTTAAGACCAAGCTCGTCTATTAACTGCCCTGCACCGTAATTAGGGAGAGGATTCTGGAAAGTACAGCCACAAGTCCAAGATTTAATAGGTTGTTTAGTAGTACGAGCATGATTATTATGCACCACTCTTGCTCTTATAGCTTCCTTATCATCAGGCTGAAGACTAAAAGTACCAGAAAGAATTAAATACTTATGTGGGTCTATGCTCGAGTGTCTATAACTCAATCCTAGCTTAGCCTTAGTCCAGTCTTCTACTTCTAAGGTAGTTAAATTCAATAACTTAGCAGAGACCAATATATCTGAGATCTCTGATCCATGTGCGCCAGCATTCATCACAATACCACCACCAATAGAGCCTGGGATACCCTCCATAAACTCAGTCCCTGAGAGCGATTCCTTGGTCATCAAGGCACAGAAGCGTGGCATTCTCAAACCAGCACCGACTTCGTAAGTCACTAAATCTATCTTAGTCACAAAATCTAAGTTATTAGTAGAAACCAAAATACCCTCAAGCGCCCTAGAACTAAGCAGTGTATTAGAACCAGCGCCTAATATATTCCAATGCCATTTATTAGCTTTGATTTCACGAAATAAAGCGATAACTTCTTCGATAGTTTTAGGGCTAGCAAATTTCTCTGCGTGAGCCACAACTCTAAGCGTAGTAAGCTTGGTTATATCAGCGTTTTCTATAATTTCCATCGTCAACATTGGGTTTTTAACAAATTTAGATAATCCAACTATAAAATAGCACAAGATCGGGAATATATCTATTGAGATGCGCCTTAAAAGCCTATTAATTACGGCCATATTATTAATAGCTTTTAGCCCAGCTAATGCTAAGACTGTATTGGGAATTCCTGAATTATATAATCATCCGTTATTTAATACAGAATATAAGCTTGCTGCTAATTACGTACCGATTTTGGCTCTCAGAGGATTAGCACATGCTGAAGTTTATAAGGACAAAAAATCTGCACATTTAGAACGATACTTTTACATTAAAGATTCACAAGGTAAGCTTGGTAAACCTTATGAGACTATTGTTCTAGACATCACTGTTAAAGGACATGGAATCATTGGCAGAAGTATTAATGCCATAGGTAAACTAAATGAATTTGATTTAGAGTACACGAATAATATGGGATTTAGTCTGCCGCGCAATGCTCATATGGAAATCGCTGCTAAGCTCGATGGCATCAAGATTCTAGACTTAGATGTTCAGAGTGATGGTACTAATATGACTAATAAAGTAGAAGGGTTATTTATTGGTGAGAAAGTAAAATACCAGACAATTTTGAGAGATACTCTCGGCACCTTAGCTAACTATAAATATGCTCTGCATACTGAAGGTACACCTCCAGACCCTTGTAGTTTTGAAACCGTCACTAAAGGTATCATAGGGAACACTGCAATTAATGGTAAAGGTCAGATGATCAGAGTTGGATATTATGAATTTGAAGAGACTTATGGACCTATAGTAGTGAAGACTAAGCTGACGATTAATCCATAGCTAAAATAAATCATCATTACTTATATAGAAGTTAGCTTTAAGCAAACCAATACCCGTTGCCGTCATCGCGAGGAGTCCGTCTAAACGAAGTGAAGACGGACGACGTGGCGATCCATTCCTGCGAAACCTAATTAACACATTACATTTCACTTTGTGAATTGGAGTTGATTGCCACGTCGCGCTACGCGCTCCTCGCAATGACGGATGACGGGTACTCATCCTCTTAAGTTGACAATAATAAAAATTACAAAGCTTCAACAATCTTACTAATTACATACTTCGTATGCGCGTAGCTTAAGCCACCTTGGAAGTATCCTATATAAGGTTCTCTCAGAGGCGCATCTACAGAGAGTTCTATACTGGAACCTTCTATAAACGATCCAGATGCCATGATGATCTCATCGTCGTAGCCACTAATCTCTGCAGGAATAGGAGTGAACATGGAATTAATCGGACAATTAGCCTGCACTATCTGACAAAACTTAATTAACTTCTCTCTATCATTAAATTTAATCGCTTGAATCACATCGTTACGTTCAGCATCATAAGTAGGCGTTGTCTCTAAACCCATCTCAGAGAAGACTCTAGCAGCATAGCTCATACCCTTAAGCGCTTCGCTCACGATTAATGGTGCCATAAAAAATCCCTGGAAATATAATCTAGTCTGATCAAACATACAACCCCCATGACTACCAATCCCAGGTGCAGTAAGAGCCTCAGCAGCAGCCTCTATCAAATCCTTACGCCCAGCGATATAAGCACCCGCAGCAACTATCCCTCCTCCAGGGTTTTTAATAAGCGAACCAGCTATCAGGTCAGCACCAACATCAGTCGGCTCGCGGGTTTGAGTGAATTCACCGTAACAATTATCTACAAAAATAATAATATTAGGATTGATAGATCTTATTTGTTTAATTAGATCTTCGATATAATCTATGGTATAAGAATCTCTCCACTCATAACCCCTAGAACGCTGTATAGAAACGAGTTTAGTGTTTTTAAGAATCTCAATATCAGAGATGGAGAAAAATCCGTCATCCTGAGGAGCGCGTAGCGCGACGTAAGGATCCACTACCTTATAGTCTATATTATGTTTTTTACTCAGCTTATTATAAACAGTCTGCAAGGTATCATAAGGCTTACCAATACAAACCAATCTGTCACCAGCATTAAGATTACCCATCACAGCACAAGTGATGGCATGAGTACCAGATACTAACTGCGGTCTCACTAAAGCAGCTTCAGTATTAAAATAAATCGAATATAACTCATCTAATTTATCCTTACCGAGATCATCGTAACCATAACCTGTAGACCAATTATAATGAACGTTTTGGATACCAGCCTGCTTAAAAGCCTCTATAACTTTAATCTGATTAATTTCTTTTATCTCATCAAAACGAGCCCAGATAGGCTTGAGATCAATAATTGCTTCCGTGATAAATTTATCAACCATAGTTTGTATAAAGGGCATACTGGGCATTATATCTTAAAAACATTTTCTAAATTATTATCAAAAAACCCTAGGATTTGTCTATATATACTAAATTACTTAAGGGATAAGCAGGGATTAATTTAAAAAACTAAATAGAAATACTTTAGATTATTACGAAGCTCCGTAATGTCATAAGAAAAACACGCTCAGAGTTAATACCAAGGAGGGTATAGAGATGCACGCATCAACAGTTCACAATAGAATAGTAGGAAATTTTAGAGACTTAGATTCACAATCGTTAAGGACTGAAATTGAAACTTTAAGAGATCTAGTCAAAGTTTTAGCACCAATCGCAGAAATATTTTCAGGTTTGATGAGTTCCACTATAGGAGCAGCTAGAAGCTCTGCAAACTCAATGTTATTTCCATTAATCGCTATGGGAGGATTACTTGCAAGTGACGTTGTCAATAATCCAGCAAGTAGTTATAACAAAGGAGAAACTTTAGTTGAGAAAGCACAAGCACTTGATCAACGCAGAAACGATCTATCAGCACAGGCTAAAGCTCTAGTAGAGCTTGATTCCAAGAATAAAACTTCAGGTACTAAAAAAGTACCGCCTAGAGCAAAACAATTTGTTGTAGAAGATGGGCTTGGAGTAAAAACACTAGAAAAAAATGAAAGAACTGCAGCTAAAGTTAATGAGAGACTCCAAAGAGTAAGAACAAAAGCTAGGGGAAATGCAGAAAAAGTCATTGAAATGACAGATACCATATCTGAAGAAGGACAAAAGAAATTAGTTGGACTAAAAGAAGCAAAAAATAACGCTCAAGTTGCATATGATACTTTAGTTAAAAGTTTAGGGGTACGGCATTCTGACACCAATGCAGCACAAACACAACTTCAAACTGCAACCAAAAGAGAACAGTTAGTTCAAGCAATTATCAACAAACAGCCTAATATTACAAACTTTAACAAAATAGACAGTGATGTTAACCAAGTAATTCAATTAGAAAAAGTAATTGAAGCTGATAAGAAGCTTGCGAACTCTCGCCCTTGGTACAGGGCATATCAAGTCAAAGCAGACAATGAGAGAGTTAACAAAAACATACAAGGAATTGATGCAGTGCTTAAGGACTATGGTTTAAGTCGTAGTTTATTAAGAGCATAGAAGTAAGTCGAGCGGGGAATTTTGGGAGTAAAAATGAATAATAATATTGCAGCAAACAATCCACAAGGGAATAGTCAACCCATAGGATTCATTAGAAAAAACGTCGTACCATACACCACTGGTTTAATTACACCAACTATTGCTAGTACTGCAGCCTATATAACTAGTACGGCTTGGTCTTCAGGCTATTTACCATATTTAATTGGTTGTCCAACCACAGCAGCAGCAGTTGGGGGTATAGGCTATTTATTCAGACAATTAGGGAAGAGACCTGCGTTTAAAGAGCATGGGAGAAATCTACTGCATCAACTAAAGTCCAGTCCTGGAATTGAAGATTCAACAAGAATAGCTTTAGATACAATTAAGCCAGCTTTAATTGGAAGAATTTCTATAAAAATGGAAACTGAAGCAAGGAAGAACGGTTCTGCCGAAAAACCTTCTAATATAGAAGTACTAAGGAAAATTAATCCAGAATTAGCTGTAATACTTGAAAATGAAATAACAGCAACAGCAGCAGCAATACCAGAACTAGAATCTACAGACACTTACCCGCTTGCTTTACCATAGTATAATAACTCCATGACCGATATATCATCATGGCTTGGAATTGTTTTATTACTACTGGGGATTTTAGTATCTTGTGAAATCTTTACCAATGCAATAGAGAACCTCGGAGAGAGGCTTAATCTTAGTCATGAGTTCACTGGAAGTATCTTAGCTGCTATCGGTACGGCTTTACCCGAGACTATTCTTCCATTAGTGGCTATTTACATGGCACATACTGGACTTGCAAGTGAAGCTGCCGCCCATAAGGATATAGCGATAGGAGCTATATTAGGAGCACCATTTATGCTTGCAACTCTTGCAATGTTTTTACTTGGCTTAAGTATAGTGACGCACAAAGCACAACGCAAGAGTACTAGCTTAATAATCAATTTAACTCACCTTAATAGGGATCTAATTTATTTCTTACAAGCCTTTCTGATAGCCGGATTAGCGACAATGTTCTCTACTAACTATCTCAATTCGATTATTAATTACTTCTGCAACAATGAATTGATAATCAAGCTTGTTAATTTCAATAGTATTCCTACTCAGTGCTGTGATACTTCAAGCATGCTACTTAGAATTCTAGTAGCCCTGCTTATAGTCGGGCTCTATGTAAAGTATCTTATCGAAACTTATAAAGCTTCTAAACAAGAATTGGGCGGAGAAGACAACGATTGTCCAATACTATATTTAGAAAAATTCTGCGGACTTAAAGTTAGCCTGCTAACTGTTGTATTCCAGACACTGATTGGACTTGCTGGGATAATATATTTCGCTCATGGATTCGTAGCTACTATCGAACATATTTCTCAAATGACCAGCATTAGTCCTTTAGTCTTAAGTTTAATCATTAGTCCAATAGCAACAGAATTACCTGAGAAGGTTAATAGCTGGATCTGGTCATCACAGGGTAAAGATACTCTTGCTATGGGTAATCTTAGTGGTGCGATGGTATTTCAAGCTTCCATCCCTTGTGTCATAGGAATAATACTCACACCTTGGCAACTTAATCCATTAGCACTGAGCTGCGCTCTACTAGCAATATTATCGAGCTTAATACTATTAGCAGCGATCAAGTTCAAAAAAGAAATTAGCTATAAGACACTGCTAGCTTGTGGTTCATTATACTTAGTTTATTTAGCTTTGATTTTTGTATTGTAAAAATATGTATGACGCCCTTCGGGCGTCATACATATTGGCAAACTCAATGTTTATCATACTCCTACGACATCTTTCACATAGGAATTTTTTATAATATTCCTTACACCATCAATAGTGACATCAAAGTTAGCGATAGTAGACTTAGCTCCTAGAGAGAGTTTGCGTGTGCCAACTGCACTTATCAAATTCAGGGTAATTATATGACGTCCTTGGTTACTAGGCTTAGCAGTATATGATTTAAGTGAATGGAAGAACTGATAGTAATCTTGAAGCTTATCAATCTCTACATCAAACTCTACTATCCCCATCCCATCTAGATCTTCGATACTATCCACCATCACGCTATGATCACCTTCAGAGTGTTTAGAAAGAGTACCAGAAATAAGCACCCGCTTCCCTTTCTCTATCAGTGATTCACATTCTTCAAGCTTACGTGAGAACACAACTCCCTCCACTCTAGACTCTAGGTCTTCTAGATTCAGGATACAAATATTCTTCTTAGCTTTAGTAAGTTTCTTCGTGAAGTCTGTTATCAAAGCTGCTATTTTAATTTTAGCTCCATCAGGTTTATCCTCTAGCGCCTTAATAGAATTCTCAGCAACACAAGTCACCAAGTCACTTATAGCCTGCATCGGATGATTATTCACATAGAGCCCGAGTAGCTCATATTCCATAGCTTGAGTTTCACGCTCAGGATACTCATCTTTCTCACCATTAATATAATTAGGAGAATTAATTAAAGTATCTTGGAATAAACCAAACTGTCCTTTAGAAGCATCATTCTGAGTACGTTTGGCACCAGCGATAAAGCCCTCTAGATTATCCATCATCGCCTTGCGCCCCACACCAAAAAAAACATCAAAAGCACCACATCTAATTAACGACTCAACGGTTTTCTTGTTAACTTTCTTATGATCTACTCTTCTACAGAAATCAAAGAAGTTCTTAAATTCACCACGCTCATTTCTTTCATCTATTACTGCTTGACTAGGTCCATCTCCTACTCCCTTAATAGCCTTAAGCCCAAAAACAATACTCCCATCTTTTACAATCGCCCTAAAATCAACATTAGATAAATTAACATTAGGTGGCACTACTTTAATTCCTAATCTCTGCGCTTCAATAATATAAGTTTTAATCCTGTCAGTATCACCATTACATGACATAAATAACGACGTCATATACTCTACAGGATAACGAGTCTTCAAGTAAGCTGTCTGGTAAGTCACAAAGCCATAAGCAGTCGAGTGAGATTTATTAAAGCAATACTCCGCAAACGCTAACATTTGCTCGAATAGTTTCTCACCAAGATCTGCTGAAATCGGCTGGGCATTAGACTTACAGCCATCTATAAACTTGTCCTTATAAGGCAATAATACTTCGGGTTTTTTCTTACCCATAGCACGCCTTAAAAGGTCTGCTTCTCCTAATGAGAATCCACCTAGAGTTTGCACTATCTGCATTATTTGCTCTTGATAAACGATAGTTCCATAAGTGTTTTTAAGAATAGATTCAAGCAAAGGATGATCATATTTAATCTTCTGCTTACCAGATTTACGTGCGATGAAATCATCAATCATTCCAGTATCTAAGGGACCAGGACGATAAAGTGCAATAAGCGCAGAAATATCCTCTAAACTTCTAGGAGCTAAATCCCGAGCGATTTGCCGCATGCCGCCAGAAGTCTCTAATTGAAAGATTCCGGCTAAATTACCCGAGCAAATAGTATCAAAGGTCGCAGGATCTTCCATGCTAATAGTATCGATGTCAATCTTCACTGCACCATTAGCATTCTCATGAATGATATCGATGGCTTTCTTAATCATCGTCAAGTTACGTAAGCCAAGAAAGTCCATCTTCAATAGACCCATACTTGCACATTCGTCCATGGCAAACTGAGTAATAATACTGCCTTCATTATTTTTAGATATTGGTACAATAGTGTCTACAGGCTGATCTGCAATAATTACACCAGCTGCATGCACCCCAAAGCTTTTATTAATTCCCTCATTCTTAATAGCCAAATCAATTACTTCTTTAGCTTCAGGATCACCTTTATACTTCTTCAAGAAATCATCATGATTTTCAAGCATCCATGATATAGATCTAGGCTTACCTCTGACTACTGGGATTAACTTTGCAAGTTCCTCAGCTTTAGCATAAGGATACTCTAGAACTCTTGCCATATCTTTAATCACAGCTCTAGATGTCAAACGGTTAAAGGTGATAATCTGGCAAACACTGTCTGCGCCGTATTTCTCCTTAACATAGTTAATTACATCACCCCTTCTCTCAATACAAAAATCCGTATCAATATCGGGCATAGACTTACGTTCAGGGTTTAAAAATCTTTCAAAGAGCAAATCATACTTAAGAGGGTCAATATTAGTAATGCCTAAGCAATAAGCTACCAAGGAACCAGCTGCAGAACCGCGTCCAGGTCCTACTGGTATATCATGCTCGCGTGCCCATTTAATAAAATCCCAAACTACTATGAAGTAAGCAGCAAAGCCAGAATCATTCATAATCTCTAGCTCATAGTCTAGGCGTTGACAAATTGTTTCACTAATTTCTGGAAATCTTACCCTTGCACCTTCATATGTTATTTCCTTTAAGTAAGTTTCAAAGTTATGCCCTTCGGGAACTTTAGGGTCAGGCATATGCACCTGAGGATTGTTCAATAATTCATAATCGCCTATCTTGTTATAAATCTCTGTCGGCGTCAGGTAAACAGCTTCATTAATAACATCAGCAGATAAATGATCTTTAAATAGCATTGCCATCTCTTCCCCAGTCTTGAGATACTCTTGAGAGGAGAAATGCATCCTCGGGAAATCTGAAATAAACTTAGCTGTTTGTAAACACAATAGAGCATCATGAGCATTAGCATCTGTAGCATCTGTATAATGACTATCATTAGTAGCTACAAGCTTGATACCAAGCTGCTTAGCGAGCTTCACTAATTTAGGATTCACATGCCGGTCTTCAGCATAATTATGATCCATTATCTCCAGATAGAAATCCTCTCCAAAAATATCCTTATATTCTTGGGCACGTAAGTACGCTTCTTGGTCTTGATTGTTAAGCACCAGATTATTCACTTCTCCACCAAGGCAAGCTGAGAGCGCGATTAAGTCACCTGAATACTTACGTAAGTATTCTTTAGAAACACGAGGCTTATAATAGAAACCATTAATGCAAGACTCAGACACTATCTTAATAAGGTTCTGGTAGCCAGTATCGTTTTTCGCTAAGAGCACTAAATGGAATAATTTACATCTATGTTCTTTACCTTTAAGAGTGTGATCGCCGTTAATAACATAGACCTCGCAACCAACTATAGGTTTAATGCCATTCTTCTTAGCCTCATGGTAAAACTTATAAACACCAAACATAGTGCCATGATCCGTAATAGCCAGCCCTGGCATCCCAGATTCTTTTGCCTTCTTACAAATATCCTCAACTCTACTAGCCCCATCTAATAAAGAAAATTCCGTATGCAGGTGCAAGGGTATGTGTTTGGGGGTGGTGAGTATAGCTTCTGCCATATATATAGATATATTTTAACAAATACAGCGATGCGAATAGATATTTCTGCCCTTTTAGGGTAAGTAGATGTTATCTAAATGGAGACTAAGCGTTTACCGAGCA
>CAZELI010000024.1:0-34846 GCA_964512985.1 uncultured Gammaproteobacteria bacterium | reverse complement strand
AGGCTTTTCCACACCTTAATTATACTTACGTGCTGTCAAGGGATACTTACCTATGAGTAATACTGTAGAAGTCGGGCTAATTATAAATGAAGGATTTTCTCGTTATCCATATGTAGAGCATCTTCAGAGAAAAGCTAATGGCGATATATCAAGTAGGCAGAGTCCAATTGGACATTTTGAATATATAGAAAACGACCCGGAAAATATATGGCAAAACAAATCTCTTGATGCGACACTCACTGTTCATGCAAGAAGACAACCTGAAATAACAAGCTTACATCAAACAAGTGATGATAGTCTTCTATACACTCTTAGTCCAGAGGTATTTCAAAAGGCTTTAACTATTAGTGTACGAGAAGGTGACAATCCTTCTGAAAGCAAAACAGTTCCCTTTCCTATACGTGCTAATGAAACACCCGAAAACACCGGGGTAATAGACCGTTACGACCCACTAATGTATAAGACTTCTTTATATCCTGTCAGCAATAGTACAAGATCTAACTTTATGACAATATATGAGCTAGGTGAGAGAATTAAAAAATTACCACTTTATAGCGCAGTAGGAAAATTAATTGAAAACCAAGCTGGAGCCAATATAAAAGTAGATCTTACTTCTAATAACCCATTCTTAGCATGTAGACAAGGATTTGGTTGGAGCAAAGAAGGACACAAGCTATTATTAACGACAGCTAATAAACATGAAACTATAAGTGATTTTTTGGAATCAATATTTAATAAAACAAGTCAAGCATATCCAACAAAGGACAATCCGCTGCAACATACAATTGACCTCGATACTATGATTTTTGCTGTTAAATCTGAAAGTAAAGGCTGGGAGTTTTATCATTGTAAATCAGGCGATGACTTTAATATTCTTGCAGATAAATTAAGGCAACGTTACCAACAAGAACATGTCTCTATTGAATTAGTTACTAGTATCCATGCAGAGAAGGAGGATTTTAGTGATAACTCACAGCCTCAATATGGTTTAGACCGATTATTCACGACAGATGGCAAAGATGACAAAAGACCTCCACATAAAAATATAGAAGAATTTATTACTGCAGTACAAACAAATCAAGCACGTCATAATGTAACAATTTACTTTAATAAAGATGGAAGCAGTGTAAAGCACTACATAACCCTTGTACCAGCTGCATCAGCTTAATTCCATCTTGAAAAATAAAGCAAGAATCCCAGTTTTTATGCTGGGATTCTCGTAGGGTGTATTAGGGGAAAACAGGAAACTTTTCTCTATAACAAAACATTAAGCGATAGTTCTAGTGATGTTCATAGTAGCTCTCATTAAACTATCTAAGTCATGCTTTAAAGCGTAAAGAACCGCTTGAGTTCTGTCATTCACTTTAAGTTTAGTGAAAACGTTATTGATGTGAGTTTTCACAGTAGACTCAGAAATGAAAAGCTGTTGAGCAACTTTCTTATAGTTATAACCTTCACAAAGATACTTAAGCACTTCTGCTTCTCTCTCTGTAAGTAGTTCTAGGTTACCGTAGTTGGAATTTGCATTAGTGAGAATTGATTGTTTCTCATTAATAAGATTTCTGATAGCTTTGCTAATCATAAAGTCAATAAATAATTGACCAGCTTCAGCTGCTTCAATCGCTAGAGACAAAGTTCTCTCTGCTCTTTCGCTAAGCAACCAAGCGCTAAGATTAGCCGCTAGGTATAAATCTAAAATTGATTCTTCTGGAACATTTTTAGATACAAAAATGATTTTGGTATTTGGTGAACAGCTAGTGATCTCAGCAAATATTTCAGTAGTTGTTCTACGACCTGGAAGTTCACTTGTGATAATAACCACATGTGGCTTTCTTGTTTGTACAGCTTGGATAAGAGCTTCTTGATAATCAACTCTATCTATTCTGTTGTATCCAGCCATACTAAGCTCTTTTGTTATCTGAACTGTCGACTGAACTGGGCTAAGCGCAATTACCGCGTCGCGGGTTTGGTTTTGTTGTGTTGTCATGAGTGGGGGTCTCCTGTAGTGCCTATTTCGTGGGTTGTAAGCTAGTATTTACACACGCAGCTCACTCTACTGATATTGGCCTAAAACAGGAAATCACCATAGGGATAACCCTTGATTAATTTATAATATCTCTTATTAACGGTTAATATCGACAAAAATCCAGCTTTCTTGAATTAATTTTTTTTAATAATTGGGTTTTTTTACCTATCTTAAGGAACCTTAATCTAGGTATATGAACTTAAATCGATACCTATAGAACTAAAGGTAATAGGGGAACCGAGCTTTAGTATGTTTAGAAGAGTTTTAATATTAACATAAAACTTCAAAAATAATTCGACATCACTATAAGCTGAGCATTAGACGAGAGTTGTCTCTCTTTGTGAACGTAAGTGAGCAAAGAGAGACCTCGAGTCCCGCGAAGCTTACTTGTCGAATTATTTTTGAGCTAAGTCTTTTGGTTTTGGAACTCTAGCTTTAATGCTAAAATCGTAAGGCTAGACCATGAAAAAACTACCTTCCACTTTACCTCTTATAATACTTGTACTATTTTTAACTCTCTTTGCAGTCAGCCTAATGGGGCAAGAAAAACAACGCAAAATTCTTAGCTATAGCGATTTTATTCAAAGAGTATTACCTACTGATGGTAGTGCTAGCACTGCTTATAAGGTGGAACTGACTAATGGTGATGATATCGCCAAAATTGAAGATAAAACTGGAGAGGTTTACTACGCCAGGGTTCCAGCGAATCTACTGGGTTCTAATCCTGACCTAGCTGACAAACTAGTCGCGCACGGGGTCAAGGTAGAGGTCAAAGCTCAACCTAGCGATAATGTATGGGCTGGTGTTGTATCGAACTTCGTGGTGCCACTGGTGCTATTTGGATTATTTATTTTTATGCTACGTAATGTCGGTGGTGGCGGACCCATGTCCTTCGGTAAGAGCCGTGCCAAACTGATGACACGTAACACTAACATTAGCTTCGATGATGTAGCTGGTATCGAAGAGAGTAAACAAGAATTAGAAGAGATCGTAGACTTCCTCAAGAATAGTGAGAAATACACTTCACTCGGTGCCAAAATTCCCAAGGGGATAATATTAGTAGGACCACCAGGTTGCGGTAAAACCCTGTTAGCGAAAGCTGTTGCTGGGGAAGCAGGCGTGCCGTTCTTCTCTATTTCCGGTTCTGATTTCGTAGAGATGTTTGTTGGTGTTGGTGCTAGTCGTGTAAGAGATCTGTTTGAGCAAGCGAAGAAAAATGCACCATGTATCATCTTCATCGACGAGATAGATGCTGTAGGACGTCAGCGTAGTGGTATGTCTGGTGGTGGTAACGACGAGCGCGAACAAACTCTCAACCAATTATTAGTAGAGATGGATGGCTTCCAACCTAATAGCGGAATAATTATTCTTGCTGCAACTAATCGTCCTGATGTACTTGATAAAGCTCTATTACGTCCAGGAAGATTCGATCGTAAGGTAACTATCGATACGCCTGACCTTAGTGGTAGATTAGAAATACTCAATGTACATACTCGCGGAAAGCCTGTAGCCAGCAATGTTTCAACAGAGACACTCGCTAAGCGCACGCCAGGATTTAGTGGAGCAGATCTCGCTAACTTAATCAATGAAGCAGCAATACTTGCAGCTAGAGATGGTGCAAAAGAAGTTACCATGAAATATCTTGAAGAAGCTATAGACAAGGTAGCTATAGGTCCTGAACGCAAGAGTAAAATTATTAAGCCTAAAGATCAAGTGAACACTGCGATTCATGAGACTGGTCACACCTTAATCAGCATATATTTCGAATCAACTAATGAATTCCATAAGGTAACTATTATTCCTCGTGGTATGGCGCTGGGGCTTACTTGGTCTACTGAAGAAGAATATAAAGTCTCCCAATCAGAAGAACAATTAAGAACAGAGATGCGTGTATTACTTGCTGGGCGTGCAGCTGAGGAGTTTATATTTGGAAGCGGTAAAGTTACGACAGGCGCATCTAATGATATGGAGCGATGCTCTGCGATAGCTCGTGCCATGATCACGAAGTTTGGAATGAATCAGAGTCTTGGGATAGTCACTTACGGTGAGAGACATGGAAATGGATTTCTAGGAGATGAATATAGCTCTAAAAATTACAGTGAAGCTTATGCTAATAAGATCGATCAAGAGGTGCAGGTCTTAGTACAAGCACTTTATGAAGAAGTGAAAGCGAGCTTGAAAGAGCATAGAAGTGAATTACTTGCGGTATCTCAAGTATTACTGAGCAAAGAAACTTTAGATAAAGAAGAAGTGTTTGGAATATTAGAACAAGTGAAACGCGGAGAGTTCGAGACTATACCTTTAGAGCAATTCGAAGCACTTGCAACTTCACGCACACCAGAGAAGATCAAAGCACAGATCAAAGAAGAGCAAGACAAGCGTAAAGCAGAACGTGAACGTTTAAGATTAATGGAAGCACAACGTCTAGAAGCTCTTAAAGCCAAAGAAGCTAATACTAAACCTGATGACAATCAGCAGTTATACGGCTAAATATATTCCCGATGAAAAAATTATCTGCCCAACAAATACGAGAGATATGGATAAACTTTTTTACCAAGAAGTGTAGTAAAGCACATCAGCATATTCCTTCAGCTTCATTAATTCCCGACAACCCAACTCTCCTACTTAATTCTGCTGGCATGGTACAGTTCGTGCCAATATTTATGGGCACTAAACCCGCTCCAGAACCACCTCGTGCTGTAACTATACAAAAATGCGCACGCGTTGGTGGTAAGGATTCTGATCTCGAGAATATCGGACGCACTACTAGACATCATAGTTTCTTTGAGATGTTAGGGAATTTTTCTTTCGGTGATTATTTCAAGAAAGAAGCCATAGAATGGGCATGGATCTTTGTTAGAGAAGAATTAGGCATGCCAGCTGAAAAGCTCTATATATCAGTGTTTCAAGGTGACCAACTTAATGCTCGCGATACAGAAGCTTATGATATCTGGATGAAAGTATTAGAGAAAGATTTTCCTGATATTGAAGAGCGGAAGCAGCATATTTGGGAAATGACCCGCAAGGATAATTTCTGGGGTCCCCCTGGCAAATCTGGTCCCTGTGGACCTTGTAGTGAAATATACTTTGATATCGGTGAACATATCACTAATTTCGATGATCGTTATATAGAGATCTGGAACTTAGTCTTCATGCAGTTTAATAAAGACGAAGAAGGAAACTTCACCCCACTTGCTAAACAAAACATAGACACTGGTGCGGGACTAGAGCGCATGGCAACTATATTACAGGGAGTGAATAATAGCTTTGAGACTAATGAGCTATTTGATATTCTTACTAAGATTGCTAATGCTATAGGTGTAAAATATGGCACTAATAAAGACAATGACTTATATCTAAAAATTATCACTGATCATTTACGTTGCCTAAGCTTCCTGATAGCTGATGGAATACGTCCAAGCAATGTAGGTCGCGGCTATGTACTTAGAATGATCATTCGTCGTGCAGCGCGCTTCGCATATTTACTCCGCAATCAAGCTGGTGCTTTTCTATTTACTCATACCCAAGATGTCGTCAGAAATTATTCACAAGCATATCCAGAGTTAGAGAAGAATGCTGAATTAATTCAAGATGTTTGCAAGAAAGAAGAAGAAGCTTTTGCTAAGACTATAAGTAATGGTTTAAAAAGACTGGAAGAGGTATTAGCTAAAAATACTGAGAAGGACTTAAATGGAGAATTTGTTTTTGACCTATATGCTACTTATGGATTTCCTTTAGAGCTAACCTTAGATATCGCCAAAGAGAAGGGTTTTGATATAGATATAGAAGCTTATGAAGCTGCGAAAGCCAAACACTCAGAGGTTTCTAATACAGGAGCATTTGATACTTCAGTAGAGTCTAATGCTTATATCGCAGAAGTTCTGCGTGAGCATGGTAAGACTAAGTTTCTTGGTTATGACACTCTCAGCAGCAAGGCTAAGGTTCTAGCGATAGAAGGCAATAAAGTTATACTAGATCAAACTCCTTTCTATGCTGAATCAGGTGGACAACTAGCAGACCTCGGCGTCATTGCGAGGAGCACCGAAGGTACGACGTCGCAATCCAGCACTAAAGTAACAAACGTTAAGAAGATCGAAGGTATTTTTGTACATCATGTTGATTCTATTAATGACCTGAAAGTAGGAGACGAAGTAGAAGCGACTGTAGATTCAGCACATAGAGAACTGACTACTTATCATCATACTAGCTGTCATCTTTTACAAGCCGCTCTCCGTAAGGTTCTTGGACCACATATACAACAGATGGGTTCTCAAGTAGGCGCAGAATATACAAGGTTTGACTTTAATTCAGATAGAGGCATGACTAAGGAAGAAATACAAGCGACCGAAGATATGATTAATCTTTGGATATCTCATAAGCTTCCAGTCACTACTAAAGTAATGAATATGGAAGAAGCGGTTAAAGCTGGCGCTCTGAGTTTCTTTGAAGAGAAGTACGATGATGAAGTAAGAGTATTGTTTGTTGCTGATGATAAAGAAACTGCTTCCGTAGAACTTTGCGGTGGTACCCATGTAACTAATATTGGAAATATTCAGCGAGTGGTTATAGCTCAAGAAGGTTCTGTAGCAGCAGGTATCAGACGTATTAAAATGTTTTCTAATAAGCTAGCTGACAAGTTTTTAGAAGAACGTAAAGAAGCCGAGAAAAAAATCGCAGAAGAAAAACTTGCTGCCGAAAAAGCCAAAGCAGAAGCTAAAGCTAAAACTCAAGAACTTACCAAGACAGCATTAGCTAAAGCAGACGAGATACTTAGTCATGCTGAGACTGTTTCAGAGACTAAGATTCTCATAGTTAATTTACAAGATTATTTCAGTGAAGGGTTAGAAGCAGATATAGTTAAGAGCTTGGCAGAAGCTATTCTTTCTAAAATAGAGAGTGCTGGTTCTAAAGCGTTTGTGTTTCTAGCAGCAGAGTCCGAATCTAAAGTTAGCCTTGTAGCAGCTGCATCTCCAGACCTGGTGAAAGACCCGCAATCTCCTTATAACGCTTCTAACGCAGTAAAAACCGCAGCCCAAATATGCGGCGGCGGCGGCGGCGGACGCCCTAACTTCGCCCAGGCTGGCGGTAAAGACCCTGGGAAGGTTAAAGAGGCTGTAGAAGCTATCAAAGCAAGGGTTGCATTTATTAAGCATTCATGATATTATCTTATGCATGGATAAGCCATTAGGTATAAAGAGAGATACAGATAGAGACGTCATTCGTTTTAAAGGGATACTTAACTCAAGCATTGTATCCATTCAAACAAATACACTACAAGCTAAGGAAGAAACACAAGCTATTTTTTCTAAGATTGATAAAGGAGCTAAAAAGTATTTTAATTCTAGAAATAAAATCAATGGTGAGGAATTAGATCTCAAGCTACTTGATCAACTTGATACTGAAAATGTACTTAAAGCATCGCATATGGTTTTAGATTCTCAACCAGGTGGTTTGATTTATTTAAGGAAAGAAAATATTGAAAATGGTAGAACCACTAAAACACCACATGTTGCTAACATTTTTAATGGTCTAGATTTAATCGTTATGAATTGTAATCAAGTACTTGAGAATATGCAAAAAGGTGTTTATAAAGATTTTAGCGATACATGTAATGCTGCTCTTGCTAATTTCACTACTGCATTTGATGAGTTTAAAGAACAGGTAAGCGACATGCTAAGTAATATAAATACAGTGAAAAGTCTAAAAGAAAGTGTAGCAAAAATTGCAAGTCGCTGGAAAATAAGAATAATAGATTTTATGCTGGATTAATTAATTCGTTTAACTCCTCAAGCACTCCCTTATTCTCAAGCGTACTAATATCACCAGTAGGAATTTTACCTTGGGCGATGTCCTTAAGTAATCTACGCATGATCTTGCCTGAGCGGGTTTTAGGGAGGCCAGAACAAATGATTACCCGCTCTGGTTTAGCGATAGCACCTATTTCTTTCACTACTTGATTCTTGAATTCTTCTTCAAGTTCTTCAACGCTACGGGATTGCCACGTCCCCTTCGCTTCGCTCTGGGTCCTCGCAATGACGACAAAAGCAACTATCCCTTCACCTTTCAATTCGTGTGGGATGGCAACTACTGCTGCTTCACTAATCAATGCATGGGCAACTAAAGCAGACTCTATCTCTGCAGTGCCTAAGCGATGTCCAGAAACATTTAAGACATCATCTACACGACCAGAGATAGAAATGTATCCATTAGCATCTTTAGTCGCTGCATCACCACAAACATAGATCGGAGACTTGTCCAGCGTAGCTCCTGGAGCGAAATGGGACTTGTCCAGCGTAGCTTTAGCGAAGCTGGACCAATAGGTTTCTACATAACGCTGATCATCACCATAGATAGTCCTTGCCATGCTTGGTAGAGGCTGAGATAAATACAATAAACCTTCTGGATTTATATCAGCGCTTACTCCTGGTAAGGGCAAGCCTGCTGAACCTGGCTGCATAGCATGCACTCCAGGAAGAGTAGTTATAGCAATACTTCCAGTCTCAGTTTGCCACCAAGTATCAACTATAGGACAGCTAGACTTACCGATATGCTCATAGAACCATTCCCAAGCTGCTGGGTTAATCGGTTCACCAACACTACCTAATAAGCGTAAAGAAGATAGATCATATTTCTCCACATGCTCTAAGCCCCACTGCATAAAGGCTCTAATAGCAGTCGGCGCTGTATAAAAAATACTAATCTTATACTTCTCAATTAATTCCCAAAACCTTCCCTGATGCGGAGAGTTCGGTGCGCCCTCGTAAATAAAGACAGTAGCAGCATTAGATAGGGGTCCATAGACTACATAACTATGACCGGTAATCCAGCCGATGTCAGCCGTACACCAGTACCTATCATTAGAACCAGCACGCAAAGTCCCAATATCAAATACCCATTTGGTTGTTAAATAGCATCCCAGTAAATAACCAGCAGTAGTATGTACTATACCTTTAGGCTTCCCAGTAGAACCACTAGTATAAAGTACGAAACTTATATGCTCAGCTGGTAATGATTCTGCTTCGCAATTAGCATCCATCTTAGTTAAATCCCAATCAACTAATTTAGAACCAAATTCTCTCTTTAACCCACTAATATCATATTCAGGATTAATTTCCTGGATACGATTAAAGCATAGAACCTTCTCTACACAATCCAATCCCTGAGTAGCTTCTCTGACAGTAGCAAGCAACTCTACAATAAGTCCCCGCCTAAAAGAACCATCAGAGGTGATTACAAATCTAGCTTGTTGATCTTGAATTCTATCTCTAAGAGCATGAGCAGAGAATCCAGCAAATACTACACTATGAATAGCACCAATACGTAAACAAGCAAGCATCGCAATAATAGCTTCTGGACTAAGTCCCATATAGATCACAACATGATCACCCTTCCTAATACCAATACTCTTCAATAAATTAGCAGCCTTACAAACTTGCTGATGTAATTCTCTATAGGTCAAACTCTTAGTATCACCAGGCTCTCCCTCAAACATAAGAGCTATCTTATTTCCATGCTCCTCTAGATGTCTATCAAGACAGTTATAAGAGATATTAGTCTTAGCATCAGCAAACCAAGTAAAGAAGGGCTTTTGAGTGTATTCTAGAGCTTTAGTGGGTGGGGTAAACCAATCTATACTTTCTTTTGCCAGATCTAACCAAAAGCCCTGAGGATCAGCGTTAAATTTCTCAATGAGCTTCTTGTATTCTGCTTCTTTTATATTAGCCTGAGATTTAAATGTAGCTGAAGGTTCTATCATTGAAATTTCCTTAATTCATTTGCTTAATAGCCCTAGGTATAAATCTAATCAAATCAGATGCCATTATTGAATATTCAGTAAGTTCTTTAGCTGCAGCTTCTGCAGCCTTACCATGTAAGTATGCTGCTAATATTGCAGCTTGAGTAAGAACTGTAATATTAAAATCTTCATAGAAGAATCTTATATCAGGATATCTAGATTTAATAGTATAAATCTCAGCCGCAAACCCAGTGATCAAGCCGGTTAAGACATCTCCAGAACCAGCAGTAGCTAATCCTGAATTACCATAAGGCACTATGAAGGCCTTACCACTTGGATCCAGAATAATAGTAGGTGTACCTTTATAAAGTATGGTCATAGAATAGTCTTGAGCCTTAGCCCGAAGCTCTTGAATTAAATCAATCGGCTTAATGTTACTCGATAGTGAACCAAATAATCTTGTATATTCTCCTGCATGTGGAGTAATTAATAAATCATGTTTATGTTTCTTTAGTTTCTTAGCATCATTAGCCCAAGCATTAATAGCATCTGCATCTAGTATCATCGGTATGTTTAAATTAGTAACTAAGCTTTGTACTAATTCTTGATGAGACGAAGATAATCCCGGACCTAAAGCAAACACTGCAGTATTTTTCTGAATTAAATTCTTACAAAGATCCAAATCATTCTCCCCAAAGCTATGAGACACTGCTTCTAAAACATTGGTAGAAATAATTCTAAGTGATTCTTCATCACTAATAAGATGTAACAATCCCAAACCCGCTCTATAAGCAGCAAGAGCAGCAAGGCTAGCAGCTCCTGTCATTCCCTTAGATCCAGCGATTAAAGCAGCGACACCATGATCATACTTAGAACCATTAGTGATACGTGGTGGCATCAGGGCTTTGATAGAATTCGCAAAATAAATATTATTCTTTATCTCTGCTTGATAAAGTTCTGGAGGGTAACCCAAATTATTAACAATAGTTAGACCATAATTCACTCTACCTGGATAGAAAAAACTACCAAGCTTTGGATAACCCATAGTAATAGTAGTATGGGCACGAATAGCTATAGGCGTTAACGCACCAGTATCATGATCGATACCAGAAGGAGCATCAACGGCAAACATCGTTACATTACTGTTCATAATGGAATTAATATAGTTAATAACGGTTGCGTGTGGTTCTTTAGGAGTGCCCTTAGAACCAACTCCTAACAAGGCATCTACGAAAAAGTGCTGATTATAATTTTCCAAAGATCCCAAATGATTCTGTATAAGAACCAGATCATGAGAATCATTAACAAAACTAACATATTGATTATTTAAGTTGTTTTTCTCTAACTCAATATAAGCCATAGCTGCTTCATTCTTAAGATCCTTACCTGATCCAAGAATAAAACATTTCACGGGATAACCTTCCGAAGCTAAATACGCAGCAAGTAAGATTCCATCACCACCATTATTTCCCTTACCTGCAAAAATTGTAATGAAGATTTCTCTGTTTTGTTTTTGTAATTCCAAGTAACGATTAATAATGATGTCAAAAAGTCCACGTGCAGCTTGTTGCATATATTGAAACCCCTTATTAATATCGCCAGCAATAGCGGCCCTATCAATGTTTTTCATTTCCTCACAAGTAACTACGTGGATCATTCAGAATAAATAATAAATCAAATGAAATTGTCATGTAATATTAGGCTTTATTTGTTACACTTTTTACAATGAACCTTTGGAATCACCCATGGACAGAGAGAGCAGCCAAGGCTTTAACCATAGTTTTATATATGTTAATTTTTACAGCATTTGTAATGCTGGGATTGATGCTTAAAGATCTAGTTAAACTATTTGTATTTGGCCTATTGATTAATTATTTGCTTAGTAATCCAGTTAATTTTTTAACTAAGTTTATTAGAATCAAAGCACTTGCTATCTTCTTATGTTTTTCAGCGATTATATTGTTTTTTATTACAATTATAAATTTACTTTATCCAATTTTTACAGAACAATCTTCTAATCTTGGTTCTACTTTACCTGAATTTTCAATGCAAATCCGATATCTGCTAACTAACACTCAAGTTACGGGTGATATCCGAGATTTACTTGAAGTGCTGGCAGACACTCTTGAAAATCATAAATATTCATTTGCAGATTTTGTTTCTACTTTAGGCCAAAATTTTAGTTACCAAGATTTTTATCAAGTTTTTTCAACTTCAATAGTAAAGTCAGTAAATATTCTTACCACTTGTATCTTGACATTAATTATTAGTTTCTACTTATTACTTGATGGAGAAAGACTTTGGCAATTATTTGCTGGAATTTTTCCACAGCACTATCTTCAACATTTAACAGAGATCAAGAAACGTATTGATTCCAATTTATATGCCCTAGTAGTTGGTCAGTTCAAAATTGCAACTCTAACTGCTTCAGTAATGCTTGGCACTTACTTTTTTATAGCAAGTGAATTTGCTATATTACTAGGATCTTTACAAATGCTAGAGTTTATTCCTATATTAGGTACTTGGACTGCGATTATACCAAGCATCCTCATTGTCTATGCAACTAGCGGACCAAACAAAGCAATCATTGCAGCTTCAATATATCTGATCTACACACAAATTATCCGTGATCATATTATTGCTCCACGTATTATGGGATCAGCGTTTGGGATACATCCATTAGTAGTGATCTTTGGTTTGCTGATTGGAATTAAAATTTTTGGTCTAATTGGTATCGTAATTAGTTTACCGATTATAGCTATAAGCAGTGCTATTGTTGACTATCTAATCAAGTTCAAAGACACAAGTAATTTATAATCATTTTTAAAGTCATCCTTTAGTTTAGCCTTAGGACTATAGTATTCATGAATTCTAGTAATTATAATTATGATTATGTTCAAAAAGATTTTGTTAGTATTAGCTCTTAGTTCCTTTGCTCTACTTACAGTACAAGCAATTACTATAGTCCCCAAAGCTGATATTAGTTTGAGTAGTAGTAGTCCTAAATTTATTGCAAACTTTAATTTATCCTCACTACTTAATGAAACTAGCAAAGGTGCAACTGTGAAAATCAAAATCAGTAATAAAAGTTTAGTTAAAACTAAACCTGCTGTAATAAAGTTTAAAAATGACGCAGAAACTGGTGAAGTGATACCTGCTAATGTTAGCTTCTTTACTAGCAAAAATGTTCTAAAAAAAATAACAACCAACCAATCCGTTGCAGTGGAACTCATTCCTAATGTAGTAGCTAAAAAACTGGGAATCGAGACTTCTACTTTTAATGTCACTCTTATCCCAGACGAAACAAGTAATCTTATTGCTGATATAAGCTTCGGAGGACAACCTCTATTACCTTCTAGTTCAGGGCTTAGTCGCATAATTGGAAAAAATGTACCAAATACTAAGTTGTTAGAATTAGGTGCAAGTGCTTTGCTTAATATTCCATCGAATACAGGTAGCTGTGCGATTGGCTTTGGCAGTTCCACACCACTAGCAACAGATATTGGTCCTGGTGGTGAAGATACTAGTAGCAGTGGTGATTCTAGGTTTGGTAGTGGTACAGAAACTGATCCTCTATATATAGTTCTTAACAACCCTAATAATGGTGGTTCTAATGAAACTTTAAACATATCAGCAGTACCTATTGATTTATTAAGTACAGAAGGGGTTCCTGGATTTGTACAACTTTATGAAGGTCTAAACGGTACAGGTAAAGTATTAGCAACTTTAAGTGGAACTATTACAACTGATTTAGACAATAAAACTATAAGTTTAACTTTAGATGATGGTTTTGTTCTTTCTTTTAGTGAGAGTTCTGGTTTTGATCCTACTGATCTTGCAACTTTAGTTGGCAGAGCTGGTTTAAGTTTAAATCAAACTCTTGATTTCTTAGAAGGAGGAGAAATCTCGATTAACGTACCAACCTCTGAGATCACTAATAGTATAGAATCACAAATAGAAGAAAATGTAGGAGCTGATGCAAATGTAGTAGTAGATTTAGACAGTGATTTAATTGGCACTCTTAGTCTTACTGGTAATCGCATGAATGGTAGTTTTTCTACTGGAGGTACTATTAGTTTTGATGTGCCAGTCGCTGGAACACAAACATTAACGGGAGTTGACAATATTCAAATGACTATAAGTTCAGACAATCCCGCATTAATGACAGGCTTTGCCTTACAAAACGCTACTGGTTCTTTAACGATAAGTGGTGGTACTGGGGTAGTTAAATCAATCACTGCAGATTTCGTGATAAATCACGCTGATATATCTATCACTAATGGTATCAATAGCTCAGACGTCACTATAACTAATGTAACTATAGAACAAGATGATACTGGTAATGATGGTGGTAATGGTGGTAATGGTGACGATGCATATGAACAATGCTTACAACAATGTACAGAACAAGGGGGAAGCTTAGATATTTGTACCGTAGCTTGTCAAAATATATAAGAAAGATCAGGTCTTAGATATCGCTTTATCAAAGAAGTTAAATCTAAACCCAAAGTTCTAGCAGCTAATAAAAATATTTTTGACAGTATACAAAAAATCAAATTTATTTCTAAAAGAATCTTTGTGGATCAATATTCTAATACTGCTATAGCTGAACTCAAAATTGATCTAGATGGAAAGTTAATTGAAGTAGTGGATATTATAGAATTTAACGAAGAGTCTAAAATCAGTAAAATCACTGCATATTTAGATTCAGCGAGTCTCAATTAACTGCACACATTACGTATATACTTAGAATTATAATTTTAGTTATTCCTAAATCTTTGGCAATTTCATTTACTTTTAGATATGCCATAATAGGAAAAACCAATGGTCCTGTAGCTCAGTTGGTCAGAGCAGTCGACTCATAATCGATTGGTCGAGTGTTCAAGTCACTCCGGGAGCACCATTATAACAAGGTTTCGGGGGAAACCATACTTTAATTAACGAAAAAATACCGTCCACTAATGTCCAGTAATTTAGGACATATTAATGGCATTATTAGAACTCGATCAGGTCGCTACAGAATTAGCTTTAAATGAGCGAACCATACGCAGATATTGTCAGGATGGTTTCCTTCCATCCACGAGGACCAGAGCGGCCTCTGGGTTTAAGTATGTAGTAGACGAAGATGATTTACTAAGATGGAGGCGAGAGCATTTTGGTAATTTAGCTAGAAAGTTAATCTCCAAGCCTAATAGGTTAACCAAAGGTCTTAATAAAGAGAATGTTAGAGAGCATATCGAAATATGGCTCAATTGGTGCTTAACTGGTCAGCTCAATGGCAAACCCATTGCTCCAAGAACAGCTGAGATCTATAGGTACTGCATGGATATGTATTTGGACCTTCTACCTAAAGGCAAACTTGAGCATGGTTTAATATCGATTGAAAATTCAAGGCATGCATTAGGGTTAATACCAGTAGAAAGATACAGTTCAAGAATCAATGTATACGCTTCTATATGCTCATTTGCAAAGTATCTGATAGAGATTTCCGAATTAGTACCAGGAGTATTAGAAGAAATAAAAAGAGTAAGACCTAAACGCTTCTTGCCCGCTCGTAAAACAGTCTTGAATCAAATTGAAATTCTTGCGTTGATAAAAGAAATCGATTCCGATACTAACTTGGATAGCTATAATCGGCTCTTGAATAAATCGATTGTGCTATTCCTCGCTAATACTGGTCTGAGATCTAGTGAAATGTGCAAGCTTAAATTTGATGATATTTCATACGATAAAAGAATGATCTTTGTGAAGCTAGGCAAGGGTAACAAGAACCGCAATATCGGCATGACTAACGAGTGCTATAAAATTCTTTCAGACTATACAAAAGTAAGATTAGAAAAGTTTAGAGTAGGTGAATACCAAAATATTTTTCTAGGTTGCCTTGGCACTCCGTTTAATAACCAAACTCTGGCTAAAAAGTTTAGGCGTATGTCTAAGAAGTATGGCTTCGATATAACTCCACATGGGCTTAGAAGGTCCTTTGTGACTATTAATGCTAGAAAGGGTGTGCCAATTAACCATTTGCGGATTGCTTGCGGACATGCGGATCTGGCTACGACACAAGGTTATTGCTTGACTTCTGAGGAGGAAGTTATAGAAGATATGAGGAACTGGTAAAATTAAGCAAATGGATTTTACTAATTCTATTTCAATAGGTGAAACTTTAGGCATACTAACAACAGTTGCAGGAGCTGTAATAACGCTTATTGCTATTTTGATCAAAAACCATATTAACTTTGTTAACAAGGTCCTTAATTTGATCTTTATTCTTGAACGACTAATTGATAGAAAAGTTTTTCAGTCTGATCTCAACTATCGACATGCAGATTTTGTCGGCAATAATCTAGCTCATGGTAGTCAAACTGTAGAGATGGTAAGGGGGTGTTTGTTGGATTATTTTATAGGTCCCGTAATGAGGGAAACGCCTAAAATTCATCTCCAGGAGAAATCTATTTTAGAACATGTTTTTGAATTATCGTGTGAGAGATCACTCTTGTCTTACATTCTCGATAGTAACAAAGCAAAATTAAGGTGCTTAATTATAGTCCTATTAGGTACAACCTATGAGGAGATTGATAAATTTTCAAAAATCTATGATTTTATTAAACAGGATAATTTTACTAAAGACCTGAATATGTTTCAGAAGTACTTAAATCAAACAAAATTTCTAGGTAAAATTGATCTAGAAGATATTAAAAAGAAAAAATGATTTATAACTTTTACGGAGGGGTCCTACCCCTCCAATTTTTAATGCAAAAGTTATCAGCATTTGGTCGATCTATACATTATTCATAAGGGAACAATATATATCCTTATATAGAAGATCGTGATCATTATCATCTATATACAACTATTGTATCACTGGAAAGGATTTCCCGATTTCATACAAGAGTTCCGTTATCAAAGGTGGCAATTATTCTATCAGTGATTTCATGGACTTCATAGCTTAAAGTTTGATAAGGGAAATCGATATCACGAGATAAGTATTCTTCTTCAAACGATGAAAGAATTTGCCCAGCAAACTCATATAATTGAATTTTGTCTCTAGTTATAGATATATGGAATAAATAACCCGAGACAATTTCTCTAACACTTTTAATTAGCTCAAAGCTAGAAATACCTCTTGGGAACTGAGATATAAGGTCTTTAATTTTGGCAATAATTAGAATTTGATTTTTCTCAATACCCTTTAAGCATAGTTTCGCGGTCGATTGTTCTAAATCCTTCCAATATGCTTTAAAACCTAAAACATTAAAAGAATTTCTGTCTTTAAGTTTTTTAATTGAAGCTGGATTATTGTCAGTTCGATAACCAAAGGGTTGATCTCCTGTTTTAAAAAGATTCAGACCTTGATCATAATCGTTAAGTCGTACTACTGTCTGGTCAATAACATTACCAAGCATTTTATAACTATCTAAGATTATGAAAATATCGTCAGCGTATCTAACGATGATGTTATTAGGGTTCGATTGGCTATATTTTTCTTCAAACCAATGGTCTATAACATAATCAAGGAAGATATTGGATAGAGTAGGGCTTAAGTTTGATCCAGGAATTAATCCTATTGATTCATTAGCTATTGGCTCAGATTTATCAAGTGGAATAATAGGCTGAACTAGAAGGGCTTTTATCAATGAAAAAAAATTCTCATCTTTAATTCTGAGTGCCAATATCTTTAAAAGAATCTCATGATTAATAGAATCAAAATGTTTCTTAATATCGAGCTTAATAATGGCTCCATCAGCAACTTTTTCAGACATTTCAAGTATCTTTTCGATTGCATTTGAGGTACCAAGTCCCTCTCTATAACCAAAAGAAGTTGGAATATAGTTAGGACTATAAATTGCCTCTAATATAAGGGATACTGCTTTTTGAACTATTTTGTCATTGATAGTGCTTTTCATAAATTTCACTTTTTTGCCATTTTTGATATAAACACTCTCAACAGCTGGTAAAGGTTTGTATGAAAGAGTTATGAGTTCATCTAATAATTTAGAAAGATTTGTATCCAAATTTGCTCCGTATTCCTCAAAGCTTGCACCGATTGAAGAAGAGGAGTGCTTTAACAGATTAAAGGCTACTAGCAAGTGATCTTTCTTCAATAAAAGATTGTATAAACCATCAAAAGTACTGCCTGGATAGTTTCTTGATTTCTTTTTAAAGGTCTTTAGTATTTCTAATAGTTTTTTTGTTTTCATAATCATATGTCTCTTAAAAAGAGGTGGTGAAGAGGGTTTGCTTCACCACCATATCACTATTTAGATTCCGTGAATTACATCTATCTGTCTGTTCTTCTAGTAATTGCTGGCAGAAACAATCCCAAAATCAGTTTGAGCATGAGCACAATAGTTATACAGAAGACATATGTCCCAGCTTCCCGGAAATTCTGTGTCTTGATCTACGTCACATTCATCATGAATTCGAATATATTCAGTTGCAGATCTAATAGCATCAAAAATATCAGCGCAACCGTATACTATTTCTAGAGGTTTATTAGTAATTTTTTCGATTCTCTCAACAGGTCTGAAAGGTATTTCTTCAAGCACGCTTGCTCTGTAATATAAATCATTTTTGGTATAAGAGTGTATGCTGAAGTATTCAAGCCAATCAATGAAGATCTTTCTTAAAACGTTTTTTTCAAAGATATTTACTCCATGATCTTTTGTTGATTTCAAAAAGACAAAGAATAAATCTAAAGCTTTATCAGTAATATATCGGTCTTGCAACAAGTTGTGTTGCACTAAATACTGATCATCATCTTTAAGTTCCAAGTTATTTTTTACGTGATAGCCAAATTGCAAATTAACATACTCATCAATAAAATGAACTTGTGCCTCATTTGATACATACCCAGAGTCCTCACACGTGTAGTCTTTTAGACTTTTGTTCTCTATTTCTTCTATTTTTTTCTTAGTATTTCTTAGCATTTCTGCCTCCTTATTTTTCTGCTCTATTATTGATTCAAGTACAGCAGTCACTCCTTAAATCAAATTTATTAAAACCACCCTTTAGACATACTGTTAACAATGCGTTTCTCGTCTGGAACGAAATAGCTCATTGTTGTTCTAATGTCCTTATGAGAGCAAATATACTGAACATCTACTGTCGGTATATTTTTCTCAAGGGCGGTTGTAATAAAACCTCTACGAAAAGCATGGCAAGCACCTTTGATTCCATTTACTCTTAAGATTCTTCCTATTCTTTTTGATAGTTTGGCTGTGCATAATGGCTTGCCATGTAGTATAAAAAAATAATCGTAGTCAACAGTTCCTCTGTTTGATAAATATTCTTGCAGTATTGGTTTTAGCTTAATACTAAGTCCAATTGTCTTAGTTTTACCTCCTTTACGATCTGACAAGAAAATAGTGTTATTGGTGAAATCAATATCTGCTAGCTTTAAGTTAACTAGTTCATAAGCTCGAATGCCTGTATAGAATAGAATCTTTATGCAAGCTATATCAAATAAATAGTCACGTTTAGTATATTTATTCTTCATACTAACCTCCCTCTTAAATGTCTATCAATTCTCTCTAAGTCAAACTCTTTAACTATTGGTCTGACGGACTCCTTATCACTTTTAAAACGAATACTTCTCAATTCATCTCTAACTACTGGCTCTAATTTTTGTTCAGCAACTAAGTATTTAGCAAAGCATGCAGCGGCATTAGCAATATGTTGCTTGCTAACCACTTGGCTTCTGTCAAGTTCTTCAATTGCTTGATTTGTTGCCCTAAGCAAATTGGAGTAATCAGAATTTAAGAATCTTAAGACTTTTTCAATATTTAGCAAATTTAAACGGATAGTATTATAAGCAAGAGGCTTCCGATAAATGATATTTCCAGATTTTTGTTTGGCTACCCAATCTCCAATATCATCATAGAATGAAGCATAATCCCCTTTAATAGACTTGAGTTTAGTTTCTACTCTTTTATTTGCTATTGCATCCTTGGTAAACATGGTAACCAAGTTAGCAAAATCGAATTAACTTAGTTTGCTAAGAGCCTTAGATGTGGCGTTTTTTTGATAAAACTTGCACTGATTGAAGAATTCGGCTAAAAATACGTTTTTATAAAAAATAAAAATTGATTCTGGTAAAGGCTTAAACACCGTTTCGGCATTATGATTCTTGTATTTCTTTTGATAGTGAAAGCGTAACAAATTAAAGTTGGGATATATATGTTCACAATGAAAATTTAGATCTAAAATATTGATAGGGTCGAGCTCTTCAAGATCATAAGCTTGGCTCTCCTGATATCCATATTCTTTTACGAAATCTTCTATTATTTTTCCATATGCATTTAAGATCAAGTTCTTTATCTCAATAGAATTATCGATAAATGATGTAAAATCAACTCCCTCATAATTTCCAACCCCAATCATTTCATGGTCATGTGATTGCAGCCCAGAGAAAAATATAGTTTCTAACCCTGTTATTTTTTCATCATCATCTACTATCCTATTCGTTATAGCAAAACTAGCTTTATAAATATGATTTAAGATTGTCGATATACCAACTTTGGCTTGAGGTATATAGCCTTCCTCTATAGTTTTTCCTTTGTTATTTATAGCTTTTTTGATTTTCTTTGAAATATTTCCCTTACATTTGTCAATTAGCTTGTCAACTACTCTCGAATCTCCTAAGTATAGGTCTACATCAAGAAGCGAATCAAGTTTTTTATTAAAGAGAAGTACGTCTGTATAAAAGAGCTTTAGAACTTTTTGTTTGCCATTATGTCTATAATTTTTAGAAAAATTCCGAAAAGTTTTACTGTCCTTAAAAAATCCTTGACCTAATTTATTACCACTTTCAAGACAAAATTTTGGCTGTGCTTTATTAGGATCAAATATAGTGGTTTTATCATTTAAAATGATTATTGAATCATCTTTATAAATCAAGGCTGGGTAGAATTCAAATATCTTAGAGTAAGACAATATTAAATCAACTATTTCTTCGTCAAATGGAATGATTTCAATTTCATCAAGAATTTCAAACAAAAGCCTCATCTTGTAAAATTGTTTTATAGAAGTAATATCAATATGAGCTTTGTCTATAAGCCAAAATGGATTGGTAAAAACATGTACTATTTCATTGTTTAAAAGTTGGATTATAAATCTACATTCACCAGCATCTATTCTGAATATATCATCAGGATCAGTGTCTATATTGTTATTGATTATAAATTCTTGAGCGAATGCTTTTAAAATCAAATGTGTTTTAGAAAGATTAACAAGGTTATGATTCATAAATTTGATCCATAACTGTTCTTCAATGAGTTGCTTAAAGTTAATGCCTCCTTGAAGCATCTGAGTACTAACTTCCCCCCAATCTTCCTCTTTAAGACGCTTATTGATTTCTTCTATATGGTTAATAGCTTTATTCATCCAAGATTGTGACCTTTTTACATTTACCTTGATACGGTTTATAATTATACACAGGTAATGCTAAGACATTGCCTCGGGTGTTGAAACCCGTTCACATGCGGTCAGATGAGATGTCTCGACCGTAAAAATATGACATCTCCTGGTATCAAAGCCAGGAGATTCTAATGTATGTCCAGAGCCTTCTGGCTTAAAGATTAGAGTAGTCGTTCATGTGACGATTTTCAAACTCCTGGCTACTTTTTATATTTTTTAAAGTAGTGAAACTTCGAGAATCTTTCTTTGAAGAAAGATTTTGTTTTATCAGGAGATATATGGAAAAGTTAAAAAAGAAAATTGAGTATTTAAAAGTAATTATAGAGAATAAGTGCCCAAGATGGATCAAAGAAAAAATACTCCCAAAATTAAAAGAGCATCCTTTGGTTTGTATTTTTATCATCATCGCTTTGTGCAGTTCGATTTTTGACAAAGAAAGCCAAGTCGGAGTAATTTTCTTAGGGCTATTGTCGTGCTTATTCTGGATTGCAGTTATTTATAAATTCATCAATCGAAAGCAACCCTACAATGAGACTGTTAATGGAGAGAAGGCAATCTATGAGACAAAAGTAACTTGTCAGAGTTGTGGACATGTTTCTTATTATGGTAAAACAGAGGAACTAGATCAAGCTAGTGCAGCGAATCATAAATGTATGAAACTTGCATGCTGTATGAGTTGTTTTATCCCAGCATTACTTTTCCCTGATAAAAAAGTTCTGGATTTAAACAAGTGTCCTCAATGCAATTCAATAGCAATAGAGAAGGAGGTGATTAAACATGTTCTCGATAAATAAACTCATGCTGCTTTTGATTAGCTTATATAGAATCATAATCTCACCAATAATTTCAAATTGGATTTGTTGCAGATTCCATCCGACTTGTTCAAAGTATGCTTCTGAATGTTTTCAAAAATATGCGTTTAATATCGCTCTTAAAAAGACATTCTTAAGACTGACTAGATGTACTCCAATGAATAGAGATACTTGTATTGACTTTCCTTGAAAATTAAATTGAGACATAAGGTATTTAGTGAGAAAAGAATATGTATAACAATGTATAATAACAAATTCTTTAGGGTTATGAGGCAAATAAATCCGGTAAATACAAGCTGGAACAATGGTTCTTAAAAGTTCGTCACTGCAACCTGGATGATAAAATACTGCTTTTATCGTAAGCGGTAACGGATTTCCTAATCTTGACTCAAAACAACCCAATCAACTTAAAAAAACTCTTGCAAATCTTCGTTTTGCTGGTATTTGTGGCAAACTGGTTTAGTTCGGCAAACGCTTCTTTCTTATGTGTTTGTTCAGATGGTCATACCGCCATAGAAAGTATTTATTCAAGTGAGTGTCATAAAGCTGAATTTGAAGATCACGATAATACCTCCACTCAAATCCACGCTCAGCACGACTGTGAAGATACGGTCTTATTCAACGATGGCATAAATTCAAACTTCAATCACTTTAAAAATACCCATGTGCAGCAGACTCACACTATAAACAATTTTATAAAAACAAACATAGCTTCTATAGTTCAGGACCAGTCTTATTTATCTGTTCCATTTATTCCAACTGACAACAAACTTAGGTTATTTACTGATTCCGTTCGCTTAATCATATAAATTTCCAAGCATCAGTTTTGCTACCTGTCATTTCAGGGAGCTTCGTGATTGGTTTCAAAAGGAAATTTTAATTGATAAAAATCTCTACACAATTATTCTCATCATCAATAACTAAAGTGGTTCTGTTATTAGTTGCATTACCTTGTAGTATAAATCTCGCTTGTGCAAATCCTGGTAACGGTGAAGCTCCCGCTGATGTAAATTTGATCTTAACTTTCACCGAAGCTTCAGAACTAGCTATTAAGAATAATAAAGAAATTCAAGTTAAGCTAACTACTTTGCCAATATCTCAATCAAGCTTAATCATTGCTAAATACAGACCTAATCCTACAATAGCTTCACAAAATGAAATAGTGACCAATGGCTCTCTGCATCCTATTCAAATAGCTTTGCCTATTGAGCTTGGTAAGAAAAGGTTTTATAGACAAGAAGTAGCCAAAGAGGAAATCGCTAAAACTGAACTTGAGATTAATAAACTAATTTGGGAAACACATATTAAAGTACACCCTTACTATACAAGTGTAGTAGTCTTGGGAGATTTATTAGCACTCGCTCAAGATAGGCAAGATTTTTATGAGAAACTTCATACGATTGCTAAAGCCAGACATGAGGCTGGAGATGCTTCTAAACTAGACTTAGATAGATCATACTTAGAAGTCCTTGCAAGCGACAACTATGTTAATGAAATCGAAGCTAAATTATCTCAAGCAAGAATTAATCTTAATCAGCTTTTGGGCTTAAGTCCTAAGCAACAGACTATTCTAGAAGTTCAACAAGAGGATCTTAAGCCTACTCAAACTCTTTCCTCAAAAGCTGAAATGCAAGAGTATTTGGATAAAGCACTAGATAAAAGAATAGAAGTCGCAATTCTTGAAAAAGATTACGGTATTAAGCGAGCTCAGTTAAAACAATCACAATGGGAGAAGATTCCGAATCTCCAAGTTGAAGCTGGGGCCGTGCATCCAAGCATAGGCAATGATAATTGGGGACCATATCTTGCTATGCAAGCTGAATTGCCAATATTTAATCGTAAGCAAGGTGAAATAAAGAGAGCCAAGGCTGAACTTGAATATTTAGATAGAGAAAAAGATAGGCTCGATCTATCTATTAAATCTGAGATTGAGAATGCTTTCTTTAATTTTCAAACGAGAGAAAAGCAGCTAAAAAGATTTGAACAAAATGCACTGAGCCAGTCACAAGGTATTTTAGATTCGATACAGTTTGGATATAAGCAAGGGCAATTAACCCTGACTGATATATTGAATGCAGAGCAAAAAAATAGAGAAATTAGAGAAAACTATTTGCAAAGTATCTTGAATTATCAAATTGCCTTTGCAGACTTAGAATATGCTCTAGGAGCGGAGCTTGATGGTTTGATGAAAGGAAATTAATTATGAGAAAAATTTGTTTATTGGTTATTTATTTGAGCTTAATTTTGCCAGTTCTAGCTCATGGTGATGATGTCGGTTTTCAAATCAAAAGAGAGGCTTTACCTGTTAATGATGTAGCCAATAAAGCCTTAGATATTAAAACAGACATTGTTCAAGAATTAGTAATAGATGATGTAGTACATACTACAGGAGAAATTCAAGAGGTTCCAGAGAATCATTTCGATGTTAATTCACCAGTACAAGGCAAGGTTATATCGGTCCAAGCCGTACTTGGAGATAAAGTTGGATTTGGTCAATCTCTAGCTCTAATACAAAGTACTGATGTAGCAAGACTTCAAGCGGAGATTGACCAATTAGAAGCAGAACTAGAACTTGCCAAAAACAACTTTAATCGCAGCAAATTATTATTTGAGAAAGGTATTATTCCAGAAAAAGAATATCAAGGAGCTAAAGCCATGCTCTCCAGTCAAGAAGCTAAGTTAAGAGCAGTTACGGGCAATTTGAAAATTCTTACACAAGGTTCTTATGGACGTGAAGATGGTACTTTCTCTCTTAAAGCACCCAAAGGTGGAACTATAGTAGAAAAGAAAATTACAGTTGGTCAAATTATTAACCCTAATGACTTGCTATTTCATGGAATAGATTTATCTACAGTTTGGGCTAGTGCTGATATCTATGAAAAAGATATAGCTAAAATTAAACAAGGTCAGCAAATTACAGCCTCGCTTGATGGCATTTCCGATAAAACTTTTACAGCCAAATTAAGCTTTGTGGATTCAGTCTTAAACAAAGATTCTAGGACTCTTGCGGTCAAAGCAATAATCAATAATCCAGAAGGTCTACTTAAGCCCGGACAATTCTTGCAGTTAATCATACATACTGGTGCTAAAAGAAACTCCATAATCATTCCACGAACAGCTTTAGTGGAGATGGATAAAAGTGATGTAGAAGGTAAGCATAAGCATTTGGTTTATCTAAAGATCAAAGATAAATATGTACCTAGAGAAATTGAAGTACAAAGCCATGACTCAAACACAGTAGAAGTCATTTCTGGACTTAAATCTGGAGAAGAGTTAGTAACTCAAGGAGCTTATCAACTGCAATATGGTGAAGGAGAAGAAGAGCATGATCATGAAAAGAGTTCAAATAGCTTTGACCTTCAACCTTACTTTATTCCGTTGATAATTTTGGCAATTATAGTCTCATTAGCTGCAGGATATTTATTCGGTAGAAGAAAGAAAAAACATGATTAATAATTTAATTAAATGGTCTTTAAACAGTAGGCTCCTCGTTATTATCCTAGGACTGATTTTATTTGTTTTTGGTTCTTTCTATACTTACCAAACTCCTGTGGATGTCTTACCAGAATTTGCTCCCCCGCAAGTAGTAATACAGACCGAAGCACCAGGGCTAGCTCCTGAAGAGGTGGAAGCTTTAGTAACTATACCTATAGAGAGTGCCTTGAATGGTACTAGCAGAGTACAAACCGTAAGAAGTGGTTCTATTGAAGGTCTATCATTTATCACGGTAATTTTCAAATGGGGGACTGACATTTATACAGCAAGGCAATTGATCAATGAAAAAATTCAATCAGTAGCAAGCTTATTACCAAGATCAGTGAAGACTCCTGTAATGTCGCCCATTACATCTCCGATTGGGTCTGTTTACTATTTTGGCTTAACTGCTAAAACCACTTCTCTAATGGATTTACGCTCTTTTGCTGATTGGGAAATTAGAAACAAACTACTTTCAATTCCAGGTATAGCAAGAGTTGCAAGTTATGGTGGAGATCTCAAACAATACCAAATTCTAGTTAATCCTAATCAGCTAGCGAAATATAACGTAGGTCTCAATCAAATAGTTGCAGCAGCAGAAAACGCAAATGTAATAGTGGGAGGAGGCTATTTAATTCAAAATGATAGGGAGTATTTAATTAGAGGACTAGGTCGAATTAATTCAATTACAGAACTTGAAGATTCAGTAGTTACTGTAAATAACGATGCTCCAGTTTTCCTTAAAGATATCGCTAAGATACGCATAGGACCAGCCTTTAAAAGAAGCCAAGGTAGCGTGGATGGTAAAGAAGCGGTAATTATGGTTATCAATAAACAACCTGGAGTTAATACTTTAGAAGTAGTAGAAAAAATTACCGCTACAATTAAGGGCATCAAAAAATCTCTACCAAAAGATGTTGAAATTACTCCTACTTACAATCAAGCTGATTTTATCAACGTATCAATTAAGAATATTGTTTCTGCAATCTTTGAAGGTTCCATTTTAGTAATTATTATACTAGTACTGTTCCTTGGTAACTGGCGTACTAGCGTTATTAGCCTTACTGCTATTCCGATTTCAATCATAATAGCCATAATAGTTTTAAGAGCTTTTGGTCAAACAGTTAATGCTATGACTTTAGGAGGACTTGCTATAGCTGTAGGAGAGATAGTAGATGATGCAATTATAGATGTGGAGAATGTTTATAAAAGGCTCAGAGAGAATAAGCTGAGTGCTAATCCCAGACCTGTTTTTGATGTGATTTTTGATGCTTCCATTGAAGTTCGTAGTTCGGTTGTCTATGGGACCTTTATTATTACTATAGTCTTTGCACCTGTACTTTTCTTAGGTGGGCTTGCAGGACAAATATTCAAACCTTTAGCCTTATCATATATCATTGCTATTTTTGCTTCTTTGTTTGCAGCACTAACTCTAACTCCAGCAATGTGCTTTTATTTACTTTCCAAGGGTGTTGATTTACATGACCACGAACCTAAAGTTGTTAGTTGGCTTAAAGAAAAATATACTAAACTCTTAGATCATGTCCTACATCAACCCAAAAAGCTTTTTATAGGTTCTGCTGTTTTGTTTACAATTGCAATAATTACTTTCTTTAATTTAGGTCAAGCTTTTTTACCAGAGCTTGGAGAAGAGAATATAATCATTATGGCACTTAATCCGCCAGGCAGTAGCCTGGAAGCTACTCAGAATGTGGCTTTGACTATAGAAAAAGTCTTACAAAAATATCCAGAAGTGATTAGAGTCGGTAATAGAGCAGGTAGATCAGAAAACGATGATGAACCTATTACATCTAATATTAGTCATTTTGATATTACTCTTAAGCCAGGTATTAATAAAAAAAGAACAGAGGAATTAATGCATCTTATTAGAGATGATTTTGAACAAATACCAGGAATGATAGTTTTGATAAGATCGTTTATCTCTGAAGCAATAGAAAATGTGATGACTGGGCAAAGGGCTCCTATAGTTTTTAAGCTATATGGCAATGATTTAAAGCTGCTTAAAGAATATGCAACAAAGATTGCTAAAACTTTAAAACAAGTCCAAGGTTTCAGTGAAGTACAAGTAGAACCAATAGTGGATATACCGCAAATTCATATTGAGATTAAACGTAATGTAGCTGCAAGATATGGGTTAAGCGTAGGAGACCTCTCTAAAACTATTCAAGTAGCATTTAATGGGATTGCCACTAGTCAAAAAGTAGTAGAAGGACAGAAAGCTTTTGACATCTATGTTTGGTTTGAAAAAGAATACAGGAATAATCTTGAAGTTATCAAAAACACTTTAATAGATACCCCTAAGGGTATAAAAATTCCTCTAGGGCAAGTTGCGGAAGTCAAGGAAAGAGTTGGTCCTAATATTATAAATAGAGAAAATGTTTCAAGGCGTATGGTTATTTTAGTTAATGCTAAAAAGTCTGATATGTCTAAATCTGTAGACAAGGGACTGACATTAATTAATAAACAAATAACCCTGCCAGAAGGATACTTGCTTGATGTTGAGGGAGAATACAAACAGCAAAAAGAAACTAGTCAAACATTATCAATTCTCGGGGTCTTAGTTTTGATAGCAATTTTTATTATTCTAGCCTTTGCGTTTAAATCATTCAGAATAGCGACTATCATAATGGCTAATTTGCCTCTGGCTCTTGTTGGAGGAATCTTGGCGATTGCTATTAGTGGTGAAGTTGTCAGTATTGCTAGCCTAATAGGCTTCATTACACTGTTTGGGCTTTCTACTAGAAATTCAATACTATTGGTTCATAGGTTTGTAGATATAGAAGAAGAGAATCCTAATCTTAGTATCGATGAAGTTATTAAACAAGGTTCTTCAGATAGACTTGCTCCAATATTAATGACGGCACTTACCGCAGCATTTGCAATGCTGCCTCTAGCTTTATTTCCAGGAGCAGGAAGAGAGATCGAACATCCCCTTGCCATCGTTATTCTAGGTGGTTTGTTTAGTGCAACTGCATTAACTTTACTTGCTATTCCTGTGGCTTATAAATATTGGGGCAAGAAGATAAAATAGGAGTAATTAGAAATGTTTATCACTTCGACAATTAAATTAATAATAATCTCGTGTGTTATTGCTTTCTCATCTTGGCTTGCTGGCAAGAAACCAGAGCTTGCAGGTTTCATTATTGCAATGCCGATCAGTTCTATGATTGCTTTGGCTATTTCCTACTTTAATTACAAAGATAGTTCCACAAGTATTACTTTTGCCAAAAGTATATTAATAGCAGTGCCAGTATCTTGGTTGTTCTTTATTCCATTTTTCTTGGCTGAACGTTTTGGATTTGGATTCTGGATTGCTTATATAATTGGTTTACTGCTACTTGCAGTTGGTTACTTTATTCATAAGTCTTTGATGGGGGTGTTATAAATTTATGCTGCTTAACAGGAAAATACCAATATCATTCTTTTTTCAAAAAATACAAGTTGAATTTTTCATCATTATAATTTATGCAATCGGATTAGGTTTATTGGACCAGTATAATTTTTTAGGAGATATAAAGATTCCTTTGGCGATAGCGACTATCCTTGGTACAGCAATATCATTATTATTGACTTTTAGAACAAGCCAAGCTTATGAACGTTGGTGGGAGGCTAGAATTGTTTGGGGTGCTATTGTTAATGATTCTAGAACTTTAATAAGACAAGTTGAGGGATTTTATACTGGAGAGAATGAGGATTTTATCAAAAACTTTACTTATAGACAGATAGCTTGGTGTTATTGTTTAGGGGAGAAATTACGTAATTTATCAAGCAAAGAAACTTTAGAGAAATATTTTACTCCTGAAGAAATACTTGAGTTGAGAAAATTCAATAATTTACCAAATGCATTCCTTAATTTACATACTCAAGAATTAAAATTAGCCCATAAAAACCAGTCTATAAATGATTTTCAACAGATACAGATTGATAGTACTATTGCTAGGCTCTGTGATTCAATGGGTAAAAGCGAGAGGATTAAAACTACAATTTTCCCAAGAACTTATAGTTTGCTGTTGCATTTTTTGATTTATGTTTTTGCTACTATTCTTCCTTTTGGTTTAGACCATTCAGTTTGTTTTATGCATCATCCAGTATTAATCGAAACTTGTATAATTGTGGTAATTACAACAATATTTATGCTAATTGAGAAAATAGCTATTCACATGCAAGATCCATTTGAAAATAAGCCTGTTGATATCCCTATTACTGCAATTGCACGGAAAATAGAAATAGACCTTTTGCAAACAATTAAAAGTGATAAAGTTCCTCAGATCCAAGAAACTAAACTTTATTATGAAATGTAATAATTAATGAGTCCTAACCTAGAATTAGAAGGAATAACCAATGAATAAAATTGACAATCTGCTACATGAAATCCCCCACTTTGTCCATAAGCACTTTCTTTGGATTGTTGTATTTGTTTATACGGCTAGTGTAGTAGCTCCTCAACTTGGCTTAGAAATACGAGAACTATCTTTCGGGAATTTAATTTGGCTTGATAAAAGTGAGGTCAAATTATCCTTACCGCTTATTATGCTTTCTTTTTTGCTTTTCAATGCAGGAATTGGAGCTAAAACTAGTGAATTAAAGGGTTTACTAAATCATCCATCTTCTTTGTTAATAGGGTTAGCAGGGAATATTTTTATACCAATAGCGTTTATATATCTAATTAAAAATTTAATGGGCTTCTGGCACAATGTAGATGAAGCTCAAAATATTTTAGTTGGTCTGGCGATTCTAGCTTCAATGCCTATCGCAAGTTCTTCGACTGCATGGACCCAAAATACAGAAGGTAATCTAGGATTAAGTTTAGGACTGGTGAATTTTTCTACAATACTCAGTCCTTTGACTACACCATTAATTCTGCATTCTGTAGGTTTTATGACTTTAGGTGACTATTCGGAGGATTTGCATGAACTTGCCGATCATGGAACAGGAGCCTTTATCGCTTTCTCAATTATTTTTCCATCAATACTTGGTATTGCCTTGCATTTACTTTTAGGAGAAAAGAAGGTAATTCAAATCAAACCATATTTAAAGTTTATTAATACAGTTATTCTAATATTACTGATTTACTCTAATGCAGCAATCTCTTTACCGCAGGCATTTGCTAATCCAGATCTAGATTTCCATTTTATTATAATTGTTATAACTCTAACAATGTGCACAACATTATTTTTTGCAGGTTGGTTAGTTTCTAAATTACTACATTCTGGCAAGGCAGAGCAAACCTCTTTGGTTTTTGCTTTAGGCATGAATAATAATGGCGGAGGTTTAGTACTGGCTTCAATGGCTCTTGCTGACCATCCTCTAATATTATTGCCGATTATTTTTTATAATCTTGCTCAACACATAATCGCAAGTATAGTAAGTTCAAAAATAATCAAATTCAAAGATTAGTTTTAGTTTGGATATTTATCTCAACTCCTATTAGTAAAAAATAATCTTGATATTTAACTGAAGCTTAATTTTTATATGTTATAGACTTAAAGCAACCCTAGTAAGCACTTATAAAAGGATATTTAATATGTCAATCAAACCTCCTCCCTCACTTTCAATCGGAATCGATCCTGTAACGAATCAAGCTCCAGCAAGACCAGTAACATTATCAACCATAGATGTAGCTAAATTGGATACTACATTCAGGCAAAGAAATTCAGATGTTCCCGCTAGTGCGTTTTCAAATAATGGAATAACTAATGGACCCAAAGCTGATACCGCCTTTGCCAGCAGAGCTAATAATGAAACTAAAGCTGAGGCAACTGATAGATCCCAAAAAGGATGGTGCGGAACGCCTGGCTGTACATCATGTGGTGGTTAATAATACGAAGATAAAATTTGATAAATCATTAATAACATTGTAATAAATAGCCCAGAGTAAAATCTGGGCTATTTATTGCTTAAGCTTAAGAACTACTTAACCAATTCATAAACTCAAAATGTTAGTTTAGTATAGCCCCTAATACAAGGTAAAAAGGAAAACTCATGCCAGTTAATCCATTATCATTACCATCATATAATTCGACTTCAATTTCCAACAATATACCGACACCTTCTGCTATGGGTTTCATGCCAGGAGTTAATAGAGCTCTTCCATTTGGTTATAATCCTATGCTCAATCCTATGCTTAATCCCATGTTTGCTTTAGCACAAACTCTGGGGCCAAGCTTAGCTAAGTTCTTAGATTTACTATTGGGTGCTAATAAGAATGGATCATCGCCTGCGGCAGCTAGTAACGCTAGTAGTGGATCAAAAGCAACTGAACAATGGCAAGATAAAGGAGGTTGTAAAGGTGGCTGTGGAAGTCAAGGCGGTCAAAACCAAAATACTCAAAGATCACAAGACTCAGGTCCTAGCCGAGAACGATCTGAATCATCAGAGCCACGACAAGATTCATCTGGACCAACAAGACCTCAGCAAGAGAACTCTGGTGGTGACAGTCATGAGGGGCATGACCATTAGTTTTAATTTATATCTATCAGGAGCAACAGCTCTTTGGTATTGAGTTTTCTTTCAAAGATTCTATTATTGGACAACAACTGGTCTTCATCTCACCAGAGCAAGATTTATCGAGAGCTTCTAGTGAGTTTTTTTGTTTCTTCAGTTTATTTATCTCTTCTTTTATCTCCGTAATTTTTTTACGTACAAATTCTTTTACATCCATGCCTCGTGCTTTCTTATCAAAACGCAGAGCTACTAAATCATGAATCTCCTCAAGTTTAAATCCTAGATCTTGAGAGTTCTTCACGAATTGAATATGTTCTATATAGTCTGAATGATAAAGTCTGTGACCCAGTTCATTACGTTCTGGCACAGGTAATAAACCCAAGTTTTCATAATAACGAATGGTTTGTAAATTTACTCCTGCAAAATCTGCAAGTTCACTTATGGTCATTTGTTTTAAAGACAATTTTGCTTTTGACATTATTTAATGATACTCCTCTTGTATTATAACTCCTATAGTATTACTATAGCCTATAGTGCTACTATAGGGCTATGAGAAAAGATTTATGAGATATAAAATTAGCAGACTGATTCTAGGATTATGGCTACCTGTAATCGTATTGATATTCTTAGGAACAACAAAGGCTAATGCTTGTGCTTGTGGCTGCGAAGTACTTGGTAATTTTGGCGTAGGTGGTCCCATTATTACAATGCCAGCTTACACTCTACCTAAAAGCAAGTTTGCCCTTAATACGAGTTTGCGTTATCAAGACATGAATAAACTCACTGGTCATGATTCAGAAATGCTATTAACAGCAAGCATGGCCTACGGACTTACAGACGATTTAGCTCTTAGTCTTAGTTATCCTTATCGATTCTTATATGGTCTCAATTCTGAAGATGATAACAGTTCAGTCGATGGCGGCAATTCAATTGGTTTTGGTGATATGACTTTGTTAGCTAAGTATCGTTTCTTAAATGAGGGAAGGCTTTGCACTAACTGGGACCATAAGACAGGAATAAGTAATAAACTACAAGCAGCTATACTTGCTGGAATTAAAATGCCTACTGGTCAAACTCACGAAAGAGAGAATGATGGTTTTAGATTTAGCATTGACGATCAACCTGGCACAGGTTCTTGGGATCCAGTTATGGGATTAGCTTTAAGCTTGCCAGTGAATAATTTTTCTTTTGACACCAGTGTGATCTATAGGCTCTCTACTCAGGGTATACAACAAACCACTGTAGGAGATATCATTAGTTTTAATAGTGCTGTAACTTATAATTTTCAATCACACAAAGTATTTGGGCAAGCGATTAAGCCTGCTGCTGTTTTAGAGATAAATAGTATTTGGCAAGAGAAATTAGAAGAGAGTGGAGTCAAAGAAAATGAATCTGGAGGTTTAGTGATGTTTCTTAGTCCAGGGCTACGGGCTGCGATCAATGATTACAGTATCGTCAATCTATTAATTGGCTTCCCAATCATTAATGACCTCAATGGCACTCAACCTGATACTGGGATACAATTATTTGCTGGACTGAGTAGGATATTTTAGAATACCTAATTTTTCATAAAAAAATAGCCTGGATTTTACTCCAGGCTATTAGTGATTTATTCAAGATTAACCACATTTACAAGGGTTGCATTTGCAGATTTGGCATCCACAGTTAGCTGCGCTTACCATTGCTATACTACCCGTTAATAGAGCTAATCCTAGAATAGTTGGCAATACGAATTTTTTCATTATTTTCTCCTTTTTTGATTTCAACTACTTTATAGTGCTATTATTCACTCTAAAGCCCACTTGAGAGTCAACACTTTTTAGAATAAATTTTTGATAATGTTGAAAGATCAACCCAATTACCTCCAGATCGGTGAACTTGCTAAGCAAACTGGCATTGCAGTAAGTGCACTACGTTATTACCAAGAAGTTGGATTATTAGAACCAAGCTATATATCAGAGAGTAAGTATCGTTATTATAAATTGAGTGATATTGCTTTGGCTAAGTTTATTAAAAAGTCTCAGAAATTAGGTTTTAGTCTTGATGAAATCAAGCAGATTCTAAATGAGCGTCATGAAGGAAGATCCCCATGTCCAAAAGTAAGAACTTTAGCAAGGCAAAAAATTAATAAACTTCATGAACAGATTGATGAACTTAAGAAACTTGAAAAAGAACTTAAGGATTATATTGTAGAAACTAATAGTGCGTTCGACTCCAGTTCTAGTGATAATCGTATTTGTTGTTTAATTGATAAGGCGGATGTTTAATGAACTCTGAAACTAAAACACATTGGGATAACGTCTATTTAAGCAAAGATCCGACTGAAACAAGTTGGTATCAAAAAGATCCGACTATGTCGTTAAATCTTATTGCTGATTCAGGTATAAGCCATAGCAATAGTATTGTTGATATTGGTGGCGGAGCTTCTCTTCTAGTGGATAAATTACTAGCTAAAGGTTTTCAGGATTTAACAGTTTTAGATATTTCAGATAGAGCCCTGCAATATGCCCAAAACAGATTAGCAAAACAAGCAAGTAAAGTTAAATGGATAGCTATGGATATTACTGAATATGAAAGTCCCAGACAATTTGATTTATGGCATGATAGAGCGGTCTTTCATTTTTTAACTGCTGATGGAGAGAAAGAAAAATACAAACAATGTTTGAATAAAGCTTTAGCTCTAAATGGATATTTAATTCTTGCAACTTTTGCTTTAGATGGACCAATGAAATGCAGTGGACTTGAAGTGGAGCGTTATGATGCAACAAAACTTCAGGCAGAATTAGGTGATAATTTTAATTTACTTAAAGTCATTGAAGAATATCATCTAACTCCTTGGGGAGCGGAGCAAAAGTTTATTTATTGTCTTTTTAGGAAAATAAGTTCACAGAGCAGTTGTAATTGAGGAAAGTGTTCTTG
>CAZELI010000023.1:0-36762 GCA_964512985.1 uncultured Gammaproteobacteria bacterium | reverse complement strand
TTTAGCTACTTATCTTTGTAAGCAGGGTGTTGCATTTGGCGGTTGAAGGGGCCTCTGTGAGCAATTTCGATCTTTAGAAGCACTTTCAGTCTACTTAGAAAAGTCTGCTTCTTTCATAGATCAATCTAGCTTTCTAGACTCTTTAGTCAAGTCCAATATTTTTAAAGAGCAAGAAAAAATACATATAAGAACTGACGAGTTTCAACAAGCCTTACATGCAGCAGAATCATCTCTAAAAGCAATGAATCCGCAGGTTATTTATATAGAAACACTAAGTCCAAAACTAGAAGCAGCCCCTCTTGGTAGAAATATACAAGCTACTTGCCAATTATTTCGAGTAGTTCCAGCAAAAACCGCAAGCCCAAAACTAGATCAATTCAAAACCTTATTACCGAATGATCCTAAGCAACCAACCATCTGTAGTTTAGCTCTTCTCAGAATTCTTTTTGACACTTTGGATAAATTAATATCGTTCCAAGGAGCGGCAAGATCATATTTAGCAGACAATGAATCGGATATAGAAGGGGCTAGAACTGTTATTAATTTAGTTAAAGATTTCAGTAAACTAGAAAGTAAGCTAAAAGATCAACTTCAATTGAGTCTTAAAATTATTGGCAATATATTACTTGGTAATGAAGCAACTCAAGAACTCGCAGAAAAATTTAGAGACATTATTTCTCATAAATTAATAGCTCATTTGACTAATCACGAGAGAATCATCCGAGATGTTCTTCCTTGTTTATATATTGCTAAATAATAGTATTTAAACCATATCCAATCCCTAAGCACTTCTCAGGAATATTTCTTTAGCAATAATGAGACGTTGGATTTGAGAAGTACCCTCGTAGATTTGATAGATCTTCGCATCGCGCATAAGCTTCTCTACTGGATACTCTCTAGAATAACCATATCCACCAAAGATCTGTACCGCATTAGTAGCAGCTTCCATAGCAGCATCCGCCGCAAAGCCCTTAGCAAAAGCAGCGTACTTAGTATTACGCTCATGTCTATCGATCATGTTTGCGCAACGTAAAACTAATAATCTTGCAGCTTCGTATTTCATTGCCATGTCAGCAATCATAAAACTTATAGCCTGGTGCATCGCAATCGGCACACCGAAGGATGTACGTTCCATAGCGTATTGTTTAGAGTTCTCTAATGCCGCTCTAATAATTGCAGTAGCTCCAGCTGCTACTCCTGGACGAGTTTTGTCGAAGGCTTTCATAGAGATCTTGAAACCCTCTCCCTCAGCGCTTAGAAGATTAGCAGCAGGGATCTTCACATCTTCAAAAGTCACTGCATGAGTAGAACTAGCTCTCTGTCCCATCATGTCTTCTTTCTTATTAACTGTTACTCCAGGTAAATCAGCTGGCACCACGAAACACGAGAGCCCTTTATGTCCTGCAGAAGGATCCGTAGACGCTAGTACATAAAACCACTTCGCGTACTTCGCTCCAGTAATCCATTGCTTATTACCATTGATAATATATTCGTCACCAACTTTCTTAGCAGTAGTCTTCACGTTAGCTACGTCAGACCCGCATCCAGGCTCTGTTACACAGTAAGAAGCAAACTGTAACTCTTCCATCATCGGTCCCAAAAATCTCTTATTAATCTCGTGATCATCTACCACTAATAGCGGAGCAGAAGCGAGCATATTGGCATATAAGGCTGTGGAGATCCCTGTACAAGCGACACCAATCTCTTCTGCCATAATCACTTCTTCAGTGATACCTAAACCCATTCCACCTACATATTCTGGAAAACCTGGGTTCATCAACCCAACTTCAAATGCCTTCTTGGCAATCTCAAGAGGAAACTTTGCTTCACGATCATGATGCTCGGCCTGGGGTTTGATCTCATTCTCCGCAAAATCCTTAGCTAGTCTTTGCAGATCCTTCTGAGTATCATCTAATTCAAAATCTATAGGCATATCCTATTAATGCCATGATTATCTGTTTTGGACAAGGTTGGATAAGACTTGGGAACAAAAGCTGGCAAAAAACTTCTACAATGATATATAATGTATTGTTATATTGAGTTGATTTGAGGAAGAGAGTAAGTGGCAAGTGTAGCAAATGTAACAGGAAACCTTTTATCGCATTTATTGCAATCTAAAGCGAAAAGTACAAATCATTCTCATTCCTTAACCACAACTGCAGATTCTCCAATTCTAGCTGCAAGTAGCACAGAAACTTCATTAGATCCCGCCGTTATTACTCAATTAAGTCAAGTTGGTTTGACGCTAAAAGATTCTAGAACAGGTCCACGTTACGAAGCTCCAGATGGAACAACGATTAAACCTATAAGTTTAGATACTCTAAAAGATGTTTGGAATAGTACAAATCACGAACAACCTACTACCATCCCACAAATATTAGAAACCTTACAAGAGCTAAGATCAACCGATAATTGCTTTGCATTAAATGAAACTGATTTTCTCAAATGTAACCAGGAGTTATTTACGGATATTAGCAGCTTAGCACAAGGATATCTTACTCAAAACCCTGTTGATAAATATGCAGCAGCGGATCGTCGAGAGCTAGTTCTTCTTTGTCTGACATCAATAGTAGGCTATAAACTAGATGAAGAGCAGGAAACCCAATTAGGAGTACTATTAAATAGATTTTTGGATACTAGTAGTTCTAATTTTGATAGCAAGCTTGGCGAATTATTTGAAAAAAACAGAATAGCATCTGCTGGCAGAGACTTTGTTAGTAGTAATATCGAGAACTATCGTCGATGTAGTTTCATTAATACAATAAAAGCTATTTGTGACAATGATCCTGATTTAATAGCTAGGATAATTGGTAAAAAGCCATCCCTCCTAAGGCCATTACTAATTGCCCCCCTACTTGTTAGCTTAGCTGCTGGTAGTTATTTTACGCTAGAAGCAAATACAAATAAACCAGCAACTCCTAATCAAGCTAAGTCTGTTGCTAAAAATCCAAACCAACCTTCAACTGGAGAATTACTAGCGAAACCACTGGAACCGAAAACTCCTCAATTTGAACAACTCATTGCTAAAGAAAAGGCTCGAAATATTACTTTTAAAAATAAATTCAAACATCCTAGTGGTAAAACAATCCTTATTGACTCTGTTTTGGTAGATTTTTTAAATAATAATAAATGCATCCAGTTTTCTGTGGTGAAGAATATGTATCAAGCTGCTAGTCAGGAAAATACTGCCTTGGGCAATCTATTACGTTTCCTTATGAGCTATGGAAAGGAGATAAGCAGTAATTTTAATCCTGATGAAATTTATTTTTCATTTGGCGATATCTCGCAAGACCCACAATTTATAAATAACACCGGTTTGTTCACTAGCGTCATGGCTATTGAGAAGTCAGCTTGTGTACGTTTAAACCTGCCACCAGCAAATTTAGAATATATCTTCACTAGAGGAACAGCAAGCGAAGCTACCGTAGGTAGGCTTACTACAGGTCTTGAATCAGTCACTGATAATCCAGAACAATTAGCACAAAATATTTTCAATGGTAGTAAATTAAGCCCTGCTAGTGCTTCAAATCTTCAAGCAAAAAATACTAATTAAGAATTATCCCCTACGCATGCTGGTGACATCGGATCCACAGTACATGGATCAGCTGCTGTAGTAGCTCCTGTACATGCTGGTGACATCGGATCTACAGTACATGGATCAGCCGTAGGCATTGCTATACACGCTGGTGACATTGGATCTATGGTACATGGATCTATCGACTGCACTGACATTGAAGCCATCGCTTGTCCTGCAGTACACGCCATCCAAGCAGCATAACCCATAGGATCATTCATCATATCAGGCATTCCACCACAATCGCTCACAGAAGCCTTATGCACAACTGCTTTCCTTGCAGCCTTCGCGTTATATTTAGTAATCAAATTTCTAGTAACACCTTTAAGCGAACGTAAGATATTTAAATCAAGATCACCAGCTCCAGCCTCACCTTCAACGCAAACTACTATATTGGGGGTGCCTGGGATTGTACGGCAGTCAGATTGTTTAAAACTTAGCATCGGCTCTTCCACTGCTAAAGTAGCACCAGATGTTTTTTTTGCACTCACAACTTTCTGCTTAGCAGGATGAGTAGTTTTCGGAACGATCGCTTCTACTACAGCAAGATTTAAAACTAATAGCAACAATAAGCCCAGAATCTTTTTCATTTTATATTTCTCCAAGCCAAATCTATGTAGGTAACCTGACTTAGTACTTCCTATCGACACTTAGACCAAAAACTTTAGACTTCTAATGATTTATAATACAAACAGATTAGTTACACACTAGAATTTAACAATGCAAGCATTCTCTTATCAATCTCTAGATTCAACTCAAAACCAAGCCAAACGTTTAATTGACGACACGCAAATTATTGATCATGCCTATATAGTTGCAGTAGAGCAAACGGCAGGACGCGGACAGTATGGTAAATCCTGGGCCTCACCGGCAGGTGGAGGAATATATTTATCTATTGTCAGTAATAAACTCAATGCGCCAACGATCAACGAAGAGTTTATTCAAACTCAAACTATCGGAGCGACCAAAAAAATAATTGAAGCTCTTAATGACATATATCAAGCTGATTACTATATCAAACCCATTAATGATATCTATTATGATGCTTGTAAACTCGCTGGTATTTTAGTAGAGATCTATAAAGGCTATGTTATAACTGGCATAGGAATCAATCTCAGAGACATTCCTAGAACACTTAAAGAAACTATCATTGATCTACCCAAAGCTCCCCCCATATCCCTTGAAGAAATTTTTCCTGAGGATGTCTTCAAAAGCTTTGACCAAGAGGGTTTCATTGATAAATTAGTAGCAAAGTTTTCAAGCTTAACCTCTGCTTAACTTTACTGTGTTTTACTTTGGACGGAGAGTGATTTCTATGTACAATACTCCTTATGGTTATCCACAACAAAATCCTTATGGGTTCGGTGCTGGACAAGGTTTAGGCCAACAAGGCTCCTTGTTTGGAGGAGCACAAGCTAATAACAACAACATTGATACGGGTAGCCCTCTTGGGAATGCTTTAATGGCATTGTGTAATATATTTGGACAAGTTGGAGATGTAGCAATTAGGGCAGCATATGCTAAGAATATGGGTGCTGGCGCTTTTGGTGGAGGCTTGGGATATCCAGGATTCAATCCTTACTCATCTCCATATGGTGGTTTTAATGGGCTTGGAGCTACAAGCTTGGGTTTTGGGGGCTTGGGACCAAGTGGCTATGCCGGTGCATATTCACCTAATTTTGGTCAATATAGCTATGGGTTAAATTCTTTTAGACCTGTTTCGTAATACAAAACTATCATCGTGATTTAATTCTAAAGTTTCTAGATTTTACTTAGGTATTTAGTATAATCTTTCAAGGTCTCATAACCTTGTACACTTCCCAATGTACTTTTTATAAGTTTATAAGATTCGTTTTTCGGGGTATGGCTCAGTTTGGTAGAGCGCTTCGCTTGGGACGAAGAGGCCGTAGGTTCAAATCCTGCTACCCCGACCATTTCTCTTCTATCTATATATTTTTAAGTTGAGCAGGATTTGAACCAAGGTTCGATCCTTTTTATGCGACCTCAAAGGTCGCGTGCTACCCCGACCATTTTTATATACAGCCGCTGCGTGAAAGTGGACTAACTTCAATAAAATATTCACATTATAAAAACTAAAAAGCCCTCCTTGCGGAGGGCTTTTTGATTACAGATACGGCACCACACCGTATTTGTTATTAGGTTCTGGGGTTCAAGGAAGCACCCCTGGTACCTTTTTAAATTAAACAAGACCCCACTCATGACTAAATTCGCAAAGTCTTGTTTAAAAATTACATGCCCATACCGTGCATTCCTGCACCAGCTGGCATTCCTGCGCTTTCTTCTTTAATTTCAACAACAACAGCGTCAGTAAGAAGGATTTGACCTGCTACTGATACAGCGTTCTGAAGTGCTACACGACTAACTTTTACTGGATCAACAATACCAGCATCGAACATATCTACGTATTGTCCTACTGCAGCATTGAAACCAATGTTAGCTTTCTCAGAAAGTACTCTTTCGATTACTACTTCACCAGAGAAGCCAGCGTTGTTAGCTATCTGCATTGTTGGTTTACGAAGAGCTTGAACAATTATTTCAGCACCAAGTCTTTCTTCACCTTCAAACTCAGAGAGTCTAGCTTCTAATTTCTTAGATGCTTTAACTTGAGTAGTACCACCACCAGGGATGATACCTTCTTCTACAGCAGCTCTAGTTGCATTAAGTGCATCTTCAAGTCTAAGCTTCTTGTCTTTAAGCTCAGGCTCAGTTGCAGCACCTACTTTAATTACAGCTACACCACCACAAAGTTTAGCTTTGCGTTCTTGTAGTTTCTCTTTATCATAGTCTGAATCGCTCTCAGAGATTTGTTTTTCGATCTGAGCGATTCTAGCTTGAACAGCTCCTTTAGTATTGTCATTAGCAACGATAACAGTTTTGTCTTTGCTAACTACTACTTTACGGGCACGTCCTAAATCTTCAAGAGTGATCTTATCAAGTTGCATATCAAGATCATCAGAGATGACCTTAGCACCAGTAAGTATCGCTATATCCTGAAGCATTGCTTTACGTCTATCACCAAATCCTGGAGCTTTAACAGCACAAGCCTTGATCACTTGACGAAGATTATTGATTACTAAAGCAGCAAGTGCCTCACCTTCAACATCTTCTGCAATGATCAGTAGTGGTCTACCAGATCTAGCTACTGCTTCAAGTGTAGGAATCAAATCTTGAGTAATATTGATCTTCTTGTCTACACAAAGTACGAAAGCATCTTCTAGATTAGCTTGCATTCTTTCTGAATCAGTTACAAAGTAAGGGGAGATGTAGCCTTTATCAAACTGCATACCTTCTACCACTTCAAGTTCAGTACTAGTAGATTTAGATTCTTCTACAGTGATCACACCTTCTCTACCAACTTTCTCCATAGCTTCAGCGATAAGCTTACCTACTTCTGAATCGTTAGCAGCTGAGATAGTAGCTACTTGCTCTATATCTCTAGATGACTTAATCTCTTTAGCCATTTGCTTGAACTCTTCTATAACCATTAGAGTCGCTTTATCCATACCTTTCTTAAGAAGTACAGGATTAGCTCTAGCAGCTAAGTGTCTCATACCAGCTTCTACAACCGCGCCTGCAAGCACTGTTGCTGTAGTAGTACCGTCACCAGCGACATCGTTAGTTCTAGTAGCTGCTTCTTTGATCAAAGCTGCACCAGCACTCTCGAATTGATCTTCTAGTTCTGTTATTTCCTTCACAATAGTCACACCATCACGAATTGACTGAGGTGCACCGAACTTTTTCTCTAGAACTACGTTTCTACCAGCAGGTCCAAGTGTTACTGCAACTATGTCTGCAACTGTTTGAACTCCGTTAGCTAACGCTCTTCTAGCTTCATCTTTACGCAAAATTTTCTTCGCCATTTTAATATCTCCTTGTTTACTATTTAGAATTATTCGATTATTGCAAGAACATCCTTCTCAGCAATAATTAATAACTCTTTACCGTCTTGTTTAATCTCAGTGCCAGAATACTTAGAATAAAGTACTCTATCGCCTTCTTTAATCTGCAATGCTTGTCTTTCACCTTTATCATTAGCATTACCAGGTCCCACTGCAAGTACAATTCCTTCAACAGGTTTTTCTTGTGAACTGCTAGGTAAATAAATACCACCTTCAGTTTTCTCTTCAGCGCTTGCCTTTTGAACAATAACCTTATCGTTCAAGGGCTTAAGTTTTCTAGTTGTCTTTTTAGCTTCTACTGTCGCCATATTTTAATTACCTCCATGGAAATATAGGGTTTCTCTAATCCCAGCCTTGATTTTATCACGCCAAGAAAGTCACAAAAAAGTTATTAATATTAATTAAATATTCCTAAAGAGCAACTCTCCTGCAACTGACCTAGAGCCTCCCGATTAATTTAGTCTAGAAGCATTGTTGACTGACTAAATATTCTAGATCATTTGAATTTTTCAGCCTAAAACTTAGTCCACCAGAACTATAAAGACCCGCATAAATACTACGTTTATCAGGTCTGCTAGCAAGCTGCTTCGGGTCCAACCTCAGATAAGGACTTTATCCGATTGGGCTCCAAATGCACATTTTAGTTAATAAATCCAGAATACTTGGCGTCATCGTTGCTTTAATCATGCAATTAACATATATTGCAAGGCCCGTAGAAGCAAGTGAGAGAGCAGACTACATTAGCGATGAAATCATTATCTGTTACAAGAAAGTGGAGAAAGTAGCTCAGCTAGCAGCAGAGACTAGCTCTACAGATGCTAGTACCAATCCAGAAGAGGATTTCATAGATGAATTAGTAGGAAGTTACAAATTACAAGAAGATATCAAACCTAATCTAAAACTTAAGCACAAGAAACATGCCCGCTACAAAAAAGCCCATAAGCTCAAAAAACATAAACTTAAAAACGAAGTTGTCACCGTTAAGTTAGACCATAAGCTAAGCAAGAAAAATCTACAGAAGCTAATCTACAGACTCAATAGAGAACATTATCAAAACCAAAATTATCAAATCGAAGCAGTTTACCCTAACTATATCTATGAGATTAGTGAAACTAGTTCTAGTAAACCCAGTGATCCTCAGTACGATAAACAGTGGGCGTTGACTTATATTCAACCAGAAAAGCTTTGGGCTTATACCAAAGGTGAAGGTGTGGTAGTCGCAGTCATTGACACAGGTGTAGATTATACACATGAAGATTTAGCTGCAAATATCTGGGTTAACACAAAAGAAATTCCTAATAACGGCATTGATGATGATGCCAATGGATTTATAGATGATATTCGTGGTTGGGATTTTGTGAAAGATGGTGGATTCAGTTGTATGAGTAATGAAGATTGTTCTAATGAAGACAATGATCCAAGTGATCGTAATGGTCATGGAACTCATGTCGCTGGAATTATCGCTGCCGTAGAAAACAATGCTAAAGGTATCAGTGGCATAGCCCCCCTTGCCAAAATCATGCCTATTAGAGCTGGCTACTCGACTGGATTCTCTGCCAGTTTAAAGACCAGCGATATTATAGATGCGCTTACCTATGCAATTAATAACAACGCGGATGTAATTAATATGAGCTTTGCAGGAGCAGAGTTAAATGTCCTAGAAGATATACTGAATCTCGCTGATAAACTAGGCATCGTATTAGTAGCTGCTGCTGGCAACTCTACTCGTTCTACTCCTACTTATCCAGCAGCGCTCCCTGTGGTGATTTCAGTCGGGGCTCTCGACAATGACAACACTCAATCTGCCTTCTCTAATTATGGTGATTGGGTTGATATAGCAGCACCAGGCACTTGGATATTAAGCACGACTCCAGGTAATCAATACGAATACAAGAGCGGTACTTCTATGGCATCACCTTGTGTTGCAGGAGTAGCTGCTTTAATCAAAGCCAAAAATAAACTACAGAAAGCTGATCCTGAGGAAGTTGAATCATTATTAATCAGCTCAGCAACAGAGACCTTATTTAAACGATATAAAGATTCTGGCGATACTATTGGCGGACTTAGCGCTGATATTCAATTCCCAGCACAAGTGGATAACATAACTATGCCAGCTAGAGTTGTAGCTGGAAACCCAGTCAGCATAAGCGCTCAAGCCAGTGACTCAGTAGCCAATATTATTGCTTACGAATGGAAATCAGATCGTGATGGACTTCTAAGCACTCAGGAAAGTTTTAATACCAGTAGTCTCAGCCTTGGTTCTCACGTTATTTCTGTTCGCGTTGAAGACTCTCAGGGACATTGGTCTGAGCCAGTATTTAAGATTCTAGATGTAGTAGCAACTAATCAAATTACTCCTGCTGGTATCAATAATTTAAAATTCAGAATCAAAAAACGCCAAGATAAATTATACGCTGGCTTACCAGGAATCACTAAACCCGAAGTTAAATCCTTTAAGTGGGTTTCTAATATTGACGGCACTGTTAGTGAACAGAGAGGTTTAGATTTAAATCAATTAAGCTCAGGCTTCCATAGAATTTCATTACTGATACAAGACCGCGATGGTAATTGGTCTGAAGCAGTGCAAAGAATCCTTGAAATAAGAAGCTAGGTTGATCCTGCTATTATTAATTACATGGCACAAAGCTACAGCTATGTCATTATTGGTGCTGGCATCGCTGGTCTCAGCTTCGCTTATAAACTTAAACAAGCAGGGATTAAGTTCTTACTAGTCGAAAGCTCAGACCAAGTAGGCGGTAATTGGAAAAGTTTTCAATACAAGAATTCTATCTATGAATTAGGTCCTAATTCGTTTATGAATCGCTGTCTAGGACTAGAAGAGATGATAGATACTATTGGCTTCAGGGATCAAGTCCTCAGTCATAGCTTTAAAGATTCCAAGCGCTATCTCTATTCTAAGCAGAAACTTAAAGCAGTAGGACCTCGGGAATTAATTTTCTCTGATTTATTAAGCTTAAGCACTAAACTCTCTTTCCTAGCAGAACCCTTTAAGAGAAATCAACCTACAAGTAACGACGAGTCAATCTATAACTTTATCTCAAGACGCTTTACTACTGAGCTTGCAGATTTATTTTCATATGCCTTGCAGGGTGTCTGGGCGGGTGATGCTCGTCAACTCTCTGCCAAATCTGCTCTCAGCAAACTCTACGAAGCTGAAAGAAAAACTGGCTCAATAATCAAAGGACTAATTACTCAGTCATCCAGCCACTCAGTCACCCAGCCACTTGCTACCTGTTCCTTCAGAAACGGCATGCAAAGCTTCTGCACCTCTCTAGCTGACTATCTTGGCTGGGATAATATATTATTAAACGCGGATACTAAAATAATAAAGTTATCCGATGATGGTTTCAGGCTTGAGATCAATGGTGAAACAATCCATGCAGCTAATTTAGTTATAGCGACTAAGGCATTCCAAGCTGCTGATCTGCTAGAAACTCTTTCTCCCAAACTAGCTCAGGGACTTAATTCTATCTACTATGCTCCTATCTCGCTCTTTGCCTATACTTTAGCGAAAGATTTATTTACTCCTAAGGGTCATACTATGCTTGATGCCTTTGGTTATATCAATGGCATGGAGAATAAATCAACATTAGGTACTATTTTCTCTTCCCAGTTATTTAAGGAGCGTAATCTAGATAGCGAATATTTGTTCTTGAGCTTTGCGCGTAACAACTCTTGGGAAGCCGTTTCTAGCGAGCAGATAGAAATTCTTCAACCCTATACTAATAAGGCATTAGAAGTGAATGATTTCCAATTAATAGATAGTAAATTCATCCAGAAGGCTATTCCTCAATACAATATTGGCTACGAAACAATCATAGAGAATATCAATGAAGAGTTAGTGAAGTTACCTGGATTAACATTAATCGGGAATTATATAGGTGGTGTGAGTTTAGCGGATACTATCAAACAAAGCTTTGAACAATCGCAAATATCACTTAAGTCTACGCCCCGTCATCCTGAGGGAGGGCGAAGCCCGACCGTAAGGATCCACTCTCATTAATAGACTATGCGAAGTAGTGGATCCCGACGTCGTCCACTTCGTGGACTCCTCGGGATGACGGCTTGTGAGTACTTGTTCGTATTGATGTTAGAATAAAACTATGATTTTTCCTGGAATGTGGAAGGGCGTTGTATTTGGATTCACCATCCTCATTATTATTGCTATTTTGTTTTTTACAGTTTTCTCTAAGGTTATGCCTGGACATGATGATCCTGGTGAAGAATTGACACCCGATGAGATGTAATTTACATATTTACAGTCAATACATATTGCTTTTATCAGACCTTGCTGTTAATATTTACTTTAGATTTAAGAATTAGTTTAGATTCTTAAAGATTTGAGGAAATTTTGAGAAATGATTAATTCAGTAAAATTCAATAATCTAACAGCAGATTTTTTCACGTCAATGGCTGCTGCAATAGACGCTAAATTAGGTCAAGCTAATACAATGAATCATAATTCTAATAAAGTTAATAGAGACACTCTAAGTGCACTTCACGGGAGACAGCACTAGAAATGAGTATTTTGCCAATAGCTTTAAGTTTTGCAGGAGATGTTATGAGAAATGCCATGATATCTCGTAATCAAGATAGAGCTGCAACTCAAACGGCTTCATTATCTCACTCCGCACATATACGTAATTCTAATTCACCTATAGAACGCCTACCAGCTTCTAGACAAGAACAGCATGGTTCGCAGTTAATAGCAAATATGCGCAATGAGAGATCTGAAAATGAGAGAAGTCTGATGAGTGCAATGCTTAAACCTTCTAGAGCTACTGCTTCTTAAATTTTATCCCCAATCTTCAAACGTCTACCATTAAGCCAATCCAGGGCTTTCATTTCGTTTTTGCCTTGAGGTTTGACTCTTAGTATTTCAAGTAAACCTTGTTGACACTGAACCGTGAAAGATCCTTTAACTTTATCTATGCTATGAATCGCTCCGGGACTAGTATTCACACTCTCTATATCTACAACTCGAGTTTCTAAAACTATTACATGAAGATCCTCATCCATGAAAGACGCTCCAGGCCAGGGATAGGTGCCACGCACTAAGTTATGAATGTTTTGAGCGGAGTTTTGCAGTATAACTTTAAACTCGCTTTGTTTAGGGTTAGCTGAACCTAGAATTAATTCTATATCGGAGAAAACTATTCTTCCTAAGTTTTTATCCATGAAAGGAGCAAGCTGCCTAGAACTTGTGATAGAAGTTTGTACTTGCTGCTTAATTGAATCAAATTCTCGCAAGGTCTTTAATAATAATTCAGCACCCACTTCTGCAAGCCGCTCTGCAAGCTCTTCTGTAGTCTCATTAACACCAAGCTCTGTTTCATATTTCAGCAACATGGCACCAGTGTCGACACCAAGCTCAGCAAGCATAGTAGTAAGACCCACAACTTGATCACCATGAATTATCATCCAATTCATAGGAGCTGGACCACGAAACTCAGGCAAGAGACTTCCATGGAGATTAACCACTGGAGCAATATCTAAAATATTAGGTTTAAGAATCTGACCATAAGCCACAGTAACTAAGAAATCAGGCTGTAAAGCAATTAAATTCTTCACTAATTGTTCATCTAAGGAGATCTTCTCTGGTTGGTAAACCTTAATACCCTGCTCTTCTGCATAAACTTTAACTGGTGGTGGAGTGATAGCTTGCTTACGTCCCACAGCTTTATCAGGCTGGGTTATAACCGCTAGAACTTCTATGTCAGCTGCATTCACTAAAACCCGTAAACTAGGCACTGCAAACTCTGGAGTACCCAGGAAGACAACTTTCTTTTTAATATTTATTTCATACATACTCGACTTGTTCCAAAATTGTCCAGAACGAGGCATGCGAGCTTCGAGGACGCGGAGTTTATTATACATAAATGAGCAGTCCGAGAAGCGAGCATAACAAAGTTCTGGGCAATTTGGGGACAAGTCGAAACCTTTGACTCGTCTATACAGTCTTAGATATATAGGACTTGTCCTAATATAAATGAATAAAATTAAATTTCTCCAGAATTCTTTGCTGGTGGCCATTGTTTGCATGGCCCTAATTCCTGGCGTAATTGTCCAAGCTCAAGAACAAACTCAAATCCAAATTCAAGATCAAGACTTTGAGGAAGAGTTTCTTGAATTCAGAAACAAGATTCAACTTTCAGTCTCTAATGATGAACCTTTAGAATTAGACTTGCAAGAAATACTTGCTAGAGCTATAGAAAACAATATCAGTTTACAAATCGCCAAAGCCAATACCAAGGAAGCTAAATGGATATTCTGGAAGAGGATCTCTGATGCCTTGCCTGATGTAACCATGAGAGCAAGCTCACTTCATAGAGAAGGTACTTTCTATTTAACCAGTGCTTTACAAAACAAGATTGACCAAACCATTGCTAGCACTGGTATAAGATTTAGTCATAGAATTTTTAGTGGAGGCACTACTAGCTTCTTAGCTTGGGCAGAGAAATATTATAAAAACGCTACTGAGAGTAAAGAACAGTCTGAATACAATCTCGTACTATATAACTCTGTCGACCTTTATTATCAATTAGCTAAAACTCAGGCTACATTGCGATCACGTATCAAAGCTCTTGAAAGTGCTAGATATAATAGGGATTTGGCTAATCAATTCTATCAAGCTGGCACTGGGACCAAGTTTGATTTAATACAAGCTATCGCAAGAATGGCAAGAACAGAGCAAGAACTTATAGAAGCTGAAGCACAGTTTAGAATTGCTGGATTTAATCTTGCTAATCATCTTAATAGTCCCTTAGAAAGTTCCTTTGCAGTAGATAGAGAGCATTTAGCTAAGCTCAATATGATTGATGATAGTCTCACTATCCAAAACTTCATTCAGCAAGCCTTGAAAAATAATCCAGATATCAAGGCAGCGTTAGCAGCACGAAAGGCAGTCTATAAGGAAGGTCTATCTAAGGTTGGTGATTATTTACCTAAGGTAGATATATATGCAGATTTTAGTGGTACTGGAGAACAGTTCAGTAATTTATATGGGTTAACAACTTTGGCTTTCGAAGCAAACTACACTATAGGTGATGGTATGGGACTGACGGCCGTAGCCAATACTATGCAAGCGAGAGCCCGCACTAATAGAGCCAGACTTGAATACCAGCGAGAAATACTTAGGATAGAAAGAGATCTAAGAACTTCTTACTTAGATTTCCAGAAGACCAAGTCGCAAGTTAGGGTTGCAGAGAAAGAACACGAAGCATCAGCAGAAGCTTTAAGGCTAGCAAAGCTCCGCTATGAAAACGGCATAGAAATCTTTACCAATCTAGTACAAAGAGAACTTCAATTAACCGAAGCTGAAATTAACCTTATTAATAGTACTGCCGATTACAACCTAACCCAGGCTAGACTTGCATATAATATGGGTACTATTAGTATTGGAACTCTACTTGGGAACCAAGAAACTCAAAACCTTAAACTTAAAGCACAAGCTCTCCAGCCACAAACAAAGGAAACTTCAGTTGAGTGAAAAAAACGCCAAGCTCAAATCTCTAGATATGCTAAATACAAGCAATTCTGGTTATGATGAAATTAATCGTGAAGCCTTAAGTGAAAAAAACTACCTGAAATTCCTTCATTTATTTCTTACAGGAAATAATTCTAAGCTTAATAATTACTTACAAGAGAATCCTCAATTACTAGACTCTAGTAAGCATAAGGCTTTATTCTTACTCAATCTTATAGTGTTAGAGCAGAAACTCCTACCAATGCATATCTCAGTGAGAGAGCCGAATCCACAGATAGTAGATGAGTTAGCGTATCAACTTATAGAACTTTACAAGAATCTCACTTCTATTTTTAAGTTTCAAGAGATTGACTTTTATCAATATAAGGATTTATTACCAACGATAGTTATCTATTGGTCAGGCGTCATCCTGAGGGAGCGCAGCGACCGTCAGGATCCACTACTACCGAAACTATTTGCAGAAATCAATAACAACAACAATTTTATTAACCTAATCGACGACAACCTTAGAGCGCAACAATATAGATTACTAGCTCTCTACTACAGACGCCTAGGCGATAACCAGCAAGCAGAGCAGCAGATGATTAAGTACCGAGAGAATTTCAGTCCAGTAAATGGAACCAATTACAAATTAAACACCATAAAACCCACTAAAACCTATCCAGCAAAGCAAGCTCTAGAACATCTTACAGAGATATACCAAGAAGTAACCGAGATTCAAGAAGAAGTACTTAATCGATCTGGAGTCTATGAAGACACCTGCTTTCATTATCAATGCACAGATTGCTGCAAGAAGGATTTCCCCGTAGTATCACTAACTGAGTTTCTGTATATCAAAAACAATCTCAGCGAAGAAGAGCTAGAGAAATTCACTAAACGCGCTAAAGCAATCCAGGAGAAGCATATAGAGCTTTATGGTGAGCCCCTTAAAGTTATTGATCAAACCCTCGGCAGCAGCAAAGACAAACTTAATCCACATGGCATGCAATTCACCTGTCCCTTCCTTAGTGAAAGTGATGCTTGTGAAATCCACTCCCTCAGACCACTTGCTTGTAGAGCTTTTGGACTCTCTACTATTGATGATGCGACAGTGCAAGCTTGTAAGTTTTACTTAAAACAATATCAATACAATGCTAGCAATAGAAATGAACGTGACGTCTACGACTCCCGCCCACATACCGCTATGATCGGTGCTGCTAACACAGTACTAGCCCAAGAACATGGTTACAAAGACATGAAACAGCCCGTAGGGTCGCTTGTGGCGTGGTTGACAGACCTTCACCATAGAATGCGCTAAAATATAAGAGTATGAAAAATGATAGAAGTAAAATAACTATTGAGACTACAGGAACATTAAACAATGATCACGAGTTACTACTGGATGTACCACTTCCTTTCATGAATAAAAATAAGGTGAAAATAACTTTAATATTTGAAAATCCAGATCCTGATGATAGTAATATGCAAGGTTTTCTAATTAACAATCCAGCATTTGATTTTTTAAAAGATCCACAAGAAGATATCTATGATTAAACTTCATAAGCTAGTAACTATCACTGTCGACTGTATTAAAACAGAGCTGGGTACCGTTGACAACGCAATGATGCAAGAAATTGAGAATAAACTTAGTAAACTTTTTCATTCTTAATGTTTATTATTAATTCTTCACCGCCATCGCCAGCCCATCCTGCACTGTTAAAATCACTGACTCAAAGTCCTTAGACTTAGCAAGTTTATCGTTAAAGTCCCTTATAGCCTGGGTTTGTTTATCCTCGAAACTAGAATCTACTACTTGACCATTCCAAAGACAATTATCCACCAGCAATAATCCACCACTAGGAATCAATCTAGCAGCCAGATCTAAGTAATTAGAATAATTAGTTTTATCAGCATCAACAAACACTATCTCAAACTTCTTACTCTCATTGATAAATTTATTCATCACATCAATCCCAGAGCCTTGATGAACTTCTACTAGATCATCTACTCCTGCAAGCTTCATATGATCTGCAAGTATCTTGCATTGTGGTTCAGAGACTTCGACACAGTGAAGTATAGGAGTGGATCCTGACGGTCGCTGCGCTCCCTCAGGATGACGAAGAGCGCGCGCCATCCATACTGCACTATAACCATAGTAACTACCTACTTCTAAAACATTCTCAGGTTTCATTAGTTTAACTAATAGAGCAAGAAGTTTTCCTTGATCAGGACCTATATTCATCATCGGTCCACCACCAGCACGTTGCGCTTCAAGGATTTGTTTCAGAACATCATCCTCCTGCGCAAAACGCTCACTAATATAATTCACTACTGCATTACGTTCGTCTGACATTAATCATCATCCATTCTAAGCTTATTACGCTTGAACTTAGTTAGATTGTCTTGTAATTGTTTACCTACTTGTTTCTCTTTCTTGAGAGTTAGGGACCACCAATTAGCTATCTCTTCTTCTGCGAAGCGTTCCGCTTCTAACATGAAATCACGTACTGAAGCAGGTTTGATTGAATCAAATACATTCTTCAAGCTATTAACGATACCCGCTTCATGCTCCATCATTTCCTGAGTAATAGCCTTATCTCTAGATTCTTTCACATTATCATCGAAGTCCTCTACCTGCGATCTGCCACGTTTCATCTTAATAAGTTGCGTCATCATCTTAGCGATCTCAGACAGCAGTACAGGTGACTTCTGTATATTAGGATTAGCCAATGCCATAAGCAAGTATGTCAATTCTGGATTGGCTTTGAGCATAACAAACGCTGCTTTATTATTAACTAACCAAGAAGCAAATTCTTTAGGGCTATTTACCAACTGAGTTACAGGAACATGCTGATTAGCAGGTACAAACGAATCTTCACGACTAAAGACTTGCGCGGTGTTACGAATATTCTGCTCACGATTTTCTACCAGCCTATCCTTCATCTCTCTTACAACTGGCTTAGATAATGCCTCTAGCTCTTTGTCAGACTTAGATTGAATCTCAGGTTTTCTTAATCGCTCAAGAGTTTCTTGATTAATCAAAGGAGTGCTGTCTTGAAAAAATTCTTGAAGAAATTTTTGCATCTCAGTGAAACTGATAGCCTGTCCTGTTGCCATAAGATTGCTGATGATACGAGCTGCTACATACTCAGATACCATCATCTTAGAAGCTAGGGACTTCACTAAAATATTAAGCTGATTTGTATTGGGTGAACGGTTAAGACCAGCTCGTGTTCCACTAACAGCCAGAGCATTAGCCAATAAAGGGTTAATATTCCTGTTTTGAGTCATCTCACCCATGCGTAATACACATAATAATAGCATTTTTAGCTTAAATTTTGCAAAAAGTCCGTATCACGCCTTGCAAAAACAGGTAAAAGTGTTGTAACTTCGTTATATGTAGGCTTATCGAGGCTTAAATACAAGGTCATTGGAAAGGAGATTTAATCTAAATGAATAAAGGTGAATTGATTGCAAAAATTGCAGAAGATACAGACTTAACTCAAAAGCAAGTCGAACAAATAGTAACAGCGTTGCTTGATGAAATCAAAGCACAAGTAGCCAGAGGTGAAAAACTGACTTTAACTGGTTTTGGTACATTCCAGAAGAGAGATCGTAAAGGCAGAACTGGTCGTAATCCTAGAACAGGCGAAGAAATCAAAATTCCTGCGTCAAGTGTTCCTGCGTTCTCAGCTGGTAAACAGTTTAAAGACGAAGTTAAATCATCTAGAAAAAAATAAGCTAGCTGCAAGCTAGAAGCTATTCTATAAAAGCCCTCTGTCATGGAGGGCTTTTTGTTTCCTAATCCCCTTAATATTTTTTACTGTGGTTCCGCGCCTCCGGCGCGGTTCATCCTGCGGACTGCTAAATAATTCCTTCATTCAGCCGCGCGCAGCGCAACCGCCGCACAGCGGCGGAATCCCCAAAGATAAGTAAAAGTAAGGAATTGAGGGAGTTAGGTTTTGTTTTGTCTAAGGAAAGCTTCATAGTTCCAAAAGGTCTTATGTAGTAAAATAAAGAGTGCAACGGTATTATGAAAGATTTATTTAGACAGGGCGGTAAAATCACTGACATAGATGTAAGAGACGAAATGAAGCAGAGCTTCATTGATTACGCTATGTCTGTAATCATTAGCCGTGCCCTTCCAGATGTACGTGATGGTCTTAAGCCAGTACATCGCCGTATTCTTTACGCTATGCATGATATGGGCATGTACCCAGACAAACCTTTTAAGAAATGTGCCCGTATTGTCGGTGAAGTACTGGGTAAATATCACCCACATGGTGACACTGCCGTATACGATAGTTTAGTGCGTTTAGCGCAGTCCTTTAGCTCACGCTACCCACTGATTAATGGTCATGGTAACTTTGGTTCGCTTGATGATGGTCCAGCAGCTATGAGGTACACAGAAGCCAAGCTACAGAAATTATCGGTAGATATTATTACTGATATCGAATCTAATACTGTTGATTTTGTAGATAACTTTGACGGATCTCTTAAAGAGCCGAGGGTACTTCCTTCTAAGATTCCTATTCTCCTGGTGAATGGTTCTACTGGTATTGCTGTGGGTATGGCAACGAATATTCCTCCGCATAATCTTACTGAAGTAATGCAAGGACTGATTGCCCTTATCGACAATCCTGATATCGAGTTCAAACAACTCAATAAAATTATCAAGGGTCCAGACTTTCCTTCTGGTTGTACTATCATCGGCACTAGAGGTATTGTTGATGCCTTCACTACTGGTAAAGGAACTATTACCCAGAAAGGTACTTTTACTATAGAAGAGATCTCTAAGGGTAAATCATCGTCACAGACAGCGATTGTTATCACTGAACTACCTTACCTAGTAGGAGCTGAGAATTTTATTACTAAGGTTGCAGAACTTGTGAAGATGGAAAAACTTACAGGCATTTCTGACGCTAACGATGAATCTGGACGTGATGGTACTAGAATCGTTATTAAGCTTAAGCGTGATGCAAACCCTCAAGTAGTTCTAAACAACATGTTGAAGTTCACTCCATTACAGCAAAACTTCTCTACTAACGTTGTTGCTCTTGTAAACAATAAACCAAAACAATTAACTCTTATAACTATTCTTAAAGAGTTTATAGAGTTTAGAGTAGAAGTAATTACCCGTAAGGCTCAGTTTGACTTGGATAAAGCTGAAGCTCGTCACCATATCGTAGAAGGTCTATTAATAGCGATAGGTGATATCGATAAAGTTATCAAACTAATTAAATCTTCTAAGAACACTGAAGAAGCTCGCGATGGTTTAATGACCAAGTTCAAACTTTCTGAGAAACAAGCTTCTGCGATTCTTGAAATGCAATTAAGACGCTTAACTGGCTTAGAGCAAGAGAAGCTAGAGAAAGAGCTTAAAGATCTTGAGAAGACTATTAAAGGCTTACAGCGCTTACTTGCTAGCCGTAAACTAATACTTGAAGAAATCAAGAAACAATCACTTGAAGTAATCGCACAACACGGTGATGAACGTAAGTCTAAGATCTCAATGGTAGATTCTGGTGATATGTCCATGGAAGATCTTATCGCTGATGAGAAGATGGCCGTATTTATTACTTCACAAGGTTACGTTAAACGTATTCCATTGATTACCTTTGAACGTCAACGCCGTGCCACTAAAGGTAAGGGCGGTATTAAGACTCGCGAAGAAGATGATTTATTACATTTCTTCGTGACATCAATGCATGACACACTATTGTTCTTTACGGATAAAGGTCAAGTCTATTCTACTAAAGTATATGATTTACCAGAAGGTTCAAGACAAGCTAAGGGACAGGCTTTGGTGAACTTTATCAATATCAAACAAGATGACTATATTACAGCCGTGATTCCAGTTCGTGAATTTGATGAAGGTACCTATTTAAGCATGCTCACTAAGAAAGGTACTATCAAGAAGACCTCCCTCTCTGAGTTTGAATCAGTACGTAAGTCTGGAATCATTGCTATTGGATTAGAGAAGGATGATAAACTCGCTTGGGTACGAATCTCTGATGGTACTAAGACCTTTATACTCGGTACTAGAGACGGTATGGTGATTCGCTATAGTGAAGATGAAGTTCGCCCTATGGGCCGTGTTGCTAAAGGTGTCAAAGCTATTAGTCTTAGAGAAACTGATGAACTTGTAGGTTACGACATCGTTGAATCTAATAACGAAGATGTAAACTTACTTGTTATAACTAATGACGGTTTTGGTAAACGTATTAAAATCGGTGAATTTAGAGTACAAGGCAGAGGTGGACTAGGTCTCATAGGGACTAAGTTCAAGACCCCTAAGTCTAAGCTTGCAACTATTCGTGTAGTAAGCCCTGATGATGAGTTCATTATTGCTACGGCTAACGGTGTAGTAGTAAGACAGAAGACTGAAGACATAAGCTTCCAAAGCCGTATGGCTACAGGCTCTCGCATTATTAAGCTCGATGATAACGACGAAGTAGTATCTATCAACCCTATCATTGATCCTGATGAAGACGAGAGTGTTATTGCTGCTGAGAATGCTGCTAACGCTGCTGGTGACGGTTCTGAACAACTATCACTGGTAGGTGCTAATGAAGAGTTAGAGCTGCCTGATACTGATGAGCCAGTAGATGAATTAGATTAAGACAAGACCTATTCTAAAGAAAATATTAATGTTATAGTGGCGGTATGGGTGTAAAGGCTAAAACATTTGTCACTCCTAGTCATAGAAATAACTGGTCTACCACTGGTAATAATCCAAGGTCCTCTACGATCACCATTGCTAAAAGGAGCAATGAGCTTGTGAGAAGAAGAGCCATATGTTTCAGTGCTCCGAAATTCAAAGCTAAGGATTTTGGTACTGCTGTTATTGACGTAATCAAGAAGCTTGATAAAGATCAAGATGCTCCTTCTCTCCTTAGCCCTATTCTATTAGAGTTGCCGTCAAAAGCCTTAAAATTTGTTCTTGGAGCTAATGGTTTAGGTTGGTTAAAAAAAGCATCAGAGAAAAGAATGCCTCGTTTCTCTAGAAAACGCATCGATGACATCTCACAAAAATCTGGAGGATTGCAGTTATTGCTGCAATTAAAGGAGAAAGTGCAAGACGCTTTTAGAGAAGCGCATCCTGCAAAAACTCCAAAGCATATCGCTCATGCTGAAAGTCCATCTTCAAGCGAGGCAAAAAGTAGCCTTGTTTAAACCACTCCAAACTTAATGTCATAAATCCCACATGACCACCCGTTGCAGGTGTAATAAATTGTAAGTTCTCATTCTTAATTTTCCCTTGAGGGTAACATTCTAGACCAAGGAAAGGATCATCAGCGGCATTTACTATCATGGTCGGTATAGTTATAGACTCTAAGAAATTCACTGCACTAGACTTATTCCAATAATCATAAGCATCCTTGAAACCATGCTGGGGAGCGGTATATAAACCATCATATTCATGAAAGGAACTAATATGTAAGAGGTTCTTCTTTATTTTAGTACCAAGCTTGTACATTAAATAACGCATATAGATCTGTGCTTGAGGCTTGGCGAGTGCTTCTGCAGAAGATTGTAAGTCTAAAGGTACAGAGAATGCTATCGCTTTAATAATTTTCTTATTGATGTCCAGAGATTGTTCGCCAAGATATTTCAGCATAAGATTAGCGCCTAGACTAAAGCCAACAAGATAAATTTCATTATATTCATAATGACTTAAAACATGCTCTATAACAGTGCTTAGATCTTCACTCATACCACTATGATAAGTTTTACGAAGTCGCTTCTTACCACCACCACAGCCACGCAGATTCATCACTAAAGCAGAGGATCCTTGCGGCTCTAGACGAGAGATACAACGCTTAACATACCAGGCTTGGCTGCTGCCTTCCATGCCGTGAATATAAATGACAAGCTTGGAATGATTCTCACAAGCCCAATCTAAATCCAAAAAATCACCATCGTAAGTATTAATAGTCTCCCGTCTATAATCAGCCTCACCTCGCGCAAAGAGAGCTGGGATAATGGTTTGAACATGAGGATTATTTATAAACAAACTTAAGATTATCTTATCATTCGTCAGTACTTACGGACCAGCTTAGATTCTGTTATGCTAATTTAGTTAGACCTGTCGCGAAACAAAGTTTCGCGTAACAGGTCGCTAAAAAAGGGTGGCAACCACGCGGAACGCGTGTGTTGCCATTAGGGGAATCTATAATTTCACGATAAATCTATTAATTATGTCAGATGAACTTCAACAAATCACAATCGCAATCGACGCTATGGGCGGTGATTATGCACCACTAGAAATAGTTAAAGGGGCAATATTAGCGGCAAAAGAATTAGATCTCAAAATTATTCTCACTGGAAAAGAAAAAGAAATCAAAGAAATTTTACATAAAGAAGGTGGTTGTTGCGGGCACTTAGCGATAGAAGTAATCGATGCACCAGAAGATATCCCTATGGACGAGAAGAACCCAGCTAAAGCAGTTCGTCGTGCCAAGAACTCCAGTGTGGTAGTTGCTAATAGACTAGTCGCCGAAGGCAAGGCTGATGCAGTAATAGCAGCAGGTAACACTGGTGCGGCTACAGCAGCCTCGCTGTTTGGGCTTGGTCGTATCGATGGATTTGAGAGACCGTGCATCTGTACTGTGATCCCCACTATCAAGTCCAAGATGTTTCTTATTGATGGTGGCTCTAATATAGAAACTACTCCTGAGCAAATGGTGCAATCTGCTATCATCGGCTCTATATTAGCGAAAGTACTATTTAAGAAAGCTAGTCCTAGTGTGGGTTTGCTGAATGTCGGTGAAGAAGAGGGTAAAGGCACAGAGAGATATAAGCAAGCATATGATCTACTCAAACAAGAATCTAGAATTAATTTTATTGGCAATGTCGAGGGCAAGACTATTATCGATGATATTTGTGATATCGCTATTTGTGATGGTTTTACCGGCAATATACATCTGAAGGCACTAGAAGGCGGTCTCAAAGCCATGGCAGCAGCTATTCAGCATCAAGCTAAAAACTCTGGACCCTTAGGGCTCATTGGTGGACTACTTCTTAAGACTAGTGGTGCCTTTGATAAAATTAAAGATCATTTTCATCCTAATTCTTTTGGGGGTGCCTTGCTTGGCGGCGTGAATGGAGTGTCTATAATTTCTCATGGCAGCTCTAATGCTGAAGCTATTAAAAATGCCTGCAAGCATGCTAAGTTACTGGTAGAGAATAAAGTTATAGAAGAAGTGAAGAAGAACTTTAGGTCAACTTAGAATCTAAAACCCTTATCAGCTAGTCTCTTAAACGCCTCTTGGATACGAGGTACTTCAGAGGTCATAGCTATACGGAAGAAGCCCTCACCAGCAGCACCAAAGGCATTACCCGGAGAAACAATGATTCCACAATCTTCTAAAAGCTTCTCACAGAACTCAGCAGAAGAAGTATAAGCACGAGGGATAGGAGCCCAAACAAACATCGTCGAACGCGGTGCAGTGATCTCCCAACCTAATGATCTTAAACCTTCTACTATCGCTTGACGACGCGGCTCGTACACATCTTCATTACGCTTCTCTACATCAGCCTGGGGAATCTGTAAGCCTCTAATACCCGCTTTCTGAATAGCCTTAAAGACACCAGAATCTACATTGGTCTTCACTTGCGATAATGCTTGAATCGCATCTTTATTACCAAGTACCCAACCTAAGCGCCAGCCTGTCATATTGTAACTCTTAGAAAATGAGTGAAACTCAATTGCGATCTCTTCAGCACCCTTAGCATTGAAGATCGACGGAGCTGTATAGTCATCAAAGTAAATCTCTGAATACGCCATATCATGTGCAAGTAAGATTCCATACTTAGTACAGAAGTCTACTGCCGCTTGGAAGAATTCTACAGGTGCAGTTGCGCTAGTAGGGTTATTAGGATAATTAAGAAACATGATCTTAGCTTTATTTCTAATGTCGACAGGTATAGCATCTAGATCAGGTAAGAAATTATTCTGTGCAAGCAATGGCATCTTATGAGGAATACCACCAGCGAAAATAGTCCCCGTGTTGTAAACAGGATAACCAGGATCAGGAATTAAACTATAGTCACCTGGATCAACGAAAGCCAGAAAAATATTATGGATAGATTCTTTAGAACCAATGGTTGAAAGGCACTCAGTAACTGGGTCAAACTCTTTAATCTTAAATCTTTCAGCAGTCCACTTGCAGCATGCCTTGCGAAACTCTAGAGTTCCAGTATAAGGAGGATAGTCATGCGTAGAAGCATCATCGATAGCAATATGCATTTCATCTATCACCGGCTGCATAGTTGCTTTATCTGGATCACCAATGCCCATATTAATTACATCTACGCCCCGAGCTTTGGCTTCTGCTTTCTTCTGATCTATTCTCGCAAAAAGATAAGGAGGAATAAGATCAAGTCTCTTAGATACTTTGAATTTAGATTTAGCTGCTGTGTCTGTCATAACGCAAGTATTTTAACATGTTCAAGCCTTAATTTAGAGGTATTTTCAATATTCCTAAATTAAAACAAAACAGCAATTCCCATAAAAAACAAGCTTTCGCTAAGCTCTAAACCAGCACCCATGCTATCTCCATTATGTCCCTTAAGTTTATATTTGAGCCAGGCATAAACTAACCACGAAGCAAACATCCAAGGCACGATAATCAAATCACAGAACATTAGCTGATTAAACGTTAATGGCACAAGGAAAATAAAAATCCAAGCAATTATTTTTGCCAAAATCGTATTAAGAATAAGATTGAGCCATTTATTTTCATATTTTTTAAAAATCAGCAGAGAACTATTTACTTCTGCAAGCTTAACTTGAAAGCTCAAAACACAAACCATCAAAAAACGCGACATAATTGGCAATAAAAAAAGCAAAAAAGCAATCAAATAAAAATTCTGACTATAATCAATTTGCGCTAGTGTCACCACTTGAGTTATTAAAGCAAGAGTGCCCGCCATAGAACCAAAAGCCCCTACACGACTGTCTTTCATTACAGTTAAAATTTCTTCACGCTTCTGCTTGCCGCAGGCGATGCCATCAAAACAATCCATTAGACCGTCCATATGCAAACCACCACTAAGAAATGTTTTGCTTAGCACCAAGGCTAAAGCTATAAGCCACGGTTCATGCAATAAATCTAAAATAACTAAATTAAATAATCCAAAAATTACTCCCACTAAGGAGAAATAACGAACCGATTTAGCAAGATTTTCTTCGCTTGCTAATTGCTTCGGTGCAAGAGGTAATAATGTTAAAAAACTAATAGCAAGCCTCAGCTGTTCCCAGAATTTAAGCATTATAAGCTCCACTCGCTTGGCTTATCGCGATGATCTTTAATAGTCAGACCTGCTGCACTAAGTCCATCACGAATCTTGTCACTAGTCGAGAAATCCTTATTAACACGAGCTTCTGCACGTAAATCTAATAATAAATCCATTACGGAATTCAGCGCTTGAGAGGTTTTGGTATCTATTCCCTTATTAGAATGCTTTTGACTTAAGTCAAAACCTAAAATGCTAAGCAAATATGCAACTGTTTCTGTAGAATCTTTGTGTTCAAAAATTGCTGCTAAAGCTTGAGCTGTATTAAGATCATCATCCATCGCATCATTAAACTTCTCAACCAATGCTGTATTTAATTTTTGTTTATCGAACTGTAGATCCTCTAACTTAAGAGTTGAGCAAAGCTTATCAAAGCCAGTCTCAGCTGCTTCTAGAGCCTCACGGCTAAAATTAAGTTGTTTCTTATAATGAGTGCTTAAACAAAAGTATCTAATCGTATTAGCTTTAAACTCAGCAAGCAGATCCTTAATAGTGAAAAAATTGCCTTCGGATTTAGACATCTTAGAATCTTTCACCATCACCATGCCATTATGCATCCAGTATTTAGCGAGTGGCTTACCGCTGAAACACTCTGACTGAGCGCATTCGTTCTCATGATGTGGATGTAAGAGATCATCACCACCAGCATGGATATCTAAAGTATCACCTGCTCCATTCATATCCAGAATAGATTTAATCATAGTGCTACATTCTAGATGCCAACCTGGTCTACCTATACTCCATGGTGACTTAAAGCTAGTCTCAGGCTGATCTGGGAAAGCCTTCCAGAGAGCAAAGTCTAATCTATCTTCTTTCTTCTCATTAGCATCTACCCGAGCTTCTCCATCACGTAATTGTTCTAAGCTCTGTCCCTTGAGCTGTCCATAATGCGCATGCTTGCTAACTCTGAAATAAACATCCCCATTAGATTCATAAGCAAATCCTTTATCAATCAAGCCTTGAATAAATTCAAACATCTCAAGTAAATAATCAGTGGCTCTTGGTTCATAATCAGGGAAGCTAACATTCAGAGCAACCATATCAGACCAAAACTCATAGGTATAAATCCTAGATAATTTATCAGGGCTAATGCCTCGCTCTTTAGCGCGATTAACTATCTTGTCATCTATATTAGTTATATTTCTAATCCATTTAACTTGATAGTTTTTATAAATCAAATAACGATAAAGCACATCCCAATTAATAGTGCTTCGAGCGTGACCTATATGTGACACATCATAAACAGTAGGACCACAACTATAGAAATAAACATAAGGCGGATTAAGCGGCGTAAAATCCTCAAGTTGACGAGTTAAATTATTGTAGACCTTCATCTCTTAGCTAATATTTTATATCAAATGGCAATATAAGGGGCGGTATTACACTTTCTGATAATCTCTATGTGCTTCAGAGTTCAAAAGATTATGCTGCTTCAATATTTTATTCTGGAAACCAAACATTTGCTCTGCTTCATCAGCAAGCATATGATCATAGCCAAGTAAATGCAACAAACCATGCACGAAAAGAAACGCCAATTCTTCCTTAAGACTATGCTTGTTTTCTATAGCCTGCTCTCTTGCTCTGGAAACACAAATAACTATATCTCCTAAAGTACAATCTTCAGCATCTTGTTCTAATCCACCCGTTAAATCTTCAAACTTCTCTAAATCAGTACTAAGGTTACCGATAGAATTAAACGACAGCACATCAGTTACCGAATTAATATTACGATAAAGATCATTTAAGCTGCGCATTTCTTCTGCTTCAACAAAACTCACCACTACTTCATGGTTACTAAAATAAGGCTTAAAAGTTAACTGATAAACATTCTCAGCAATTAGATCCCATGATAAAACGGTTTCTAGATCTAATACCGTAGCTTCTTCAACTTCAGTTAAATCTTTCTTAGTAGTTATTCGATCAGATATAGCAACTTTAGCCACAGAGATTGATTCTAGCATGAGTCAGGATTTTCTACTGAATCATTTCTATCGCTGTACCACTGATTTTATCGGCTAATTTATGTATCTGTGTCGATGCTTGGAAATATCGCTGTGCATCGGTCAAATAATGAGCTTCTACTTTCACCCAAGAATTACTCATCTCTAAAGCTTCATTAATAACAATATCTCCAGCAACATTAAAACTCGGGAAACCACTTTGTTCACTAGGTTTAAAGTAGACTCCATCCTTCAGATCAGTCAAACCTTCTGGGTTATTAAATGCAGCCACAGAAACCTTATACAAGGACACTAAATTATTACCATCCTTACCATAAATAACTCCATCTTGACCAACTCTAATTTCATCAAACTGACCTAAGTATCTACCACTCATCGGATCAATACCTAAATTAATATTCTCCGCTCCTGCAAGAGCGCGACCAGCAGGGTTGAGTTGTTGAGCATTATTAGTATAAGGATTATTAAACGGATCTACAAAGTTAGGATTAACTTGCATATAATCAGGAAGAGCTGGGTTAGGACTAGTTAAACGAGTAGCAGCCCCAGCCAAAGGTGTACCTTGAACTCTTAGACCATCAGCAGAGACGAGATTACCTTCTCCATCTAAATGAAAATCACCGAGTCTCGTATACATAGTCTTGTCGCTGCGAACATCTTTAACAACAAAGAAACCTCTACCTTTAATCATCATCTTAGTCCACTCACCAAGACGTGGCTGAGTTTTACCCTGAGACATTTTATAACCTGCATCGTGAATCTCACCACCAGTCATAAAATCAGAGAAACTCCATCTCTTGGCTCTATGACCGTTATGCGTATAACCAAAAATATTACTAGATATCGTGTCTACTAACTCTGCTGAGTTAAGCGTTGCATTTCTTGATAACTGTTGAACTCGATTCATCTTTACTTTCTCTCCCCTATAAAACTTATTAACCCTTATTTCCAGAAGCATTTCTCAAAACGTTTCCGTCAAAGGCTTTCAAGCTATCTAAAACTATATTATGCTCTCTAAGTTTTTTCGCTAGCTCTGACTCTCCGCTCATCAATCTACCCATTGCATCTTTAGAACCTACCACTTGGATACCAACCGCACCACGATTCATTCTCACAATGAGAGTTTCTATATCATTAATACCAGGGATATCAATTCTCACAGCTTTATTCACTGGATCTTCAACAACCTTCGGAGCTAAATCTTCCCAATTCTCTAACTGCTTACGTCTACTACCAGAATCATTATTAGGGGAATCCTGTTGAGCTACATTACCCTCTCTAATCGCTTCTGTTACTTGTTTATGATTTAACTGACCCACATCAGCAACCGTAGTCTCAGACTTACTGAACTTACTAGCTATCTCTTCAGCATCCTTAGTAGACTCTTCATTACTACGAAGATGTTTAATTTCTTTTTCTACTTCATTGTCTCTTAGTTCTTTTAATTGTTTAAGCTCTGCTTCTGTATCCTTGATTGAATCAGATACTAACAATGACGATGCATGTTGCTTACTAATAGAATTACTGTCAGAAAGATTTGAGTTAGCTTGATCTAATAATTGAGCTTCATCTGTAGCTTGTTTGGGGTTAAAACCTGCTCTCTCTTGAGCAGCACTATTTCTCATCTGTGTTAATTGTTGAGCAAAACTAGCATGAGTAGGCGCTTTATGACCATTAATCAAAGCATTAGCACCTGCACTTATCGGCCTCGATCTTGAACCGGAAGCTGAATGATTTATTTGTTTAGTATCTAATATGCTAGCCACGATTTAGTAGTAACAAGGTGGGGTTATGGATTGGTTAAACGATAGCTTGTTCTTCTGCTTCTTTCAGCATGTCATAAGCGAATTTCATGGTTACTTTCTCGTCAGTTGCGATCTGCTCGAGTCTATCCATCTCAATCTTATATTCTTCAGCTTGACGCTCTTTTAGCTTCTCTAATGCTTCTAACTTCTTCTGTGCTTCAATAAGCTCTAGCTTTCTCTGCACCAACTCTTCTCTGCGTGCTTTAAGTTCTTGTTTCGCTTGTTCTAGCTTTTTATCAAGCTTTTTGATCATGCGTAAATAGTCCTGCGCCATGGAGTAATTGTTGTCCATCATTTCTTGATGCGTTTCTCTAAGCTCAACGTGCAGCTTTTCTACGAGATCATGAGCTTTTTGCACGGCATTAGTAGCAGCAACAACCGCTAAACGGGCATCCTCAAGAGCCTGTCTTCTTATTGTTAATACTCGTTCTAGCCTAAATTTAAATGACATACAAGTAATTCCCTATTAATATCATTCTTTTCCTTAGGCGACACGCGCTTCGCGCGGTCGCTATCCTTTTTTAGGACCCGCTAGTAAAACTTCGTTTTACAGCGAGTCCTTTATATTCTCTCAGAATGAGGTTAAGGGATTGTTAAAGCTAACAAGCCGCCTCTAAAAATTGCTAGAATGTGGGCGAGATCATGGCAACAATAACAACTGAAGAACAAACTAAACAACAAGAAGAACAAGCTCAAGTTAAGGCCGAAGAAGCCAAAAAACTATTAAAAGAACTCGTCGACGCTGGCGTTTATTTAGGGCACGAAACTAAGAAGTGGAACCCTAAAATGGTTAGCTATATTCACTCTACCAGAGATGGCAGACATATTATTAATCTTAGTAAGACCGTTAACAATATGATGCTCGCTGCAGATTTCCTTAAAAAGCAATCTCGCATGGGGAAAAACATCATGTTTGTTGGTACTTCTAAACAAGCATCTTCTACAGTAAAGAAAGAATCTGAAAGAGCTGATGTATTTTATATTAATCAAAGATGGCTTGGTGGTTTGATCACTAATTTTGACACTATCAGAGCTAGATTGAATAAACTAAGAGAATTAGAAAGTACTACTGAGACTGGTGGCTTTGCTAACTACGGTAAAAAAGAAGTAGCGAAGATTAATCGTCAAATCGTCAAACTCAACAGATCGCTTGGTGGTCTTAAGAAGATGCGCGGCAGACCAGAAGTAGTAGTAGCATTTGATATTAATAAAGATGCTATTGCAGTAATTGAATCTAAGAAAGTAGGCTGCACTGTAATTGCAATCGCAGACACAGACTGTGATCCAACTGGATTGGATTTCATTATTCCTGCAAACAATGACTCACTTAAATCAATCGAGATTATTGCTAAATATTTCGCTGATGCTATTATCGCAGGACAACAAGCAGGCGGCGCTAAACGCAGATAATGTTCAATCAATGAATTGAAGTACTAAAGGAAGAAGGAAATAACAATGACTTTTACAGCAAAAGACGTAGCTAAATTAAGAGAAATGACTAGTGCAGGTATGATGGACTGCAAGAAAGCTCTGCAAGAATCTAACGGCGACATGGATGAAGCTGTGAAATATTTACGCCAAAAAGGTATCGCATCTGCAGCTAAGAAAGCTGGCAACATCGCTGCTGAAGGTGTGATTGCAGCTCAAGTATCAGCAGACAAAAAATCCGCTGTAGTAGTTGAAATCAATTCACAGACTGACTTTGTGGCTAAAAACGATGAGTTTCAAGCTTTTGTTAAATCAGTTGTTCAAGCTGCCATTGATAATCAAACAGCAACTATTGAAGCTCTGAAGAAAATTAATATTGGTGGCAAGACTGTTGAAGAGGGTGCTATCGAACTTACTGCTAAGATCGGTGAGAAGATAGATGTAAGAAGAGTTCAATTAGTGAAAGCTGCTGGTGGTGTTTATAGTTATGTGCATCCAGTAGGTTCTAAAATAGGCGTATTAGTGGCTCTATCTGCTACAGACGATACTAAAGGTGCTGATATCGCAATGCATATCGCTGCAGCCAATCCAGCTCCTGAATATATTTCTAAGGATGAGATCGACCAAAACACCATTGCACAAGAAAAAGAAATCGAAGCCAATAAAGATGATCTTAAAGGTAAGCCTGCAGAGATAATCGAGAAGATAGTTATGGGCAGAGTAGATAAATTACTTGCTGCTAAAGTTCTAATGGAACAGCCGTTTATTAAAGACTCTGCACAAAAAGTCTCAGCATACTTAGGCAATATTAAAGTAGAGAGTTTTGCTCGCTTTAATCTTGGTGAGGGTATTGAGAAAAAACAAAGTGACTATGCTGCTGAAGTGGCGGCAATGATGGGAGCATAAGCCTCCTTACTAGCCGTTGTGGCGGAATTGGTAGACGCGCTTGACTCAAAATCAAGTTCTTTCACGGGAGTATCGGTTCGATTCCGATCAACGGCACCATTTAAGTAGTATACTCCGCATTAATTCTAATGTAATCGTAGCTCAAATCTGAGCCCCAGACTATCGTAGAAGCCTCTCCAGCAGAGACTTTCAGATCTATCGCAATAAATTTATGTTTCTGCATTAATTGCACTAATTCGGATTTATCAAAGTTAGTAGGCACACCAGCTTCATATACTTTCTGACCTAGAATAGTCAAGCTTACATCTTTTACATTTATACTGTAACCCTGCTCAGCACTAGCTTGCCCTAAAGCAGAAATAATCCTACCCCAATTAGGATCACATCCATAAATTGCAGTCTTAACTAGTAATGAATTCACTATCGACTTAGCAATTTTTCTAGACAGCACTTTATCACTTATGCCATGTAGCTTTAATTGAATTACTCTATTAGTGCCTTCACCATCTAAAATAATTTTAAGAGCCAGTTCCTGACAAACCTCTTTCAATGAGGACTTGAACTCATCTAGCGTTATTTCTTTACCCTTAGCATTAGAAAGAAATAGCACCATATCATTAGTACTAGTGTCCCCGTCTACAGAGATAGAGTTGAAACTCTCATCTACAGCTTCTTTCAAGGCTGTTCTAAAGGCCGCCTGCATTTCTGCATCGTTATGATTCTTAAGTCTTACATCACTAACAAGGAAAGCAAGCATAGTTGCCATCTGGGGATGTATCATGCCAGAACCTTTAGTCATACCAAGAACATGAAACTTAGAGTCCTGATAAAGCTTAGACACCAGATCCGTCGTCAATATTGCTTCCGAGAAGTCTTGTATTGCAGTTACAGATTGGGATTCAGAATTAGATTTAATAAACTTGTCAATTTGTTTTATTAATTTATCTACAGGCAGAATCACGCCAATCTTACCAGTGCTTGCAGTAAGTACTTCATTAGCTTTTAAGTTGAAATTTTTAGCAACTGCTTCACGCAAAGCATGATCGTCTTGCTCACCCTTCAAACCCGTACAAGCATTCGCGTTACCAGAATTACAAAGCATCGCTCTAACTTTATTAGCAGAATCAAATATTCGAGAATTCTCAACAACACAAATAGCCCGAGCTTGATTAATAGTAAAAGCACCGGCATAGAAACAATCATAATCAGAGACTATGAGACCCAGGTCTAATGTCTCAGAATTCACTTTAATCCCTGCAGCACCAGAGTAGAACTTAAATCCCTGCGGAACTTGTGGCACAAATCCATACGCTTCTACTTGAATGCCCTGCGCAGCTGCATAGAGAGCAGGTTCTATCAAACCATAACAATAAGCCTTAACACCATTAGCCTTAAGTACCTCTGCTTCCTTCTCAGTAGGCTTAGTCCCAGATTTAAGGCAAACTACTAGAATTGCATTCTTAGTATGCTTGTGAGTATATAATTCTGTAATAGGATTGAAACCTAATTTAGGAGCGATTCCAGATAAATTAATATGGTCAGAGATAGGATACTCACCACTTAATTCCACTCCTGGAAGTGGATAGATATCAACTCTTAGTTTTACTATTTGAGGCACTGAGAATATATTAACAAAAAACAGGACTATAGGTTACGTCATCCTGAGGAGGAGCCGAAGGCGACGACGTCAGGATCCACTACAAACAATAGAAAGAGTGGATCCTGACGGTCGGGCTTCGCCCTCCCTCAGGATGACGAAGGTTGATTAAAAATCCTTCAATTAAGCTGCAACTGCTGTTCTAGCTTTAACTAACTCAACGATCTCACTAGGTGTCTTAGCTACTTTAACTCCAGCAGCTTCAAATGCCTTGGTCTTAGATTCAGCAGTACCTTTACCACCAGAAATAATCGCACCAGCATGTCCCATACGCTTGCCTGGAGGCGCAGTTCTACCAGCAATATAACCTATAACTGGCTTTTTAATATTAGCTTTAATATATTCAGCAGCTTCTTCTTCAGCTGTACCACCAATCTCACCCACAAGAATAATTAGGTCAGTGTCTGGATCAGCTTCAAACAATTCTAATGATTTGATTTGATCGATACCTATGATCGGATCTCCACCAATACCTACTGCAGTAGACAGTCCGATGCCAGCTTGTTTCAAACCTAACCCGATCTCATAAGTAAGAGTTCCTGAACGAGATATAAGTCCCACTCTTCCTGGCATATAGATCGAACCAGGGTGAATACCGATTAAACACTCACCTGGAGTAATAATTCCAGGGCAATTAGGACCGTTTACTAGAGTGCCTTTTAGCTTAGCAGCTGCATGAAGTTTCACAGCATCTTGCGGAGGTAAACCTTCAGTGATAACAGAGATCAGTGGTACACCAGCGTCTATTGCTTCAAGAGCCGCATCTAGAGCCAGATATGGAGGTACAAAAATCACCGAGCAATTAGCACCAGTCTTAGCCACAGCTTCTGATACTGAATCAAAAACTGGAATGCCATCTATAGTTTCGCCACCTTTACCAGGAGTCACACCACCAACTATATTAGTACCGTATTTTTTCATCAATGCAGTGTGAGTCTTGCCCATACCACCTGTGATACCCTGCACTATTACTTTTGTATTTTTATTTATTAAAACTGACATAATTTCTTTCCTCTATAAACCCTAAGCTGCTACCGCCACTGCTTGCTTAACTGCATCATCTAAGATATTGGTCATCGGAATACCAGCATCATTCATGATCTTCTGAGCTGCTGCTTCATTATTACCAACAAGTCTCACAACCATCTTCGCGCTTGGTCTAATCTCCTTATAATATTTCAGTGCATTAGCCACTTCCACACAGTCAGTAATACCACCAAGAATATTTACTAAAAGTACTTTCACTTTTTGGTCAGAAGCTACTAGATCTAAGGCTCTAGCTACGTGATCTTTATTAGCACCACCACCTACGTCTAAGAAATTAGAAGGCTTACCACCATGATGGAATACTAAGTCCATAGTTGCCATCGTTAAACCTGCACCATTACAAAGAATACCGATAGTACCATCCAGCTCAACTATATTTAAGCCACACATTTTACCTTTAAACTCACGTTCACCAAGATCAGTTAAATGAGTACCAAGCATACCATCGAACCTAGGTTGACGACCAAGTGAATCCTCATTAATAGTGACCTTACCATCTAGAGCAACGAAATTATCATCACCATCTACGATTAGAGGATTGATCTCTACTAAATCGCAATCATTCTTGGTGTATACATCCCAAAGACGATTCACTATATTACCGAACTTCAATACATCCTTGCCTGTCAAACCTAATTGGGTAGCCATTTTGCGCCCAAGGTAAGAGCTATAATTACCACCAGCAATAGGCACTATCTGAATACTATTAGAACTTTCTATTTCTATTCCACCCTCAGCCGCTGCCATAATAATAGGACCGCGATAAGCTCTGTCTATAAGAATAGATACATAGATTTCACGTTTGATCTTTACTTTAGGTTCTATCAGAATTGCTTCTGGCATGTCACCTTTAATTTCTAATTTAAAAATTTCTTGTGCTTTCTTATAAGCATCATTAACATCATCAGCAAACTTAATACCACCAGCCTTACCACGTCCACCTGTGAGTACCTGAGTCTTTAGCGTACAAGGAAAATTCTTATGCGCAAAAATTTCTTCAGCACATTTAATCACTCTGCCTTCTGGCGTGGGGATTCCCGCTTCTCTGAACAGTGCTTTAGCTTCGTATTCTCTTAGTCTCATTTATGGTTGTGTCCTTTAGTTTTATAATAGCCTATTTTGTAATAGAATTAGGTCTACTTAATAGCTTCGACAAACTAAAGAAAAAACTTAATAGAAACAAGATAAATCTGCAAAATCTTAAGATTTCTAGTCTTATGTTTATAATTTTAATCTGGTGGTACACTACTATATATGGTAAAAATAGGCGATGTATTTGAAGAAATGTTGAAGCACTTTAATCCAAGTGCAGCTCAAGGAGCTACTGCTGTGTATCAATTCAATATCTCTGGAGCCGAAGGTGGCATCTGGGCATTCAAAATTGAAAATGGTTCTTGTGAATTAGTTAAAGGTGGCGTAGCAAGTCCTTCTGTAGAGATCGCTCTTGCTGATAAAGATTGGATGGCAATACGTGAAGGTAAACTCAACTCTCAAATGGCATTTATGCAAGGTAAGCTTAAAATCAAAGGCGACATGAACCTTGCGATGAAGTTACAGACAATGTTCCCTATCTCTTAAGCTCTTGTTTTCTAACTACTAATTTTTAATAAAGCAAACTAGCACCCGTAATCCGTCATTTAATCGTTAGTAAAATAGTAAATGGTTAAGCAGTTTGTA
>CAZELI010000022.1:0-39142 GCA_964512985.1 uncultured Gammaproteobacteria bacterium | reverse complement strand
AAACAATTAATACTATTTAATATCTATTTCTAATCATACAAATCCACTCCTAAGCCTTAATCATACTCGCAGTAGAGTGGATCGCCACGTCGCGCTACGCGCTCCTCGCGATGACGGCAACGGGTATCGGTTTACACAAATTACTTTCAATACAAGAAGGTGAATTAGACTCTTAACCTCCAGGGGTTAAATGACCCCCTTGAGCTAAAAATATTCGACAGCAAATATTCATAAAACCCCTAGAACCCTTACTAACAAAGGATTCCAAAATAAATCTCCAGGTGACTTTTGACCCCTTTCATTTCCGAATTGATAATGCTAAAACTAAAGGCATGAAAGGTCGTAATAAAACCCCCAAGGAATTTAGATTAATAAACAAAAAGCAATTTCTCTATTTTATTAATCTTATGACAATCGGAGGAGGAGCTGCTTTCTATACTGAATGGCAAATATTATTTCCAATGAATGAAGATATGCCCTATTATGATTCTGATCAACAAATAATCATAGTATCTATCAGTGCTATAATGCTTGCCATAGCTTTTTTCTCACAAAAAGAGGATGACTAATGAAAACAATAACGGATAATTTACCTCTGATAATGATGTTAAGTTTTTTATTTGGTTTGCCAATTATTGCCCCTATACTAAATGTCTTCATAAAACCAGTAATAAAAGCTTATTCTCAATGGATGAGAACTATTGTTATCTATTGTTACAAAATAACCAATCAATATGATGATCTAGAACTAGAAGAAGACTAATATTTATATAATTCAATATTTATTCAAGGAGCTGATATGGATGGATACAGTGAGATAGACACTATATATTTTTCGGTTGGAGATAAGACTTCCTATGCTAAATATGTACCTAAATTAATTGATAAGCTAAATTCGCAAGTAGATTTACAAGTAGAGACTGGTACATATCAAGGCTCTCCGCCATATAAATCCCTCTCAAGACCGTTACCTAAGCTACTCAAGCAATATCATGCAGCAGAACATCAAGTATATAATTGCTTCCAAAATAAAATTCAGAAGCTTGATAGTAAAGCTCAACTCCATGAATTTCAAAACTATATCCCTAGAGTTGAAGAAGCAAAGAGAACCGACCCCCACTCCCTTCTCTGTGGAACCACAGTATTCTTTAGCTCAGGGATTCTTCTTATCGCAGCAGCTATTCCTAATATATTAAAACTCAGCTCTAATATTTATTTCATGGTAGCTTGGTTCGCTTTCATAATCACTATAACGGTTCTAGCAAGCTACTTTATACAAAGAAAATTCTACTTAGCGCAAGCTGATGATAGACAACTGATCTTAGCAATCGAAGCATTAAAGGAGGTACTTAAAGATGAACGAGATCTTACTACATAGCATAAATATCGCTGGCATTTGTTTCCATATAGGAGCAATCATTGCCACTGTCACTCTCCCCATCTGGGGTTATAAATTAATCGAGAATCGCATTATAGGTAAACATGAAGCATTAAGAGTCACTAGAGCAGAAAATCTTAAGCGACAATGCACCACAAGTATTGTTGCTTCTATAGGTACTACTACTGCAGGAGTATTCTTAATTCAGATACTACCTTTACTATTTAGCATTATCAACGATGTTGGTGGGCAGTTTGCAGTAAATACCGTCTACTCTGAACACCTTTCAGGAAGTGGCCTTGGTCAATACGTAGATAGCTTCTATGGACTGACAACACAATTAGGTGACATGATGCAGACTTCCGCACCGATGGCAGCAGTAGGTCTGGGCGGATTCAATTTACTGAATAATCTTTCTCGAGGACTACCTGCAATACAGAGAAAATGATCCAAACTTACAAACACTTCAAGAAATCCGAAGAGCTATTAATGGGGCTTAGTTTATTTACCTGGATTAAGATAGCGATAGTAACACTCATCCTAATCTATTCTAGTATCAATCTTAAGCTAAGTCCTAATAGCCCTTTATTTCTTTTCTTCGGTATCATCTGGATGATCATAACAGCCTTCATTATCAAATCCTCTCTAGATGACGAAGTACGAGGGTTTTATACTTCGTTTATCACGCATCCGTTTCTAAATCATCTCTTCACAGCATTCCCTAATCATGAAGGTTACGACTCTCTATATACCATGCAAAATCTTAAAACAATTAATATTGATCATGCCCTTACCAAAGAAGGTGACTTACTAGCTTTCATTAAGCTAAATAATGGTATCTCTTGGAATAAGAGTAGTGCCGAAGATAGAAAGCGTAGCTTAGAAACTTGGGCTAATTATTTAGCACAAATCCAATCTATCAGTGCTATGGATTCATATCTCTTGAACTCTAATTGCTTTGAAGATTCTATACAAAGCTTCATTTGGGTTAAGCCCTATAAAGATAGCAATAATGAGTCATATATAAATATTCTGGATCATAATATTAATCAAGCTCAATTAATCAATAAAGCTTGGCATCAAAAAATCTTTAATTCTAACGGAACTAATTTTATTGCCAACCCGGAGTTTTATATAATTCTTAGGCACAAAAATAACATTAATAAAAGCAAGATCTCTTACAAGCTACTCAGTAAATGGCTTCCACAAAGTTATACAAATCAAATATTTAACAGTGAATTCAAACCAGAAGAACTAGAAGCAGAATTTAAATTATTTCAGCAGAAAATTAATAGCTGCGTAAAAATCTTAGCTGAAATCGGAATTTATACTGAAAGAATTATGAACACTGAGCTTAAGGAGTTTTGTGATTATTGGTTAGCAACCGATTCTATCTTAAATACAACCACTACTGATAATCCATTCATTATTAAAGATGAAGCTAAATATATCGAATTTAATGATCGCTACCAAAAAACCTATCGCCTAGCAGCCCCGCCTGAGACAGGAGACTTAGATTTCTGGTTACTAGACTATATTCCTTTATTCACTTCAGAAGCATATATTTCCATACAACTCAGTCCTAGAGATCCTCATAAGGACAGGCGCAAGGCAGAGAGCAAGTCAGAATTAATGAAACAATTATCGCGCAATAATAAAATGAGTACACTCAGTATTATCCAAGAGAACAAACAAATCTCCGAGGATTTAATTAATAAACCCTATAGCTTTGATTTAATTATTTATATAGGTATAGTTTCAAATTCTATTCAAGTTATTCAAGACCTGGATAATATTATCCGCAAACCTATTAAATTATCCAAGCTTGCAGGTTTAGATAGACAACAGATTCCTAATTGGCTCTATTCATTACCATTTGCTTATAATAAACTAGCTGATAAAGAAAAACTCTTCGCTAATTTAGACTTCGCTAAATCATGTTTCCCCTTTGTTGATCATAATCTAGGAACCAATTCTGGAGCCCTTCTAGGTATCGCCTTAAATACAGCTAAACCAGTATATTTAGATGAATTCGATAGAGATTATTGCAATAATAGAGGCATTAATTTTATTGGTGATTCTGGTTCAGGTAAGACTGTTGCAGCCAAGCTTGCTATTAAACGTAGGTTGATAGATCCTCAACAATCTTTCTATATCATTGATAACACCGAAGATGGATGGAAGTTTTTTATAGATTATTTCTCTGGAGCAATTATTGAAATAGATAAATATGGTGACCCCAATGATCCTAGACCTCTCTTTGCACCCTTTAAACTGATAGCAGACCATAATCAAGAACAGTTTAATAACCATATCGAAGGACTTATAACCTTATTCTCTATTATTAAAGAAGATCAGGTAAAGATTAGTGCTAGTGAGAAACTCTTCCTAACCCAAAGCCTTAAAGCTATCTACCAAAACCAATATGACCCATGTTTAAGTGATCTTTATGAATTATGGAGTATTTCAGATCACGAATTAAGTCATAAGTGGCTAGAAATTATTGCTCCATATTCACGAGTAGCTGATGGAATTTATTCTAAATTAATGGATGGCAATGAAGCTTACTTGGATAGCCAATCAAGGTTAATATTATTTACTTTCTCTAAACTTAATAGAGATTCTAATTTCTTACCTGTAAGTTTATTTCTAGTGTCTAACTTTATTACCCAAAAAGTTCTCTACGAAAAGCAGTCTAAAACTACCTTAGTAATAGATGAAGCCTGGAAAATTTTCACAGGCAAACATAGTGAACGCGGAAAGGAGTTACTTAGTCATTTTGCAAGAGCTGGACGGGGACTGGATCTAGGTCTATGGAATATATCACAAAAACCCAGTGACCTACCACGCGAGATTCATTCATCTGCCTCAGTCACTCTCTGCTTTCAGTTAAAGGAAGCTGCAGATAGAGCAGAGATGGCAACCTATAGCAGTCTTAATGTCAATGAAAAGACCCTGCTCGAATCTCCTGCATTATTTGAGGCTGGCAATGCATTATTTAAGACCACCAGAGCTTCTGGTTTAATTCAAATCGCACTCGATCCATATGAGGAAGTACTCTGTAACTCTAATAGAGACTTTGTTAATAAGCGTAATAAATTATTTGCAGAATTTATGCAGCAGCAGAATAATATAGCAGAAGCTGCTTATAAAACTGTCGAGGTATTATGCAAGCAGTAGAACATAGTTTCAAACAATGGATGCAGCAAGCTGGCATAATCAAGCAGTTACAACTAGCTCTATGCGTATCAATCACAATCATAGTATTACTGAGTCAACAGCTTATAAGTATTAATATAAGCAAGGATCAAGCGAAGAAGAAGCATACTGCTAAAACTGAAGAAGTTCGAGAAGCAAGCCTTAAGCAAACTACAGAAGAGGATTTACATAATTTAGTTAAAACATACTTGAATAATTTCTTCAGCACTCAAGATGAAGCGATAGACTACCTTAAAACACATACAGATACAGAATTATTCCTCCATAGCATAGAGCCTGAGCTACAGAAACGCAGAGAACTAAAACTAAACAGTCTATTTACTATCAATGATTTATATATAGAATCTATTAACAGCAATCAAGCTAAGGCTATTTCCCTAGGACAAGAGAGTTTCCCTAATGGTGATTACCAAAGCCGAAATCTTACTATCGAAATGCTCATAGACACAGAGACTCTGCAAATCGTCGCTATTCCAGTTTTCCAAATTAATTGAGGTTAGTTTATGCTCCAATTCATTATATTAATAAGTCTATTTCTATCATTAGCACAGGTACAAGTCAGCGCAGCTACGATTAATCTTGATCCCATAATAGATGCTCTTGATTTTAAATATCCAGAAGAGAAAAATAAGGCTATAAAAATCAAGAAAGATATTTCGAAACTTGATAGCGCCAGCCAAAACAGAACCCAGATACAAGATTTCTTTGATCAATACAATCTAGATCCTGGTGGAGATATCATGGAGCAAGTTACTAAATTTGGGTTCAATAAATTCTCCATGGGAACGGGGTTAGTTGATGTAACTTTTCAAGTGAAAAACGGCGTAGAATACGCTCTAAAAGACACTCTTGGAGGCTATCCAGAATATCAGCGCCGAAAGGTTACAGAAGAAATGCTCAATGCTAACTTTCGCTCACATCGACTCACCAATAATTTCTTAATTGGCACCAGCAATAAACATAGTAATAATAGTGTGATAGATTTCATTGTGGATATTTTTAATATATTCACCAACGAAGCTAATGGCGATATCCTATCTAAGACCCAAGTCCCAAGCCTACTCCAGACTATTAAAGTTATCAACCATAAACCAATAATTCAGGATATCTATCACTTCTTCCAAAACGTCGCCTATGCCTTACTTGGACTTATTACTATGTTAATAGTATTTCAACGTCTGAGTCGTAATGAGTTTCACTGGGAATATAGTCTCACTAACCCATTGATCAATAGCCTAGGAGCCGCTCTAGTAATAGCTTTGATAGGGGATTTACTAGACTTTATCGTTAAAATTATCAGTAGCATTAATAGCGTGATTATTTCAGCTATATTTGATATGTTCGATTCACCATACTCATTAGACTACACAGAGCTAGCTCATAGCTGGCAAACCCTAGTAAACCAGATTGGGTATATGCCTGGATTAGTACTTAGTGTCATTGATACCCTCGCTCAATTCTTTGTTTATTTCTTTATTACAGGATTAATACTTAGTATAGTGATAGGAAAAATACTTTCACCATTTTGGGGACTTGCCCTAGTCTCTGAGTCTCTTAGGTCTAATAGTATTAATTCTTTTATTCAATGGTCTAAGAGTTTATTAGTAATAGTTCTCATTCCAGTATCCTATCTAGTAATTAAATTTATTATTCAGGAGTTTGCGAACCTCAATCTATATTTCCTTGAGATTTCACTTTCTATTGCAAGCTTTCTATATTTACCTACTCTTTTCAATATAATTCTGGCCCAAGGTCAGGGAATCTTCCAGCCTGCATTTAGTGGCTATCAAACTATAGTAGATAATATTAATAGTTCTTACCAAGGCTTAAAAACAGCCTTAGAACATAGTAATAGGTAACTACTCACTCCATATCCCTCAAATTACAAGACTGTTGGTAAACTTAATACCATATGAACGCTAAGCTGATTTTATTAACCTTATTGATAAATATCATCTTTATATTTATTTACAAAACTATACTTGATAAATTTTATAGAAACAAATTTCAACAAATCAAAAATTATCTAAGTTCATTATTAGGACTAAATATTTCTCATTTACATGATGCTGCTAATTTCTTTGCATTAATTAAGAATCAAAGCCAGGATCACAATCTACAAAATTTTGCTAAGGGTGCAAGTTTTCACTTTAGATCATTGTTTGAAGAATTAAACCAAAGTAAAAAAATCTTTGATGAAATAGACTCTAGTCAAATTCAAGACAATCATCTGGCATTACTTTATAACAAGGAAGCTATAGATCTAAAAGATATACTACAACTAGAGCTATTACAACTCAGCTCTTCTTCTGATAATCGTCTAGAGATCATCGACAAAAGCAATGCTGAACACGCTTTGAGCTATGGAAATTTTAGCCTACTTTCCAAGGCTATTCTCAATCTAGTAGAAAACGCTCTTAAATATACAGAGAAACCTATTAAGCTTGAATTAAATGATACCGGTAATTCTTGGCAAATTAAAGTTAGTTCATACGGTAAATCTATACCAGAGTCACTTGCAAATGCCATTAATAACCAGGTTGAGGATAGCCCAAGCAGTGGACATGGTTTAAATAGTTTGAATCAGATTATGCTATTCCATAATGCAGAGCTGGTAATAGACACGCTGGCTGATGAAGGAACATGTATAAGATTAATCTTTAAAAAATACCAAGGCGAGGCTATAAGTCCAACTAGCTTGAAAGTTACCAATAAAAAACCCTTCCCAATTAAACGCGAAATCCTTATTCCTATTATTCTTGGAATAATATTATTATCCTCTATTTATACTATCTATCACAATAAAACCATTTGCCAAGCCTATTACAAGAGCTTTACTAAAGTAGATGATCCTAATATTATCCAGAAAGAAAGACAATGCTTGCAATATCTAGAATATCTCAATGAAGTTTTAGTAGATGATATCCCAGACGAATTATATTTAAATTACACTGCTAATGATAAAGAAGAATTATTAGAGCAGATTTACTATGATTTTATAAAACATTTTTCTGACAAAGATAAAGATCTAATTGCTTTAATTCTATTTGATCAAATACTTATTACAGCACCAATGGATTATCAACCATTGATAGACAAAGAAGCCAAATCATTAATACTCAAATTTCCAAGTGCAGCAAATTTAAATTTCTATTTAAGTAATCATTATTTTGAAAAAAGAAAATATGGTAAAGCCACTCTTTATTCTCTCAAATCTATAGTAGCTTTAATTGAATCAAAGTTTTGCATGCATCCCCAATTGTATTTAGTATCAAAACTTGATAGAGACCATGATAAATTAAGTCAATTTTTGGCGACTCTGTATCATCCTAATGCACTCATAGAGCAGGATCTGGAGCCTGAGTCTAATTTCAATTCTAATAATAAAGAAGATGAGCAAATCGTTCCAAAATCTAATCCAGAAATAACTACCGCAGAACCTGATAGCAAGCCTGTTGCTAATGATGAGATTGATGAGTTAATTGATGAGCAAGATAGAAAGTTAGGATTAGACTTAGATTTATAATATGTATGACGCCCTTCGGGCGTTATACATATTTCAGTATTTTATTAACGACTTCCTCAATAGTTAAGCCATCGGTATTAATCTCATACGCACCCGAAGCCTTACGTAGAGGTGATTCAGAACGCTCAGAATCTTGCTTATCACGGGCCTCTATTTCTTCTACTAGGGTTTTTAAGTCTACTGTTTCACCTTTCAGTTCTAGGTCTTTTAATCTTCTTTCAGCGCGTACTTGAGGTGAAGCAACCATATATATTTTAAGCTCAGCATCTGGAAATACTACTGTCGCAATATCCCTACCATCCATCACCACACTTCTATTAGATGCTATCTTACGTTGCATCTCTACAAGCCTCTCCCTGACTTCTTTAAACGAAGCAATATAACTAACATTATTACTTACTTGATTAGCTCTAATAGCTTCACTAATATTCTCATTATTAAGATAGATCGATTTACTATTGTCCTCTAAACGCAAATTAAACTTAGACAATATTTCTAATAATCTTTCTGCATCGTTCTCAGACTTAGATCCATATCTTTTAAGCCACTCTAAAGTTATAGCTCTATACATTGCTCCACTATCAATATAAAGATAGCCTAATTTCGAAGCAACAAGCTTAGCTACAGTACTCTTACCACTAGCAGCTGGTCCATCAATAGCAATTACAACCATAAATTAAGGTGTTAGCACCTCTGCCATTTGAGGACTGAGTTTCACGCTATCTCTACGCTCATAATATCTATTAATAGCATTGAGATAGGCTTGCGCTGAAGCCAGAATAATATCAGTCTTAGCAGCATGTCCGCTATAGATAGTCTTATGCACATCATCTTGAACACGAATAAAGACCTCACCTAAGGAATCAATTCCTTCTGTAACTGACTTAATAGAAAACTCTATCAAAGTACACTCTGACTTACTTAGCCTACGAATACATTTACAGATAGCATCCACAGGACCAGTACCGAGTTCTGCACCCTTAAGAATATTAGTCTTGTCTCTTTGATCACGCAGCATCACACTCGCCGTCGGCAATCCACCACTACCACAAGTAACCTGCACGTGAATCAATTCAAACGTAGCTCCAACTTCACTAGTTAAAGATTGATTAGTAGCAAGCGCAATTAAATCTCTATCATCAACACGCTTCTTCTTATCAGCTAGCCTAATAAATCTTTCGTAAATGTTCTTAAGATCTTCTTCTTTAATAGACTGGAAACCAAGCTGCTCTAACCTAGACTTCAGAGCATGTTTACCAGAACGCGGTCCTAGAGGGATTTGTGTAGCTAAGAGTCCAATATCTTCTGGATTCATAATCTCATAAGTCTTATTGTTTTTTAGCATACCATCCTGATGAATACCAGATTCATGCGCAAAAGCATTAGCACCGACTATCGCTTTATTAGGTTGCACAAACATGCCAGTAATATTACTCACTAGCTTACTTGTTCTAATAATCTGCTTAGTATTAATATTAGTGAACAGTCCTAAATCACTTCTGGTCTTAAGTATCATCGCGAGCTCTTCTAGACTTGCATTACCAGCTCGTTCACCAATACCATTAATAGTACATTCCACTTGGCGAGCGCCATTCACAAGAGCCGCTAGTGAATTAGCTGTAGCCAACCCCAGATCATTATGGCAATGAACCGAAATAATCGCTTTATCAATATTAGGTACATTAAGTTTAACATCCTTAATTAATTGTCCAAACTCCATCGGCGTCGTATAACCAACAGTATCTGGAATATTAATGGAAGTTGCACCATTAGCAATCGCAAGCTCTATAATCTCATAGAGAAACTCTTTCTCAGATCTACCTGCGTCTTCTGGAGAGAATTCTACTTCATCCACCAGTGACCTAGCATATGTCACCATATCAGCAGCACGCTTCAATACATCCTTCGGACTCATCTTAAGCTTATGTTCCATATGAATAGGAGAAGTCGCGATAAAAGTATGTAAACGTTTCTTAGCAGCACCCTGCAGTGCATCTGCCGCTATCTTAATATCAGTCTCAATAGCACGCGCCAAAGCGCAGATAGTTGGACCTTCAATCTCAGCAGCGATAGTATGTACCGCTTCAAAGTCACCCTTACTAGACACCGGGAAACCAGCCTCTATAACATCAACATTGAGCAGCGCTAATTGCCTAGCGATCTCGAGCTTCTCCTGAGGATTCATAGTAGCTCCAGGGCTTTGTTCTCCATCCCTAAGCGTGGTGTCAAATATATAAACTCTATTCTTATTATCAGGCATTTAAATAGTATAGCAAATTCTACTTATCCTCTAAAATCCTCTCACCATTCAGCATAAAACACGCCATAGGTACATTCATAACCGTAGGATGGTAAACGCCATGTCCCCAAAAACCATCTTCCCCAAAGGCTTCCCCATGATCAGCCATAATCATCACACAAGTATTGCGCGGTATCTGTGGCAATAACTGAGCCAATACTTTATCCAAATGCTCTGCTGCTGCAATCTGAGCCTTATGTAATTTCTTACCCTTAGTCTCTATCAGCTGTAGATCTTCTCTAGGAGGGAATTCCATTGAATCTCTAGCCTGCATTGAATACTCTTCTCTATCAGCGCCATAGTGCATATAAGGGGTATGCGTTTCTATTAAATTTAAGAAAGCAAAGAAAGGCTTAGAAGAGGATTTCTCTGAAAGCTTTCTAAGGACATAATTGTATTGAGACTCTGCAGATTCGGCTCGCACATGATTAAAATGCATAAACCCATCGGTAAGAACTTTCTTAGCAAACCAAGTCGCAGCCCCAGATCCAACAGTATAATAACCAGCCTTAGTCAATCCATGAATCATGTCATGATTACTACTGTTCAATTCTATGGTACGCCTATCTTTAGCATGATCCAATGCCTGACCTGCTTTAGACATAGAAATAAGTTGCTTATAAAAGCGATTAATATAAGGTATAGGTTCATTTACCGTAGGCAATATCCCCGTGAAAAACGAAATATGTGCAGGTAAAGTATAAGTCCCTGGAGTCCACGCTGAGTAGATCTTAGAATAGTTATCAAGCACTGGTGTTCTTGCTTGCACCAAACTATCATAACGACAAGAATCATACACAATCCATAAATAATTCATGCGTTCTTGAGTGTCATTAATAGTCCAAGTTGCAATCTCCTTAGTTTTATTAAAGTTATAGGCATTGATCCAGTAGCGGATTTTTTTCTTGATAGTGTTGAAAAGGTTCATAAAATTTCAATAGTGCCTTTTAGTATTATACTAATCGGCTCATTTATAGCACTATTTTGAGCCGATTAATTTAGCTAATCGGCTCATAGTATTTCCCTAATTTGCCATTACTTGTTATATTGTAAGGGTAAATGAGCCAGCTAAGCATTATAATTTGCTCCTATAATAGAGCCAATCTCACAAGAATGGTTCTAGAAGATCTTCAGAATCAGTTCAAGGATTTTCAATATAAGGATAATATTGAAATAATATTTATCGATAATAACTCCACCGATGACACTAGAGAAGTAGTTTTAAGTTTTCAAAATACTTTAGCACTTAAGTATTTCATGGAAGCTAGACAAGGGATTGGCTTTGCGCGTAATCGTGGTCAGCAAGAAGCTGATGGTAAATTACTAGCTTATATAGATGATGATATAAGATTAGCTACTAATTGGCTGAAGGAAGCTTATCGCATCGCCGAGAATACCAGCGACAATGAGATGATTTGTTATGGAGCTAGGGTTATTCCAGAATGGGAAAAGCCGCTCCCTATTTGGATTAAGCTAGAAGGTAAGTTTGCCATAAGCCAATCAGTATTCCCTGGGCATGATTACGGTGAACGGAGCCAAACTTATCCATTTATGCACAAGGGCATTAGAGTACAGAATCCCCTTGGTGCCTGTATGTTATTTACCAAGAATATTTTCAGTAATTTTTCAGGATTCCGCGAAGATCTCGGAGTCGGCACCGCAGATGGTTCTTACTTACATGAAGACACTGAATTCTTCCGTTATCTCATAAACCATCATGTAACTATGCTCTACGCGCCGCAAGTGCAAGTCTGCCATCCAGTACCTGCTAGTAGAATGACCCAAGCCTATGCACTCAGCTGGTATTACCGTTCAGCTTTGAGTTTTTATTTCTTACTTCATAATCCTCGTCCAGGGTATTTCGGTGATAAAGCTCCTAAGACCTTATTTATCGGGGTTCCAGAGAAACTTAAGAAATTCATACCTAGTTTTATGGAAAGAGTTAAATTATTTAATATACCAATATATCTTATACTCAAGTTTATATTGCTCTTTCTTCTTTATCCTCTAAGTTTAATGAGTTTGAATCCTCAGTTTATTTTTTATTACGAAGTGCTTATTAAAAAGTGCCAAGGGGAAATCAAGGGAGCAGAGTTAACAAGGACATAATATGAAACAAACAAAACTATGGGTAATATTTTCAATCATAATAAGCTGTTCATCAGCTAATGCTACTGATAAAATTACCAGGGGACCGTATCTACAAGAGCTTTCTGATCATTCTATAAGTATTAATTGGAGAACTAAGAAGGAAACTCCAACTTTACTGAAGTACCAACGAGAGCAAGATGAAAGCTTAGAGTATAGCGATTTGGTCCTAGCAACTGAGCATCAAGTAAAACTCAATCAACTTCAAGCTAATACTAAATATTCTTATCGCATTTATAATCAAGAAGAAAACGAACGTACAATCTTAGATGAAAAGCGCTCTAATAGTGATTTCTACTTCATAACTACACCAACAAGCAACACTCAAGACTTTCATGCTCATATTTGGGTCTTAGGTGATCCAGGAACTAATGGTACTAAGAAATTCAAACACTCTAACAAAAAATCACAGATGATCGTTAGAGATGCTTATTATAAATATCGCAAAGACAATAACATAAGGAATACTGATCTCATATTAACCCTGGGAGACAATGCTTATTGGCGTGGAACTGATGAAGAGTTCCAGAAGGGGATCTTTGACGTGTATAAAGATGAATTAACTCATACTCCTATCTATCCAGTCTATGGCAATCATGATGCAGGATTCCATAAAGACAATCTTAGTTATACTTCAAGATCCTATCCTCAAAGCCACGGAGCTTATTTCAATATTTTTAGACTTAATAAACCTTATTACTCGTTTGACTATACTGGTATACATTTCATTATCCTAGATTCCTATGATTCACTTTGGGAAGATTTGAACACTGATGAAACTAACAAAGAAAAAATCTGGACAACTCAAAGCACAGCTAAGAATGCAATGCTAGAGTGGCTTAAACAAGACCTAGCTACAAACCATTCTGCATGGACTATCGTAGCCTTCCATCATCCACCCTTCGGGCATGGAGTAGGTCATACCGTCTCAGACATCTGGCAAGAATGGATGCGTGCCCATGTCGTTCCACTTCTAGATCAATACAAAGTAGACCTGGTTCTCAATGGTCATATTCATAATTATCAGAGATCATATCCATTAGACATTAAAACTGTTAACGGAGTTTCTCAAGAGGGTCTTCATAAAGAGACCGAGAGGAAAGTTTATTACAGTCCAGAGACCATTCAAGCAGCACATCAACTAGAACCTGAGATTAAATCATCTAGCTTGAATCAGTATAAGCAAGGTGAAGGTAGCATATATTTAATATTAGGCTCATCTGGAGCAGCTTTCAGAATGATTGACAAGGAACATCCAGATCCACTCATGGCTAGTGCCAATTCTACCGAAGGGTCTGTAATTCTAGATATAGATAGCAATAAACTTAAGGTTAAATTCCTATCAAAAGATAGTAAAATACTTGATGAATTCAGTATTGTGAAATGAAACAACCTAATTTAATTAAATCCCTGACCTATATGTTATCAAGCTCAGGATTTGAGCTAGCCATATCTGTTGTTATAACCATTGCTCTAGCTAAACTCCTTGGACCAAAAGATCTCGGTATCTTACTCTCTGCGGAAGCTTTTGTAGAATTATTTAATTTGTTCTTTAGAACTGGGTTTCGTAACTCTATATTACAATTTGCCGCACATGACGAGAGAGGATTTATCGAAGGGCTTAATAAAGCCTCCACTACAGCACTCTTACTAAAACTTATAATTCTAGTACCAGCTGGTTTTCTTATTTACTTCGTTGCAATTAACACGCAATCTGATTTAACTATAGTAAAAGTAATCGCTATTTATATTCTGATTTATGGATTAGAAAGTATCGCGTCTGTGTTTGGGATTACCCGTAAGGCTCTTGGGCAGTTCAAACTCATATCATTTATTATTGGACTTAATAGAGTTATTAGACTTGCAGTAATATTTGGTGTTTTAGTTTATCTTCAAGGTGACTTAATTATGTTAGTCTGGGCATTCTTGATTGAGAGAGTAGTTACTACCATCATTTCAGCATGGAGTACTCTAAGATTATTTAAGCTTGAAGTAGATTTAAGCCAACTTAAACCCATGTTCAAAGATTCACTTGGATTTGGGATTCTTGATTCCCTAGATGGCATTCAAGGAAGAATAGACAGAGTAATGTTGCAGAGCCTTATAGGACCTACTGCTGTAGCGTTTTACGCGATTCCAGCGAAGCTTAACAGAAACACACAGATGGTACTTAAATCTATTACGCAAGTATTTTTACCAAGCATGCATGATTCTATAATTAATAATCATCAATACTTTAAGACCATTACCCAACATCTTTCTAGGTTCCTTGCTGTTTCGGGTACTTTTGTGTTTATTTTAGTTTATTTTTATTCAGAAGATATTTTACTTAAGGTTTTTGGTTCAGAATATAGTGAGTCACTTTATATCGCTAAGTTATTTGCATTTGTTAACCTTATGTGGTTCTTACAGAAGACTCCAGACTTAATTCTGATGACCCAGGCAGCGCATGGTAAGCGACTTGCAGGACAGATCATCGGCATTAGCACTAATGTTGCAGCTAATTATATTCTTATCAATAAGTATGGTTTAGACGGTGCCGTCTATGCCACTATGCTTGCTAACTTAGTTACACTCATCTTCTCAGCTAGCTTCTGTCATAAATATTTAGAAATCGGAAGATGTATCGCGATCATTATCGTGCCAATAATCGCAGTATTTTTCTTACCAATTTATTACTTAGTAATTTTCTATTTGGCATATTTGTTTATTGCCAAGTTAGTTAATAAAAAAGATATAACCAGTATTATTAACGCGTTTAAAACACCGTCATCGCGAGGAGTCTGCGAAGCAGACGACGTGGCGATCTCATAAACGCATAAGGGATCGCCACGCCAGCTTCGCTGGCTCGCGATGACGGCAAAATGATATAACCTTACCCAAAAGTCTTACCCTTAACTTTATAAACGAATAACAATACTTCAGCTACTGCTCGATAGAGGTCAGGAGGCACTTCCTGATTGACTCTGACCAATCTAAACAAGGCACGAGAGAGAGGAATATTCTCTACAACCGGCACTCCATAAGCTTCAGCGATTTTGATAATTTGTTCGGCAAGTAAATCAGCACCCTTCGCTATAACCTTAGGAGCCTGATCCATCTCTTCGTTATATTTCACTGCTAGTGCTACGTGAGATGGATTCTTCACCACAAAGTCAGCCTCTGGCACCTTCGCCATACCGCCACCACCGCCACCGCGAGCGATCTCTCGTTGTTTTTGTTTACGCTTAGATTTAATTAAAGGATCACCCTCTGTTTCCTTATACTCATCCTTCATTTCTTTAAAGCTCATACGTTGATCTTTCATAAACTTCCAACGTTGAAACAAGAAATCAATAATCGCAACTACGAAAAGTAAGACAGACATCTTCCAGAAAAATTCCCAGAAGATCTCAGCCACCACAAAGAATCCAGAAAGTTTATGAGCGGCAACTATATTAGTAAGGATTTTCGGCATATGATGCTCTACCACTGTCCAAGCCAGATAGCCCGTGATAATCACCTTAAGTAAACCCTTACCAAGCTCAAATAGTGACTTAACATTAAACATATTCTTGAGTCCTTTAATAGGATCAAGTTTCTCTAATTTAAATTTAAGGGGTTCCGTAGTAAAAGTTACGCCACCTAATTGTAAGATTTCTATACCTACTGCAATAAGAGAAAGAGCTAACATAGTAGGAACAATAATTAATATGACTGTTTTCCAAGCCATGAAAGTAATATAATTACCACTGATTCTATTAAAGTGTGGGATCTCACTCCATAAATTTACACAGAGTTCTTGTAATAATCGATATGCTTGATTACCAAAAGTAAACAATATAACGAAACCAGCAATCATGACACAGAGCTGAGTAAGATCCTTACTCTTAAAAACATTACCCTTCTTGCGCTGTTCTTTTAGCTTATGCTGAGTCGCCTCAAACTGCTTATCGTCATTATCTTCATCACCAGCCATTGATATATACCATTATGCAATATAATCTTAAAAATAGGTAAATAGGCAAGATTCGTCATCCTGAGGAGCAACCGTAGGTTGCGACGTAAGGATCCACTACTACGAATAGTCTATTAATAAAAGTGGATCCTTACGGTCGGGCTTCGCCCTCCCTCAGGATGACATACTTGATGACAAACTAATAACTCGGATCATATACGTAACTCGCAATATGCTCTTTAAGATTCGCTGGTAATGGGGTTTGTGCTAAACCCTTCTCGTAAGCTCTCTTGGCTACTGCTACTGCGATATCTAATGAAGCTCCACGTATTTCATTTAAACGTGGATACATAGTACCACTCTCTAAATCTTTCTCTTGAATTAGATTAGCAAGTGCTTGAGCTGCAACTAAGAACATATCATCAGTAACTCTCGTAAGGTCACAAGCTACTGCAGCAAGTCCCACACCAGGAAATATATAAGCGTTGTTTCCTTGTCCAGGTCTATGTTCCTTACCATTAACAGTAACTGGACCAAACGGACTACCACTACAAAATATAGCCTTACCCTTACTCCAAGTATAAGCCTGCTCGGCTGTACATTCTGCTCTAGAAGTAGGATTAGACAATGCAAAAATCGCTGGATGTCCATGGAACGAAACCATCTTCTCTATTATTTCTTGAGTGAAAGTTCCTGGAGTTCCAGTAGCACCAATCAATACATCAGGTTTAAGAACATCTAATGCTTGACTAAAGTCCATAGCCTTCTGATCATGCGCGTAAGGTTGCTTATAGTCAGCTAAATCTGTTCTAGATGCTACGACTAATCCCTTACTATCAATAAACCAAAGTTGCTTTCTTGCTTCTGCTACACTCACACCTCGCTCTACTAAGGCTGACACTATCAAATCACCAATACCAGTAGCAGCAGCGCCTGCACCAAGAAACATAAACTTAAGGTCTTGCAATTTCTTCTTAGCAGCTCTTTCATAAGCAAGTACTCCTGCTAAAACAACCGAAGCAGTACCTTGAATATCATCATTGAAACATAGACATTTATCTCTGTAGATATTTAATAAACGATAAGCATTCTCAGTAGTAAAATCCTCAAACTGAATAAGTGCTTTAGGAAATTTATCCTGGATAGCGGTAACAAACTCATCAACTAACTCTAAATATTCTCTTCCTCGTATACGTTGCCCTTGCCAACCTAGATATAAAGGGTCATTCAAATACTCTTCATTATTGGTTCCCACATCAAGCATTACTGGCAAACATTGATCAGGATGTATTCCAGCACCAGCGACATAAAGTTGTAATTTACCAATAGGAATGCCCATCCCATTAGAACCTAAATCTCCCAGACCTAAAATCCTCTCTCCATCAGTTACAACAATTACTCTGACATCATCGTGAGGCCAGTTATCGAGAATCTTTCTAATATCACCTTTATCATCAGGATTAATATAGAAGCCCCTAGTCTTACGAAAATTCTGTGCAAACTCTTTACAAGCCTGACCTACAGTTGGTGTATAAATTATTGGCATCGTTTGCTCAAGATTATCAATTACGATCTGATAAAAAAGTCTCTCATTACGCTCAAGTAAAGCCGTTAGGAAAATATACTTCTCCATATCTGTATGTTTAGCTTCAAGGCTACGTAAGATACGCTTCTCTTGGACTGCTGCATCACAAATACGAGCTGGCAATAAACCTCTAAGACCTAATTCCTCTCGTTCACGTTTAGTAAAAGCTGTGGATTTTGTTAATTGACGATTATCGAGTAATGCTGTCCCTCTTTGTTCTTTTTGCATAGTCTTCATATTGACTTATTTTAACACCAATCAACTCTTCATACTCAGAGACCAAACTATCTAAAATATAGCCCCAAGCCCGCTCCAAGCTCAATTCTCTGGATTTAACCCCAAAACTTATCCGTTGTTTTTCATTATTAATTAAGCTCTCTAATGCTTTAGAAAACTCCAGTCCATTAATTCCAGCCAGCAAGCCAGTCTCATTATGCCGAACCAGATCCCTTACCCCAGGCGAATCACAGCCCACCACTGGTATTCCAGATGCCATAGCCTCTAGCACTACCTGCCCAAAAGTCTCAGTACGCGAAGGAAACGCAAAAATATCCGAAGAAGCATACAACTCAGCTAATTCATCACCCTTCTTAATTCCAGTAAAACAATAATTCTTAGTTTTACCCTTTAATAGATTTTGTAATTCTGCTTTTATTGGACCATCACCAACTATTACTAACTGAATGTTTTTATGTTTTTTCTCTAAATCTAAAAACGCCTCAATCAATTCAGGAATAGACTTCTCATCTGCTAGCCGACCTACATAAAGTAAGGTTACTGCACCTGGGTTCAATCCATAATTAGACCAGATTTTTTTATTACGTTTATTCGGGTTAAAGAGATCAGCATCTACTCCTCTACCAAAAACACCAACACTGGTAAGCCCAATTTCTTCTAGCTTCTTCTGTGAGCTAGGGCTAGGAGCCAGTACCCGACCAGCTTTACTATAGACCATCTTAGTTACAGTATTAAGGATCTCCTCAATATATGGCACTTGATACATTGGTGCATAAGCAGCGAGGTCAGTATGAAATGTAGCGAGGCAAGGTAGTTGCATATTCTCAACGTAATAAAGTCCAATAGCTCCAAGCGTCGCAGGTGTCGCCAAATGCACGATATCAGGCTGAAACTCATTAAGAGTTTTCTCCACCAAGCTATGTTTATTAGGTACAAGAGCTTGCAGAATAGACATCGGCACATGCATTAGATCTTGTTTTAGAATCTTTGCAAACCATTTATCTTCTGGCTTAACTAAATAAAGTTCTTTATAAAACGAAAATTTAATGCCTTCGACTCTTACAACTGGACTCTTAGAATAACTATCTTCACCTTCACCAATGGTAATAACTAAAACTTCATGACCCTTATCTTCTAAATATCTAATTATTCTTTCAAGAGTTCTTACCACACCATTAACTTGGGGTAAAAAAGTTTCTGTAAAAATTGCGACTCTCATCTTAAATGGTCCCTAACGGGATTTAACCATATCTATTATAGACGCAATCAGCCCAAAAGGTGAAAAGGATCTACCAGGCTTAAAAATAAGTGGTATTAAAGCATTGATAGCCACAGAACCACCAACCATAAATTTACGTATGTCTTTAGTTAATAGGGTTTCAAGTTCTTTAAGCGACACTAAGAAAACCCGTGCTTTCACACTTAAATAAAGTAAAAGCAAGGAAGAGACGATGCAAACGATAGCAAGAATAATTTTAGCGATAAAGTAAAAAATTTCCATAATTGTCTATACTTTCACTACATGATTCACTGGCACTTCTGTTGGAGTAGATCTACCAAATACAATCACGTTAACCTTAAGTGTCATTCTTTCACTATTAATCTCAGCCACTTCACCAATGAAATCTTCAAACGGACCAGCTTGAATCTTCACAGTCTCACCCACAGAGAAATCAATAGCAGCTTTCTCTCCAAGTTTAGGATCTTCGAGTAATTGATTTTTACGCAGAATTCTACGCACTTCCGCTTCACTTAAAGTAGTTGGTTTATTCTTCTCTCCAATGAAACCCAATACCCCAGGAGCTTCCCTGACAGTAGCCCAAGTCATCTCATCGAGCATCATCTCTACTAATACATAGCCAGGATACTCTTTCTCTTTTCTCTCAATTCTTTTACCAGACTTGTTTACTTTAACAACGGTACGCTCAGGAATAACCACATTAAAAATACGATCTTGCACAGACATAGTGGTGATGCGCTTCTCAATGTGACCTTTAACCTTGTTCTCATGACCACTTGCGGTTTGAATTACGAACCAACCTCTTTCACCAGTCTTATGTTTTAGCTTACTCATGTTCTTTCCTTTATACCCTTAACTTCCCTTGATAGTACTAATCATTCTTGCAAGACCCAAGTCTATAACAAAAACCAAAGCTGAAATTATCGCAACGATAACAATAACCGTAACAAACTCGTTTTTTAATTGTTCTTTAGTAGGCCATACAATCTTATTAAACTCAAATTTAACTCCACGGAAATATTCCATTAAAGGTTCTTTACTGGCGATACCGATTTCTGGAGAATCATCTTCAGTTAGCCATTTAATAAAGCCGGTCTTTTCATTTTTATCTTCTTTAGTTTTTTCCATAGTTAAGCTCATAATATTCGTCTTTAATTTGCCAAGTCGAACGTCTACCTTAGGACCCAGGTCCCATAGGGATGAATTTTAGCGTAATTACATAAAATCTGTAGTATCTATTAAGAATAATTTCAACTTTACTCGATAGTCTATACTCGATTAAGTATTATCCTGTATACTATTAAAGATGCAAGAAACATTAACCACTACAGGAATTCGTGCATCTAAGCCAAGAAATTCATTAAGAACGGAACTCATTCCATGCGAAAAAGCTTATGATTTAGTTCTAAATAATGGGACTATTACCAAAAGTCAGCTTCAGTATTTAATACAATCAAAAAATAACAATGCTTTTATTCAGGCTTTTAGTAGATATTGCCTTAAGTTTCAAAATCCTACTAGTAAATATCTAAGTAATGACTTAACGCCAGATGAATTTGTAAGACAGTTAAATAGTGATTTTATTGATGCTATGAAGAAGGATACATCACTTATAGGAAGTTTTACTGATGCATACCGCTCTCTAAGTCAAAATACTCGCAATGAAAACGACAAAGCTATATTACTCGCGAATTTACCAAAAGCTATCCTTGAAATAGTACAATCTAATACAACGCTTACGACTAACACAGTATATAAAAAACTTATAATACTACTTAAAATGGTTAATCCTTCTGGTCCAAAGAAACCTGGACCAAAGCCAAAAGCCACGGAAATATCTAGAGAGAATGGAAGCAGCATGGCTGCACCCCCACTTAAGACTTTATCTAATACCTCACAACAAGCAAGTATCATAGATCAATGCATAAAAGAACATTTTAAAAGTACCCCCGAAAAGCAAATCACTGACCAAACATTAATGATAATTCTTACTGAAAATAAACTTAAAGCTGATCAGCAGATTGCCGATACTACCTTACAAAACTATATACCTACTAAAAAACAACCAAACTTAAACCTAGATTTAATGGAAATTTTGGCTGACTATGAAGAAAAAATGGGATTAAATAAGCAGCAACAGAAACAAGCAGAAGATAAATTAATAAATTCTCTTATTAGAAATTCTGCTGACACGCTCACAGTCAGAGCTTTCAAAAACTTCCTTAGAGGGTTATAAATAATCCCATCATGCATTGGAATGGATTTCGTTATGCTGCCAAATCCCAGTGACGAAGTGTCCCAATTAACTATTGGTCCTAAATATCGTTGAATATTGTTCTCGATTACACCATCAGAAGCAAGAATCAAACCATCTACATCTTTTTTATTCAAAATAGTGAAATGCATTTTAGGTACTCTACGTAACTTTACCGTAGAATCTTGATTAAAAGCTACAGTCAAGGCTGCAACATGAGTCGGGATCGGGGTATTCACTGACTCTTGAATGATTCCATTTTTATTCAAAGCACAGATTGTACTATCACCAACAGAAACTAGCATAATTTTTTCACGGAGATTTAAAGCAAATGATAAAGTAGTTCCAGCATATATTGCTTCTGATTTTTCTATACCTTCACAGGCTGCAATCAGAATGTAAATATGTGTTTTTTGTTAAGTTCCAATACACACTTGACGTCGTATGCTTCTGCGTATTCTTTCAAAACAAGCATTGTTAATTACAAGTAAATTCACGTATTTTTAGCAAAAAACCGTGAATTTGCTCTAAATTTCAATGAAATTCACGAGATAATACATAAAAGGCGTGAATCTATGGTATAATTATAGATATGACCATAACTGCTGATCAACAGCACTATCTTGATGAACTCAAAGCAGAATTTAACACTCTTAGCAGCGGTAAAGAATCATTACTAATAATGCTTGATGAAGTAGAAGTAGCAGAGGCTGTTTATAACTCTAATGCTATTGAAAACTCCACTCTCACTCTTAAAGAAACTGAACAGATACTTCTTGATATAGAGTTCAGCGCAAACCTCTCGCTGCGTGAAGTATATGAGGCTAAAAATTTGGCAAGAGTAGTTAATTATATCCGTAGTAAATCCCAAGAACAAGAGCTTGATAAAGAATTAATTCTATTACTTCATAAAATGCTGCTTGGCGGTATAGACGATCGCATTGCTGGACGCTTCAGAACCACGGGTGAGTATGTAAGAGTCGGAACTCACACCGCGCCTGCACCTGAACTAGTCGAAGATTTAATTCAAGATGCCCTCAATACATATGAGTCTAAACTTAGTCATTATTTTCTGGAGCGCATATCCAAATTTCATCTTGAGTTTGAAAACATACATCCTTTCTGTGACGGTAACGGACGCATTGGGAGGGTACTGATAAATTATCAGCTACAAAGATTGGGATTTCCGCCTGTAATAATTAGAGATAAAGAGAAAGCAGATTACTATAGTTCCTTCAGAGATTATGATGCGAAGCAAGCTTCACGTGGCATGGATAGAATAGTCTATCTCGCTCTCACAGAAGCTTTCCATAAACGCTTAGCGTATTTAAGATCAGAGAAAATAGTAAGACTCACAGACTACGCCAAGAAGCAGAAGAAATCCACATCAACAATTCTCAACGCCGCTAAAAGACAAACTATACCTGCATTTCGCGAGAAAGGAGTTTGGAGGATAGGGGAGAAAGTATAATGGCGCCGCGCTTTGGGGTTGGCGCGAACTGCCGCCGCGAAAATTATATCGGGAAAATAGTTAAGGCTGCTTAAGGAGCGTTTAGCGACTTAAGCAGCCTTAGCTGATTCTTCTAGCAGTAGAGGCTGAGGACGCAGTCCGAAGACTCTACAAGTTGATGATTTCCGCGGCGGCAGTTCGCGCCAACCCCAAAGCGCGGCGCCATTCGCTAACACACTCACACACAGCCCCTGAGCCCAGGCTCGGCTCGCTGCGCTCGCCTCGCCTGCCACTCGACCTAAAAGGGTGAAGTGGATAGCGGTGTAACACCGCTCTGTAGTTGGGTTTAATAATTTTTTTTGAGTGAAGTTTTTTAGGGCTGCTGCACCTTTCAGTCAGCCCTAAAAAACGAGCGAAAAAACTAAAGGGAAAGCAACGACGAGCGAAGCGAGGAGGCGCAAGTTTCAACTCAAAACTGAGATCTTATAATCAATTTTCTTCTGATCGTTTAGTAGTCAGAGTCTATGCTTCTGTGAAGTGAGACCCGAAGGGGCTCACTGAACCAGGCTGAGACCTAGGCTCAGCCTGCCAGAGAACATTTAGGATTAAAGGTGCATCACAAAATCTTTTTTTATACTTTGATATGAGTCTTCAACTATAGATACTATTTATGTAAAAACTTAGCTATTAATCCAATACCGATCATAACAAAACCAATTAAATTAAAGGGACCACTTATTAATTTTCCACGGAGATTATCAATTAAAGTCAAACCTAAACCACTAAAGATGAGAGGCGTAGTCCATTTAGGCTTACTTGGATCTACATTCTTTTTTTCGCTTTTTCTAAATCAGACTTATCCATTAACTCTTTTAACAGAGCACTGTCTCTGTGATTAGATTCTTTAGAAGTATTTGATGAGACATCATTAATAACATTAATGGGACTTTTAGTCGGCAATTCTACTGAAATATTTGTAGTATTGACTGATTCCATAAACAAATAGTATCACAAATCATATAACCCAAATAGAAAGGTAAGTCCATAGACAAAAACCCTGTATTAGCAATAAAAATCCTAAATTTCGCTAAAGGGTATTGACAAAAGCTAAAGCGTATTGATATTATATTGAAACTCTGCTCAGAACAAGAAAAGAGGACGTTCTATTAATTTTATAATGCAAACTGTTCTTACAGCACCAATTATTACATCACCAGAATGGCAAAGTTCTGAAAGAAGTCCAAATTCATTTGAAAATCTTTTTGCTGAATTTAAATCTAATTTCCCAGAATGCTCAAGTGAAACATTTCAGAAACTAAGAACTAAATTAAGAGGAGTTATTGTTGGAAAGTTAGGAAAAACTTTTGATATACAACAAAAACAACTTGAGAACTTTGCTGAAGATGGTATTCAAGCCATGTTTACAAGTGTATATAAAAATCCAAGTATCCTAACAAAATACACAGGATATAAATGGTTTATCATGTCTGCATTTAGAAAAACAATTGATGCAGTCAGAAGAGAATTTCATTTATCTCCAACTAAAAATGGTTATAGAAGAAATGAAACTCCATTTAGTAATCTTAATGATCGTATTCATAGACAACCATACAAACATCTAACTGTTTTAGCATCTAAAGAAAGTGACTTCAAAGAACGTTATAAATTATTTCTCGCAGGAACTAATTTGGGATTAAAACCTAAAGAGAGACAAATTTTAAGCTTACTTTGTCTCTATGGAATATATAATGGGGTTTTGTATAAAATTGAAGAGGAATTAGGTTTTGGCAAAGGATATGCAACTCTTTTATATAGATCAATTCAAGAAAAAGTTAAAGACACAACTGGCATAAAACTACCTTCATTCTCTAATGCTCAAGATAATTATGAATATCTTGGACAAAGCCCTGGGGGAGAGTTTTTGATAGCTTTAGAAAAAGTTTCACCAATATTATTGAAATTATTAGACACTTCTATTAAATCTAAGAAAGCAACACCCCTTCTAAATAGTGAGGAAATAAAATTGTTCAAACAACTTCTACAGTTAATTGAAAATACTTTTGATCTTGAAATAGAGGATTCCAAAAGAAATGAAATAAATTTAGAAGTAGTGGGAGGAAAGGTAATGCAAGTTATTCTCTCTTCAAATAACCCCGAGTTTGCCTCATTGATTAAAAATACGTTTGAAGTTATTTGTGAAATTAAATCAAAAAATTCAGCTGAATATACTATTGGCGTACTTTCATCGATACCTTTACTTAAGGCTACTTTAGATGAAATCAAGGCAAAGCCATAGTGATGAAACAAGTTTAAGGAGAATAAAAAAATGATAATTGGTGAAACTGAAAGAGCAGGAAATATTAATGAAGTAAATGGACAAAACCTTGTTGCCGTAAATGCTACAAATACTCAAGATGAAATTGCTCCATCTCCAACATTAACACTGGATAGAGATGGTCAAGAGTTAAAAGACTTAAGTGCTGGAACAACGGCTGATGTATCAAATCCCAATGTGATGGATCGCCAAATTAATGAAAATGATATTGCTTATTGTGCAAGGTGTGTAAAGGCAGGATCTTTGCCAGCTGAATTGATTGGAACTGATGGACTTTTACAAGCAGAAACTCCAGCTCAATTAAAATTACTTGATACACTTTTTGATAAACATTTCGGACATACTGGTAAGTTTGCTGCCGAAAAATTAATAGTAAAATTTTTACAAACCACTTCTTTGAGATTCGCAAAGTGTAGCTTAGAGATGGCATCAAACGGTAAAGCAAGACCAACAATGGCTCTCTCTGACACATCTTCAGAAGCATATGTCGAACATGATGCGGCTAGATCAAAATTAATAATTAATGGATTAGTTAAAGGTGGTGATCAAGAAGCAACCGTAAATTATTTTCCTCATAGATTGGATAGTTGGAATCCTGTAAAAGGTTCTTTCCAAGATCTGTTGATAAATCCAGTAGCTTACATATGTGGCTTTATAACGATGACTAAGCCTTATAAAGAAGATCAGGGTGAAGCTTTAAGAAAATTTGTTAAAGCTATTAATGCTCTTGCAAATCCAGGAGGAACAAGTACAGAGGTTAGAACTTTAATTGATAAAGCTCGAGCTGATAAACAACTGCCGGCACAGTTGATAAGTAATGGTCAGTTAAATATTAGTGAACCTCAGAATCTAAAAATATTTGAAGCTCTCATAACTAATTATTCGGGTCCTAATAATAATTTTCTTGCAGAAAGATTATTGGCAAGCTTTATTCAAGGAGCAAATTCATTGTTTGAAAACTGTAGTTTAGAAATGTCACGAGATGGAAGGGCACGACCAACTAAAAGAGTTGAAGGTACTAGTTCTGACCAGTATGTTTCTGAAGATCACACAAGATCTGATCTTATTTTAGAAAGATTGGCTAAAGGTCATGATCCAAAAAAAGTTTTTGAATATTTCCCACATCGAATGGATACATTATGGCCAGAAGTAGGTTCTTTACAAGATTTCCGTCAAAATCCAGTCCCTTACTTTAAGGCCTTTATTAGTAGTGCTCTTGCAGCTAAGGGAGATAGAATCCAAAATATAAAGAATTTGGCTGTTGCAATTAATGTTCTTGCAAAACAAACTGCTTAAAACTATAGAGGTAAAGATTTATGAATAATACTTCAATTTTAGCTGTAGCTGGGGCGATAGAGAAAGGTAAATTTAAAACAACCGTATCAAAAGTTAGTCCAACTTCAAGAGAAATAGTCTATCAGCAAGATCACGATGATACATCTGTAAAAGCAATGGCTCAGACTATGCGTGATTTGGTACAAGGTGTTTTTCAAGAACAACAACGTTGCAATCAATTGTCTGGTAAAAATTTCCCTGTTCCAATAATTATGGGATGGGAAAGAGGTAAGTTTTTTAATGATATTGATGAAGTCCTTAGGTTATATCCAAATAAAGATCTCCAGTTTCAACATCACAAAGAAAGAGACAAAGGTGCGCTTATATGTGCTGTTGATAAAGTAAGTCAAGAGATGGGAGTAGGATCTAAAATTTATCTATCACGCTACAGCAATGTTCATGCAACTGAGATTCCTGCTGGTTTTAAACCACAAATTAATCCAAGATCGGAAACTAGATATGAACGTCTCAGACGTGATGCTAATAATGAAAACGGTGGAAATGCTGCCCTACAAGAATTAAGAGCTGAAAAATATCAAGAAGGACAAGAGACTTTTTTAGAGGCTGAACAGGCAACAGGAAGGAGATTAAAAGCTGACGATGATATGATGGACTCTAGATTTACAGTAACAGGTAATCTCAATGCTGGTCCTAAAGAGAAAGGTATACTACAGCTTTGGGATTTAAGACAGCAGTTTGCAAGAGGTTATAAGAATCAAGCAGGAATCAAACCCGATCACGTGATGTGTATAAAAGAGCTTGGAGTAGATGGTAAAGATAGACCATTACAAAATGTGACAGAAGCAACAGCATACCAGCTCTTAATCAATGATGGATCAATGACTCATCAAGAATTAAAGGCACCCTATACCTAATCTTAATCAGTCTTTCAGTTATAATTTTTTCTTTATTTTGGTCAAATTCTTATAAAATTAGTTTGTTTTTACGCTATATATTCAAAGGATGTCTTTTTCAATACCACCAAACATGAGTCCTAAAGCAATGCAAGAACATTTGTGTTCATGGGGACTTGAAGATGTCTCACTGAGAGAAGTAGAGATTCTAGTTGGAGTTAGTCTACCGACCCAGTTTTACAGAGTAATTGGTCCAGAAGAAAGACAAGAATTATTAAACGGTAATCGAGTTACGGGAAAGAGATATCAAAACGATGATAGTTTGGATATAACCACCGATCCTAATTATAATAGGATATCTAGAAGTGAAAAATTCTTAGTCACTTTCAAACAATCTCCTAGACTTCAATTAAAAGATGGATCATTAAATGAAAAGTCTGTAAGAACACACGATGTAGACCAAAATGAATACTATCTTCATGGCGGTTATACTATGGATGATGTCCAGAGTATGATGCCAATTAATTTGGATAAATAAAGTATTAATGGCTATTAGAGAAGATGACAAACGTAATCATTGGTTCAAAAGCAAATCATGAAGTTATTAAGGCTCTGCAAGAGCTTTTCAGGAGTTATGATGATTATATTTTTAAGACACAGGGCTTAAGAGCTGAAACTAATTTTTTTGAAGAAGAGCTTAGATCTTTACCTGGAAAATATTCTCCTGAGCTTGGAGGCGAGTTCTTTATAATTTACCAAAATGATATCGCTGTAGCTTGTGCTGGAATTATTAGTTACGATCAAGAAACATGTTTGCTCAAAAGGATGTTTGTAAAAGAAGCATATCAAGGACAAGGCTTAGGACGCAATTTATTAGATTCAGCATTAGAAACCGCTAAGCAAATGGGTTATAAATTTATGCGTTTCGATTCTTTACGTGGATTAAGCAAAGCACTTAAATTATATGAAAGTTATGGTTTTAAAGAAATAAATAAAGCCCATCTTAATCCTTACTATCCCGAGGGAAATTTACCTTCTGAAGCAATTTTGATGGAGATTGACCTCATTTAGTAAGGTTTATTTTCGCTTTAATAAGCCTGGCATGTAGCTTAACTCGTTAGAACCTGGTCTATAACTAGGATTATTCAAAATATCAAAATATCTGTCAATCACTTCTGCACATTTAGGATTAGCTGCTTTAAATTCATTCGGATTACTAAATTTGAATATATCGGAAAATAAAAAGCCTCCGCTACTTAGTTTTTTAGTAGCTTCTTCTAAGAGTTTTGCTTTTCCTTCATCCGTCAATAAATCAAAAGTATTAAAACAAGACACTATATGATAGGCATCATTTGGGATAGTATCTGAATTTAGAGCAAAAGCTTGTACTTTTTGAAAACTAATTTTAGAAGCAATTGCACTTTTAACTTTATATTCACCTGCTTTTGGTTCATCCATTATTAAGGGAATTAACTTCTCATTAATCAATTCAGCTCTTATATCCTTCATAAAACTTGTAATCTGCTGAGAAGCTATGGGACCATATTTTAGAGTAGCAGCATTTTGTGCTGCAGAAATTAATTGTTGATCTTGCAAGCATGCTTTATCACTAGCATAGTATCCAGTTTCAATTTGCTCTTTAGTAAAAGTTCCTTGCGTAGCTACTTTTAAAGGTTTATCAAAAATATCTATGCCTTGAAGTTGATAATCAAAATCTTGATTATTAGTTTGTTGCCAATATTGTCTTTGACTTTCTAAGACAGCTGCTACGGAATACGTACCTAAACCAGTTGAGCAACCTAAGTCAAGGACTTTTAATTCTTTATTCTTCGCAACTAAAGTGTTAATTGCTGCAATAAGATCAAAATTAAACATTCCTGAATTAGATACGATAAATAAACCAGAAGATGATTTTAACAAGGCACTTTCTGGACCACCAAAGCTTCGACTTGTATGGTAAAAATCAAAGAGCATATCTACTGCTTCACCTAGATTACTAGACTCACTTGCAAAGCTTTCAAGGGTTTGAAGAAAAATTTTGCTATAAAATTTCTCTAAATCATCAACCTTGATATCAAGTCTTCCTGCAAGAACATCTTTGATAGTTTGTGGACTTGGCTGATGTAATTTGGTTCTTTCCAAATCAGCTTTAAAATCTGTCAGATCCGTTTGATTATTTGCTGCTATTACAATATGCTTGGCATCTGAAGCTAGTTGTCTTGATAGTTTTGTTGCCAGGTCAGCTCCATATTTCCCTTCTATATAACTTAAGTACTCATGAACTGGAATAGCTATATTGAAATTATTGGAAACGTTCATAATAGCTCTCTTGGTGATAGGATTTCTTGTTGAATACTACTTAACTTTTCTAATGTCTTTTTACCATCTTCTGTCTCAGTTAAATGTTTATAGACTAAATCTTTTGTTTTTGGATCAAAAACTTTATCTGGATCAAATTTTATTGGATCAACAAAATCTGATGTTTCTAGAGTTTCACCATTAATAAGCTTAACTGTAATTTGAATTTCAATTTTTCCAGGCTGAGTATCAGATTTAGAAACATTCAAAGCTAATACTTCGATAGGCTCATGTGGAGATTTAAATGAGAAGACCTTATATTCAGGCTTGACTTCCTCTGTCTTCTTAGCAGTTTTAGCAGAATTACCTATTAGTCCAAGCTTCGATAGTTCTTCTTCAATTTCTGTTCCAGTTTTACCTTGTTTAGTAAGTAATAATCTGATTGTGTCAGCAGCTTGCCTTTGACTATTTCTATTTAAAAGTTCTTTTGTGCCAGCTGCTTTACCATCATTAAGTCTATTTAAATCAACACCCGCTTCATCCAAGAATCTATGTACTTTATCAAGCCCTACTGAACCAGTGACCGCATTAAGTGGCTCACCAGAAGCTGGTCTTAGGTCTAAAGCTCCTGCAATATATCTCATTATACTAATTAAGCTATTTGGTAAACCTAAGTAAGTTACACCAACAACCTTACCATCTTTATCTGCAAGTAATCCTCCTGAACTGCCATGATCTATATGGTTGGAGCTTATGGTTGCTCCATTTAAAAAATCATGGGCTGTACTCACATCAACTCCAGCAAGCTTTTGAGATAATCCTAATAAAGCACCTTGTAATAAAGTCTTTCCAGGAATATTAAAATTAAGTGCTCCTGCAATTGCACCGACGACATTTGCATGAGATTCAAGTGCTCTTTTAATTTTATCTACGTCGAAATTAGGATCAATAACTTCTCCCAAAGCTAATGAATTATGCTTAATCCCTAGTGGATGCCCTAATGAATAAACATCCTGACCCCTTGTAGGTTTTGTATTGGCTAAATTTAAAAACGAATATGGGTCTTGTTTCTCAGGCAAATCAATTCTAGCTAACATTAAATCGTGCCCTGGATCTTCAGTAATAATTTGTAACGGAACCGTTACCGTTTTAACCGTATCATCAGTAGGATCATAATTTGTTACCTTATTGCTCGGAAATAGTTCTACTACTGATTTTACAGATTTAGGAGTAAACATAGTACTTGGTAGTGCTGGTCCTTCTGGAGGAATAACAATATCAGCAACTAATTTAGCTTTTCCTTTGGTTAGAAGTTGACCCCATGTACTTAAATTTTTAAGCACTTGAGTACCAGAAATAAAACCACTACTATTTTGTGTGCCAATAGCAGGAACGTGATTAACACTTAGAACTAATCCATCAGGACTTATAACAATTCCAGATCCAGATCCTATTGTTTTTTCTGTCCCATCTTCTTGTTCAATAACTACTCGCAATCTAGTAACTGCTTCATTTAATTTGTTTAGCTGAGGATCGTTTATTCCTTGCAACTTATCCGCAGTTAAATCTATCGGTTTTCTGCTTCTTCTGGTTTCAGTAACTTCTTTCGAAGTAGCTCTTTCTAAAGTGGAATCTGGTTTAAATGGTGGTTTAAAACCCCCGAACATGGCTTCAAATGAATCAAATCCTGGCATATAAAACTCCTTTGTTTTAATCTAGTAAATATGATATAGGATAATAGCATTATTTAAAGTTAAACGTCAATACTTTTTATGCGAGTCTTGTATAAGGATTTTACAGCAGAAACAGGCTTAAAGTTAGCAATTCAAATAGTAAATACTTAAATTGTAGAAATATGCTAATATACTTTAAGTATGTTACAGATAGCAGCACCTGGCACTACCACACTACAAAGCCCTACATTAGTTAGTACTGGGCCACAACTACTACAACCTGAAATTACTCTTAATATAGCTGCACCAGGATTACATTTACCTTCACAAGCTCAACCACTAGACCTCACAAGATTGAATCAAAAAATTATGATTCTTTTTAGTCAGCCGACACCAATTGAAGACACTTTAGAAAAAGTTTTTAGTAAAGCTGTAAATGGAAAAACTACAAATAGTGAAATTGCTCAGCAATTAGGTTTAACCAAGGAAGAAGAAGCATTGGTGATGAACTTAGATTATGGTACCAGTCCTAGTAACCAAGCTGGACCAATTACTAACAAGGTTACAGGCGAAGTGTATGTTAGTCGATCTGATTTAACAAGTGCAATTCTTTCAAATCTTGGTAAGATAGATCTTCATAAAACAGTTAAACCTGTAATCAGTTTTTTTGCTAAGGTTCTTTCTGGCAAGAAGCCAGACTTTAGTTCTATAGGGCTATCAGTTATTCAAGACAATCCATTATTTTTTGAAAGTATACTCAAAGAACTTGTTGGTAAGCATATTGCAGGTACTAGTACTTTTTCATCATTCCTTCGTAAAGCTCTTGTAGCCTTAGAGAGGGGTATGGATCAAACTATTGCAGAAATACCAAATGTTCAACCACTTAAATCAACGACTAATAGCAATACTCAGATTGTTCCAGCTTTAGTTTCTTAATTTTTTTTAACAACATCTTTCTTTAGGATATATACAGTTCATTTGCTTAAAATGACACATAAGCATGGCCTTTTTCTCCATAATTTATTAGAATTATAGCTATGAAATACTTCATATACGCTCGTAAGTCATCCGACTCAGAAGATAGACAAGTACTATCTATCGAATCGCAACTTCAAGAACTTAGAGAATTTGCTGCTAAAGAAAACTTAGAAGTAATTCAAGAGTTCACGGAATCTAAAACAGCAAAAGAACCAGGTCGTCCTATTTTCAATCAAATGCTCACAGAGCTAGAACAAAGTCAAGCAGATGGAATCATCGCCTGGCAACCAGATAGACTAAGTCGCAATAGTGTTGATGGTGGGAAGATTATATATCTGATAGATCAAGGTGTAATAAAAGATCTAAAATTCCCTACTTATTTATTCGATCTCAGCCCGCATGGTAAGTTTAATCTCTCACTAGCATTTGGTTTCAGCAAGCTCTATGTCGACAATCTATCACAAAATGTGAAGCGTGGGATTAGAGAAAAATTACGTCGAGGCGAGTTTCCTGGACCTGCACCAAGAGGCTACGTCAATAATCTAAAAACTCACACTATCGAAGCTTGTCCAGAAACTTTCGATACTATTAAAGCACTTCTAATGAAATATGCAGCTGGCGATATAACGCTGCCACAAATGAACAAGGAACTTTTTAACGCTGGAATTAAAACGAAGAAGGGACTTTCAATAGGTTATAGCTCTGTAGAAAGATTACTAAGTAATCCATTCTATTACGGCATCTTCAAACTCAATGGAGAACTACATCCTGGCTCACATCCTGCCATGATAACCAAAGATGTTTTTGATCAAATCCAAAAGCGTTTAGCAAATATAAGATGGAAAGTTAAAGATCCAGAGACTAAAAAGCACGACAAGAATTTTTTATTTACCGAGCTTGGCAAATGCGGTGAATGTGGCTATAGCATTACCAGTGAATTTCATATTAAGAAATCAGGTAAAGAATATAGATACTACAGATGCTCTAAAAAATCTAAAGTTTGTAATTGTCAGCAAAAAGCAATAAACGAAAAAGATCTAGCATTACAAATAGAAAAACTATCCTCAGAAATAGCTATCAATGACGACTGGCACAAATGGTGTCAGACTCAAATTAGAGAATGGAGAGATCAAGAACTTGAAAGCACCCAAGAGCAGGTCCAAAACTGCCAAAAAACACTGGAAAGCAATAAAAAGCGATTAGAAAGGCTCCTTGACCTCAAAATTGACGGAGAAATAAGCCTAGACGAGTACAAATCCAAGAAAAATGAAATAGTGAACTTAAATAGCCACCTGGAGGGGCAAATTAATAAAATAGCCCAAGAAGGCAGTTCATGGTTTGAACTCCTCAGTACTTCTCTAGAAACCAGTAATGAAGCACATCATAGAATTTTAGAGAAGGATTTTACTGGAATGTTCAAGATTCTCAGGAAAACAGGTTTGAACTCTATTTTACACGACCAGAATCTTAGCTTGACCTTTTTTAAACCCTTTAGTTTTTTTCGTGAAGCTATTATGCTGACTGGAAGGTGCGGCAGCCCTAAAGAAATTCATTTCAATAATTATAGTCAAACCCAGCTACAGAGCGGTGTAGGTGGGCAGAGCAGAAGCCGCAGGCTGATGCCTGCCCACCACACCGCTGTCCACGAGCCCGTTAGGGCGAGTGGCAGGCGAGGCGAGCGCAGCGAGCCGAGCCTGGGCTCAGGGGCTGTGTGTGAGTGTGTTAGCGAATGGCGCGCCCTGTAGGACTTGAACCCACGACATTTGGTGTTGGAGACCAACGTTCTACCAACTGAACTAAAGGCGCACGAAATGAGAGACCAACGTCTTTTTTTCGTTTTGTCGTAGCTAACGCTACTCCGGCAACTGAACTAAAGGCGCATCAGATTAAATCTATCATACGAAAACCACTGAAGTTCGTAATATTTGATTAATTTATAGGTATTTCACGACCAGTAGCTAAGACTTCATCAAAGAATGACTTGGTGACTTCATTATTTAAAGTATTAGGATGAATTCCTAATACTTCTAAGTCAATATGAACCTTATCCAATCCAACAAGCTTATCAAGGAAAAAACCATTAGCTGCTTTTGGTTTTCTTTCAGAAAGTTCATTAGAAACTACCAATAAATCGATATCACTCCATTCATGCGCAGTTCCTTTTGCATAAGAACCAAACAAAACAGCCTTATCAAGCTTAATTTTGCTTTTTAACCTTGAAATATAATCATTAAGTATGCTGTTTAATTCTTCATCAGTAAACTTTTTAGCCATTTAAACATTACCTCCACTTCACTAAATAATTTTTGACAACGTTCTGCATCATACTCTTCTTCAAACATTTCAATATCCTCTGGATATCAAGAGTCAATGAAAGCTTTATCTAAACTTTTTATAAGCTCATCAGCTTTTTTCTCTAATGTTATTTGACAAACATCAACCGCAAGTTTTTTAAGAGCATGAATTTTGGGAGGATTATGTCCTTTCTCTTCCGCGATACCTTTTAAAATCTTCTCTACTGCTGCATGTAAATGAAAGATTACATTTAAGGATTGTTCAGCTTTAAGCAAAACCTTAGCCGCTCTCAAATCCGCTTCAGCAATCTTCAACCAGTTTTCAGATGCCTTTTTCACTATATATTATTCTAACAGTTTTAAATCAGAAAGTGCTTCAATCTTCAGCACCCCAGCCTCAGCATAGACCCTAAGTTTCTCTTTAGAATCGGTGATATCTGGCTTGCGCATATTGAGTTGACCAATACGATCTTCTTGGGTAAACTCACCAGCGCCCTTCTCCATAGTAAGACGCTCAGGATGATAAGTAAAATTATCACCAGTAGTATTTAGTATCGAATAATCATCACCTCGACGTAGCTCTATAGTCACCTCACCTGTAATAGCCTTGGCTATCCATCTCTGTAAGCTTTCTCTTAGCATTAATGCTTGTGGATCGAACCACTTACCTTCATATAGTAATCTTCCAAGCTTACGTCCTAGAGTTCTATAGTTATCAATAGTACCTTCGTTATGAATCGCAGAGATAAGTCTCTCATAAGCTATGAAGAGCAAAGCTAATCCTGGAGCTTCATAGATACCACGACTCTTAGCTTCAATAATACGATTCTCTATTTGATCAGACATACCCACACCATGACGACCACCAATAGTATTCAATTCTGTAATTAAAGCTACAGGATCAGTATAGTCACGACCATTAATAGAAGTCGGCAGACCTTGCTTAAATCCAATCTTCACCTGCTCTGCATTAATTTTCACTGCATTATCCCAGAACTTCACACCCATAATAGGTTCTACAATATTGATTCCAGTATTGAGCTGCTCTAGATCCTTAGCTTCATGTGTCGCACCTAAAATATTAGAATCAGTAGAATAAGCCTTCTCTAGTTTCATCTTATATGAGAAGCCATGACTATTAAGCCACTCGCTCATTTCTTTACGTCCACCAAGCTCATCGATAAATGTAGAATCTAACCAAGGTTTATAAATACGCAGCTTAGAATTGACCATCAAACCATAACGGTAAAAGCGTTCTATATCATTTCCTTTATAAGTAGAACCATCACCCCAAATATCCACTCCATCCTTCTGCATCTCAGTCACTAAGATAGTCCCAGTAACAGCTCTACCTAGTGGCGTAGTATTGAAATAAAACTTACCTGCTGTAGAAATATGAAACGCACCACAACTAAGCGCTACTAAGCCTTCTTTCACCAATGCTGTTCTACAATCCACTAAACGTGCCGCTTCTGCACCGTATTCTAAAGCCTTCTTAGGGATAGAATCATAATCAGTTTCATCAGGCTGCCCCAGATTAGCAGTATAAGCATAAGGTATCCCACCCTTATGACGAATCCAAGCTATAGCAGCAGAAGTATCTAAACCTCCTGAGAATGCTATGCCGATTTTTTCGCCTTGGGGTAATGATTTAAGGATGGACATCGACGACTAATTCTATCATGGGAATTTCTTGTAAAAATCACCCCTTACACCTACAACAGTAAACATTAATGAACCGTTTTCAAAAAATAAACCCAATCTATAATCTCCAAATCTGATCCTGTAGGCATTATCATTGCCACTAAGTTTCTTTAAATTTTTAATCTCTTCAATTGAATTTAGATTTTTCAAGGACTGAAAAACAAATGTCTCTATTCTGCTTCTAAAATTTTTTGGCAGCTTTTTTAGATCTTTCAAAAATTGCTTAGAAACAATAACTTTCAATTTTCATTCAGCCTCCGGAAGCTGCTGATAATATTCTAAAGCTTGGTCGAGTTCCAGGTACTCTTCCTTATCCTTATTTTGAAGCATTTGCTCTAATAAACCTTGATCTTCAATATACGATTGAATCGCTTGAAAAACATCCATGTTCATCTGAACCAGTTCCTGACCTTTTTCATTACGAATAATTGTTATTTTCTCGTCAAGGCTCATACAGTTATTATACCATTTATAATTCCCTAAACATCACATAAGCATCGACATACTCTCTTTGTTTGTAATGAAAGGCGCCAGGGAGAGTTCCAATAATTTTAAAACCATATTGTTTACAGATCTTAATTGAAGCTTCATTAGTAGCAACGACTAGATTTAATTGTAATGCTCTGTAACCTAATGCTTTAGCTTGTTTAATAGCAAATTCCATCATTTGCTTACCAAGACCCTTACCGCGATAGCTTCGATCAATCATTACTCCAGTATTAGCAATATGAGAACCAAGACCAATCTTATTAGGGACTATATATCGAGTAGCCACTGCAACACCATCTAAGTATGCGATGTAAATTTTTGCTCCAGGAGCAAACCATAAATTACAAGCTGTCTCTTTATCTATATCTGGTGGGTAAGGATAACTATCAGCATCCTTTACAACATCTTGAAAAATATGCCAGATTTCGTCAAACTGTTCTGGTTTCGCTTCTCGAATATCTAACATAATTAGATTTTATATTAGAGCAAGTTTAATGTCCACCGCCACCAGCACCTGATAAAGCTGCTAACGCTTGTCCAAATCCACCGCCAGGGGCTCCATGTCCGCCAGCGCCACCTTGTGCTTGAGCAGCGATTTCAGCAGCCTTGCTTACACCTTTCATTATTTTATCCATCATGCCACCGCCAGCAGGAGCAGCTTCTTCACCATGACCACCAGTATGACCATGACTTGACATTGCTGGCATAGAAGGCAATCCTGGAGGCATTCCTGCACCGCCACCAAACTTATCAGCTAGGAATTTTATTCCAAAAATACCACCTGCAATCCATAATGCTTTCTTCGCCAGATATAAAGCAAACCTTGCTAATTTATAAGCAGCAAATACTCCAATCGCTCCACCAACCCAAGGTTTAATACTATCAGGTAGGTTTTTAACAAACGGAATCCAGTTGGCTATTGCATTACCAATCTTTCTAGGACCACCTGGCTGCCTTGCGGTATTAATTCCCTCTGTAGCTTGTGAGTATAAAGCTTTACTAAAGGCTTTGATCATCAGCATATTACTTCCTTGCTGTAATTTCTGTTGCTCTTCTTCTGATAACTGTTGTGCCAAATAATTAGTGAAAACCGGGAAAATATCTTCTCCTAATTCACTAACCTGCCCGTGTTTCATCATATGTTGAAAAGCATGGATATCTAATTTAGTATTGGGATTCAGATCTTTGTAAATCGGAAAAATAGTTTGGGCAATTAATTGGGCAATCATTGTGCCCACAAAAGGTAAATTACAAATACTTTCAAGTGTATGTCCAAGCTGCATTCTCAACCAATTCTGTAATCCTTCCTTACCTTTCTCAATTGCAAAATTAGTTCCACTTTCAGCAACATTTTGTGCCACACTTTTTCCCATCTCTACAGCTTTACCTCCTACATTCGCAAGTGTCTCTCCCACACCTCTTTTATTAGGATTATTTTTTTCAACAACATTTTGTCCCGACCCTGGATGAGCAGCGCTTGGTAGATTAGGTTTATTTATTGGTGTTGTATTTGTTACACTACTAGTCATCTTTGGCCCAGTTTGGTTTGTTCAACCAAAAATTACACATAGACAATATATGTCATGACAATAATTATACGCCGCCCAAATCTGTATTGTCAAGTTATATTTTCAGGGGTTTCCCCTAGATTTCTCTATTTAACGTAACTACTCACCCATTTAAATAATATTTTCTATTGAAAATCCTTCGAACCAGGATGGGGATGGGGTTCCGCCGCTGCGCGGCGGTTGCGCTGCGCGCGGCTTAATACGATGAATTATTAGCTGTCCGCAGGACGAAACGCGCCGAAGGCGCGTAACCACAACATAAAATGAGTTTTAGGAAATTGATGATTACAGGAGTTACGCGGTAATCTCATAAACAATATGTCTTACGGCCACTTTTTTTG
>CAZELI010000021.1:0-39607 GCA_964512985.1 uncultured Gammaproteobacteria bacterium | reverse complement strand
CCTTGGCTTTACCAGGACCTAGGCTACCTGGACTCGCGTTTTACCATCTCTGACCTCTGTCAAAGCTATACGCCCCCATAATTTTAGACCTATCCTGGAAGTCCGATAACTGTGTTATGCTCGTCCCTCGCCATCCTCATTTACGTTTTAGTAAACTCCGGTGGCTCGGGACTCGCATGCCTTGTTCTCGAACTTCCAGAACAGGTCTATGGGAAATTTTACTGAATTGTCAGTTTACGGACTAAATACTTTAGTTAGTGTTGATTATATCATTCCCAGGTTAAAACTATGTTTAAAGCTTCTTTAGAAAGTAATATTCATAGCAGTTGTCCTGTCCCCCTATAAAACGTTGGTCTTGGGTATTTATTGCGCCTAAATATTTATAAAGTTCATGGGCTGTTTTACATAGAGTTCCAGACCAGATGTGCATTAGGTCGCAACCCTGTTCCTTAGCATAATCAAAAGCCCAAAGTGACAGGTTCTTACCAAGACGTTGTCCGTGATAATTAGGATCAACAAAGACCCGCTTTAGCTCAGATTCGTTAGCTTTAATCTTCACCGCAGCGCTACCGATAATGCTTTCATCTTTTAGTAATAATTTGAAACAAGAAGGTGACGCATACACCTCTTCTATCTTCATGAGATCTTGATCCAGAGTATTGAGTTCTAGACTGGTATAACCCACAAACTTATAGCCCTTATCCAGAAACGCTATAAGTTCATCATGGTACTTCGCAGTATAGTCAATTAATTTATAAGGTGAGAAATCCATATTTAAACCTCTACTGGAGCTTTAAGCGCTTTAATAAACTCTTTAAAGCAGCTCATACTCTCATCACAGTTCTCAAGTACTCTCACAGCCTTGGTTCCCACTATCGCCATATCAGCTCCAGCCTTATAAGCATCTTCTACCTTAGTGCGTGAATCTATACCAAAGCCTAGACCAATGGGCTTATTCCCAAAGGATTTGAGCTTCTGAATCACTGCGCTGGGAGATTGCATAGCCTGTCCTGAGGAGCCGCTAGGCGACGTGAGGATCGCCTCGCTACGCTCGGCTCCTCGCAATGACGCGTTGTCACTATCGCTGCCAGTGATACCAATACGACTAACTAAATAAATAAACGGAGAAGATAAATCATAGATTCTGCGTAAACGTTCCTCTGTACTAGTGATAGCTGCAAGTAGAATTAAATCCAATCCGGCATCCTTAAATTTCTTCGATAATATTTCTGCTTCATCTACTGGTAGATCGGGAATCAATGCTCCGCGTACTTTATGTTTAAGGCATTGTTGAATTAATTTATCCCAGCCATAGGCATAGAGAGGATTATAGTAGGAGAATAGAATGACGTTATTCAGACCTTTACCAGATGTCGCTTGTACACCAGGCTTGCGAGCTTCTGCTAGTAGCTCAAATACCTTATCCAAATTCATACCTTGTTGTAACGCTTCATAGGCAGCCTTCTGTATTACTGGACCATCTGCTAGTGGATCTGAGAATGGCACTCCTAACTCGATCAAATCTACATTAGCTTCGTCAAGAATTCTTAGAGCTTTAATAGTGCTTTGAGTATTAGGATAGCCTGCGGTGATGTAGATTCCAAGCATTAAGCCATTATTCTAGCAGAATCCCCATGCTAAAATCCTTATATGACAACAGAAACAGCTTTAAAATACCAAATCGTAATCGGACTAGAAGTCCATGCGCAGCTTAAAACCAATTCTAAGTTATTTTGTTCTTGTTCTACTAAGTTTGGAGCGGAACCGAACGCTAATACTTGCCCCGTATGTATGGGTTATCCAGGAGTTTTGCCGGTACTTAATGCTCAGGCTGTAGAGTATGCGATTAAAGCGGGACTTGCACTAGGTTGTGAAATAGATCTTAATTCTAAGTTCGATCGCAAGCAATACTTCTATCCAGATCTACCTAAGGGTTACCAGATCTCTCAATTCGATAAACCAATCTGTAATCATGGCAAATTAAATATTGGTAATAAAGATGTAAGAATTCTTAGAATCCATATGGAAGAAGACGCTGGTAAGTTAGTGCATTCTGGCGCTGAGAGATTGCATGGTTCTGATTATTCATTAGTGGATCTTAACCGCGCTTCTACGCCGCTTATAGAGATAGTTTCAGAGCCTGATATACGTTCTGCTGACGAGGCTGTAGCTTACGTGAAAGAGTTACGTAAAATACTTCTCTATATAGGAGTTTGTGACGGTAATATGCAAGAAGGTTCTCTAAGATGTGATATTAATATATCGCTTAATAAACCAGGTGCTGAGAAGTTCGGTACTCGCGCTGAGATTAAGAATGTTAATAGCTTTAGATCTATTTCACGCGCTATTGAATATGAATATAAACGTCAATCAGAAATATTAGATCAAGGTGGTACTGTAGTACAAGAGACAAGGCTCTTTGATGAGAACACTGGTAAAACCCATTCTATGAGATCGAAAGAAGAAGCACATGATTATCGATACTTCCCTGAACCAGATCTATTACCGGTAATTCTGATACAGAAACAGATCGATGATGCTAAGGCTTCTCTTCCAGAATTACCACAACAAAAACGTAATCGATATATAGCAGAGTTTCAACTTCATGAAGATACTGCTACTACTCTTACTGAAGAAGTAGATTCTGTAATGTTTTTTGAAGAGACTATTAGTCTTGGTGCGAGCGCCGTTAAAGTAGCGAATTGGATAGTAGGTTCTGTTGCCGCTTACCTGAATGAGAATAAGCTAAGTGTAAGAGATACTAAGCTTACGCCTAAACTGCTTGCGGAGATGATTAGCTTAATAGATCAAGGTCTTATTTCGGATAATATTGCTAAGAACGATATTATTAATGAGCTTCTGGTTAATGGTACACCAGTACAGAAGTTAATCGATGATAAGGGGCTAGCACAGATCACTGATACTGGAGCTTTAGAAGCTGTGATCAGAGAAGTAATAGCTGCTAATCCTAAACAAGTAGAACAATATAAATCTGGTAACACTAAAATCCAAGGGTTCTTTGTAGGACAAGTGATGAAACTTACTCAGGGTAAGGCTGCACCAGCATTAGTAAATGATATGCTTGCTAAACTTTTAACTTAGATTAACCATGAGCAGGGACAGCCTGCTCAGCGCCAGCAGTGCTACCTGGAGTAGCTACAGTTACTTCTCTCTGCGCTCCAAAAATAGTCTCAAAAATTTGTTGTAGTAGTGGTCCAATTATTGGGATCTTAGCGAGTAGCGAGTTACCAGCACCTTTAGCAAGATTCATTGCACCGCTGAAACCTAGGCAAGCGAGAGCTAATCCAGTTATTGATTTCATTTTAACTACTGGTTTACCGTCTTGGAATTCTGTAAGGAAATTTCTCTTACCGAAGAATGGGGACATTAGACCAAAGAATAAACCACCTTGTAATATACCTAATAGTTCATATGGTAACCAACCCAATTTAGTATCCTTTTTCGAATCTATTGCTACGCTAACACCATGGATAATATTTTTCACTGCTTTAAGTCCAGCTACTAGTCCAACTCCAGCGGCACCAACGGTTACAAGCATAGGACTGCTTGCAGTTTTATTAATTCCAATATTAGTTATATCACCAAGTTGTGAGAACACTTTACCAGCAGCATCGCTAGCTAATTTAAAAAAGTCAGTAATTCTTTCAGTCCAGTCTTTGGCTTTATCTATGATTTCTGGATTCATTAAGTCCCCTTCTAAGTCATATTCTGTGAATTTTTTTCTATAACGCAGTCTACCAGGAGCTTCTATGCTGTTCTCTGGAAGACGATTCTTTACTAATTGAGGATCGCTGTGTAAATTTTGTACAGTCGGATTAAAGGTATTGCCATCATCAGCACCATAGGCTATTTTGCCATCCCAAGGCATAGCTATCCCGGTAGGTTTTGCACCACGACTTGATAAATCGAAATTAGAATTCAATCTATTAGTGGCATTATTTATTTGTGAATTAGCCGATGTTATGGTCAGACTCCTACTTTTTCTCTCTGTCTTATTTACGTTTTACTACTTGATATGCATATTTTCGGCCCAGAACTAAATTAGTGATTGTGGCCAACACTTCAGCGATTAATTGCTTGATCATATTCAAACTCCTTAAACTGTTAATATGTATTAATATTAGCGCACTGGAAACTAATTTGTATAGTCTTATTAGGTGAAATTAAGCAGAGCGCTGCGCAAATGCCGCGAAGCGGCGGAAAAACCCCCTGGTTAATAATTTATTTCTCTAGTTTTTGTCTAAATTATGATATAGCTATGTAATATTAGAAGATGTAAGATCTGTTTAGATGCTTATATAAGGAATAACCAGTAATTTAAAAATGGCTAAAGCGACCTCTAAAACAAGTTCAGAGAAAGATTTTAAGTATTTGGTGATAGTTGAGTCACCTGCCAAATCTAAGACTCTTACAAAGATATTAGGATCTGAATTCTTAGTGAAATCCAGTATTGGTCATATTCGCGACCTACCAGCCAAAGGTTTAGGTATCGATGTTAAGAATAATTTTGAGCCTACTTATGAGATCATGAGCGGCAAGAAGAAGGTAGTAGACGAGCTTAATGAGTTTGCTAAGAAGGCTGAGCATATCTATCTAGCAAGCGACCCTGACCGAGAGGGAGAGGCTATTGCGTGGCATTTATCACAGATCATTAAGAGTAAGAATTTTTCTAGAATTGCATTTAACCAGATTACTCCAGATGCAGTTAGGAATGCAGTGAGGAATCCACGTGAAATTAATCAAGATCTAGTAGACGCGCAGCAAGCTAGAAGAATGTTAGACAGGCTAGTTGGTTATAAGATCAGTCCTTTACTCTGGCGCAAGATTGGTGGACGTAGCGCTGGTAGAGTTCAATCTATTGCAGTGAGATTGATCTGTGAAAGAGAAGAAGAGATTCTCAAGTTTATTCCAGAAGAGTATTGGTCAGTTAATGCAGATGTTACAGAAGCTACTAAAGATCATCCTTTTAAAGTTCTTTTAGCTCAGGTAGATTCTAAACGTATTGTTAGTCCTTTGAAAGAATACGATGCTGCTAAGGCGATGGTTATAGGCTCTCAAGCTGAAGTGGATAAGATCGTTGAGCGTATTAAAGCAGCGAAACTCACTGTTACTAAGATCTCTACTAAACCTAACAGTAAGAAATCGCAAGCTCCTTTTAAGACTTCTACATTACAGAGGGCGGCGAGCAATGCACTTGGATTCACTGTGAGACGTACTATGCAAGTAGCACAAGGCTTGTACGAAGGTGTGAAGATCGGTGGTAATGATCAAGTGGGTTTGATTACTTATATGAGAACCGATAGCTTGCGTATCGCTGATGAGGCTCAAGCAGAAGCTAAACAATACATCCTGGATAAATGGGGAGATAAATACTACCCTGATCCTCCTAATATTTATGGCAAGGTCAAGAAAGCGAACGAACAAGACGCGCACGAGGCAATCAGACCAACCTATATCGATAAAACTCCAGAGTCGGTGAAGAGCTATCTTACTGATGAACAATACAAGCTCTATAAGCTAATCTGGCAGAGGTTTATGGCTTCGCAGATGGTGCCAATGAAGATTGAGATACAGACTGTGGAGATCGAATCTGAGAAGGGCGATCTAATGTTTAGAGCTAGTAACTCTAAGAAAATATTTGCTGGTTATTCAATAGTGTTTGATGGTGGTCACGAGATCAACGAAGAGACAGAAGCACAAGAAATAGATTCTAAGTTCTCTGATGATATTAAAGAAGGTACTGTAATCAAACTTCTTAAAGCTAATCCTGAACAGCATTTTACTGAAGGTCCGCCAAGATTCAATGAAGCGAGCTTGGTGAAAACATTAGAGGAATTGGGTATCGGCAGACCATCTACTTATGCACCCACTATCGCAACTATCCAAGATCGTAAGTATGTAGAGAAGGTAGAACATGGTACTGCACTTAGACCTACTAGGCTAGGTATGCAAGTGAATGAATTACTAGTGCAGTACTTCGGTAAGTATATTAATGTGGATTTCACCTCACAGATGGAGAGTGGCTTAGATGCAGTAGCAGACCATAGTCAAGATTGGGTAGTGATGCTTAAGGAATTTTATTTCGGTAAAGATTGGAAGAAGAAAGAGAAGATCAAGCCTAAACGCGGTGGTAAGAAGAAAAAAGAAGACACAGATAGTAAACCAGAGAAAGACCCTGCAGCTGATTTAGATCCTGGGTTTATTGATGTAGTCAAGAAAGCTTCAGGTGAGATCGAGAACATCGTTATACCTACAGAATATAACTGTCCTAGTTGCGGAGCGACTATGAATCTTAAGTCTTCACGTTTCGGACCTTTCTTGGGTTGTTCTAAGTATCCTGACTGTCAAACCATTATTAATTTAACGAAGGAAGGCAAGCCTGCTCCAGAAGATAGGCCTTATACAGAAGAAGATTGTCCTGATTGTAAGAAGCATGGGTCATTAGTAATGCGTTATGGACGTTATGGCGACTATCTTGCTTGTACTACTAAAGATTGTAAGCACACTTCGCCGATACAGAAGAAGACAGGTGTTCATTGTACGCGTGAAGGTTGTGTTGGTGAGATCGTAGAGAAGAAGTCTCGCTTCGGTAAGATCTTCTATGGTTGTAACTCTTGGTCTAAGACCAAATGTGACACAGTGTTCTGGTACCCACCAATCAACGAACATTGTCCTAAGTGTAATAAGTTAATGATGTATAAAACGCTTAAGCGTGGCGACAAGGTAGCCTGCTCTGACACTAAAGGTTGTGGCTATGATCGCATGGCAAGTCCTGAAGATATAGAGAAATATAGACCTAAAGTAGAAGCGACTCCAGAAGCGGAAGAGAAGTCAGTGTTTTCTTTGTAGAAGTATTTATTGGTAGAACCGTATCGTCATCCCGAGGAGTCCGTCGAAACGAAGTGAAGACGGACGACGTCGGGATCCAGTCGTGAGTCTTTAACACTTGACTGGATTGCTACGCTTCACTGCGTTCCGCTCGCAATGACGAGGGAATTTCTCTCTACTACATCATTTAACCTAGGTCGTTTAGTGTATTTTCACCCAAAACCTCTCCAAATCAGTCATACGTATACTAAAATAGTAGATATATGAACAAAATTCAACTAAATAGAGCTAAAGTTTTGCACCCGACTGTCCGATTATAAAAAGGGAGTGCTGCTAAGAATATTCTGGTGGCCTCACTTGCTTTTCACTTTAGGTAATGACTGACGTAGGAGATATCGCATGGAAAATATAGTCGATGAATTCAAAAAGTACGCAAAGGAATTGGGTACTCTTTATCGAACAAGAAAAGAACTTGATAGTCTAATAATCAAGTATGAAAATAAACTTAAAGGACTTGGGGAAGTTCTAGAGTTTGCAGATACTGCAGAGTGTTCTTATAAGGCTGCAGAGGAACCCGCCCAGCAATAATATAGATCTAGTAGGCTTCTTTATTAAACTATAAATTTTCGATTAACCTTGTTACTTAGTCTCCGCAATGAGGTTTCGTTTAATACTTTCCTTATTTATAGCTTGTAAGGTTTCATAGAAATCAAAAGTCCAGTAGCCTCTGGTTATTCTAGCTACTTTTCTAAACTTATCGCGAACTGCCATTAAAAAACTATCAGACCAGCTTTCTATATCACCTTTGTCTTTAATATGTTTTTTGTACGAGTCTACTAGTTTATTTAATTCTTTCTCTTCTTTATTGAGTGTTGCTTGCTTATGCATTGTTTAGTTCCTCATCTAAAACCTTTAACTATTGTAAATTGTAACATTAAAAAGAATTTATAAAAAAATAGTGAAATCTTAAGAAAACTATGTTAATATCATTCAGTAGGTTCAGAAACAACTCGGTGGGACAAATTTGGTGTAAACCAAAGACCACAATCTAACGATAAGTTTGTTTTTGGATTTTAAATTTGAAATAAAAACACCTCAGATTTGGTCGGTCTGAGGTGTTTTTGCTTTGTCGTCATCCTGAGGGAGGGCGAAGCCCGACCGTATGGATCCACTTTTATTAATAGACTATTCGTAGTAGTGGATCCTTATCCTGACGCTACGCTCAGGACAGGCTTGCAACCTACGGTTGCTCCTCAGGATGACAAAGCGCTAGACTATTATTGATGACATTATCAGTTGACTTAAATCAGTTTTCTAATTTCACCCCAGTAATGCAGCAATACCTCAATGCCAGGCTTAAACTCCAGGGTAGAGCAGTGCTTTTATTTAGAATGGGGGATTTCTATGAGACGTTTTTTGAAGATGCAGAGACTATCGCTAAAGAACTGGAGATAACCCTAACTGGACGTCCAGAAAGCACTTATCCAGGTGGGCGTATTCCTATGGCAGGGGTGCCAGCGCGCGCTATTAGACCCTATGTTGCTAAATTACTTGAGAGAAATTATAAGGTCTATATCGCTGAGCAAATGGCTGATCCTAAGACCTGTAAGGGATTAGTGCCTCGCGAAATTACTAAGGTATTCACGCCAGGTACTATCAATGATCTAGAGTTTCTTGATTCCTATCAGAATAACTTTATCCTCGCTATTTATTCAACTGCACCTTATTCTCAATATGGACTTGCGTATGCAGACATCTCAACTGGTGAGTTCTATCTTACAGAGATCAAGTCTGAGTATCTAGAGCAAGAGCTTTCTAGGATCAATGCTTCAGAGATCATAGTCCCATCTAAAGCAGCAATTAAACAAGAAGGACAAATCGTTCAAGAAGAAGAGCTGATGTTTAACTTAGATGAGCTTAACATTGAAGTGTTTCTAAGTGGTTTTAATTATAAGAACTTTGACCTTAAGCATGCTACGCAAAACATTGAAGATCTATTCAAACTTAATTCTATTAAACAAATCGAAGATAGCTTTGGCACAGAAAGTAATGCTTATGCACTTCGCGCAGCAGGTGCGATTATTGAGTATCTTAAAGAAACTCAGGGTGTGGAGTTCTCTAATAATTCTTCTAAGAATTTTGACCAGATTCGTACCTATCATGTAAGTGAATATATGATGCTAGACGCTAGCACTCGCCGTAATCTAGAGCTAAGTAAAACACTCAGTGGCAGCAATGCTGGTTCGTTTTTCTCAGCGATAGATCGCACTGCTTCTAAATTAGGTAGACGTAAGTTGCGCGCTTGGATGGAGCAACCGCTTTATGATATACCCGCTATTAACGCTAGGTTAGATGCTGTTACCGAGCTAGTCTCAGATCCAGGTCTCTGTCATGAGCTTAAGACTCTCTTAGCGCAGACTTATGATATTGATAGGCTTTCTAATAGACTAGCTAGTGAGCTTATTAGTCCGCGTGAAGCTGTGGCTTTGAAAGATTCGATGATTATAGTGACGCAACTCTCTGCCTTGATGCAAAGCCTAGAATCTGGATTATTAACAAGCTTGAAGTATATTCCAGATCAAGCTCTAGAATATATCAGAGTAGTAGATAGCGCTGTGCAAGATAGTCCTGCTATAGGGGTGATGGATGGCGGCATTCTTAAGCAAGGCTATGATGGAAGCTTAGATGAATTGATCTCACTAGTAGAAGATTCTGAGACTTGGATGAAGAATTTTGAAGATGCTGAGCGTGAAAGCTTAGGTATCAAGAATCTTAAAGTTAGTTTTAATAAAGTACATGGTTACTTCATCGAGACCTCTAGGCTAAATGAGAAGAAGCTTCCAGAGCATTATGTCATTAAGCAAACAATGGTTAATACTATTAGAGCTGTGACTAATGAACTGATAGAGTTTGAAGAGAAGGTAACTCATGCTGAATCTAGACGTAACGCACTAGAATATGAGATCTATTCTGGTTTACGTAAATCACTTGCAGTTAAGTCTCCGATTATTAAGCAGATAGCCTTGCAAGTCGCTCAGCTAGATGCTTTACTCTCTATGGCGTTACTTACCTTAGAAAGAAACTACACTCGTCCAGAAATAGTCAACTCTCACGAGCTTTATATAGAAGAAGGCAGACATCCAGTATTAGAGCAAAAGCTGAAGCTTGGAGAGTTTGTACCTAATGATATTTCATTAGGGATAGACAACACCCCCGTCGAAAATCGTCCAAGTGATTTTAACGCAGCAATTGGCGATTTTCGCAGGGGGTGTAAAATTATGATACTAACTGGTCCAAACATGGCTGGTAAAAGTACTTATATGCGCCAAAACGCTCTTATAGTCTTGCTTGCACAGATGGGTAGTTATGTGCCGGCGACTAGGGCAAAGATAGGACTAGTAGATAGAATCTTCACACGTATTGGTGCTAGTGATGACCTGGCGTCTGGTAGATCTACATTTATGGTAGAGATGAATGAGACTGCAACCATCTTAAATGCCATGACTGATAGAAGCTTTATTGTTCTAGATGAGATCGGCAGAGGTACTAGTACTTATGATGGTGTGGCGATTGCTTGGTCTATAGTAGAGCATATCGCTAAGACTACTCAAGCACGCACGGTGTTTGCTACTCACTATCATGAGCTTGCTAATCTTGATCGTTTATATCCATGCATTAAGAATTACCAGGTCCTTGTAGTAGAAAACGATAGTCCTAATGCTAAGACGAGAATAGAGTTCTTGCATAAAGTAGCAGAAGGTTCTGCTGATCGCAGCTATGGTATAGAAGTTGCTCGCTTAGCAGGTTTGCCTAAGTCAGTTCTAGATAGGGCTAAAGCGATTAATAATCAGTTACAAGCACAGCGTAGCCGGAAGCTAGGTATGACTAAGAAGCAACTCGATCAGCATGATATTACGGATGCTATTAGTGAAGATGGTTCTCTTGATATTGGTAAGTTACCTTTGTTTGAATCTATTTTATGAATATGAAAACGAAGCAGCGTTGTCATTGGGTTAACTTAAATAATTCTTTATATGTGGACTACCATGATAAAGAATGGGGAGTGCCTATTCGTGATGATCAGGTTCTTTTTGAGATGCTTTGTCTTGAAGGTGCGCAAGCTGGATTAAGCTGGGAGACAGTTCTAAACAAGCGTGAGAATTATAGAAAGGCATTCAGTAACTTTGATCCAGTGAAGGTTTCTAAGTTTACAGAGACTCATGTAGAGAAGCTTATGAACAACGCTGGCATTATCCGTAATAGACTGAAAATTAATTCAGTAATTATTAACGCCAAGGCTTATTTACAATTAAAGAAAGAAGGTCTTAGCTTTAGTGATTATCTTTGGTCTTTTTCTGATTGTGAATCTATGAGCAAGGACCTTAAGAAGCGCGGCTTCAAATTCGTAGGTGCAACCATTTGCTATGCCTTTATGCAAGCAGTAGGTATTGTTAATGACCACGACCAAGATTGTTTTCGACTTACAAACAAAAAGACAAGCTGAGCAATAGACGAGAGTCTCTCTTTGTGAACGGTGAGTGAGCAAAGAGAGAGCTCGAGTCCTGCGAAGCTTGTTCATTTGAGTTATAATGTATTACTTATGCAGGCTAAACCTAATCTTATTTCTAAAGCAGTGAACACTATATTATGGGGTAATTCAGTTGCCTTAACTTGGACTTGGGGTATTGGGTTGTTTTTTTCAGTGCAAGTGGCTATTCAGTTTGGCTTTCAGGCTTTGATTGCTTTTGCGACTATTGATGCAGTAGGACTCACATTGTTTGGCTTGATCAACGCAAAGATAGTCAGTAACTATAATAGCGGCGAAGAATTTGAGAAAGAGTTTTTAAAACAAGCTGCTAATTTTAAGTTTGCCTTACTGTTTTATCAGTTCTTAGCTATCACTCTCACTATCTTCTGTTGTCTTAAATATATAACTTTACCTTTAGGGATTTTTTCGTTTCTAGTAGCAATGATGTTTATCGGAGCTGTAATATTTCTTGGTGAAGAGTTTCCAATTAATAAGATTAAATACAGTCATGCAGCTTATAGTGTAATAATTTTCATTGCGTTATGGGTTCTTCTAGATTCGAAACTTTTTAGTAATAATTCTTTGATTTCTGCAGGATTTAGTTCAGATGATACTAGCCTTGTTGCTCAGCTTTCGTTTAATCAAGGGCATCTATCTTGGTTTGAACAAGCTTTTAACTATGTTCCATTATTCCAATTTAAATCAGCCTTTGCGTACTATATGTTCTGGATTCCTATTGTGCTTGGCTTCCTTTGTGGTCCTTGGCTTGATCTGCAGAATTGGCAGCGTGTGGTGCAAATCAAGAAAGAAAACACTTCTATAGCTAAGAGTTATATTGTTGCTGGTTTGATTTTTTGGTTAGTCTTGATGGCTGACGGTATGATTGCACTTGCATGTTATACCTATGGTCAAACTGCTTTCCCTGAGCAGCTTGCAAGCTTATCTACTATAGATAGTTCTAGCTTGTTATTCTCTGCTAAGAGTACTATTACTCAAGTTTTGAAGTGGGAACCTAGCTTTAATTACTTATTAAGTTTCTATATGACCTTTGTTGGCTTTGCTGCTTTATCTACTTTTGATAGTGGTTATATTACTTATAAGTGGTACACAGAATCAATACTCAAGGACTCTAAGAATCTAATCTTCTCGTTTGTGCCAGTGAAACTTCTTAATTCTGGAATACTTTGGTTTACCTTCTGCGTAGTGTCTGCTATTTGTACATTGCATTTCACGGAGGCTGGTAGATTTATTGCTCGCTTTGATCCAAACCTAGAGAGGTTTTTCAGATTTGAGCTTGAATACTATTTAGCGTTCTTTGCATCATTCTTCTTAGTGTATTCGGTGGTGCTTTACCGAGCAGTGTCTAAGAGACTTGCACCTGGAGAGACTTTCTCTTCTCTCAAGCTTTTTTCTTCAGCTTTATCAAGTATCGCGATCTTTGGGATTGGTTACTTTAGTGAGAATCCAGTGCTTATGGGTATCGCTGCTCTCCTACCTTTCATTTATGGTTGGGCTATAGAAACTAATACTCATAAGATTCTGCAAACTCAATCTGAGACAGTAAATGAGACTAAGCTTCTTCCTGAAGCCAGAATGGAGATAGGTGGTTTCCAAGCTATAGAAATTCGACCTGCTGATTTAAGTCATTTACCAGTAGGTGCCATTCCTGTGAGTATTAAAGGTTGCTATATTAAGGATCATTGGTTTGTGCATAGTTTCATTCCTACTTACCAGGATACTAACTCTGTGGGTAATGTTTACTTTGCGATGTATCTCATGTGGGTTGGTAAAACTCGTGAACTTTTCTTTGCGCATGTATTGCCTAACTTTGATCCTAAGACATCCCCATATTTAATTCTGACTCGTAGTATTGATCATAAATTCCAGAAGGAGATTAAGGAGTTTGATGAGGTAACTATCCAGATCAAGATCGGTGATTATAATCGTAAGTTCGTTACGCTTGAACACCAGATACTTGATCTTAAAGGTGAACTAGTTGGTAAGGGTAAGCAAATGCTGATGTTTGTCGATTCTAAGAATTATGGACTAGTAGATTTACCTGCTGAAGTATCCCAAGGATTTATGCCATATATAAGCAACGTTAAGGGATTTGTGAAGGAATAGATCCTTATCTTGAAATTATTATCGTGTAATGTTATTATCTATTTACTATGGCAACTTGTACATCAATTAATGGTTTTGGAGATTTAAATACTTTACTTAGTGATTTTTCTGTTGATACTAAGCAACCTCAAGCGGCCGTAGTTAGAGTTGGCGGTAGCGGTGTAGATGTGATGGTTTCAGGTTTACATGATGAGCCAGTCCATATTGATATTAAATCTAATAGAACAGATCCAAAAACAGCTAATCATAGTGCGGATCTAAAAGTAGTGAAGCAGATTCTTGCGAGTTGTGCGCAGCAAGCTAAAGCAATGAGTCAACCAATAATGGATGTGGTATTTGGAGTTGCAGGATTTGCAACTAAAGCTGATCCTACTAGTAGTGAATTATTTAACCAAGATCCAGAAGATGGACATATATATATGAATAATGCTTATGATAATGGTAAGAAAGGACTTAATTGGAATGCATTAGAAGATATGAAAGATATAGCTTCTAGGGCTGGTGTTAATCTTAGTTATCGAGATGAAGCGATGAGTGAGCATAGAGATTACATCACTAGTTCAGATGCAACAACTCAATTAAGGGTCACTGTGATGAATGATACGGTGGCAGTTGCAGCGAGTGCAGCACCATATCTTCAAGAGGGTGAAAACTCAATTGGTCTAGTTGATGGTAGTGGAATGAACGGTGGTACTTTTGAAGGTTATAATCCTATTACGGGTCAACCTACAAAAACTACTAATAGAGAATTAGGTCAAGCTCCTCTTCCTAAACCACAAGCGGACCAGCATAGAGATACATTCATAACTCCTTTAGATGAGATTTATATACAGAGAGAGCAAACCAAAAATTCTGAAAGAGTCTTTCATACTGAAGAGTTTTTTGCTGGTGGGTCATTAGCTGTACAAGCTCAGACCTTAAGATCAACATTAGAAGATTCCACAAGTTCAGCTACTGCAATGATTCCTGTATTGCAGCATTTGAATAAATATTTGCCTAATCAACCGTTAAGTATGGTTGGAGGAAAACTTAGTCTTGGTGGTCATGAATATAATTCAACAATACTAACTGATAATGTAACAGGCGAAAGGATAGGAGAAGAAGCTAAGAAGGGTGATCCTTTAGCAAGGGCTTTGACTCTATCTCTTGCAGAACGCTCAGCGAACTTGATGATAGTTCACTTTAAAGATCTTCTAAAAGATCCTAAGACTACAGCGTTTGCTATGACTGGATCTCATTTACTTCATGGTGTTTTAGATGTACCTGGCGCAGAAGAGGCATTCATTGGAAAAATTCAAGAATTTAGAAATGTAAATGGTCAGGCTAATTTAGCCATAATTAAACATGAACGTGAGGCTATGGATGGTCTTGCTAGTGTGTTAGAGGGTAAGATAGCCTTAGCTCGTGCGGTTAAATAGCATGATTTATATCATATTGTGAAAAACGAAAGTATTACTCAACACATTATTAAAAGTTCTAAAGATTGGCAGAACTTATTAGTACAATTTCCACATAACTATCAAAATCGTCAACCCATCACAGCAGCAGTCGAAATTACTGATAGGGGTACCGCGATCAGGGTTAATGGGTTACACAAAGCTCCATCAGCAAGTGAAATTGACAAACCAAAAATTTCAGATCATATCCAAATAGAAGCTGGAAGAACTGATGAGTGTAAAGTTAATCATAGTGCAGATTTAGAGGTACTGAAACCTATGCTCATAACTCTTGCTAAGGAGGCTAAAAGTAGAATCGAAGATATAACCATAGTATTTAAAACACCAGGATTTGAGACTAGTTCCAATACCAATCAAGCTACTAAGTTCGATCAAATCCCTGCACCTGGACATATATATTGTGCTAACGCTAATGATGGCAAGGGACTTGACTGGGATGCTTTAGGTTTTATAGAAGATATTGCTAAGCAAGCAGATATTAGTCTTGATCTTGAATATATGAATGAAGGAGACTTAGGCTTAATATCTCAGTTTGAGGATGAAATTATTAAGGGTTCAAGCTCTAAGCTGAGAGTCTCGGTACTTAATGATGCAGTTGCTGTTGCGAAAAGTGCAAAGCGTTACTTACTTAACAATAAGGAAGCTGTGCTTGCATTGATTTATGATGATGGAATCAACTTTGGTGTTTATCGTGCAGGTGATCAGCAATATCCTCGGAATGAAGAAATCGGTCAAGAATTGCTTCCTAAGCCGGATGGCAAAGATATGTTTAAATTTCAGTCTCCTCTAGATTTAATTTATGCAAGAACTAGAGAAGGCTCTAAGGATCTTACTATAGAAGAGACCTTTGCAGGAGGGGCTTTATCAAGAGCTTATAAAATGCTGATTAAAATGCTTCAAACACCCAATATTTTAGAATCAATGAAAATTCCAGTACTGGATCATTTAAATCAATTTATACCTAAAAGTTGCCGTTTAGATATTCGAAACATAGATGGTAGTAATCAGTTAGTAGTTATTAGCAAAGGGGCTAATGATACAGAAGAAGTTACTCCCATTGCGTTGGATGGTAATATGGATAATGACACAATACTAGCTAAAGCCAAAGAAGTGTCTACATTAGAACAAGCTCTAGTTGTATCTCTTGCAAAACGTTTAGGCAATACTATAATTACAAGATTTAAAGATTTATTGATAAGTCCCGAGACTAAGATCTTCGCTAGAACTGATTCTCCTTTATTGAGTGGTATTTTAAGTGTACCTGGAGCGTATAGGGCTTTGATTGAAACAATTCAAAGTTTCAGGACTGTGCAACATGAGTTACCCAAATTAAAGCGTCTAAAGCAGAGTTCTAAGAATATGAATGGTCTTTTATATGTGCTAAACGATATGATAGCTGGTATATAATTTAGCTCATCTTTTCTTAATATTGATACTAAGTCCCTAATTGCTAAAATCTAGCCTTACGCTTATGCATGAAGGTTCTATGCCATAGAATACTGTGCTTAGGTGTGGGTCTTAACTTAGGTTTGGGCCTTGTATAGATAGACTAGTTTCGAAGTTACTCTAACGATGAGACTCAAGTCTAATAAAAAAACAGGAGAAAATTATGGCAACAACAACTAAAGATTTCGGATTAATTGGTAAGAAGATAGGCATGACTCAAGTGTTTGATGCTGAGGGTGATGCAGTACCAGTAACAATTATTCAGATTGCTGAGAACATCGTAACTGATATTAAAACTAAAGAACGTGATGGTTACAACGCTCTGCAAGTAGGAGCTTTCACTAAGAGAGAAAAACTTCTCACTAAGCCAGAAAGAGGCAACCTCCAAAAGAAAAACTTACCTAATTTATCTAAGCTTCAAGAGTTTAGAGTTAATGAAAATATCGAAGGTATGAACATTGGTGATGCTGTTAACGCAGAAGAGTTTTTCAAAGATCTTGAGAAGATTAATGTTACTAGCACTTCGATTGGTAAAGGGTTCCAGAGTGGTATCAAGCTTTATAACATGAGAGTTGGTAGACGTAGTCATGGTTCTAAATCTAAGCGTATTATTGGTTCACTTGGTGCTGGTACAACTCCAGGTCGTGTATTTCCTGGTAAACGTATGCCTGCACACATGGGTGACAATGTAACAACTATCACTAAAGTTAAGGTTATTAAATACGATCCAGAACAAAGATTATTACTTGTGAAAGGACCGGTTTCAGGTAAGCCTGGTGCTGTAGTTTCAATTCAAGCTAATGGTGTTAAGTCTTGGAACCATAACAATAAGAAAGCTAAGTAGCTCATGAGTAGTGGATCCTTACGTCGCCTAGCTTCACTGCGTTTCGCTAGGCTCCTCAGGATGACGGCACCTATACTCACGGTGATAGTTTTATGCTTGTCCTTAACTTCATGCTCTAAACGCATGCAAGTAATTAAGGTTGATAAACTACGCTTGGGTTATTTATTGAATATGACGCATGCCGTTCCTATAGTGGGTTTGGAAGCAGGCAAGTTCACTAAGACAGAGTCATTATCGTTTACTTCAGGTGGTTATTTACTAGATGCTCTGCTAACTCATAATCTAGATCTGGGTTATATAGGCCCTGGTCCCTATATTAATGCACTAAGTAAAGGTGTGAAGCTGAAGTTACTCAAGGTGAGCTGCATTGGTGGTAACAGTCTTATACTTCCTCGTTTCTATGAACCTGATAAGGGCTTCAATATTAAGAAGATCGCTGTGCCGCAATGGGGTAATACTCAGGATCTATTAGCTAAGATTCTGGTGAATCATTTGCAAGATCAAGCTAAGCGCTATGAGACGACTCATCCTCAGATCAAGTCACTGATGGAGTTACCGTTGATATCTTTTGACAAGAAATTACAATATATTCCAATACATCCAGCCGAGCTGGAGATGGCGTTTTTCACTGGGTCTATAGATGCTGCTCTGGTAGCTGAACCTTGGGGTACTTTACTTGCTTCTAAAGAGATGATTAATGTTACTGAATTAGCTGAAAGACCATCTTATGGAGTGATAGAAGAATTAGAAGGTAGTGAAAATGCCTTTATCTATGATCAACTTAAGTTTATTAATAAGTTTCCGACGACACTACTAGTAGTAGATAACGAATTCTATAAGGTGAATAAAGATCTGGTGGATAACTTTGTGAAGGAACAAGATCAAGTGCTTAAATATCTGCAAACTAATGAAGCTGAGTCTATAAGCCTAATTCAGAAGCATCTGGTGCGTATGACCAAGAAAGATATGAACTATGATTTCTTGCTTGCAAGTTTTCGCAAGGTGGTATTTACTGAGGTACTTGATCAAGATAGATTGAACGATCTTATACAAGTTTCATTTAGAGCTAAATATATTAGGTCGTCTAAGCTCAAGATGATAACGGAGCTACTGAATGAGTAAATTTAAGGCAAACCGATACCCGTTAACCGTCATTGCGAGGAGCGAAGCGACGAAGCAATCCATTCCAGCGCCGGAGTGGATCGCCACGTCGTCCGTCTTCACTTCGTTTCGACGGACTCCTCGCGATGACGGCAACGGGGGCTGGTTCTATTTATGATTATTATAATATGAGGATTGACGTACTAAGTTTATTTCCAGATATGATCACTAGCTACTGCAAGGCTAGTGTCTTAGGAATAGCTTTAGAAAAAAAACTCTATAACTTAGAGGTGCATAATCCACGTGACTATACTACTGATAAACACAAGCGTATAGATGACACTCCTTATGGTGGTGGTGCTGGTATGGTCTTGCAGTGCCAGCCTTTTATAGATTGTTTGGAAACTATTCCTGATTATGAGCATGCAGCGATCATTGTTACAAGCCCTTCTGGCAAGAAGTTTGATCAGCAGCTTGCTCAAGAATTGTCTAAGAAGAAACATTTGATAATTTTATGTGGACGCTATGAAGGCTTTGATCAGAGGATTAGAGATAGAGCTACCATGGAGATCTCGGTAGGTGACTATGTACTCACTGGTGGTGAGCTTCCTGCTTTAACTATTATCGATGCTACTTTGCGTCATATACAGGGTGTACTAGGAGATGAGACTAGTATCAATGAAGAAAGTTTTAGTGAAGTAAATTATTTAGCGAAGTTAGAAGAGTTGCAAGTAACTAAACGTGAGCTTGCTGAGTTCTTAGAGGAGGTGGGGCTTAAATCTAAGGAAGAATTAATTGGATTGAAGCTTCTTGAATACCCACAATATACGCGTCCTGTAGAGTACGATGGGAAGCGGATTCCAGAGATACTCCAGCAAGGTGATCATAAAAATATATTTCTCTGGAGATTAAAGCAAGCTATAGATTTGACTAAGCGTTATAGACAGGATTTAATAGAATAATGGAATATACTCATATCCTCATTCTAGCTGTCATTCAAGGACTCACCGAGTTCTTGCCTATTAGCAGCTCTGCTCATCTTGTGATAGCGCCTAAGCTTTGTGGTTTCTGTGATCCAGGCTTAGCAGTGGATGCGTTTCTACATTTAGGAACTCTTGCTGCTACGCTTATTTATTTTCGTAAGGAAGTATTTGTGATGCTTAAGAGCTTTGTTTCTGATCATCCAGCAGACCGTAAGCTTGCTATCGGTATTCTCATTGCTACTATACCTGTGATCGGGATTGGCTTTGGATTGAAATCTTTCTGGGGATCTGAATTGATTAGATCTACTATGTCTATAGTTATAACTTTGTTACTCGGTTCAGTGCTAATGTACTTAGCTGATGTATTCACTAAGAAGAAACAAGTACACAAGAACATCGAAGATCTTTCTATTAAAGAAATATTTTTCGTAGGTTTAATGCAGACACTCGCATTATTTCCTGGAGTCTCTCGGTCAGGATCAACGATCTCTGCTGGATTGTTTACTGGATTAAGTAGAGATTCTGCTGCAAGATTTTCGTTTTTGGTAGGTTTACCTGCTGTGGCCGGCGCAGGAGTTCTTGCACTAAAAGACTTAGTTGAAGTCGGAATAAACTCTGATTCTAGTATTATTCCCTTATTTTTGGGATTTATAACAAGCTTTGTTGTTGGCTATTTAGCTATAGATTTCATGATCAAATTCCTCAAAAACCATGATTTAAAGTGGTTTATTGTCTATAGAGTGGTTTTGGCGGTGATACTATTTACTTCCTTTTGGTAACTTTTATCTTGATAATCTTGACATTGCATGAATTATCTTGCTAATATTTGGCTCTATGTCAGAACAATACAGAGTAGTACCGAATTTTGATTGGGCATACATTCAAGGGGATATTTTGCCTGAATCATTAGGAAGCTTAAATAGTCCACTTGGTAGGCTAAATATATTTCCTGAAGATGAAGGAGTGGGGGAATCTAGTGAGCATGTAGATAACATAGGGACTCTTTTAAGCCAGCCAGATTCTTTTTTTAAACAAACGGCTGAAGTCCTATCATCCGACATTGAAGATGACGTTAGACTGGTTCCATCTGAAAAAGAAGCTAATATACGCGTCAGAAATGATGATGATGATGATTATGTGCATGATACTACTGTTGGTGATATCCGCGAGAATTGTCGTGAATGGCTTGCTGATGAAAATTTTGCTGCAATAACTAAACCAGGTTGGATAGATGAATTTTTAAGTGAAGCTAGAACGAAGCTAGAAACTTGGGTTATGACTGCTAAGAGAGCTAGAAATTTTGCAGCTGAATGTCTTAAGAAAGAAATACCCCATCCAGAAGCTGTTATAAAAACTACTACAGCTTAAGCGCCGAACCTAAAGAAAGCGCCTTAGCTATCTCATTAATATCTGCGTTATAAACTTTCTCTGCAGATTTGAAGTCAGATTGATCGATTGCAGTCTTCGGATCTTTCAGCCCGTTACCAGTGAGCACACAGACTACGGTAGATTCTGGCATGAGCTTCCCTTGGCGAGCGGCTTTCAGTAGACCAGCGACGCTAGCGGCAGAAGCAGGTTCACAAGCATAACCTTCTGAAGCATGAATTATGCGGTAAGCTTCAAGCATCTCATCGTCTGTAACAGAGTCTATAAGTCCCTTAGATTCATCGCGCGCTACCTCTGCTTGTTTCCAGCTAGCTGGATTACCGATACGGATCGCTGTTCCGACAGTTTCTGGTTTCTCGATGATGTGACCCTTAACTATAGGTGCAGCACCCTCTGCTTGGAAACCATACATCTTAGGTCTGGCTGATGGGTTCTTGATATAGTCCTTGAATCCAGCCCAGTAAGCAGTGATGTTACCAGCGTTGCCCACAGGTATACAGAGATAGTCTGGTGCAGCTTCGAGTTCATCGCAGATCTCGTATGCTGAGGTCTTCTGTCCTTCGATGCGATAAGGATTGATAGAGTTCACTAATTCTATAGGATACTGTGCTGATAGATCTTTCACTATATTGAGTGCTACATCGAAGTTTCCTTCTATTTGAATAACCTTCGCTCCATAAATCATTGCTTGCGAAAGTTTACCCAGCGCTACATAGCCAGCAGGAATAATCACATAGCAATCTAGTTCGTAACCTAGTCCTCGAGCGCGCGCTGCATATGCTGCTGCTGAAGCTGAAGTGTTCCCTGTGCTAGCACAGATGATACGCTTAGCGCCTTTCTCTACAGCTTTAGACACTGCCATGGTCATGCCACGATCCTTGAAAGAGCCAGTGGGATTAAGCCCTTCTATCTTGAGATAAACTTTAAGACCCGGTACTTTAGTGAGCTTTGCAATATGTGGCGCTGGCACTAGCGGAGTTTGACCTTCGTTGATACTAATAATCGGAGTGCGATTATCGACTGAGAGGTACTGTGAGTATTTAAGAATAGTGCCTTGGTATATCATGATTTAAATTTTGAAAAATCTACATAATTATAATATTGATCATTCATTAACACGTGTAAATCTTCTTTATTAAAATTATTACAAGCAATTTCAGTGTTGATAATTTCATATATACTCTGAATCAGCGACGGTATTTCATCTTGAATAATTCCAAATACAATCCAAATATCGATACCATGATATTCATGAACAATTCTATTACGAAATGAAATCATCAAATCCCAATCCAGGTCCATATATTTTGATTTTAATTCGATACTTAATTTATTAGCCTGTTCACCAATATTGGTAAATAAAGTTATAGAAGCATTAAAATAGGCTTGGTCATCATGAGCATAGAATGTTAATGCTGAATCAAAATCTTTTGAATATCTAAGAATCTTGGCTCCAGAATTAATTATGGATAAACACCTTGCAAGGTCAGCATCAATGCTTTCTAACATATTTTAAATCCTTTTGTGCCCTTCGTAAAATTATTGGATTAGCAAACTCTTCCATCACAAAATCAAGTTTGGTTCCTGCTTTTTTTTCTAAATCCAAAAGGTATCTAAATAGACCTTTATTATTCATATTAGCGTTGGACATCAATAAATCTATGTCTCTGGCTTTCTCACCTCTTGCAAAAGATCCAAAAACACCAATTTTCTCAATGTTAAAAAAATCAAAAACTTTATTCTGGTTTAAAAATGATTCTAGATCTTCAAGATTTTTAATTTGGGAGTCCATTATACTAAATTATACTGTGTATCTCGCTGGTGAGCTTGCTTGCCAGTAGCTTCAATATAGTAGCGCATTTCATTAACACTAGCTTTATGAGTAGTATTAGCGGCAGAGACTACGTTTTCTTCCATCATATTTCCGCCAAGGTCATTACACCCGAAGGCTAAAGACACTTGTCCTAACTGATGCCCCTGGGTTACCCAGCTAGCTTGAAAATTCTCAAAGTTATCAAGATAGATTCTGGCGATAGCAGTAGTACGTAAGTAATCTTCACCACTTGAGTTGTGATTATAAGCAGCTAGCTTGCCTTGCTTCTCCATAGAGTCCATGATCTTACCGAGCGGAGTGTCGCCGCGCTGGAAGTTCCAGGTAACGAAGGCAGTGAATCCATGAGTGCGATCTTGCAGCTCGCGTAATACCCTGAAGTGTTCTATTCTATCTTCATAAGTTTCTACATGCCCGTACATCATAGTCGCCGATGAGCGGAACCCTATACTATGAGCAGTTTCCATGACGTCTAACCAGGTCTGTGTAGTAATTTTAAGCGGAGCAATAATCTTACGTACAGATTCTACTAATACTTCTGCGCCAGCGCCTGGTAATGAATCCATGCCTGCTGCTTTAAGTGTTAACAAGGTTTCTTTCACTTGCTGCATGTTTGGTTTGACTATGGTCTTACGATTAGTAGCATCACCATAATCTTCTACAGGAGTAATTCTCTTCTCAGTGATATGAATTATTTCTGCTGGACTTAGAGCGTGTAGAGTGACACCTGGGAAGTCTCTCTTGATTCTTTGAAATAAATCCACATAGTATTCTATGCCAAGAGCAGGATTGTGACCGCCTTGTAAGAGTATCTCTGTACCAGAGATAGCGATTAACTCTTCTATCTTAGGTTTCATTTGTGTTTCGTAATCTAAAACATAAGCTTTAGGAAAGCTTGAGGGCTTGGTTACTGAAGTATCACTTAAGGGCTTGCCCGCCGAAGCGTCAGCGGAGGCGGGGGGTGTATAGAACGCACAGAAGGTGCAGTTTGCAGTACAAACATTCGAGTAATTAATATTACGCTGGACTACATAAGTAGTAGGTTCATCGTTAGCATGTTTGCGCTCACGCAAAACATTAGCGGTATAAGCTAGATCTAGAGGTGAAGCTTTATGGAATAACTCTATCGCTTCAGCTTCGCTAATACGGTTACCATCTAGAGCTTTGTTTAATATAGGATTAGCAGTTTTAAGCATCATGATCTTTTTTGATTGATAGATTTCCAAATGGTAGTGAATCAGCTTCAAGAATTGACATATCGACTTTGGTACTAGCTTGATCTATGTCGATACCAACTATATCTCCTGATTTATCATAGTCAACAACTATGCCAGGTGAGATTTCGATGGACTCTGAACTTGTTTTAGTCGCTAAGTCTATATATAATGAATCAGTTTCTTGGTAGTAATTGAGTTCCATAATCTAACTTCTCTAAACTAATGCAAATTAATTCTAGCACTAGTACCCGTAATCCGTCATTGCGAGGAGCGAAGCGACGAAGCAATCCATTCCAGCGCCGGAGTGGATCGCCACGTCGTCCGTCTTCACTTCGTTTCGACGGACTCCTCGCGATGACGGCGAACGGGTATCCTTTCCGCTAAGTTAAATCATATTAGATACTGCTTTAACGACGGTATCAAGCCTAGCCTTATCATTACCCTCAAAATACACTCTGCACATAGCCTCGGTGCCGCTAGGACGGGCAAGTAACCAGGTACCTTGGTCTAAGTAGATCTTCACACCTTCGGTTTTATCAACATTCAGAACTTTGAAACCTGTGATTTCTTTTAGATTAGGGTCATTGAATTTATCCATGAAAGCTTGTTTAGCATCGCCTTCGAGGTGTAGATTTAAACTATCATAGAAATAATTCTTACCAACAAACTCCTGTACTTCAGCCCATAACTCAGAAAGCTTCTTACCAGTAATAGCCAAGACTTCTGCCATCAGTAAGATTGCTAGTATTCCATCTTTCTCAGGTATATGTCCTAGGATGCTCATGCCACCTGATTCTTCAGCGCATAATATAGTCGGCTCTCTACGCATGATTTCGCATAACCACTTGAAGCCCACGGCTGTCTCTATAACATTAAAGCCATGCTTATGCGCAACGTCATCTAGTAAGTGAGTAGTTGCTACAGTCCGCGCTACGACTCCCTTGTACCCACGCTTCTCAATTAAATATTTAAGAATAATAGGAAGTGATTTATTTGCAGGGTAAAAATTCCCAACCTCATCCATAAACGCAAATCTATCTGAGTCACCATCGTTAGCCGCCCCAAGATTAGCTCGCGAGCTGATAATGCATGCTTTAAGTTCTTGTAATATACTCTCCTTGGGGTCTGGCATAGAGCCTCCGAAAGTAGGATCTTTAATATCATGTAGTGTTTCTACTTGAAACCCAGCTTCTTCTAATAGTCTATTAGTGTAATTGCGACCACAGCCATAGAGCGGATCATAGACTAATTTAGTCTTAGATTTTTGGTTAACAGCTTTAATCGCATCGAAGTTGACCAAAGTCCTAATCTTAGCGAAGTAAGCTTCTTTAGGGTTGACAACACGCGTTGAACCTTGCTTATCGCCCTTCACTAATTCCCCTTGAGCTGCTAACTCTATCTGCCCTAAGATCTCATCTGTGATTGCTTTAGACGCTGGTCCTGCATATTCTGGAATATATTTGATCCCCATATATTCTGGAGGATTATGGCTCGCTGTGAAGGTAATGGCTCCGCAAGAATTATATTCTTGAGCAGCAAAGGCGATGACTGGAGTTGGCACAGGGTGATCAATGCATAATACATCAATGCCCCAAGAATTAATAGTCTCAGCTGCAAAGCTAGCAAATTTATCAGCAAGGAATCTTGCGTCGTAACCAATGATTAGAGGTTTATCAGTACCGTAATTTTCTAGAATATATCCAGCCAGCCCTTCTAAAAAAATCTTGAGATTTTTATAAGTAAACTCTTTTGCGATTAAAGCTCGCCAACCATCAGTACCAAACTTGATATCATGTAAATTAGAAGACTGGGAAAATACTGCCATAAGGCGTATTTTAGCACCAAAATCTATTAACCAGTCACAGACATCTCAAACTCAATAGCCTTAACAAACATTAAGCTAATCTTGTTACCCCATTCTTCGGAGCTAAGGTTGAGACCAAGACTCTTGATAGATTTCTGTGATTCAAGCCAGATGCTAGAAGGAGTTTGTGTTTTATCAGAGAAGCACATAGCTAGGAATTTAGAGAAGTTAACTATTTTAGCTAGCTGTCCGTTCTTGGGTTTAACTCTATCTGCTTTAAAGTCATTCTGTACTAAATCAATGATCGGTGATGGCATTGAATAATATTTAAATAATTTAGCTCCGAATTCTGCATGATCAAAACCATGAACTACTATTTCGGCTTCTTTCTCACTCATGCCCTTATGAACTTTATCGTCTATTTTTTCTTGTGATTCTGGGTCGTTAATGCTTAATACTTCTGCTGGTAAGTCTGATAGAAGAGCAGCAAAGAAAGCGACTTCTTTATCCTGATAATCAACCCATCTAGCAATAGATTTAGCAATCACAGCTGATTTAAGAGCAAGTTTCAGTTTTTCTTTTTGAGCTTCACTATGTAATCTTATAGCAAGAGTATCATAGTATTTTTTCGCAAAATCTACTTCAAGTGAGCTTTGAATAAAAGACCTCTCTAGATTAGAAATAGCATTAGCAATATCTTCTTGATCGATATTACTATAGTTATCTCTTAGAGAAGGAATATTGAGAACTTGTGCAACTGCATCTTTATCTTTAGTTAATTCTAGTGCCATATCATTATTCTTGATATCAACGGAATATGCCATTCTTAGTAGTTTAAATAGATATGCTGGTTTTTGTGGGAGATAATCAGTGTTTTGAATCAATTCTGACATCTTGCCGAAGGCGCCAACACCTAAGGTAAAAAGTGTTTTTTTAGTTGCATTGAGTTCTAACATTACTATCGTCTCCTAATCTTGAAAATTTTTAGTGCTACATATATGTTTATCGGATAACTCAGAGTTCTCTGCAATCAAATTAGGTAAAATCAACCTTATAATCTAGAAAGGGAAACGTAGATGGTTAAGCTTAAGTTAAAGAATCACAATGAGAATATTAGCCTTACTGGCCTGATGGGTTGCGGTAAGTCATCAATAGGCCGTCATTTAGCATATTTATTAAAAAAAGAGTTTATAGACACAGATGCTCTTATCGAAGCTCGCGCCAATATGAATATCAATGAAATATTTAAAGAGCATGGCGAGAAATACTTTCGTAAATTAGAGAAAGAAATAGTTAGAGAAGTTTTAGAGACTGATAATCAAGTTATTTCGCTGGGTGGAGGGGCTATTATAGATGATGAAGCCCGTAAACTTGTTAAGAAGAACTCTCATCTGATTGCATTAATCGCAGATCCTGCTGATCTCTATGATCGTGTGAAACGACGTAAGAATCGCCCTCTGCTTAAGGGTAAGGATCAATTAGCAACGCTAGAAGAGCTTTGGGAAGAGCGTAAGCCAGCTTATATGGACAGTCATATCAAGATTGATACTACTGATAAATCTATCAGTGTGATTGCTCTAGAGATCATTAAGTCGTTAGGCTTGCGCAAGCCTAAGATACATGAACTTGAGGTGAAGATTCCTAGAGTAGATTCTACTTATAAGGTTGTTTATAAGGATTTGGAGAAATTAGATCTTAGTAGTATTAAGCCGGGCTTGCAGGTCTTCATTGTAACTCAGGAGCCAGTCGCCAAGCGTTATCTCAAGACAGTTAAGGATCACCTTACGAGTCTATCTTATAAAGTCTCAAGTATGATTATTGATGATGGTGAAGAAGCCAAGAATTTTTTTACTTATCAATTAATTATCCAAAAACTTCTTGCTTTAAAGTTTGAGCGTAAAGATACTCTGGTAGCTTTAGGTGGAGGTGTTGTTGGTGATACTGTTGGATTCGCTGCTTCTACTTATTATCGTGGTATTAACTATGTGCAAATTCCTACCACGTTCCTTTCTATGATTGATTCTTCGGTAGGTGGTAAGACTGGGATCAATGTGCCTGAAGGTAAGAATCTAGTGGGTACTTTTTATCAGCCACATCTAGTGCATATAGATGTGAATTGTCTTAAGAGCTTACCTGATAGAGAGTATAAATGTGGTTTGGGTGAATTAGTAAAATATACTTTGCTTGGCATGGAATGGGATCATATTATTGGCGATAGTTTTTTTGAATATTTACTGGGTCATGTAGATGCTATTAATAACCGTGATCATGATGTTCTTACTGAAGTAATAGATCATTGTCTGAAGATCAAATCTGGTGTAGTAGCTCAAGATGAAACTGAGAAGGGTATTAGGGCACATCTGAATCTGGGACATACTTTCGGGCATGCTATAGAAGAGCTTACTCAGTATAAGAGATACTCACATGGAGAAGCGGTGGCTATTGGTATCATCTGTGCTTGTTACTTAGGTGAAGAATTACATTGCTTTAAGGCTAAATATACTGAAGCGATCGTTGGACTAATGGAGAAGCTTGGACTCACTTATAAAGTGCCAGAAGATATTAAAGCTAAGGACATAATTAATTCATTTAAATATGATAAAAAAGTTGAAGATGGTAAGGCTAGATTTATAGTACCTAAGGCGAGTATTGGTAGAGTAGATATAATGACCAATGTTGATCTAGACCTGGTGAAGATTGCGATAGATAGGAATCGTTGATTCCGTCATCCTGAGGAGCAACCGAAGGTTGCGACGTAAGGATCCACTATTACGAATAGTCTATTAATAAAAGTGGATCCTTACGACCGCTTCGCGGTCTCAGGATGACGAGACTATGTCAACTATGATTACAATATTGAAATGATATAATATTCTCTATGGCGCGTTTATTACTAGAAGATGGTAGAGAGTTTCGGGGTAAGGGCTTAGGGTCTCGTGGTAGTCGTTTCGGAGAGATAGTTTTTAATACAGGGATGACAGGATATCAGGAGATCATGACTGATCCTAGTTATGCTGGACAAATTATAATTTTTACTTATCCTGAGATCGGGAATTATGGTTGTAATTCTGAGGATATGGAATCTAGAGGTTCTTTTGCTAAGGGAATGGTAATGAAGAATTATAGTCCTGTCGCTAGTTGTTATAGATCAGAAGAGACTCTAGATGAGTTTTTGAAGCAACATGGAATCATTGCTATTCATGACGTAGATACTAGGGCTATCACTAGACATATACGTGATAAGGGCGCGATGCGTGCTGCTATTTGCAGTGATGATACTATTAGTAATAGTGAACTATTAAAACAAATCCGTGCTTCAGCGGTGATGAGTGGTCTGGATCTAGCTTCTACAGTAACTTGTAAGGGAAAGTATCAAGCTTCTGCTTCCAGCTTCGCTAAAGCTACGCTGGATAAACCTTGCTATAAAGTGATAGCTTATGACTTTGGTATTAAGCAAAATATTCTTAACCAACTTTTGGTTCATGGCTGTGAAGTAGAAGTAGTACCTGCAAACACGCCTGTAGATTATATCTTAGAGAAGAATCCAGACGGAGTGTTTCTCAGTAATGGTCCTGGGGATCCTGCTGCGGTAACTTATGCTATTGATACGGTTAAAACATTAATAGAGAAATTTCATAAGCCTATTTTTGGTATTTGTTTAGGGCACCAGATTTTAGCGCTTGCTTGTGGTGCTAAAACTTTTAAACTTAAATTTGGACATCGTGGTTCTAATCAACCTATTAAGAATCTTGATTCAACTAATATAGAAATAGCTTCTCACAATCATGGCTTTGCCGTGAGTAAGGAAAATATGCCAGCTAACCTTGAAATAACACATCTCAATATTAATGATGATACTATTGCTGGTATTCGTTTAAAGAGTCGTCCAGATGTGTTCTCCGTACAATACCATCCAGAAGCCTCTCCTGGACCACATGATAGTGATTATTTATTTAAGCAATTTACGGAATTGATGGAACAGAATAAAGTTAGCTTATAACGACGATAGTGTACTAATTAAACTTAATGCAGACAATGCCACTTCTCTTCCTTTATCTTCTTTCTTGCGTGAAGCTCTAAATTCTGCTTGCTCAGTGTTTTCGCAAGCTAATATGCCATTAAGTATCGGTACTCCAGTCTTAAGCATTACATCCATAACACCACGACTACTTTCATCTGCGACTATCTCAAAGTGTCTCGTACCTCCACGTATCACTGTCGCAAAGCAAATCACTGCTGCATAGTTTCCAGTCTCAGCTAGCTTCTGAGCGAGTAAGGGTATCTCGAAAGCTCCTGGCGCTTCATAGTGAGAGATCTTCTTAACACCAGCTTCTTCTAGAGCGGCTTTCGCAGATTCATACATTTCTAGGTTGTATTCTTTATTCCAGCTTGCAGTAATAATGGCAATGGAACTATCCCCTATATCGTTAATCTTAAATTCTGGCTTTGAATGACGCATGGCTATAATCTTAACCAAACTATTAATAGAATTGAGTATAAGAAAAAAATTCTTGAATGGAGATCTTAGTTAATCACTTCCAATAAACTCTATTTAAATGAAATCTTGAATTCTGGTTTGGAGTGGCGCGTTTTCCAGTTATTATTATGTATAGATAATTTATTTAGATAAGAGATGCTATATAATATTTTCCATTATGAATACGACAGCATCAGCTACAGCTCCTACAACACCACCTGGATCAGTAAGTGCAGCGATACCAAGAATAGCAGTTTTTTCTAGATTACCAGCTGCTCAATGGTTTGATAACCTTGTTCGTGGTCTTGGAGAAGATAAAGTAGTTTATTCTCGTCCAAAATTAGATCCTAAAAAGCCAACTATCGAAACAATACAAAATTTTGAAAAGCATAGAGATTTTTGGAAAGATTTATCACAGAAAAGAAATACTCCAGTCTTAGTTTTTGTTGATGAAGACTTAGTAGAAAGTATAGGTGGGGGACTGCGCACTAATTGGAATGAAACATATAAGCAACTTCTTGAAACCCTATATAAATTCACTGATAAATTTGCTGTGGTAAAAATTCATGCGTATAAGTTCACAGTTGGACTAGGTCGAATACAGGAGCAATTATTATTTGAAAATAACAATCCAGCTAATTTATCTAAAACTATTAAAAGCAGAGCTAAAGCTTTTCATAAACTGAGGGAAAATACTCCTGTATTGGGGTTAAAGCAAGGAAAGCCTTCAATCACTGAATTTTTAGAAGTATTTATGAATGAAGCTGCTAATTTACTTCCCAATACAAAATCTTGAGAATATATTATCGAGTAGTTCTTCTGTCAGTGACTCACCAGTAATCTCACCGAGTGCAGCGATAGCAGCACGTAGGTCTATAGTCCAGAAGTCTATCGCTAAGTTAGTTGAATTCATAGAATGTTCTAGAGAGGCTTTAGCCTTACGCAAGAGATCTGCTTGTCGATGATTGATCTTGACTTCGTTTTGGCTCTGACCATGGAGTATACGAGAGTATATTAGTTCTTTCAGTTCTTCTATATTAGTTCCGGTTTTAGAAGAAATACAGAGATCTAAGCCCTCATGTTTATCATTGGGATATAGATCTAGCTTAGTTCCTATAATCAAGTGATTCTTGGATTTGAAAGCTGCATCTAGTAGCGAACCTTGAGCATTGAGTATTGAGCTTCGAGCTTCCCTGAGGACTAAGACTAAATCTGCCTCTTCTATCGCTCTCTGACTGCGCTCTATACCAATCTGTTCTACTCGGTCTGAGCTGTCTCTGATACCTGCAGTATCGAGAAGAATTAATGGTAGACCCTTGATACTATAAGATTCCTCTATTAGATCTCTGGTAGTTCCTGCTATGTCAGTAACTATGGCTCTTTCTTTCTTCAGCAGAGTATTGAGCAAGGTAGATTTACCAGTATTAGGATTACCAACTATGGCAACTTTATAACCTTCACGTAGTATATGTCCTTCTTCTTCGCCTGCAAGTAACTCTTCGATCTTCTGTATTTGCTTGGCTATCTGTGTTTGGTAGGTTTTTATATCGTAGTCAGCGACCTCATCTGGAAAGTCTATGCAAGCAGTTAGTTCTCCTAGTAGGTTCAATAATGCCATGCGCATCTCTTTAATAGCATTGCCCAGATAGCCCTGATAGATCTTAATAGCATTCTCTCCAGCCTTACCGCTGCGTGCTTGAATGATATCGAGTATCGCTTCTGCTTGTGAGAGATCTAGCTTATGATTTAGAAACGCTCTCTCTGTGAACTCTCCAGGCTTAGCTGGTACTGCTCCTGCTTCTAATACTAGCTTCAATATTCTTTCGGTAATCCACATACCACCATGAGAATGAATTTCTATGAGGTCTTCTCCAGTGTAGCTATGTGGTGCTTTGAAGGGAAGAATTAGTACTTGGTCTATTTTAGTCTTGCCATCGTAGATCCATGAGATTTCTATATGACGATGTGTTAATTTATCGCTAGCTCCTCTCAATGACGAGACTATAGACCAGCTTTGCTCCCCACTAATCTTAATGATAGAGACAGCGGCGTTTCCTGGGGCAGTAATTATGGCGGCAATGGTGGACATCGCAATAATTCTAGCTTTAATCAATATCTGAGACTATGCTTAAAAGTTGATTTTAGATATATCTAACTATGCCTAAAAATGTTTTTAGATATAGATGACTATGTCTAAAGTTGATAATAGACATAGTCATATTTCTCGATGGCGGTAATTGTAACAACGATAGTAGACACTTGCTATTTTTAGAGCTAAGTGATATTATCTTGGACATGAATCCTGTCCGCGCCTTCCACTGTTTTGTTCTTGATGATAAAGAATCTTTCCGTGACTATGTTGTTCGTACTTTGGAACCTGTGACTACTAAATCTGGGGTTACTGTTAGAGCCTATGGTGATCCTCAGCAATTAGCTGAAGACATAGATCGATTACAAGAACCTAGTAAACCTGCTCTTCCTGTTTTTGCAGTAGTTGATGGAGACATGAGTAATGCGAATTATGAAGATACTTCTTGTGTAAGACCAAGAGGTGATTTGTATGAACCTGATATAACAGGGGCTTTACAGGTTTTAAGAGATAAACGAGAAGAAGGCAAGATAGGACCTTATATTGTTGCTTTGCATTCTGCAAGTGTAGTACGAGGAGGTCATTATGGTGTAGGAACTCCTCCAGAAAAGATTACATCAGAAAATTTTCAACCTAATCCTGAAAGCGATGAGGATGTTATTAAGATTGAGAAATCTTGTACTCTTGCTAGTGAGAGTTTGATAGAAAGGGCATTTGAATTTGCCAAGCAAATTTTTGGATTAACAACTACAACTCAACCGTAGTACTAAACCCATTCCTACCCTTATGTTTAGAGAGATAAAGGGCTTTATCGGCGAGGGTCTTTAGTTGTTCATAGTCATAAGGATCATGTGGAGAGCAAGAGATGCCAATGCTGCAAGTGAGGGTGCGTTTCCAGGTGCTGTGTTTGGCGCGGGCTAGACGTTCTACAATACGCTTGGCGACTGTTATTGCGCCTTCTAGTGGAGTGTTAGGTAGTAGCAGCATAAACTCATCACCACCAAATCTTCCGACTATATCTGAGATACGCTTGCTGACTTCATCTACTGGAGTTTGCCTTACAGTGTTGGTGAGTACGGTTGCTAGTATCTGGATAGCTTCATCACCAGCTTCATGTCCACCACAGTCTGGATCATCATTAATTTCTTTAAGATAGTCTACGTCTACCAGCATAAAAGATATAGGATTAGAGTTCTTCTGTGCCTTAGTAATCTCCTGCATTGCTATGTCTCTGAAGTAGCGTTTGTTATAGAGTCCTGTATCTGGATCGGTTTTATTGAATTTATTTATGGTATCAAACAGCTGCGCATGCTCGATAGCGATAGCAGCTTCTGAACCCACACGGAATATAAATTCTATTTCTTCAGGTAAGAAATTTCGTTCTCTATCGCACTGGTGGACTATGATTGAGCCTAGTATCTTGCCGCGCGCTACCAGAGGGATAGAGAGATAACTTTTAAGTTGGATAGCCTGGGCTATCTTTAATAATTCTGGACTTTCTTCGCGAAGCTTCGATTCTACGGAAGCTATGTTAAGTACCTCAACAGATTTAAGGGCACTGTCACCTGAGGCTAGCTGAGTAATCCAGTCACGCTCAAAGCTAAACATCATATCCGCGCTTGGATCAAACCCTGATGAACAGTATTCTTCTTCGGTTTTAATTACATGGGAGTCATCGGAGAACCTTCTCACAAAACATCTATTGAGCCCTAATACTTCACCAATACCATTAGCTATCTGTCCTAATACTATTGATATATCTAGGCTGTCTCTTATATCACTACTTAGTTTATGTAAGAGTGCCATTTGTCGCTTGGTTTGCTGAGCTTCTTGATAAATAGAAGCTTGAATCAGGGCTATCTCTAATTGCTTAGCCACACCTTCTAGTAATAACTGTTCATCATGAGTCCAATTACGTACTTGGTTAAAAAATCCTACTGCCAAGATACCAATTAATTCTCTGGTATTGTCTCTGAACAGACCACAACATAAGTATGATTGAAGACCACTATCTTGAATGCCTCTCGGAGCTTGGATAGAAGGCTCTAACCAATTAGGTTCTAGTGGGGTCTTCAGAGTGCTATATATAGCATCTGTCATTTTAGTAGAGAAATTTTCTTCTATAGACCAAGTCTGGTGACCAACACTGCCTCGAATCTTACGATTAAGTACTACAATGCCACAGGATTCTACTCCCATTACTTGTCCTATCTCTGCTACTGCAGTTTCAATGATTTTATCTACTACTAATGACTCTCTAATTTTGGTGGTGATTTGATTAAGCAAGAACTCTCGTTGTGCCATAGTCAAGCTCTCTGAATGTAGTTCATGCTGGTTAAACACACTCGCCATCTGCTCTGAGAATAATTCAAAGGTTTCAATAAGATCGGGTGTCCAAGGTTCTTGCCTAGTAGCCACTAATATCCCCCATTCTCTACCTCTAACTTTAGCTTGGAATATTTCTGCTTCTAAATCATTGTTTAAAAATCCTAACTCTTTAATGTCATTCAACTCAAAAATTCTTTCTTCGCTGAATTTATTCAGATCATCACTAGTAGCCTTGAAATAAAGACTATAACCTTTGAAGATATTTTCATGATGATCAGTGTTGATGAGCTTCTTAAAGAAATAAAAACCATTTAGTTGAGCATATGCTTTCAATGCTTGATACATCTTCTCGAGTGCTAAGTCTGGTCTTAAAGTACGTCTTATATCAGATGTAAGATTACTAATTAGATGAGTATGAATTTTAAGCTCAGCACTATGTAAGAACAATGACAGAGAACCACTAATCTCATCCCAAAATCTATCATCTTTCTTCTTGGCAGCCCTAACGACATAAAGGTAACCCCAACTTTCAATAGGATATTTTTCTATACCAGGTCCTGAACAGCTGATATCTGCTGGACTACTACTAGAGCAGGTATAAACCTTATCTTGGTTTTTACTGATTATAAATATTTGATGGCAGGCGATTTGCTCTTGTAATTGATCCAAAAAATCTTCCAAAACCAAAGGAATATCTAGACTTTCTTCTTCTACTAAAACCTTGGATAATAATTTAGAACTAACTGAAAAGCTCATAACTTAATAATTTTTAACTACCTGTTTAATCAACTCTTAACCCTAATACAGTACGTTATACCCATGGCAGAACTCTATAACCACGAAGTGACGAACCTTTACGATGCTATGGAAAAGAGCATTCGAAGAATTGGTATTATCCAGACTAACTTGGAGAACGTTAGCACAGTATCCTTCAAGTCTATACACCCCGAATCGGTGATGTTTTCAGATGTAATGGGAGAAGTTTTTAGAGATGAATCTCAGGGAGTTTTAACTAAGACTAATCAGAAATTAGATTTAGCTTTAACTCGCGCGGAAGCTTTTTTCTTAGTGGATGGAGAAGATGGCCAACCTGTTAGAACTAGAGATGGCCAATTTAATTTTAATAAGGAAGGAACTATTGTTGATTCTTTAGGTAGACCTTTAGTTATTCTTGATAAACAAATTAATAGCCCAGGATGGAAGGCAATACTAGATGGTGGTAGCCTTGCTATTGATCAAAGTGGAGAGATGAGAGTTAATGGTGATTACATTGGACGTATCGCTATTGATTATCAGTCTAAGATGCCTGGAGATAGAGCGTTTGTGCTTCAAGGTAAACTAGAAACTTCTAACGTAGACTTGCAAGCTAATATAACTAAAATAATGCAAATCAAAAGGCACATCGATACTGTGCAAAGTATGCTATCGATGGAACTCGGTGTAGATAAGGCTTTAATAGAAACATATGGAAGGAATGTATAAATAATGTATAACCAATACACATATCAAGCTCTAGGTACTGTTAATCGTCACATGAAAGTTTTAGGTGACAAGGTTACTGATATTAGTAATATTTTTACAGTCGGCTATCAAGGTAAAATAAATACTTTTCATGATACTCTCAATGGTTTGCGTGTTACTGAGCGCAAGGATTTTACTTCTGGTGTTCCTAATAAAACCAATCAAGAATTGGATTTTGCAATAGAAGGTAAGGGGTTCTTTGAAGTAGAATTACCAGATGGTACTAGAGCTTATACTCGTAATGGTTCATTTAAAATAGATGCTAACGGTCAATTAATTTCTGCACAGGGTTATCCTTTAGTTACATCTAATCCTAATCCTGAGTTTGTTGCTAGAAATTATGATGATATTGTTGATGGTGCCGCTCCTTCGTTTGGTGCAAGAATACATACTGGTGCTGTAATAATCCCAACTGCTTCAACTGTAATGATGGATAATGACGGTACTCTAAAAACCGAAGATGGTGATGTCATTGGCAAGCTTAGCGTAGTAAGTTTTACTAACGTAGATGGTTTACATGATGTCGGTGATGGATTGTATATTCCGACTGCTCAAGTTGGTGATATACATGAACTCGAGATTGGACCGATGTTAGGTCAAACTCAAGTCAGGCAAGGGCATTTAGAACAGGCTAATATTTCTATCGTTGATAAGATGGCTGATATAGTTCAGATCAATACTGCAATCAAAGCAGAAATGAAAATCATAAAAGTTCTCGATCAAATGCAAGAAAACTTAAATTCAACTATTACTAGAAATATTTAGTGAAAGGTAAATAAAGGGCAAAAGAGGAAATAAAATATGTACGAAACAATGCCATACGGACAACAATACGGACAAGATATGTCAGGATATGGACAATCACAGCCGAGTGGCTCAGCATACGGCTATATGGCTAATCCAGGATATAGTTTCTTGGATAACAATATGCAGCAAATGATCAACCCTGGTTCTCAAGGGATGCTTGCAGGACAATTTAATCAAGTAATGAATTCTATGTCTGGAAGTATTACGCAAGGAGCTAGCCAGGGTAGCATTCCTATGTTTGGAGCGCAAGCTGCTCAGTATAATGTTAATGCTGCTCAGGCACAGAGTTTGGGCGTGAAGACTTATGGTGGTTTAACGTTAGCGCAGATTGCTCAGCAGATGAATACTGGTGGTGCAGCAAGTGTACTTCCTTATATGGGCATGAACTCTTTGCCTAATATTGTTTTTCCGATAGCTGGTTTATGGAGTATTTATGATGGCGTTAAAGCAGTACGTGCAATGAAACGTGATATGGTTGCGGAGAGAGCTGAAGATAGAGTTTTTGATCCAAGTCAATTAAACTACAATAAAACTGTTGATCAGATGAATGCTATGAATGATGAGTACGCTTACTTAGGTCCTTTATATTAAGAAGTGCGTGCCCAAGTTTTTCACTTGTTTTATAACTAACTCCGGTATCATGTTTACCTTGGTTACAGAAAGTATATCTACTGGTATATGATTATCTATGCAGATTTGAACGGCTTCTATCTTGCTGCGCATACCACCCATGCCAGAGCTAGAGCTTGTTTCACTAGCCATAGACTTAATCTCAGTACTAATGTTTTTTACTTCTTGAATTAATTTAGCATCTTTATATATGTTTGGATCCTTGTCATAGAGCCCTTCTACATCGCTTAGAATAATTAATCTATTAGCTTTAAGGAGTACAGCTATACGAGCGCTAAGACTATCATTATCACCGTATATTAATTCTTGACTGGATACTGTGTCGTTTGCGTTCACTATTGGAACTATGTCTATCTCAAACATCTTAGTTAGAGTGCGTCCTATAGTTTCATTTCTTTCAGTATCATCAAGTCCTTTATGGGTAATTAAAACTTGCCCTACATGCGCGTCATAATGTTTGAACACTTCTCTATAAGCATCCATGAGTTCGATTTGTCCTACAGCTGTAAGAGCTTGTTTGAAACTAACGGTATCTTGGCTAGGTATAGTCTCACGTCCCAGCTTCGCTAAACCTAAACGCATAGCTCCTGAAGTTACAATAATTACTTTATAGCCAGCTTCTCTGAGGGTCGCAGCTGCGGCTGCAAGTTGGTTAAGAATCTTAAAGCTTATGCCACGTTCACAACCATGAGTTATAGAACTGCTACCAATTTTTAGAATTATTATTTGTGAAGCGGGATTCATTGAAAATTAAGTATATCAAGAGTTTCCGTGGTAATCCATTCCAGCGCCGGAGTGGATCGCCACGTCGTCCGTCTTCACTTCGTTTCGACGGACTCCTCGCGATGACGGATTACGGGTATCGGTTCTTAATCGATAAATATCGCGAAATTATTAATATATTGCGAAAGATTTGGCGTATTATCTAAGTCCGATATTTTCAAAATAAATTGGGTAGAAATTTAATTATGGCAGAAAAAGTAAAGATTGTAGATGGCAAAGCGCAAGTACCTAACAACCCAATAGTTTTATTTATTGAAGGTGATGGTATCGGCCCTGATATATGGAAAGCGTCGCAGGCTGTGTTTGATGCTGCAGTAGAGAAAGCATACGATGGTAAGCGCAAGATAGAGTGGAAAGAGGTTCTAGCTGGCGAGAAAGCATTCAACCAAACAGGAGAGTGGCTTCCACAAGCAACTATCGATGCTATTAAAGAATATTCTTTAGGGATTAAAGGTCCTCTTACAACTCCAGTGGGTGGCGGTATCAGATCACTGAACGTTGCTCTAAGACAGATTTTTGACTTGTATGCTTGTGTGCGTCCGGTCAAGTGGTATAAAGGTGTGCCAAGTCCAATGAAGCGCCCTGATTTATTAGATATAGTTTTATTCCGTGAGAATACAGAAGATGTTTATTCTGGATTTGATTATCAAGCAGGTTCTGCTGAAGCTAAATCTATAATAGACGCAGTTAACAAGATTAACCCTAAGAAACAAATAGCTCGTTTAGATAGTACTGGTATCGGTATCAAACCTATATCTAAAGAAGGTTCTAAGAGATTGATTAGAGCTGCTATTGAGTTTGCTATTAAGAACGGACGTAAGAAAGTTCATATAGTACACAAAGGTAATATTATGAAGTTTACTGAAGGTGCGTTCAGAGATTGGGGCTATGAATTAGTGAAAGAAGAGTTCTCTGATGTCGCAATATCTGAGCAAGAGATCTGGGATGGAGCTAGTGCTGGTAATAAGGTAGTAGTAGGTGATCGTATCGCTGATAGTACTTTCCAACAGTTACTACTAAGACCTGATGAGTATGAAGTTCTAGCGACTACTAACCTTAACGGTGATTATATTTCTGATGCTGCTGCTGCTCAAGTCGGTGGTCTAGGAATCGCTCCTGGAGCCAATATTGGCGATCATCAAGCTATATTCGAAGCTACTCATGGTACTGCACCTAAGTATGCTGGTCAGGATAAAGTTAACCCTGGTTCAGTAATTCTTTCTGGTGTGATGATGTTTGAGTTTATGGGCTGGAACGAAGTGGCAAGACTCATTGAAACTGGTTTAGAGAGAGCTATTGACAAGAAGACTGTAACTTATGACTTCGAACGTCAAATGGAAGGCGCTAAGCTTCTTAAGTGTTCTGAGTTTGGACAAGCTATTATCGACAATATGCCAGTTAA
>CAZELI010000020.1:0-44493 GCA_964512985.1 uncultured Gammaproteobacteria bacterium | reverse complement strand
TCGTTAGAGATGCAGTAAGAAATCATTTAATTCTCACTACCGCGTAACTCCTGTCGTTATTGGGATAACAGCTTCTGTCATTATTCCTTTACCCCAGAATTTCTTACCAAGCCAAAAGCCTCTATTCTCAGGGATACCTTTTCTCCATAAGCTAATGCCACCAATTAATTCTTCTGGATTATCCTTAAGAGAAATCCCCCAAAACCAATCATCGATTCCTTGCTTAGCTAATATCTCTGTATGAATATAATTAATAATGCCATCTTTAGGATACGGCCAAGGTACTGCAGAAGATAGATGGCTAATCACATCGTAATCCACAAAGTATTTCTGATAAGCTTCTACGTCTCCTTCCGTAATCTCACGAAGAATTAAGCGTTCAGTTTGAAAAATTGGGACTTTAGAATTTTTCATATATGGTGGATCTGATGAGATTCGAACTCACTGCCCCTTCCATGCCATGGAAATGCTCTACCAACTGAGCTACAGACCCTTATAAAGCTATTATCGCATTTCCAAGAAATGAAAATCACAATACATCAATCTTGGTTGCAGCTTTGAAATCCATCCCTGTTAAACCATTAGCGTTATGAGTCCAATACTCAACGCAAACATATCCCCACTTAAGACTTATATCAGGATGATGATTCATCTCTTCTGCTATCACTCCCACTTTATTTACCAACTCAAGTGCTTGAGAAAAATTCTTAAACTTAAACTCACGAGAAATTTTATTAGGCTGGTTCTTCTCTAATTTCCATTCAGCATTAAGCTTCTTCATCTCAGAATTAATCTCTGGTTCAGTTAAAGCTTCTGAAGGGCAAGCTCCATGATCTTTACATTCGGTTTTCATAAGTATAATTTTAACAGGTCTCTTTATATTTTCTTTAGAATGGAAGTGGATCCTGACGTCGCCTACTTCGTAGGCTCCTCAGGATGACGACAAGATAGCTTCTAAACGCCTAGTAATTACAACATGCTAATATATAAGACTCTAAGGACCAAGGAGCTAATAATGAGTAAAAAAATCAACCCAGATAAACAACAAAAAGGCGCTAAAAGAGCTGCTAAAAACGCTAAACGTCAGGCCAAAAAAGCTAAAGCGTAAACTATTTATAACTTAAACTTGCATGGTAAATACTATAAAAACTAAGCAAATTCATTTACTTGATCTTAAAGCCCAATATAGTCCGATCCAACAAGAGATCGAAGACGCTGTTATTGAGGTATTAAGATCAGCACATTTTGTCATGGGACCAAATGTAAAAGTCTTTGAAGAAGAGGCAGCCAATTTCCTCGGTGCGAAGCATGCCATCACTTGTGCTAATGGTAGTGACGCTCTATATCTAGCTTTACTGGCACTTGATATTAAAGCTGGTGACGAAGTAATCACTACACCTTTTACCTTTGCTGCTACGGCTGAAGCTATCTCTGAAACTCACGCAGTACCAGTCTTTGCTGATATAGATATAAATACTTATAATATTGATCCTAAGAAGATTGAAGAGAAAATAACCCCTAAAACCAAGGCTATCATTGTGGTTCATCTTTACGGACAAGCTTGTGATATGGACGCTATCATGGCTATCGTACGTAAACATAAGCTAAAAGTTATCGAAGATACTGCACAGGCTTTTGGGACAACTTACAAAAACGGACAAGGCTGCCGTTCTTACGCTGGGACTATTGGAGACATCGGGACCTACAGTTTCTATCCTACTAAGAATCTTTCTGCTGCAGGAGATGCTGGAATGCTCACTACTAACAATGATGAACTCGCTCGCCGACTACGTCGTATTAGAGTTCATGGTTCTGATCGTCGTTACTATCACGATGAATTAGGTGTAAATTCACGCATGGATGAAATACAGGCAGCGATCTTAAGAATCAAACTTAAACATATAGCATCATGGAATAATAGACGCACAGAACTTGCTGCTATTTATAATGAAAAACTTGATGGTAAAACTATTGGACCATGCTCAATCAAAGTCTCCAAGCTAACTTCAGGCTCAAGCCATATTTATCACCAATATACTATAAGACTAGAAAACGACAATCTAAGTGACGAAGAACTTAGTAATGAACGTTCTAAACTTAAACTAAAATTACAAGAGAATAATATTAGTTCCGAGATATATTATCCGCTTCCATTACATATGCAAAAGCTTTATACTGATCTAAATCATAAGGCAGAAGACTTCCCTAATTCCCTTAAAGCAAGTAATAGTATTCTTTGTTTACCAATATATCCAGAGTTAAGTGAAGAAGATATAAACTTTGTGATTAGTAAGATTCTTTCCTGACACAACTAAATCTCTTTCACCATCGCAATCTCATTACAGTTATTATAAAAATGACACTTCACACATTCCTTGTAAACCTTCTCAGGCAGAGTGTTTAAATCAACTACATGGTAACCAAGCTTCTCAAAGAATTTTTGTTGGTAAGTAAGTACGAACATCTTCTTAATGCCCAATTCTTTAGCCTCACGCTCACAGTCTTCTACCATCAGCTTGCCATAACCCTTACCGTGACATTGATGATCTACAGCAAGGCTCTTAATCTCAGCAAGTTCAGGAGTAAAAATATCTAAATGTGCACTCGCTATAACCTGATCCTTCTCTACTATTAAACGAAAACTTTGCGCCCGATGATAAATCTCATCCAAGCTCAAGGGCAACATTATACGTTGATCAGCATAGAACTTAATTAATTGATATAGTCCATCAAAAGTGCTTGCTGAAGGTTTAACTAACTCTATACTCATAGAATTTACCTTTTTATTTTTTAGCTTAATTACTTAAACTAACTGAAGGATTGCTTTAGCACTGTTATCGCCACGTCTGAATCCGTTCTTAACGATACGAGTGAATCCTGACTTACGATCTGAATAACGCTTAGCTGTATTAGTAAATAAATCTTTCACAACTTCTTTATCGTAGATATAAGCTGCTGCCTGACGTTGAGCATGAAGATCACCTCTGCAAGCAAGTCTGATCAGTCTCTCTATCTCAGGTGCTACCGCTCTAGCATTAGATAAAGTAGTGTCTATTTGCTTCTCGCGAAGTAAACTAGTAGCAAGCGCTCTGAGAACAGCTTTACGCTGATCCGCTGGTCTACTTAATCTATTTCTTTGTCTTTTGTGTCTCATGATTTGTCCTGATTTATTTAAATACCTTAGTTATGCTACTTGATTCATAGCTGCAAATCTCTCTGCTGCATTACCACCACCACGAAGTGAATAGCCCATAGCTTCTAACTTGTCTAGAACCTCTTCAGCTGATTTCTTACCGAAGTTCTTAATGTTCATTAGATCTATATCGCTAAGTTGTAGTAAGTCTGCAAGTGAGTTGATATTAGCGCGCTTGAGACAGTTATAAGATCTAACTGAAAGCTCTAATTCTTCAACACTAACATTAGACATACTGCTTTCATTAGATTTCTCTTCTTTAACAGTTTCATCTACAGTTTTAATCACACCAACTTTCTGTCCAGTGTAGCTAATTAATGGGTTCATTAATTCTACTAACTGAGCTGCAGCTTGACCTACCGCTTCATTGATAGATAAAGATCCGTCTGACCATAAGTCAAGAGTTAATTTATCAAACTTAGCAGATTCACCAGTAGAACTAATAGGCTCTACTGAGTATGAAACGTTCTTGATTGGCATGAACACAGAGTCCACAGGAATCATGTCTACTGATTGACCCTTCTCATGCTCTTCAGATGGTACATAACCGTAACCAGTGCCAACTAATATTTCCATATTAAGTTTGCTACCGTTAGAAAGGTTAGCTATCTCTAGATCTTTATTGATTACTTCTACATCACTTGGGCACTCGATTTGAGCTGCAGTGATAATGCTACCAGTACCTTTAAGAGTAAGGGTTCTAGGTTCATCAGTGTAAGTCTTAACAACTAATTGTTTAAGGTTAAGAATAATGTTTAAAGTATCTTCAGAAACTCCATCAAGCGAAGTGAACTCATGATTTACACCTTCGATTCTTACATGAGTTACAGCTGCACCTTTAAGTCTGCCAAGTAAAATTCTTCTGATTGTGTTACCGATAGTATGGCCGAATCCTCTATATAAAGGATGCATTGTAAGCTTACCTCTTATAGTTCCATCTTCATTCTTATGTTCTTCAACTGCAATCTTTAATTCTATGTTCATCTGCTTTATTTCTCCCGATATTTATTTAAATCCTATTAATACTTGAAATCTTTTATACTCTGCGTGGTTTAGGTGCTCTACATCCATTATGCGCTAATGGTGTTACATCAGCAATCGCAGTTATCTGTAAACCTGCTAATTGTAAAGCTCTAGTAGCAGTTTCTCTACCCGCTCCTGGTCCACTAACTCTAACTTCTACTTTCTGCAAACCTGCACGTTCTATAGCTTTACGCGCTGCTATCTCTGCTGCTAATTGTGCTGCAAACGGTGTACTTTTCTTAGAACCTTTGAAACCTGCGGCCCCAGCAGATCCTGCAGATATAGCATTACCCGCTGTATCAGTGATAGTGACGACCGTGTTATTAAAAGTTGAACTAATATGAGCGATGCCATTGACGACGCTTTTTTTAGTTTTCTTTTTAGTTTTTACTGCTACTGGTTTTTCTGACATAAGTTCTCCGTCTCTTTATTTAATTACTTCTTAGTAACTTTTTTCTTACCTGCGACTGCAATACGCTTCTTACCGCGTCTAGTTCTAGCGTTAGTCTTAGTGCGTTGACCACGACATGGCAGACCACGACGATGTCTGATACCCCTATAGCAGTTGATCTCTATCAATCTCTTAACGCTCATCCCCACGTCTCTTCTGAGGTCACCCTCTACTTTAAGACGTTTGATAATATCTCTTATCTTAGTTAATTCTGTCTCGCCAATAGCATGAGCCCTTAGATTCTCATTAATTCCCGCTTCCGCCAAAATCTTCTTAGAAGTTGCTTGCCCAATACCGTATATGTATGTCAAAGCAATGACTATACGTTTATTTGGTAAATCTACACCTGATATCCTTGCCATATTTAAAATTATCCTTGTCTTTGTTTGTGTTTTGTATTCTCACAAATCACCATTACTCGGCCATGTCTTTTAATGACCTTGCATTTACTACATATTTTTTTGACCGAAGATCTAACTTTCATTTCTTTCCTCTAAAACCGCAACGCAACACGCAATTCCGTCTAACGAAGCGATGATCTTATCACGCTAAATCTGAGTATAATTAAATATTAATGATTTCTTCGCTGTAAAAGGCATTAAATCATTATTAAACAAGAAGTTTTACTAGACTTACTTAACTGAGTCGTCGGTTTCTTCAACTATTTCGACTCTCTTACTACCAACTCTAAAAGTAATACGTCCTACATTTAAATCATAAGGAGTTAGTTCTACTTTAACTTTATCACCAGGAAGTATTTTAATATAGTGTTTACGGATCTTGCCTGAAATATTAGCCAAAACTTTGTGACCATTCTGTAATTCAACGACAAACTTAGCGCCTTGAACAGTCTCAACGACCACACCTTCCATTTCTATTATTTGCTTAGCCAATCAATGGAAATGATATCACAGATTCCTGTTCAACAGTGACCGGGTGTCTGAGGGGCTGTGGGACCGAAATGTTCAAAAGGTACGATAGATATAAATTAGAGGTATCGTACCTTTTAGCTGTCTATTGAGATTTAAACTGGCTTCCATCCCCTAGTCTTCCTTACATCAGTAATCACTTCTATACCATTAGCCGTAACCAGGATCTCATGCTCGAAGTGTGCAGAAGGCTTACGGTCGGCAGTAGAGATAGTCCAACCATCCTTGTGTTTCAATATATTAGAACTGCCAATATTAAACATCGGTTCTATTGCAAGCACCATGCCTACTAGGATCTCAGTATCTTGATAACCATTAAAAAACTCTACGAAGTTAGGAATAAAAGGCTCACAGTGATACTTTGGTCCAACACCATGTCCACCAAACTCCTTCACATTACCGTAGCGATTGGCCTTCGCGACGTTCTCTACAGCACGAGAGATATCACTTATATGATTGCCTTCCTTAATCTGATCCACACCTGCCCAAAGCCCTTCGTTAGTGTGTTCTAGGAGTTTCTTGATCTTAGGATTAACTTCACCGCAAGGGAAGGTGAATGCGTTGTCGCCAACATAATCAAAATCCTCGTTATTAAACTTCTCTCTAATAGTTACACCCACATCGATACTCACTATATCTCCGTCTCTGATTGGCTTAGAATGAGGGATACCATGAACTATCTGCTCATTAATAGAGATACAGAGTGTATTCGGGAAGCCATAATAACCCTTAAATGTAGGTATATGCCCTCGTTCTCTTACCCAAGCCTCCGCAAACTCATCCAGCTCAAGCGGAGTCACACCTGGCTTGATCATGTCCCCCACCAAGTGTAAAACCTCCCCAGCAAGCCTGCCAGCCTCACGAATAAGGTCATATTGTCCAGGCTCAAAAATACAGATAGGGTTGGTAGGCATGTCTTTTAGAGCAAGGATAACATATTTATTAAGGCTGGATGCCCCATAGTGGTATTTCTTCAATTATCCGTGATACAATCCTTCACTGCTATGCCAAACATTAAATCAGCTAAGAAAAGAGTTAAGACATCAGAACGCAACCGCGAGATGAATATCGCGATGAAGTCCACTATGCGTTCGGCCATTAAAGCGGTACGTCTTGCTATTGAGGCTAATAACTCAACAGAAGCTTTGGCTAAATTACCTAATGCATTCTCTAAAATCGATAAAGCTGTTAAACGTAAAGTTATTCACAGTAACGCTGCTGATCGTTATAAAACCAGACTAACAGCAAGAATCAAAGCAATCAAAGCTTAACTAGTTATTACCTAAATTAATCTTTTCGGTTACACTCTAAAATGTGATTTCATTGCAATTTAAACACATACGTTTTCTCGGTGCTGAAGGCATCGGTATGTCTGCTTTAATACGTATTCTAGAAGAGCAAAGTCCTGAAACCAAAATTTCTAAAAGTGATCTTTCATATAAGTCTAATGATCCTCTCAATGCCGATATAGATCTAGTCGTACGCAGTACGGCTATCGCAGAGACTGATCCAGACTATGTGGAGCTTAAAAAACGCGGCGTGAAGATTTGGCATCGTAGAGATATGCTGAATTATCTCTCTCAAGGCTTTAAGCAGATCGTAGTAACTGGCACTCATGGCAAGACTACTTGCTCAGCAATGCTCGCGCATATACTCGTGGAGGCTGGTCTAGATCCAAGCTTCGCAGTAGGTGGAATACTCGCTAATTATCAGAGTAATGCAAGAGGTGGTAAGGGAGAATACTTCGTACTAGAGGGTGACGAGAGTGACAAGAGTTACACTATCACTGATCCTTACCTTGCTGTAGTTACTTGCATTGAACCTGATCACTTAGAAAATTATCCTGGTGGTATTGATGAGATCAGGGATTGTTTTTATGCTTTCTTAGATCAAGCCAAGATCAAGGTTATTAATATAGATGATCCCTTACTTGCTAAGTATGCTGAAGGTAAACAACTTATAACCTACTCTAGTGCTGAGCTTGATAAGTATCAGATTAAGCTTAATATGCCTGGCAAGCATAATAAAATGAACGCTCTTGCTTGTATTAAAGCAGCCGAGCAGCTTGGGGTTAAGACAGAGACAGCAATTAAAGCATTAGAGAGTTTCACTGGGATTAAGCGTAGGTTTGAGTTGATCAATAATAACTATAAAGGTTGCAGGGTCTATGACGACTACGCACACCACCCGACTGAGGTTAAAGCCGTCTTAGAGGGGGCTCTATCACTGAAGCCTAAGAAGTTGGTTTTTGTTTATCAGCCCCATCACCCAGAGCGCACTAAACAATTATGGAATGAGTTTGTGGAAGTATTTAAAACTTTCCCAGAACCACATTTATGTCTCATCGCTGATATCTATGTAGCTCGCTCTAAACATATAGCGGGAATCAACTCTGAGAATATGGTTAAAGAAATTAATAAAGCTAATGTTCGTTACTTAGCCCCTGCCTCTAATATAGAAATTACTGTACAAGGTAATTATGCAAATATCGCTGATTTATTGAAACCAGGCATTGATGCAGAATTGAACGATTGTGATTATTTGTTTATAGTTGGTGCTGGGGATATTGCTAAGGTTGCTGGGAAGTTTAAGTCTTAGACTCCAAATACCCTCTAATCAAGCTCACTGGATGGAGAACCTTATACTCATTTCCTAAATGTGCTTGGATTTGTGACATGCAGCCAGGATTAGCAGTAAGTACTATTTTAGTACCAGTGTTTTTTATAAATCTTGCTTTGCGCTTGCCTATCTCGTTTGCCATTTTGGATTTGATCAGATTATAGAAGCCAGCAGAACCACAACACATATCCGCTTCGTAAAGTGGCACAAGAACAAGATTAGGAATCTCTTTAAGCAAGTCTACATAGTCATTTGCTAAACCTTGTTGGTGATTGAGGTGGCAAGCAGGATGATAAACAGCAGTAATCTTTGCCTTAGGTCCTTTAGCATTAACATCGTAATTTGCATCTAGGAAATTCACTTTCATAGGATTCACTGGTGCTTGCTGTAAAGCTTCTATTAAATCCAAGGTTTTCACATCGCTATGATTCTTCAGAAAGGCTCCGCAACCAGCTGAGTTCATTACTATAGGATAAATATTTAAATTACTTTCTGGTAAGTTTGTTAGTTTCTGAACTGTCTCGCTTAATTGCTTCAATCCTATATCTGGCTCTCCACTATGATAAGCGAGGGCTCCACAACAATTAGAATCAGGGGTGTAAACATGATAACCAAACTCATTTAGCACTTTGATGGTGTCCCAATGCACATGGTTATAAACCGTATCCATAACACACCCTAAGGGTAAACTAAGAGTCCTATCCAGATCATCAATACCAGCTAACTCAAGTTTGGAACGATAATAGTAATTGGTTTTGATCTGATGATAACTATCTTCAAACTTAGGAATAATTTTAATGAACCTATGAAGAGGAATAATCATAGTCGTAAAATTCGTTAAAGCTCTAATAATTCTCAGCAAGAATCTATTAGGTAGAAGCCACTTGAAAGCTAGCTTACGAATTAGTCCTGATAAACCTTTAGAATAATTGTTTAGTTTTAAATTATTACGAGCTTCTTCAAGTATGCTTGTATACTGCACTCCAGACGGACATACGGTCTCACAAGCAGAACATTCTAAGCAATTATCAAGGTAATTAATAGCAGTCTTAGACTCCTCTTTTACCAAAGATCCATTAATAGCATCATTAATAATATAAAGTCGTCCTCTCGGTGAATCACCTTCATTACCAGTAACCTGATAAGTAGGGCAGGCAGGTAAACACATCCCGCAATGTATGCAAGCTTTAATGATGTCCTTTAGAGTGTCCATGGATTTAGCTTCTCCTCTGGATCATATATGCGTTTCAGCTCTTGTAAGATCTTCTGCTCAAAATTATCGAGATTAAGATTTGCTTTCTGTTCTAAAATTTTATTTTTATAAGTTACTGGATAAACATTTACGAAATAATCTGGAAGTAAATAACGAACCCTTAAACGATGAAAATCATCTACCCAAGACTCCAACTCTGAGTTATTCATATACAAGTCAATCCTTAATTGCTTTGGATAAATAATTAGCTTGTAATTTTCGCTTACAGAGAGCTTATTCATTCTATCAATCAAGTCCACTAACGCACTAACAAACTGATGGATATCAGAAAGAGCCAAATGAAACTCCAATCTCACTGCATCATCAGGATAAGATTTAATATAGTTGCTTTGTTTTAAACTCAAGCTCAAACGCTTATCACTAGATTGATAGAACACTTCTTCTTGGCTAACATCCACATCAGTTAATTTAACTTTAAAAAACGTCTCCAATCTTGCTAATGCTCGCTGCACCCTTAATTGCACTTGCTCACTAGAACCAGCAAACTCTATCTTAAACTTAGGCAGCCCTACTAAACCTCTAGTAAAATATATTTCTGCATTACAATTCATATCAAAATCTTTAGTAGTAATTCTTTGCAGGAAAGTAATGAACTCTTGATTATAAAACTGATCCTTAAAATCCTCTCCAATAGTCAGCTCCATTACTGCCTGACGAGTCGGTAACTTCTCCAGTCTTAAATTAGCCCCAGTAATCATAGCCAAACTATTACAGCTACCAATATAAATCTTCGCTAGATCGTAGCCTGAGACATTCTTAATCACCTTGCCGCCCGTCTTAGTTTCCATACCATCTGCATGTCTCAAATTCAATCCCAGTACTTGCTTCGCTATATTATGTCCCCAGTCTTCAGCTATGATTCTGGATATCGAATAATGCGGCGGAGCAAAAATATTAGAGATCAAGGAGAATTCAGCTAGATCTCTATCTAACTCAGTTAGACTTAAGGCTCCTGGCACACTCGCTACTAGATCCTCATGCTCTATCTTATACATCACTTTAATCCAATAGCCGCTTTATGCGCCCTTAGCTCAAGCTTATCATCAAGGGCTTTTAATGTAATATTGGAATCATTATAAGCCAATGCTCTTCTTAATAATTCATCTGCAAGATGAGGGTTCTTGGGCAATAAACTACCATGTAAGTAAGTCCCAAAGAGGTTTCTGTAGATAGCACCTTCGTAAGCATCTTCACCATTATTACCATAACCATTTAAGACCTTTGCTAAAGGTTTAGTTCTATCCTGCTTAATAAAGGTTCTCCCTGAGTGGTTTTCAAAGCCCACTATAGTTTTAGGCTCTAAATCAATTAATAACTCTGCTGTAACATTACCGATCAAGCGATCTTGAGTTTTACCTTTAATAATTCTTGGCGCCTTAGTTTCCACATCTAAGATACCCAAACCTCCAATAATCTCAGCTTCAGAAGTCTCGTAGCTTATCCCTAATAATTGATAACCGCCACATATAGAAAGTATTACAGCACCAGCTTCTACCACATCCCTTAGTTCTTGCTTGCGCATCAGTAGATCCTGGGCAACTATAGTCTGTCCGCTATCTTGCCCGCCACCGATAAAAAATAAGTGATAATTAGAAAATTTCTTACTATGTTCATTAACAGTAATCTCATCAAAAACAAACTCTATGCCGCGCCACTCTAATCGTTTAGCTAAGGTTAAAACATTACCCTTATCACCATAAAGATTCAATAAATCTGGATATAAATGCGCTATGCGTAAAACTGGAGACACAATAATAGTTTAGCAAATAGCTAACTTTTAGTTAGTCCTTGTAATAATCTACATCATCTTCTAGATCCAAATCTTCTGGGTTGCCCAAAAACAAAATCTTACGCAATGATTCTTCGTTAGCCACTAATTTAGATGGATAGAAACTATTTAAATCTTTACCTTCTTCTGTGACCTTTTTAATAGAATTCACTAATGACTCTCGTATCTCTGGAGTCTCTTCTATCACTGATAAAACGCTTTTATAATAGTTTTCTAGGTCTCCAAAGCTCATCTCCGCCATATCAATGCCAGATTCTTCTTCAAGCTCACTAGACTTAGATCCAGCAGCGGAATCTAAGACCTTATGTTTTTTTACTTTTTTCTTCTTAATCAGCTCAGATACAAAGCTATAAGCTAGCATCTTACTAACATGACCTAATTCCATCTATCCCTAATCCCTAACAGCATTCCTTAATTTATTGACGTGAAAATTACCTGTCTCTTATTCATATCGGTCATTTAACCTAGTCCTGAATAGACTTAGCCTAAAAGATTCTTATGATTAGATTAAGAGTCCCTAGTTAGGGCTTCCTACAATATCAACTAACTTAATATCAAAAACCAAATCTTTACCAGCAAGAAAATGATTAGTATCTATATGACTAACTTCATCGCCCTTATCAATTAATCGAGCGGGTACGTTCCCATCAGGCATTCTTAAACTAATAGCTTCTCCAGCTTTAATATCCTGAGGTATTTTACTAGTAGCAACTTCAATGATTTTCTCTTTATCATACTCGCCGTAAGCTTCCTTCGCTTTAAGGGTAATAGTTTTCTCCTGCCCAATCTTCATACCCCTGACAGCATCTTCAAATTTAGGTAGAAGTTTACCACCACCTAATACAAATGTTATAGGTTCAATGCCTTTGCTCGAATCAAAAACCTTGCCATCAGTTAACTTTCCAGTATAATCCACCTTAACGATTAAGCCATTCTGGGCTGTTGGAACTTTCTTAGATCGAGCTTGATTAATTCCTATCAAAAGTAATACAGCCAGCAATAATGATAGTTTTTTAGACATTATCTATGATTGTAGCAGTACAATCTAAATCATGCTGCTAGTTTGCTCCGCTTGGGAAGAAGAAGTTAAGGCTATCAAAGCCTCCAATTTAGCTGAGGTTTCTATTAAAACACTAGGAATAGGCTATCTGGAAGCGGCATTGCAATTAAATAAGATGTTGCAGGACAAGCCTTATTCTAGGATAATATTTCTGGGTACTGCTGGTGCTTATTCTAAAGAACTACCCATCGGAGAGATAGTATCAGTATCTCAGATATCCTTGTTGAACTTAGGTGAGGTACTAGGACATAGTTATATACCAAAAAAATATAGTTCTTATAAAAGCTCCCTACACATACACTCAGCCACCCAGCCACTCACCACTAATTGCTTATCCAGCTTAGAGATAACTAAATCCAGCGACTTCTCCAAAAAAATTATTGAATATTATAAACTTCAAACAGCCCTCGTTGAAAATATGGAGCTATATGGTGTCGCCAAAGTAGCTACAGAGCATAATATCCCATGGTCAGCATTTTTAGGAATCACTAATTATACTAATGAAAACGCACACCAAGACTGGAAAGCAAATCATGAGATAGTTTCAGAGAATTTAGGTAAAACACTTTTAGAAATCATAACTACAGCTTATCAATAACAAACTTTTCTAAATATCATTTATATGGTTCCGCGCCTTCGGCGCGGTTTGTCCTGCGGACTGCCAAGTATTTTCATCAAGCCGCGCGCAGCGCAAACGCCGCGGAGCGGCGGAACCCCTTCCTATCCTGAATAGGATTTTAAAATATAAGCTGAGTAGTACTAGAAATCTTACAAATATAAATCTCTTACATAACCAGCTACTTTATTAAACACTGGACCAGCTACTGTATCACCCCAACCACCATCAGCCTTAGGATCATCTATAACAACTAAGGTTATAAACTTAGGACTCTGTGCTGGATAGAAACCAATAAACGAAGCAATGGTACGGCTATTAGAATAACCTCCACCCTCATTCAGTCTCTGGGCGGTTCCTGTTTTACCAGCTACTGCAAGACCAGGGATCTTACCAGAGATACTAAAACGTGTAGTGGTGTTAGTTTCAATTGAAGCTGCTAGTAGATCTCTTACTAAATTAGCAGTCTCTACTTTAAGTACCCTTTGAGTTTCTACTTCTTCGACCTTAACCTTAGGAATCTTTAATAGCGTAGGTCTCACTCTATTACCACCATTAGCAACAACATTCACTGCTGTAATAAGCTGTAGCGGTGTCACGGAAATAGAACCTTGACCGATACCAGTAGTAGCCGTATCTAGCCTACGCCATTTATTCCAGCCATCTAATATTCCCTTAGACTCTCCATCAAGCTCTATTCCTGTCTTACTTGCAAATCCAAATTTACGAATATATTTATAGAAAGTTTCGGGTCCCATTTTCACAGCTAAATGTGACGCAAAAGGATTACTAGATCTCTCAAAAAGCTGTTGCAAACCTAATTCTATAGAAGCCGTTCTGCCAGCTACGTAATCGTGGTTCTTAATTCTATGCTTATCAATTTCTAAATATCCAGGATCGACAAACTTATAATCAGCACCTATGGTTTCAGAATCTAAAGCTGATGATACTGTAACAATCTTAAAAACAGATCCAGGCTGATAAACATCAACAAGTGACCAGTTCTTAACAGACTCAAATGAATAGTCATAATATTTATTAGGGTCAAAGCTCGGAGACACTGCCCATGCCACAATCTCACCAGTCTTAACACTCATGACTATGACGGTTCCCCTACTAGCATTAGTCTCTGCTAACCTTTGCTCTAAAGCCTTCTCCGCAAAAACCTGTACTCGCGAATCAATACTTAATTCAAGCTTCTGCTCTGGATCATCATGTAATAGCTTCTCATACTTCGCTTCCATTCCCTGACGGGCTTTGCTGTAAGTATCCACATAACCAATAATATGTGAAGCATGTTTACCCTGAGGATAGAATCTAGTTCTAACTTTTCTTACATAGAGTAACTTGGAATTAAGCTTTCTAATTTTATTAGCTTGTTCTTTACTTAAATTGCGAGCGAGTGTTTGACTAGATTTACGATAGAGTAATTGAGGGTTTTTTAGATTGATAATTTCTTGTAAATTTGCAATTAATTGCGCTCTATTCTCCTTAGACTCCACTGGATTATATTCAAGTGTATATCTAGTAAGGTCTAAGGCTAAGACTTTATCATTCCTATCAACGATCTCTCCTCTAGGAATATCTGGGAGATTGGACATCAGGTTATTTTTGATGAAAGCTGCATGTTTATGTCCTTCTAAAAGTTGAAACTGCGCTAAACGAGCAATAATAACAAGGAAAGCAAACGCTAGCAGGATTTGAACTAAAGTGTAACGAAACTTAGACATAAAATTATGAAAGTAAAGAATATGATCCTAACCATTTGAAATAACTAAAATGCTGGCGAGCTTGACGCATCAGAGTTTCATAACGTGGATCTTCTTTATGTAGATCAAAATCCACTAAGAACATATATTCGCCTATATTTCTTTTAGCTGGACGAGACTCTATGCGACTTAGATTAACGTTATTAACAGCAAATAATCTCAGCACTACCTGTAAGCTACCCGGTTCATTTTTAGTCTGGAACAATATAGTACTTTTGTTTTTAGCAGCTGTATTATAGTCCCCAAGCTGCTTTGATAGCACCCAGAATCTTGTTTCATTTATATCACTATCATTAATTGAACGTTGTATAATTTCTAAATCATAAGTCTCAGCACAAAGTTCATTAGCGATGACAACATGCTTAGTTACATCTTCTCCCTTGTCTTGTCTTTGTTTAAGATCTCTAGCTGCTGAACTATTACTAGAGCTTGGGACTATTTCTGCATTGGGAATATTCTTTCTTATAAAATCCATACACTGCCCCAAAGCCATATGATGAGCACGAATCTTAGTAACTTGCGATAAATCTGCTTTAAGCTTAGATCCTTTAGCTGCTAATAAACAATGATCAATAGGTAAAATATATTCGTTAATGACATAAACATTATCCACACGCTGCAACGCTTCTATAGTCTCCGCCACACCGCCAGCAATAGAGTTCTCTACAGGTACTATGGCTCTCTCTACCAAACCCATAGACAAGTCATGAACCATATTAGTAATAGTGCTAACAGGTATCAACTCTTCTTTAGCAAAAAGATTCCGCGTTGCTATATGAGTATATGAACCTTCAGGACCTAAATAAGATATTTTCATAGTTTTCTTAGTAGCATTTACTATAATATAGCTTAACACGTGAACCACGAAAGCATAAATGAAGAACTAAGGAATTACGATGAAAATATCTATCGTGAACTTGAACCTATACTTGCTGAGATAGCCTCTAAGTCTAAAGCTCTAGCTTCTAATCTTAAAGAATGTTTAGAAAGATTAAAAGCAACTGATAGATACTTACGTGCTTATAAAGGGGAAGCGGTGGCTACTAAAGAAAGTGAGTTGACTGGAGAAGAGTTTGATATTTTCAGAAAGTATGTGCGTTTGCTAAGATCATGTACCATCATGTGCGGGCAAGAGAGTTCTAAAAAATTCAAAGACTTGTTTATGGATTTCTTCTCAGGTAAGAGGCTTAGTTTAGCCAAGGAGCTTAATGGCACTAGCAAAAACTAAAAAACGCAAAATGCGCGAAAAATTATTCTCCGAAGCTCGCCCTAGCGTCAAAAAATTGCAACGTGAATTTTATTCTCAGGATCAAATAAATAATTTCAAAAGAATTATAAAACATGACACTAAGATCCATTCTAAATATGATAACGATATTTTAGTTATAGGTTTAGATGAGGTTGGTAGAGGCTGTGTTGCAGGCCCTGTCTGTACTGGAGCCTATTCTTGTTCCAGCTTCTATCTACATGGTAAAGAATTATTGGAAGATATTATAAGATCGAGACAATTAACTAGCGGTGAGTTTATGTCGTATTCTAGTCGTGATTTATATTATTCTGAGACTGTAATTAATGAAGATTCTATAGAAGAAGAATTATCAGAGATAGAAGACTTAAGTGCCTTATTATTACTGGAAGACAGCAAACAAGTCCCGCACGCTAAAAGAGAGAAGCTCTGTAATGCACTACTCAATGTACCAGGCTTTAGCCCTGAAAGTCATATATTGTATTCTACTGATTATCATTCTGCTAAACAAATCGATGAGATAGGAATCGTTCAATGTATTTGGTCATCTATGGCAGAGAATTTGCTTAATGTAGTGATGTTGTATTTTGATTTCTATCATAAATATCCTAATGAGATTTTATTACTAGTTGATGGTCCTAAAACCATAGCTAATATAGTTCCTTTACTTGAAGAGAAACTATCTGCAAGAAATATTAATGATCTTAGTTTCGTAGAACTCAATGCTGATCCAGAACAGCAAAGCTTAAACTTTGGCATAGAAGGAAATATAATCATCAGACAACAAGCTATCATTCAAGGTGACTCTCATAGTGCTCTTATCGCTGCTGCTAGCAATCTAGCCAAATCTGCTAGAGATAAGCATATGCGCAGCCTCGCTACCAAACACACAAACTATCTCTGGGAGAACAACGTAGGCTACGCCACTAAAAAACACTTAGATGCTATCCAAACCCATGGCATGGTAGATGAGCATAGAAGAAGTTTCCTAGGAAATTGGGTTCCAGGGGAAGCTGAATATGAGAATTCTCTAAAGGTCACAAATTGTGACCTTTAATTATATTTAATCTTAAAATCTAGATATATCAATAGAAATTAGCTTGCCAAACTAATTTTAAGGTCACAGATTATCAATCTTAGAATGGTTTCCATCAGACGACTCAAGGGCTAGCCCCTGCTTCTTATCCTTAAAAACAAGCCCATAAAGGCAAGGAATAAAATACAAAGTAAGTAAAGTAGATAAGCCCATTCCAAAAATTATAACGACTCCCAGGCTCTGACGTGATTCGGTACCTATACCTAAGGCTAAAGCGATCGGCACTGTACCTACGATAGTAGAAATAGCTGTCATTAATACTGGTCTGAGCCTGAGTTTAGAAGCACGTTTAATAGCATCCATAAGCGGTACACCTTGCTCACGTAATTGATTCATAAATTCTACTAGTAGAATACCATTCTTAGTTGCCATACCTATAAGCATAATCATTCCTACTTGTGAATAAAGATTGAGAGTTATATTTTCAAACTGAGGTATAACATATTGTAACCAAGCAGAGTCAGGACCTAGTATGCTTACCAGTACTTTAGTAATCCATGGGAAGAATTGGAAAACATACAGCCCTACCAAAGCTCCAAACAATGCAAGTGGCACAGTCATCATAATTATTAACGGCGATATAAAACTCTCAAACTGCCCAGCTAAAAACAAGAAAGCAAAAACTAAAGCTACAAAAAATCCAAAATATAAAGCACTACTAGAATCTTTAAGTTCTTTAGAAGTACCTAAATAATCTATTTCAAAATCAGCCGGCACATTCTCCATAGATTCTATAACTTCTTTCGCCATAGTCTCAAGCTGTATCAAACCTTCTGCAGGAGTGGTTCCTGGCTTAGGAGAAGCCTCAATAGTAATAGATTTCTTACGGTTATGATGATTACGATCATCAGCACCTATGGTTTCATGAATTTTAATGATATTGCTTAATTGAATTAAAGCTCCCGAATTATTTCTTACTGCAAACTCACCAATATTCCGAATATCTTCTTTCTCTGTTCTAGGCACCTTAAGAATCACTTCGTATTTTTCACCTTTATCGTTAAACTCAGTAACATCAATTCCAGTGAATAAAAGTTCTATTGAGCGAGATATATCTGTCATAGAGACACCAAGACTTAAAGCTTTATCACGATCAATCTCAACACTTAATTCTGGCTTATCTAATCTAACATTAGAGCGAGCGAACATAATGCCAGCTAGAGTAAAGGATTTAGTAGTAATAAGCGTAGAAGCCTTAATCAAGAAATCTAGATCATTACTCTTAATCACTAACTGAATAGGCTGTGATCCAAACCCTGCATCTGGACCTGATTTAGGCAATATTGGCATAGTAAACATCTCTGGCATAGCAAAGAATTGAGGATATAAAGGACCTACTATGGCTGCTGCTTTACGGCTTCTTAATTTCCAATCTTTAAGTCTAGTAATAATTATCCCCTCAGTTGGTTTACCTGGAGCATCTCTACCAAAAGCAGCAACAGCGATAGTGGTAGCTACCTCTGGAATCTTCGCTAAAATATTCTCTACCTTACGAATTTGCCTATCCATCACCTCTACATTACTTCCTGTGGTACTCTTAAACGCCACAATAAAGCTACCCCTGTCCTCATTCGGTATAAAGTCAGTCGGCAATGTCATAAACAAATAAATAGAGCTAGGGATACATACAATTAAAAGAACTATAATCAAGGTTAGTTTACGATTTAATAAAGCAGCTAAACTACGTTCATAGGTGTTTTCTAACCAAACAAAGCAATTCTCCAAAACAATTTTAATTTGCTCATAAATATGTCGGCGCTTCCCAGGCTTACTTCCTATAAGCTCAGTCTCTTCCGTTGTAGCTATCTTATGTGGCTTAAGGATTCTAGAACAGAGCATTGGAACCATAGTAAGAGAAACGAATGCAGAAACTCCTACTGCAAAGCATAGAGCAAAAGCAAACTCAGAAAGTAATCTACCAGTAATCCCAGTAAGAAATCCAACTGGTAAGAAAATAGAAATTAGTACTAAAGTAGTAGCTAAAACAGCAAAGGTAATTTCCTCAGCACCTTTCTTCGCCGCCTCCTTAGGCTCCATACCTCCCTCTATATAGCGATAAATATTCTCCAGAACAATTATCGAGTCATCAACAACAATACCAATAGAAATGATTAACCCCAAAAGCGTCATTTGGTTAATAGTGAAATGCATTAATTGTAAACCAGCCATAACTCCTACAAGGCTTATAGGGATAGCGATACCAGGGATTAAAGTACTACGCATATTACGTAAGAAAATAAAAATCACAAACAAAACTAATAATGTTGCCTGCATAATACTTTCATATAATTCATGCATACTAAGACGGATAAATTGAGCAGCATCATAAGCCAGTAATAATTCAATATCCTTAGGAATAGTTTTCTGTAGCTTAGTTACAAGCTTCTTAACATCATCCGAGATCTGTACTGCATTGGATTTGGCTTGTCTTACTACTCCTAGCCCAAAACCTTGTTGTCCATTGAATCTAACGAAGCTAATATCATTCTGGGCTCCTTCACGAACCATAGCAATATCATTCAGTCTTAATTGCCCTATACGAGACTGCTTAATAATAATATTGCCGTATTCTTCTGCTTTGGTTAATTTAGCATCAACGTTTATACTAAACTCTCTTGTCTTAGAAAGTATAGTACCAGCAGGAAGTTCTATATTATTAACTTTCAGAGCTTGTTCTATATCAATGATTGTTAAACCATAATAAGCGAGCTTCTTAGTATCAATTAAGACCTGTATGGAACGGCGGCGCTCACCACCAAAAATAACCTTAGATACACCAGGAACGTTTTGAAAATAATCTTTAATTTCTTTATCTACATACTCTGCTAAATCAATTAGATTACGAGTCTTAGATTGTATGGCAATCCATATAACTGGCTGAGCATCAGAATCAGCCTTAGCAATAATAGGATCATCTACATTCTCAGGAAGTCTTCTTGCTACACGCGAGATCTTGTCCCTGACATCCTGAGCAGCTACATCTATATCCCGTTCTAGAACAAACTCAACCGTTATGCTGCTAACTTGATCTCTTGAACTAGAGACCATAGTTCTTATACCTTCAATACCAGCAAGTTCTTCTTCAAGAATATCAGTAATCTCAGATTCTATAACCTTAGAACTTGCTCCTGGATAAACCGTGGTAACAGTCACGACTGGAGGATCTATATCTGGATATTCGCGTACTGGTAATTTAGTCCAAGCAAGTATACCTGCAAATACTATGACTAAAGACATCACTATCGCAAGGACAGGACGTTCAATAGAAAGAGCTGGAAGTGATGGAACCTTATCTTTCAATATTATTCCTCAACAACTATTACACTAGCCCCAGGATAGATACTAAATAAGCCAGCATAAATTACATTATCTCCAGCTTTAATACCCTCTAGTATTTGTACCTTACCGTTTTGTCTTAAACCTGTTTTGATAGCTACTCTCTGAGCCACAAACTCTTTACCATTAAGTGTTGCTCCTTGTTCCTTATTATCGTTTACCTTTTCTACGGCTATATATAAATATTCTTGTCCTTGGTCTAAATACACAGCCTCTTCTCTAACTAATAAAGCATCTTTTAGATCATTGATTACTTGTTTCACTCTCACAAATTGATTGGCTTTGAGCTTGCTTGAGGGATTAGAAATCTTGGCTCTAACTACCACACTTCGTGTCCCAGGATCCACACGCGGAGAGATAAAATCCACCACCGCATTAAATACCTTATCAGCTTCAGAGTCTGTAGTTAAAACAACGCTTTGTCCAAGCTGAACCTTAGCAATTAATCGTTCAGGAATAGAATAACTTGCTCTGAGTGGATCAAGTTTCACTAAATCTAGAACTGGGTCACCAAGCTTAACATAGTCACCTGGATCTACATGAATCACACCTACAGCACCAGAGGTCTTAGCTCTAATTAATAAATTATCTTTCTGAGATTTAATTCTACTTAATTCAGTTTCATATCTTAGTAAATCTTGCTTAGCGATAGCTCCTTGATCGTATAACTTAGAATAAGCATTATAGTCTGATTGCACTTTCTTAAGATCAGCATCTACGTCTTCACCTTTAACTTTGATCAAGGGCTCACCTGCTGCCACCCACTGACCTTCATAAACATATATTTCTTGTACTTGACCCTGACGTTCAGCTGAAACCAGTATTTCTTTATCAGCTTTCAGTTCACCTGCTGTCTCAAACTCTTGACTTATAGGTTCAAGTTTTGCTTGTTCAAACTTAACATAAATGGGTTTAGCTTCTTGCTCTGGAACTACTTTCTTAGAACAAGAACCCAACAGCAAAACTATAATGAAGATAGGTAAAGTTGCCTTGAAATTGAACATACCTAATCATTTTATCACCATCCCAAAGCCATTCTTACGTTTATCTGCATAAGCCTCGATATTATTCTTAAAACTAATTGCATTGACTGCAGTCTTAAAACTCAAGTCAGTTTCTTGATAGACATGACCGTCACTATTAATAAAAGTTCTTGGTGCATTAATAGCAGCTTCAAGATTCATAGACTTATCAATAATATTAGTAAATGTTTCGTAAACAGAATTAATAATAGTCCAACCTCCAGCAGCTCCTAGTGCTAACACGGGCTTATCTTTTTCAAACACTATTAGTGGTGTCATAGATGATCGAGGTCGTTTAGCACCAAAAGTCTTGCTCGCTTCTTCACCATGACTAGTTAACCCAATCGCCGTTTGGCGTTTCTTCAGTCCTCGTTGAATAGAATTACAATGACCTGGTTGCGCTTCAAAATCACTTAACTCATTATTCAGTAAAAAACCATAACCAGGGACCAAATGCCCACTACCAAAGGCAGATTGAATAGTCACCGTAGCGCTAATAATATTACCAAAACGATCACTAATAGCGATGTGTGTAGTACCAAGCTCATCAGGATTATCACTAGGACTGCATTGTGTACTTATGAAGTCTGCATCAGCAAGAAATTTATTACGGTATTCATAGGCTTGCACAATCGCTTCGTTACTATCAATACTGCCATCAGTAAGCAAATCAAAAATCTTATAAAGTGTCAAAGCTCCTGCACTTGGGGAACCAATACTATAAATTTCATAGTTACCTTTATAATCATATTTAATTGGTTCTCTAAATACTGCTCTATAGCGTTTCAAATCACTGAGTTCTATTTCACTCTCTGCCACTATCGCATCAGCTAAAGTACCCTGATAGAAAGCTCCCCAACCATTATTACTAAGTAATTTTAAAGTTCGGGCATAATCTTTATTAACAAAATTATCTCCTAACTTCAAATCATCCCAAGGATGCAATTCTAAGTGTTCTTGCAATTCTTTATAGAAATATTCACTGATCAAAAATCCATTCTCGGCAATCACTAAAGCTGGTTTAATAATAGTCTTACGATCTAACTTACCAAATTTATCATGTAGTAAACGTAACCCATCAGCAGTACCAGGCACACCAATACTAGAGACACTAGTTATCCAATCGATTCTTGGACTATGAGTTTTATAATCCCAGAAAGCTGATGGATAAAGGTGTGCAGGCTGTTCTTCGCGAGCATCTAAGGTATAAACTTTCTTGTCCTTAGCATTATAATAAACCGCAAAGAAACCTCCTCCTAATCCAGAAGCTTGTGGCTCCACATCTGTTAAGGTTAGAACTGTGGTTACAAAGGCATCTGCCGCCGTACCTCCTTGCGCTAAGATTTGAGCTGCAGCTTGTGTTGCAAGTGGATCACCTGTGACAATAGCCTGAGGGTACTTAACTACCGAGCATCCACTTAAAGAGATTATTAGAATGAATAGAGTAGAGATTAGTCTATAAAGCTTCATTTTCAATCCTCTTGTTTACAATATGATTTCTTGCCAATAACACCATTATAAGGAATAAACCTAAAACCTCAGCGTCACCCCACCAATTCTCTAAGAAGCCCTCGGTGCTAATTGCCACATATGCTGCAAGATAGGCTGCTAGATTAGATCCTAGGTTCCTAATTAAATAAATACCTATTGCTAAATAAAACCCTAACCAAAAAATAAATTTCAAAATCCCACCTTCTACAAGCTGCTGAAAATAAATATTATGAGCGTGAGTTAAATTTTCATAAGGTATAACCTTATTAATTCCAGTAACTGGCTGCTCTAGCCAAGCATTATAATTCTGCTCCCATAATTTAAAGCGTAACTGCATACTATTACTGTTTATAATATGTTCAACGCTACTTAGACGTTGAATTTTCTTAGCTACTCGCGGAGATAAGATAGTAATCGCAAACAAAGACAGAGCGAGAGAAATAATTACAATTAACAAACGCTTGAAACTGAGTTTTTTAGCAAGTGCCGCATATACCAAACCTCCTATTACTAATCCAACCCAAGTAGAAAGCTGCCCGAGAGCGATAATAGCGATGATTTGCAATAATAATAAAAAGGTCAACAGCAAACGATGACTGATCGTCTCTCTATACACCACACTCATAAACACAGAAATAACCAATAATCCCGAACTGGTAAATGGTTGACTTAAAATTCCATAGACTTTTGGGTCATGGGGTATCAAACCTATAAGTTGCAATATTACAATCAAACTCAATATAGAAGCAGAGCCCATAATAGTTAAAAGAACTCCTTTATAATTAGATGCTTTAGAAGTTAATAAAGCTCCTACCCAAAACCATGGTAAATAAGTAATGAAGAAACTCTTCAACCAAGAAAATATTGGGTCACTGTGAATGAAAGTTAGAGCCAAATTAATCACTATAAAAGCGATGAAGAATAAATCCAAATAATTTAAAACTGGACGCTTCCAACTTCGCTGAAGCTTCGCTGGACAAGTACATAACCATAAAACCAAACCTACAATAAGAAATATACTTCTTAAAGTTGGACTAAAAAAACTAGCAGCTAGAAAAGTAAGAAAGCAGATGTAAGAAGATTTTAATAGCATAGACTAACTGTCGATGGAGCTAGTTTCCTCAAGTACAAGGATGAGGAGGTTTTCGACACCGGAGTTTACTAGACGTAAATGAGGATGTCGAAAACCGACGAAGACACAGTAATTGAGGAAACTAGCCCAGAGACTATTTTTTCATGCGAAGAAAGTCAGGAATATCCACATTGTCAGCAAAACTAGAGCTAGTACTCGGACTAGGAGTACGAACTTTCATCTCTGTCTCTATAGCAGATTCCGCAACATCTAAAGTAGGCATAGTGACTCTAGCTTTAATAGCTGACTTATCCACAGAATCTCTAGAGTTAGAGAAGAATAAATTATTAGGGCTACTTGCTGAGCGAGTTTGGTGAGAGCTTGGTCTAGCAGCAGGCTTACCACTATTAGTATTAGATCCAAAAGTACTACCAAAATTCAAATAAAAAGGAGATGATTTATCCTTAGATTGAGCCGCTACTGTTTTACCAGGCGCATCTAATTTCTCTACTGATTTAAATCCTGTAGCAATAACAGTGATCTGAATCTCACCTTGAAGTCTCTCGTCAATTACTGCACCAACAATAATGTTAGCGTCTTCGTTAACTTCTTCATAGATAGATTCAGCAGCTTCATTAACTTCATGAAGTGTTAGGTCTTTACCACCAGTAACATTAAATATAATGCCTGTAGCGCCAGAGATAGAATTCTCTAATAGAGGCGAGTTCACCGCTTGACGAGCAGCTTCTACAGCTCTACCTTCACCACTAGCTCTGCCCATACCCATGATGGCATTACCAGCGTTAAACATTACTGATTTAACGTCAGCAAAGTCAACGTTAATCAAACCAGGTACTTGAATTATGTCACTGATACCTTGAACTGCTTGTAATAAAACATTGTCAGCAAGTGAGAATGCATCAGTCATGCTAGTTTGACGTTCAGTTATTTCTAAGAGTCTATCGTTAGGAATAATTATTAGAGCGTCTACTTTGTCTTTAAGTTGTTTAATTCCTTCTTCTGCAAGTTTAACTCTACGACGTCCTTCGAAACTAAATGGCTTAGTAACGACACCTACCGTAAGAATATTTTTCTCTCTAGCAATATCAGCGATAACAGCAGCACTACCAGTACCAGTACCACCACCCATACCAGCAGTAATAAAAATCATATCCGCGCCATCAATAGCTTGGCTAATAAATTCTGAACTTTCTTCTGCTGCTAATCTTCCTGTTTCAGGATTACCGCCAGCGCCCAATCCACGAGTGAGTTTTGAGCCTAATTGCATTTTATTAGGAGTCTGCGCGATCTCTAAAGCTTGTTTATCTGTATTAGCCACCCAGAACTCGATATTATTAAGTCCTCCAAGAATCATGCCATTTACAGCATTTGAACCTGCACCGCCAGCTCCGATAACTTTTATGTTTGCCCCTAAAACTTCCTGATTTTTATATTCCATAGCCCCTAGCGTAAACCTAATATGTAAGGCCGTCAAGGTGGCAAAAGCAAATCTTTCCCTATTTTTACTAGGTGAATATGAAAAGATTTTTATGTTTTATTGTACTTAGTCAAAACTAAGCACTTTCACTTAAGACACTTTTAGGAAGCTTTTGTTCCAACCTGAAACCTTCCCCTCAATTCCCTACTTTACTTACTAAGGGTTCCGCCGCTTCGCGGCGGTTGCGCTGCGCGCGGCTGAATGAAAGAAATTATTAGCAGTCCGCAGGACAAACCGCGCCGAAGGCGCGGAACCATAATATAAAAAATCTGCAAGGGGTCTAAAAAGGATTTAAATTAACGCCTTAACATCCTTAAGTTGCTCATTAATAATTTGCAATCTCTGATATTTTTCTACGTATTGAATTTCACTATTACCTAAACCCTTAAAGGCACCGAGTTTGGTTTCTTGCAGCTTCTCACGCTCGGCCTCTGGTATCTCTGCTGCTAAAGCTTTCAGGTCATTAGTATAAGTATCCCTGAAACTCTCGAGCAGTGGCTTGAGGGCAATGGCGACATTACGTTTAGAATCGGCTGTAAGCTTAGAGCTCGTTAAATCCTGAGTTAAGGTCAATGTTTGCTTAAAAGTATTAGAATAATTAGCTTCTGCCATGCCACTAGTATCATGATTAAGTGTCTCAGTTAAAGCCTCAGTCTTAGCAAGCAAAGTATCTGTAATAGTTTTCTCGGCGATCTCTGTTAATGGTTGCGTAGTTGGCATTAAGTCATTTGCTTCGACGCTTTCACTATCAGGCGCTTTCACTTTCTTAGATAATTGAAATGCTGCTGATCCTAAACCCCCCAAGAGATCTGGCACTGCTCTCTGTGCCATAGCTACAGATCCATCTGCATATCTTCTTAAAACCTTAAGTTCCTCTACGGTTGCAGGAACTGACGAATCTGTTGGAGTGGTTTTGGCAAAGTCCTTCTCATCAGGATAATTACCATATATATCCCGCATAAAGCTATTGCCGCTAACGCTAAACATGCCCATAAGACATATCCAGTATTAAATGTTTAAGTTAAGTAAGGGTTAAAGCAGAACTTAAGGTAGTGTAACTATTACGTTAGCTTTCACTTTAAGAGGACTGTTTAAGTCTTTATTAACGGGAGAGCTACCTAGTTTAGAAGTGCTCTTAGTATAAGGCTTAGCGGTAGCAGCTAAGGAGAACTTGAGTTCTCTAGTATCTGAATTATAAGCAACCACTGTTAATTTACCACTAGCAACAGTGTCATTATTAGAAGCCACACCTGTTGTCGTACTATTAAAACCATTAATTTTTACACTAGTACCTAAGAAAACAATTTGCGCAGCTGAATCATTGTCACTGTTACCACTACTGATTACATCTAGCTTCTGCCCCTTAGCTAAAGCTGCGACAGTAGCATTACTTAAAAATACTGTTAAAACACCACTAGAAGTACCTTGAGAGCCACCTATTGCAATCTGCACAGTACTACCAATATTAGCTGCGGCAACTGAATTACCCCCCTGAGAGTTACTGGTACTCTTAAACTTAATAGAGCCTAAGCTCACTGTAGCCTTATCCTTAGCCAGAACTGGTGAGGCCATAAACATTAACGCTAAAACTAAATAAATAACTTTTTTCATACTGGAAAGAGATTATAGCAAAAAACTAATCTCTAAATCCCTTGATCGCAGGTTTAGTACCTTTCTTAATTTTAATTACATTAGTCTTAGGAGTACCTGGTAACATCCCCGCCGCCCGCAAAGCTTTCTGTTGTTTATTGGATAAGCCCCCTGTCATTTGTTTCATTAAATCCATAGGGTTGTTAGAGTTGGGCTTGCCCAGCGAAGCTTCGCCTTGCGAAGCGAAGAGGGGACCCATCTGCTTAAACATCTTAGACATCTTAGTGAACTCAGCTGTAAGCTTGTCAATATCAGCGTTCTCGATGCCAGAACCCTTCACTATACGAGCACGACGAGACTTAGCTGTGGCATGCGTGGCAAGTAATTCTGGTTTCTGGCGCTCTTCTAACGTCATACTATTAATAGCAATCTTGAATTTGCGCATCCTTACTTGACTCTGGTCTAGAAGCGCACCTTGATCGGCAGCCTGAATCCCAAACTGGGAGAGCATTCCACCCATACCCATCATCTTAAAAATCGATCCAAAATCACCCAGCTTAGCAACCATATTCTGAAAGCTCATAAAAGTTTCGTAATTAAAATTACCTTTCTTAAGTTCAGCTTCAAGTCGCTTAGATTCTTCTTCCGCTATTTTTTCTTCAGCACGCTCTACAAGTGTGAGTACATCACCCATCCCTAAAATACGCGAAGCGATTCTATCTGGATAGAAGATCTCTAAATCTTCTAGCTTTTCACCAGTAGAAGCCAGTTTAATTGGTTTAGCAGTAGCTTCCACCACCGACAGCGCCGCGCCTCCGCGACTATCAGCATCAAGTTTAGAAAGCATCACACCAGTAATGCCTATCTGCGTGTTAAAAGTATCAGCTACATTAGCAGCTTCTTGACCTATCAGAGAATCAATCACCAAGAGCTTTTCAATAGGTTTAATCTGCTTCTCTAATAAGAGCAACTCTGCCATCAGATCTGTATCTACTTGCAAACGCCCTGCTGTATCAAAAATCAAAATATTATTAGAGTTTTTCTTTGCTTGCTCTTGCGCTAGTTTCGATAACTCAAAGGGACTTGCAACTAGATAATTTTTACTATCTTCTGTATTTAATACATCTAAAAAATCCACCCCTGCCTGCTCAGCAAGAATCTTAAGTTGCTTAACAGCCGCAGGTCTCTGTAAATCACAGGGAACTAGTAGAGGTTTATATCCTTCTTGTTTAAGTTTATAAGCAAGCTTAGCTGCTGCTGTAGTTTTACCTGCACCTTGCAGACCAAGTAATAAGATTGCCTGAGGCCCTTCTTCTGATTGCTTTGCTGATAAACCCAGTATTTCCGCCACGGGAACCTTCTTCTGCTTATCGGCATCGACGTTAGTACCGCCCAATCTTTCGATTAAAGCTTCGTAAATTATCTTCACGAATTGCTCACCTGGTTTAACCCCACGCAATACTTTTTCATCAAGAGCTTGCTCTTTTACTCTAGAAGTAAATAATTTAACGGCTTTAAGAGAAACATCGGCTTCTAGTAATTGTCTGCGAATTTCAGCAAGACTAGCATCGATATTTGATTCAGAGATCTTATCCTGACCACGAATTTTTTGGAGTGTATCTTGAAGCTTATTACTGAGGCTGTCGAACATAGCAGTGAATTATCATAGCATTTTGGCTATTACGTTATGATATTCATTAATGCCTATTCTATTTATATTATCCATATTATTCTTTTCATTTATTAGTCCAGCATTAGCATCTGACCACCGAGATGCTGGCTTCACCGCTGCTAATCCTGCTACTGATATCACTGACTTCTATGCCTTTCGCAGTTATGAAACTGGACGTGAGGGATTTATCACAGTCATTATGAATGTGAGCCCTTATCAACAAGCCTCTGCTGGTCCAGCTTATTACACATTAGATCCAACTGCGCTCTATGACATCTATGTAGATCGTAATGGTGATGCTAAAGAAGATTTAAGTTTTAGATTTCGCTTTAAAGAAACGCTCATCGGTAATGGTGTCACTATTACTGTAGGCGATAAGAAATTAAATATACCTTTCTTGAACAATGGAAGTTTCGCTGCACTGAATCTTGATGACAGCAAACGCAACCGCCAATTAAGTTACAAGATCGAACTATTACGCAAACAAAGAGCCTTTGACTATGGTAGCCAAGCTAATAAAATAGTTAAAGGCATAGTGGTCAAAAATGCTAATGAATTTTCTATTCCTGAGTTCACCCCTCCCAATAACGGAACGTTCTTAATACCAGAATATAATATTGGCTCTAAATCAATCACTGATTATGACAGCTATGCTAATAATTTTATTTACAGTCTTGATCTTGGTGTTAAGAAGTGTAAAGAAGACGCGCGTGTCTTCGTGGGACCACGTAAAGATAGCTTCCAAGCTAAGCTAGGTGGGATCTATGATTTGGTAAACGTTAATCTAGAACAAGCCGAAACTGGCGCTACAAGCGAAACAGCAAGTAGCAATGTGATCTCTATAGCTTTAGAGCTTCCTATTAGTTGTCTAGATCTTAAAACTCCTAATACTATAGTTAGTGTTTGGGGAGCGACTCATGTGCCTGCAAGAATAATTAATAGACATAATCCTATCTTGGGTAAAGCACGTTTCTTCTCTAGAAAAGATTATATCCAAATAGACCGCGCTGGGCATCCCTTCGTAAGCTCGATGATGATTGGGTTTAAGGATAAGGATCTCTATAATTCAAGAAGAGTAAGTTTAGATAGTAATGGTAAATTAAGTGACTATATTAACTACCCGACTTTAGCTGAGCTAATAGAGCTTAACTCTAGTCTCACGGCTCCGAATCTATTCCCGCGAACCGATCTCAATGAATGGTTCTTAACTGGACTTACAGGTGTTAATCAGTTTAGTTCTGCTAAGGCTAAAGCTACCGATACTCTCAAGCTCAATACAGCAACGACAATAGTTACTAAAGGTTCACAGAACAGGTTAGGTTTACTTGGCGGAGATAACGCTGGTTATCCTAATGGACGTCGTCCAGGCGATGATGTAACAGATGTATTTTTACGTGTACTCATGGGCGCGCGCATTAGCGACGTGAGCCTTGCACCATCCCGCAGTGCAGTACTTACTGATGGAGTATTAGTTAATGATGGGTTGTTCAGTGATAGCTTTCCTTATTTAGCAAGTCCTGTAGCAGGGGATTAAAATTTATCGATTCCGTCATCCTGAGGGAGGGCGAAGCCCGACCGTCAGGATCCACTCTTATGAATAAAGTCTATTTGTGGTAGTGGATCCTTACGTCGCAACCTACGGTTGCTCCTCAGGATGACGAGCCCTTAACACTTACAGACTTTTTCGGATCTAAAATAAACTCCTAGCGTCTCTAGAACAAATAGGCTTAAGTAAGCCTAATTTAGTGTCGAAAATTTATGGCCTTACCGGATTACTCACAATATTTCCCTGAAGATTTTAACCAAGGTCCTATCATAGATCCGAAACTTGACTTCCGTCCGAGAAAGGCTTATTATGTAAACTCTCAGAAAGACGTAGCTAAGTATCTAAGAACTACTACTCATGAGAAGCTTAAGTCACAAATAAACTTTGACATAAACAAGAGAGTTGAATTACGGTTTAAAGAAGAAGCTCGTCAATCCAAAGTTCAAGAACAAGAAGCGGAACCAAGTCCTCATATGCAAATTCAAATGCAAGAATCGATTAATTTCAAACCATATTTTTGGTTCTTACTAGCTTGCTTAACCTTAATTCCTTTAATGAACAGTGCAGTGCATAATCTAGTAAATCTAACTCAGAATATAGGTTCTACCGTAACCCTCAATAAAGAACGCACCAGGCTTACTCATGATAATGAAGAACTAGTAGGCAAGCTCCAAGAATATCATTCCTATAGCGGCATGAAACGTACTATTAAAGAAGAGATCAAGGTTATTGAGAAGAACGAGATTCTCATTAAGATAGTGAAGTAAAAGTAAATATGTAAAACACCCCAGGGGTGATATACATGTTACTAAGTCCCCCTTATAAAATTGCGCTTTTCCATAAATACTTATAAGATGAATAAGTATGAATAATCTTGATAATGCATGGTTTATTGCTCTCTATCCGCTTGTGTCGGCGGTGCTAATAATGTTCTTTACTCATCGTAGTCGAGTAGTTTCTATGGGCTTATCAGTAGGAGCGGTGGCTTTAGGGTTAGTTCATTCACTAGTAGTATTCACTAGCTTCCATGGACACACTCCTTACGAAACGAATTTTAATTGGATTAACGCTGGTGACTTCCATCTAGAGATCGGTTGTCTTATAGACCCGCTCACTATCTCTATGCTACTGACTGTGAATCTGGTTAGTCTACTAGTACAGATCTACACTCATGGCTATATGAATGAGGATGAGGGTTACACAAGATTCTATTCTTACTTATCATTGTTTACTTTCTCAATGCTTGGTCTAGTTATCGCAACTAATCTCTTCCAAATGTATTTCTTCTGGGAATTAGTAGGTGTTTGTTCATTCTTACTCATAGGCTTCTGGTGGTACAAACCCGCTGCAGCACATGCTTGCAAGAAAGCGTTTGTTGTTAACCGTGTAGGTGATGCAGGCTTCTTAGTAGGACTAATTCTACTTTATAACTTCACTAAAGAGTTTTGGACTACTGATCAAACTACAGCAACTCTTGCCTTCACTAAGATTAGAGAAGCTACTGAACTTGCGATTAGCTCTCATAGTCTTGCTGTTACTGGGCTCATCTCGATTACCACTATTGGCTTATTAATATTTATGGGCGCTGCTGCTAAATCAGCTCAGTTCCCGCTTCACGTGTGGCTTCCAGATGCGATGGAAGGTCCTACTCCTATCTCTGCTCTAATCCATGCAGCGACAATGGTGGCTGCTGGTGTGTATTTACTTGCTAGAGTTTTCCCGATACTTAGTATCAATGGCTCAGAAGCGCTCCCTGTCATTGCTTTAGTCGGTGGCATCACAGCTATATTCTCTGCAACTATCGCATTCTCCCAAAACGATATCAAGAAGGCACTTGCTTATTCTACTTGCTCGCAGCTTGGTTACATGGTTATGGCAGCAGGTCTAGGCGCGCCAGTAATTGCAATGTTTCACCTTATCACTCATGCGATGTTTAAAGCGATGCTGTTCTTAGGCTCTGGTTCAGTGATAATGGGCTGTCATCACGAACAGGACATGAATGAAATGGGAGGCTTACGTAAGCATATGCCTATTACTGCTATAACTTTCCTCATCGGAACTCTGTCTATAAGCGGATTCCCGCTAATGAGTGGCTTCTGGTCTAAGGATATGATTATCGCTCAAGCTTGGGAAGTGAATCAAGCTCTATTCTGGGTTGCAACTATCACAGCAGCGATGACAGCATTCTACATGTTCAGAATGTATTTTAAGACTTTTGAAGGTGAGTACAGAGGACACGCACATCCGCATGAACAACCATATTCTGTAACAGTGCCACTAATGGTGCTGGCAGTGCCTTCCGTAATACTTGGTCTCTGGGGTTCACCATTAATGGGCTATAAATTACAACACTATATTGATGCTCATTTCCATTCTCATCTTCACGAAGGACAATCTGGCTACTCATTCTTCTTACATGAGATGACTCTACCTATGGGTTACTTACCGTTTTTAGCTTTCATCTTAGGAACTCTACTTGCGTACTTAGTTTATATCCAGAAAGTTCAAATCGGCAATCTCACTGTTAATGAGTTCTTCAAGAAGAATTTTAGAATTGTTTACGAAGCTTCGCTTAATAAGTGGTACATCGATGAGATCTATAATTTCATAGTAGCTATATTTATGGGCTTCTTCCGTCTTACTTTCAAACTATTCGAGCGTGTGTTTATTGAAGGTGTGGTCATTAATGGAATCGCTTGGCGTGGTACTGAAGTCGCTGGTGAAATACTTAAAACTCAACAATCTGGTAAAGTACAAAACTATGCTTTAATCATGGTTGCTTCTTTAGGCATTGCTGTGGCGTTTGTGGTGTTTGGGTAAAAATTATTAGCCTTTTAAATTGTGCGCACGATATACTTCGTTTTTACGATATTCTAATTGTGCATCTAGGTCCGCAAAATGCTCACTTGTGTTCAGAAGCTTGCTACACCAATTCAAATAGTTTATTTCTATTGCAAACAAAGCCTTATCCCTCTGTTCATCGATACTTAATTCTTGATAGCTCCAATCATCCTTGTTTGGATAACCGCATTTGTAAGTATTAGCTACCAAATCCATTAAATGAAATAGTTTCTTTTTCTGATCAGATGAAACTTCGGCTTTTTGCAGCCAATTATTCATTTCCTGCTTGTCTGATAAATATTCCTTAGATTCTACTTTCGCTAGACTAGAAATATCATGTCTTTGTTGATTTGCTTCTACTTGATAAAGTAAGGATTGTATTACTCTTGCCTCTTTATCTTCCTGACAATAATGTTTAGCTAAAGAATAAATTTCGACAGAATCCTTAGGATAAGCTCTGACATATTCTTCTCTCAATGCATCCAACGCTTCAGAATGATCAGCAAAAAGTTCTCTATTAATCAAATCTCTAGGACATCTTGAATAGCCTATTAATTGTATAACTTCAGTTGCAATATTTCTATTATCATCATTAACCAAGGGCGTTCCACTTCCCTTTTCTAAATCCATAGTCAGTAATAAACTTATTGCTTTATTATAATTGTTCAAACCAGGTCCCGTAGCAAGATCCCAGTTAGTTTGCTGTCTTGCAAACATCGAGTTTGTGAAATTACTATCTAATTGCATTACTGCATTACCTTGTTTTACTATGCAAACATTTGAATCTGCTGGTCTATAAACTAACTGTAATTGCAAATCATTAGCCAATGGAAGTATAGAACTGACTTTCTTGTTTTGCGGTTGATCAAATCTCTGCCATATTGCATTTTCTTCACTTGTCAGATGTCCTGGTACCAATGCTTCTATTCTACTTACTAAGCCAGGTTGATAATCCATCTTCTTAAATATATTTGCTATATAATTTAATTCGGGCAATCTATTACATCTACTTTCCTCATTTAGACCAAGTACCTGTATTGTGTAATCTGCAAGTTTATCTAAATACCTCAAAAGTCTAGGATCACTATTAGTTAACTTATTTAAATTAAAGCTACCACTATGTAGTGCTTGAAAATGAATAAAGTCAATATTTGGTTTAGTTATAAAACTTTGCTGAGTTATTAATCTTACTTTACTAAAACTAGACCTAAAATCATCTGTGCCTAAAAATAGTTTTAATGCATCATCATAGTTGAGTTTTGCATATATCCTACCTGAACCATATCTTGCAGGATCTACTGGCTCGGTTGCAGAATTAACTAACAACGGATCTTTTTCGTATACAACTTGAAGTTTGGCAAGTTCTTCCTTGTGGTTTTTGGTGGTATCGGAGAAATCAATCTGCGAATCATTTACCATCCAATGAGCTAATATAAACGCGGAAACAGGATCCCCTGCTTTTTCTTTAGTTCCTCCTGCTTTTAATTTTAAAGTTTTATTGAGAAGTTCGTGATCTGGATTAGCTGCTACAACCTGCTTGAGTTCATCTGGTATTGTCTGTATTCTTTCATGTATATTAATATCAACTACGCAAGCTTTAATTACGTTAGGATCATCATAACCTCTACCTGCCTCTAATAAAAACTTTGCTTTAAAACCTTGAATACTATCTAAAGTCACTGATCTTAAAATAGCTATTTCATCTGGATTTTTAATTTTAGCCTGCTCCGCTAATTTTTGAAAATTTATACCGTAATCAGAAGCTGGGCTTGCCTTAGTAGCTGCTCTATATGCAAATAGACCAAGTCTAAAACGTCCCAGATAGCCTAATTGTGGCTTAGCTGATTCTGCAAGTTTCGGATCTATAGCTTTTAATTCTTCTGAAACTTTTAGCTGTATTAAATTGTCTAAATTACGAAGGAAGGCTATTTGTTTTTTTCAGGTAGCTTACGAAAAGTGGTGGTGCCCAACAAAATATTTATTCCATCTTTCGATGTAGCCTTTATGTCTTTTGTTAACGCATCTATTTCCATAAATAATACAAAGTATTTTTCATATTATTTTGATAGTTTTCTTAACCTACTAGGTGTAAATCACTAAAGAAAAAAGAACTAAGAACTTTATTACTTCTCAGGAGATTTATCATATATAAGCTATACTATTTAGCGATTAGACCCTATAACCATCATGAAATCTCATCACCATAAAGTTCTACCTTCCTTAAGACTAGTCGAGATGCCGCCTTATGCCTTTGGGCAGTTAGATGAGATCAAACTAGATCTGATTCAACAGGGTAAGGAACTAATTGATCTGTCATTAGGTTCACCAGATAGAGGCACAGAGCCATCTGTATTAGAAGCTCTCTATAAAGGTATGCAGAAACGTCGTAACCAACAGTATCCTATTTTCAGTGGTTTACCAGAGTTCAAAGACTCAATCGCTAATTGGTTTAAAGGGCGCTTTGGGGTGAAGCTTGATCCTAAGACACAAATACTTCCGCTGCTCGGTTCTAAAGAAGGTATCGCACACATCGCCTTTGCTTATATGCAAGAAGGTCACGTAGCTATAATTCCTTCGCCTTACTATCCTGTGCACATGCGCGGTACAGTGCTTGCTGGTGGTCATGTCTATGAGCTAGAACTCAAGCCTGAGAACGATTTCGTTGGTGATTTAGATTCGATTCCAGAAGATATACTGCTGCGCGCTAAGATGCTGATACTAAGCTATCCGCATAATCCTACTGGTGCAATCGTCGATAAGAAATATTTAGAGAAAGCTGTCGCACTTTGTAAAGAATATGAGATCTTACTAGTAAACGATCTAGCTTACTCAGAGATTTGGTTTGATAATAATAAGCCTAATTCTATCTTCGAGGTAGAAGGTGCAATGGACATAGGAATAGAGTTCCATACTTTCTCTAAGACTTATAATATGGCGGGAATGCGCTTGGGATTTGCCGTAGGTAATCCTGAGATCATTCACACTCTGTATAAACTTAAGACTAATATTGACTACGGTGTGTGCATGGGTATCCAAGAAGCTGGTGCTGCTGCAATCGCTCTTGGTGACTCGTATAGAGAAGAGATACGTTTAGAATACCAACGTCGCCGTGACTATGTAATGCTTAGACTTAAAGAAATGGGGCTCAAAGCTCATAATCCAGGCGGTGCGATGTATATCTGGATTCCAGTCCCTGAGAAGTTTAGAGGTGAAGATCGTAACTCCTTTGACTTTGCGCGTGACTTACTTGCTGCTACTGGAGTTGCTCTAGTACCTGGACTCACCTTCGGACCTTTTGGTAAAGACTATGTACGCTTAGCTCTCGTTCAACCTTTAGACAAGCTTAAAATCGCCATGGAAAAATTAGAGACTTTTGTGAAGCAGAAAGTTGGGGTCTAGATATCTAAAAGCTTAGCCTTGCCTGAGGGTATGTTAGGACTATCAGGATTAGCCATTAATTTCTGCAAAGCTGGATGAATAACTAAATCCATATCCTCCATAGGTACTGCGCCTAATAAAACTTCATCTCCAAGAACTATTGCACCAACATAGCAAGCTCTATTAGCAAACTTAAGTTCTATTGGACCTACATAAGGACATAAATGTTTTTTATTATCAGCCGTAGTAATTTCTCGTTTCTGAAGTTCTTCAAACTCAAGTTGAATAGCCAAATGTTCTGGAATACATAAATAAAGAGAACCAGTGTCAACAAGAGCTCGTGTTGTCATTGGCTGCACAGACTTCTGTCTAGGATTAGCTAAGCTAATTTCCGCATATACGATTCCCATAGAAACATGATTATAGCAAGCCTCAAATTCAGCTAAGGTGTATTGTCATCTTTGACCTCTGCCTTAAACTCGTCAGCAGCACTTTCCATACCTTCTTTAAAACTCTTAAGCCCTTTACCTAGGTTCTTACCTAGCTCTGGTAATTTTTTCGGTCCAAAAATAATCAGCGCTATCACTAGAATAACTACTAATTCAGGAATACCAATACCAAAGGGGAGCATATTCTTAATGATATCACTATAATATCCCCCATTTAGCCTATTTAGCTCCCCAAATATATAGCAAACTACTTAGCTAGCCTAAGCTTCCCTAGGGCTAAAAGCCTATAAGGTGTCGATTGATTTCATACAAGCGCGCATGTCAGAGCTGGACCATTATCTAGGCCAATTAGATACTAAGGTCAAACAGAATTTTGCTGCCTCAAATCCTCAAGGAACCACAAATCGTTTCGCGAATATATTAGAGAGCGTCGTTAATACCGAAGATGCTAGAGCAAGTGTTAAGGGTAAAATCAAACCCGATAATTTATCCAAATTACCAGAAGATTTTGATGAGTATATAGACGAAGTAGCCGCTGAAACCAGCTCACAATATGGTGTAGAGATCACCCCTAACCTACTTAAAAGTGTAATTAAACAAGAGTCTGGTTTCAACCCAGATGCAACGAGCCACGCAGGAGCACAGGGTCTCATGCAGCTTATGCCTGCCACCGCTAAATCACTTGGTGTTTTTAATTCAATGAACCCTTACCAAAACGTCAAAGGCGGAGCGAAGTACCTTGCACAGATGTTACAAAAGTTTGATGGAAATTTACAGAAAGCCCTCGCTGCTTATAACGCTGGTCCTCAAGCAGTAGAGAGACACGGTACCATTCCACCTTATAAAGAAACTCAGAACTATGTCGCTAGTATCATGCACGATTATTTAAATCGCGAAGACTATCAACCCATTGACATGATAGGCTAACAGACTTGTTCCGCCGCTTCGCGGCGGTTGCGCTGCGCGCGGCTGAATGAAATAAATTATTTACATGATAGGCTAATACGTATTTTAATTGACCCTCAAGAAATTCTTAATGTTATTCTCTGTTAAAGAAAGGCATATTGGTTTAGGATTATTTAGTAGTTCTCATATAATAAATATGGAGATAAGGAGAGGTAATTATAAAAATGAAACAATTAAAACTATTAGTAACAATTCTACTTGCGGTGTCCATCGCTGCATGTTCTACGGCGCCTAAGATATCACAAGGCTCTGTAGTTAAAGTTGAATACAAAGGTACTTTGAAAGATGGTACTGTATTCGATTCAACAGAAGGCAAAGCACCATTAACTTTCTTGATGGGTTCTGGTCAAGTTCTTCCTAGCTTCGAGCAACACGTAGCGAAGATCGGTATCGGTAAAACTGGCAAGTTCACTCTTAAAGCTGCAGAAGCTTACGGTGAGCCAGATCCTAAGAAAGTAGTAACTCTTCCTAGAGATGCAAGATTCACTAACGTAGACCTTAAAGAAGGTTCTGTAGTGTTTGCTAATAACAAACTTCCTAACGGTGAAGTAAGACAAACTCCTATGAAAGTTGTTAAATTAACCGAGCAAGAAGTAACTATGGATTACAATCATCCTCTCGCTGGTAAAGATTTAACGTTTGAGGTTAAAGTTATAGAAGCTCAAGAGCCACAAAAAGCTCCTGAAGCAGCTCAAGCTCCTCAGCCAGCAGCACAACCTATCGCTCAACCCGCAACTCCAGAAGCAGCTCCAGCAACAGCTCCTGAAGCAGCTAAGAAAGCGTAGTTAAATTAAACGGTAAAACAACGAAAAGGGCAGGCAGCAATGTTTGCCCTTTTTATTTTTATTGATTAACGATACTCTGTGATTGCATGCTAGTAAGCTGATCATAAGCCTCACCTGAGCTTATATCAGCACCTGCAGTCTTCAAAGGTTGCTTTAATACACCAGCTTCTTCAAGCTTCACATCTAGATTACGATTGGTGTCATAAGCCAAAGTATGTCCCTTAGGAAAGCTTTCTATAGTCGGTTCACCAAGCAACACCTGTAATGCGGTACCAGCTTCCACACGGATATCATCTTTAACAAACATACTAGTAGCAAGGTAAACTCCGCCAACACCAGTCCCCAACATCAATGTCTTAGCAAGCATGCCGGCAGTTCCCATAGTAGCGTAAATTACAGCAGGCCCAAGTACTCCCGCAAGCAGCGCAGGTTTCTTAGTCTGAGCTTTAAATAATTTATCATCGTTAACTCTTTCACTTTTAGTGATTACTTGATTAGAGCTAATGTAACCATTAATAGAGATGTGTCTTCTCTCTTCTCCAGGTTTACCAGGTAAAGATAGCGTATCAAAGTTAATACCAAGCTTAGGTCGTTTTTGCCATTTTCCTGGTGGTTCTAACTGTGTTACCGCACCATGGATAAAACTATTAGCAGGAATAATAACATAGTCACCAATTAAAACATCTTCTGTAACCTGAGCTGTAACCTCGTCACCAATTATATTAATGCGGGTATCTAATGGTGTTCTGAGTTCCACCGGAATCTTTAAACCTCTTGGTAAATAATATCCTTCATTATGAACTACTCCACCTGAAAGGATCTCCGAAGTAATTGGAGAAGTGCCCTTAGCTTTAGATGCGGCCAGCGTTGGAGACATAGTTAAAACTAACAGACTTATAATAAAAACAAAACGTAAAACACAATAAAGCATATTCAGATAAATCGGCAATAGTCCTGGTCGCTAGTATCCTCCAAATAACCGATATGATAAAGCTCCTCTTAAGCCGTGGTATATTATTCTTATCCAAAATGGAAGACATCTATTCCTTATTATTAATTTTTACACTGATATTACTTAATGGCAGCTTTGTTGCAGCAGAGTTTTCTATAGCCAGAGTTCGTAAAACACATATCGATCATATAGCAGAATCTTCTGAACCTGAACATTCTAAGGTACAAATAGCCACTGCTAAATTACTACAAAAAATTCTGGCTAATATGAATGATTATATTTCTGCTTGCCAGGTAGGTATTACTGTAGCCAGCCTTGCACTTGGTGCCGTAGCCGAAGCCCGCATTGAGAAATGGATTAGACCTTTAATAGAAAGTGTAGGTTTAAACCTCGATACTCATGTTATTTCTATTGTTCTTGCTATCGCCTTATTGACTTTCTTTCATGTCATTCTCGGTGAAGTAATTCCTAAGAATCTGGCTATTATTGATCCAGAGAAAATAAGCTTTAATCTTGCTTATTTTCTAAGATTTTTATATCTGCTATTTAAAATTCCCGTTTATATACTGAACACTTGTTCTAATTTTATTCTAGGCTTGCTTGGTATAGAGCTGAACTTCGACGATACTGTACACTCGGAAGCAGAACTAAAAATGATTCTTAGTAGTTCACAAGAACAAGGAGTTTTAGAAGCAGAAGAAGAAGAGCTGATTCAGAATGTGTTTGAGTTTAATGATACTTTAGCTAGAGATGTGATGGTGCCACGCTCTGATATGATCTGCTTAAACGATAAACTGACCATCGCCGAGGCTACGCATGAGGTAAATAAAACTACTCATTCACGCTTCCCTGTCTATCACGAGAAGATAGACAACGTTATTGGCTATGTCACCATTAAAGACATGTTGAAAACTTACGAAAGAGGTAACACTGACAACAACATCAAATCCCTTGCTAATGATGCTTTGAAGGTTTCTGATGGCATGTATGTTATTGATCTAATCAAAATTATGCAAGAGAAAAAGAAACCTCTAGCCATGTTGATAGATGAATTTGGTGGGGTGTCTGGACTCGCTACTATTGAGGATATAATCGAGGAAATCTTTGGTGAGATAGAAGATGAACACGAAAACGAAGATGAGGATATCAGGCAACTAGAGAACGGTGATTACTTAGTTGATGGCTTATTAAACCTAGCTGATGTCAACGATGCATTAGGAACTGATTTGAAATCTTCGCGTTTTGATACTATTGGTGGCTATGTATTTGGTTTGATTGGTACTGAACCTAAACAAGGCAGCAAGGTAGAAGTTAATGGCCATGTTTTAAAGGTGGAAAAACATGAAAGAAATAGGGTTAAATTAGTTAGGGTTAGCAAGGTAAAAACCTAATATGCTATATAATATATAGACTTATGGCAAGAACCCATAAACTTATCGATAAAATCGGCATGACAGCAAGCTCTATATGCGCTGTGCATTGCGCTTTGGCCCCACTATTAATCACTCTTGCTCCTTTGGTTGGACTCGGTTTTATTTTTGAAGAAAGTTTTGAGACCACTTTTATACTTGTTGCTATCGGATTAGCTTTCCTAAGCACGGCTTGGGGATTTATTAAGAAGCATCGCAGTATTGAACCTGTGTTCTTGCTTCTATTCGGTGCTGCAGTGCTGCACATTGCACGTTTAGAGTCTTTCACTCAATATATACCTGAGCCTTGCTTAATGGCCCTTGGCGGTGTCTCTATCGCTATTTCTCACTACATCAACCTTAAACTCTGTCACCACTGTGATACCTGTGAACATCAGCATTAAGAATTCTCGCGGCGTCAATAGTATTAACTCATTAAACTCTTTTAATTTCAATCTCCTAAACCCTGAAACTTCAATCAGCGTAAAGGTTATAGCTTTAGATTTTCCTTATATTAGATTTTTATTAGCGATATAGACCTTGAACTAGCAGCAGAAAAGCTCTATATTTAATAAGCCGAACACTAAATGTGGAAACTAAAGGAAATCTTAAGCGTCTACAGATATACAAGCGAATGGTATCAAGATAAATCAATAGTTGTTTAAACTCTTGATTTATTAAGTGTCGAAGGAGATCGATAATTTATGTCTATGCAAACCACTACATCAGAAGATAAACTTGTTAATAGCAATCAACAGCTAACAAACGAGACAATGTCAACTGCAAATGACATTATTATTGATGATTTTGATGTGGCCGTTGAGCCTGAAACTAAACGCGCCGCTAAAGGTTTACTTGAGCTTCGTGATTATTATAAACCCTTTGAATATCCTCAATTCTTCGAATACTTCAAGCTCCAACAACAAGCACATTGGTTACCTACTGAAGTACCAATGGCAGATGATTTAGTTGATTTTAAAGCTAAACTTACTGCGCAAGAATCTAACCTTATTATTCAAGTACTACGCTTCTTCACTCAGGGTGATTTAGAAGTACAAAACAATTACAATCAACAATTAGTTCATATATTTCCTAAGCCTGAGATAACCATGATGCTGACAGCCTTTGCTGCCATGGAAACTGTTCACGTTTGGGCATATTCTCACTTGAATGATACTTTAGGTTTACCTGAAGTAGAGTATAAAGCTTTCCGTGAATACGAAGCAATGAAGAACAAGTATGAGTACATGCAAAACTTCACTATCGACAGTGATGAAGATATAGCTCGTAACCTTGCTGTCTTCGGTGGTTTCATGGAAGGTGTGAGTTTGTTTGCAAGCTTCGCTATCCTCATGAACTTCCCGCGTCGTGGTTTACTTAAGAACGTTGGACAAATTATCACTTGGTCTATCAGAGATGAGTCTCTGCATTCAGAAGGTGTCTGTGCTTTATTCAGAGAATTCATTAAAGAAAGACCTGAGATTTGGAACACCGAGTTTAGAGAAACTATTTATAAGGCTTGTGATGATATGGTTCATCTCGAGGATAATTTTATTGATACTTGCTTCGCTCTAGGACCAGTAGAAGGACTCTGTCCTAGTGATGTTAAGCTCTATATTAGATACATTGCTAACAAGCGCTTACAGGATCTCAATCTAGAAGCTCAATACGACGTTAAGGAGAATCCTCTACCTTGGTTAAACCTCATGGTGAACGGTAAAGAGCATGCTAACTTTTTTGAAACGCGCTCTACGGAATATGCGAAGGGTGCGATTATCGACGATTGGTAACCAACCGCGGCTATTTTGGTTTATAACTTTGTCTTCGTCGGTTTTCGACATCCTCATTTACGTTTAGTAAACTCCGGTGTCAAAAACCTCCTCATCCTCGTTCTAAACCAAAATATCTCGCTCTGGTAGTTCGCGCAATTCTATATTTGAGCTTTTTTTTCTAAGAATATTAGTAAGAACCTTATATTGAGTTTTAACTAAAATAAATTCCTGTAAAACAATATCGTATTGTTTTTTACTTCGGTTATTTGGTAATTTATTTACGCGCGACCATTCAAACAAAAACCTATTAAAACGCAATAAAACTTGAAATATTAAGGTCTCTAAGCCCATTTCCTCTCCTAACCCAAAAAGAAAGCCCAAGCCCTATTTATATAAAGTAGTTTTAAAGCTATTATTGATACTGGACTCGCTGAAAACAAGGAGCGTATCATGAATAAACTTACACAAACCTTTACTAAAATATTCTCATCATTCCAAGGTCTATCCTTGCTGATTATGCGTCTTATGCTTGCTTATGGTTTCTTTGAACCTGCTATCAAAAAACTTGCTAATTTTAATGACATAGTAATTTGGTTTGCCCAAGACTTACACCTGCCAATGCCCTGGCTAAACGCTTTCATGGCAACTTCAGCAGAATCCCTCGGTATCATTTCACTTGCTTTAGGATTAATGACCAGATTTTTTGCGGTACCTCTTATGGTAGTTATGACCGTAGCCATAACTACGGTACATTTGGCTAACGGCTTTGCAGCAACTCAACATGGTATTGAGATCCCACTTTATTACTTCATCATGTTGTTTGTACTAATGAGCACTGGTGCTGGCAAATACAGTATGGATGAGACTTTCCTGAAGAAATATTTTGGTAGTGGAAAGTAACAGTGAAGATACTTTTAATCCTCGCTCTCCTATTAATTTTCAATAGTGTAGTATTAGCTGAAGAAGAATCTTATAAGCCCCACGGTTTTATAGATCAGATGGTTTATACGGATAATCGAGGGTTTACTACTTTCAGGCTTAAAAGTGATCTAGAGTTACCGCTTAATTTAGAATATTTTCAGTTTGCTAATTTTAATCTTAATGATGGAAGTGATTTCTATAGTTATTACACTGAGCAAAGTCTTTATCATAAAACCTTTAAAGAGCAAGGTGTAGATCTAGCTGCTCAGTTTGTAGGTCAAAGCGGCGAAGACAATAACTCACTTAGATTAGGTACCAGGGTCAGACTGGCAGATATGCCTAAAATTAAAAGACTTGCTGAAAAACTAAATATCAAATTCCTCAATTTTAGTTTCTTCCCATATCAAATCGATGGCAATGATACTTATGATATGGCAATGGAACACTTCTATCATATCAATCTCTTTCCTAAAACTTTTAACGAAAGAGTCTTCTTGCAAGGCTTTGTCGATCACAATATACAGTTAGGCAAATCTGCTAAACCAGCAGTGGTGGTAAGCGAAACTCGACTTGGAGTTAGGATATATAAAGGACTCTATCTCGCTAGTGGACTACGTTACGACAACATTAGAAACACTGATCAGATTGGTGCAAGTATAGAGCTGGAGTATTTTGGCCCCTTCAACCGCCAAATGCAACACCCTGCTTACAAAGATAAGTAGCTAAAAA
>CAZELI010000019.1:0-44689 GCA_964512985.1 uncultured Gammaproteobacteria bacterium | reverse complement strand
TATTTGATTTTAAGCTATCCGTATAGCGTAGTTACCTTTGGTCCTTTATAAGGCCCTTAGATCATTTGTAAGACTATCAGCTTCAGCTACATTATGAACCGCTTCATCTTGAGCAATATTTAAACTGTTACCAGTATGACCAATGTCATGGCTAGCAAGAAGACCAAACTTACGACGGAGTACTTCAGAACCAGAAGAAGCTTGAAGAGGCACAATCGATACAAAAGAATTCATACAGATAATTGTAACAAAAAAGGCAAAGTTAGCCAAAATTAACTCCAAGTTTCCTTTTAATAAGCCCTTTACTTAGGGATGATAGAATTATAAAGATGCAAATTAGTCATAAACTCGAAGTAGATCATCGTGTGAAAGTTACGGCATTGTCGGTATATCTTGATGAGTACTCTAATCCTAAAAAGCATAAATATCTATTCTGTTATAAAATCCGCATCGCTAATGCAAGTGATCAAACAGTTCAACTCCTAAATCGTCATTGGATAATAATAGATTCTAATTCTAAGGTAGAAGAAGTACAAGGACCAGGAGTAGTAGGACAACAACCTATTCTTAAACCTGGAGAAGCGCATGAGTATTTTAGCTTCTGTAATCTTGAAACTAATTTCGGGACTATGGAAGGTAACTATGAGATGGTAGACGAAGAGGGGCAAACTTTCTTAGCTCCAGTACCTAGATTCTATTTAGCTGATACTCTAAATCAATTCGATAAGCCAGTCTATAAGCGTGGTCAAATAGTTAAGCATAAGACAGATGGCTACAGAGCTTTAATTACTGATTATGATATGTACTTTATGAATGATGAGGAGATCTATAACAAGAACAGCTTCAAACCCGCTAAGGATAAGCCTTGGTACTATATATTAATCGATCAGACTAATGCTATTAGCTATGTTGCTCAAGAGCAACTTGAATTAGACCTAGAAGACAACGAAACTATAGAACATACTCTAGTAGATTTCTTCTTTAATGGTTTTGATGGTGAAAAATATATTCGCAACGAGAAGACCTGGGATCATTTAAAACAGGCGTAATTTAAAATCTAACTTACAGAGTCCACCCGTAAAGCTCCCAGATGCTAGGCATGCGAGTTCCGAGGACACGGAGTTGACTTAATGGTCAATGAGTAGTCCGAGGGACGAGCATAACAACGCAGATGGGACTTTACGGGTAGGACTCTATGCTCGAGCGTAAGCTAGTACACGCTTCTGCATTAGCTTCCAGTCTCTAACTGTTCTATAAAACTCATAACGAGCAGATTCGATTCTATCTTTAAGAATCTGAATCTCAAGTTCAACCATTCCTGGTCTGCTCATAGTCTTAGTGAGAGCTTGATAGTCATCACGTAGTTTAGAAAGTTGCTTATAAGCATCTTCAAACTGTTGCTTAAGATTATCAAGGATTTTATTCTCCTTAGAATCTGCAATGTTTACATTAGCTTTAGCAAGCTTCATTAATAGACGTTTCTCTTTCATGTGCATACGTTTACGCACAATGATCTCTTCTCTAATCTTCTTAAGATTAGAAGTCATACCAATAAACGATAGACCTTTAATAAGCCATTTCGTAGGATCCCAATCCCAAACACGCACACCATTACGGTAATCAGAAGGGAATTCATGATGATAGTTATGATAGCCTTCACCAAAAGTTAAAAACGCTGCAAACCAATTATCGCGCGCAGTGTGACTATCTGAGTAAGTCTGCTTACCTACACAATGAGAAAGAGAGTTAATCAAGAAAGTAGAATGATGATTAACTACCGCGCGGCAAACACCAGCGATAAATACTCCACCCCAGAAATCTCCCCAAGACATCGCGATTAAACCTGGTAAAGCAAAAGCAACAAAAGCCCCTACTGGTATCCATGTACGATGTTGTAATTTAATCCAAGGGTCTTTAAGAAGATCAACACCTTTAGTTTCTTTATTGTCGTGATTGTCTCTCTTAAAAATCAACCAAACAAAATGTGCCCATAAAAAGCCCTTATTAATACTGTAAGGATCTTTATCATTATCATCAACGTAATTATGATGATCTCTGTGATCTAGTGACCAACTAAGAGCTGAACCTTGATAAGCTGCTGCTCCAAAAATCAAATAAAAAAGTTTTACCGGTAAAGCTGCCTGATAACTTCTATGAGCAAAGTAACGGTGATAACCTGCTGTAATACTTAACTCCACTAAACAAAAAAGAACTAAAGCTAAAATTACCGTCTGCCAATTAAAGCTACCACTCTGAAGCCATATGATTAAGCTCGGTACAGCAACTATAGGTGAAATGATCAAAAATAATGCTACTGGCCAATTTATCTTTCTAATTTTTTCTGTCAATGTGCCCTCTTTAATGTTTTATCATCTTGGCTATCAATATAACTTACAATAAGACTTGCCAAGATTAGACTAATTCCTACGACATTATACCAATAAACTTATTAATTAGGGCTAAGTTCTGGAGATATTTAGAATATAATAAGACGTATAGCAATATTAGGTCTAAATCTCATTTGTTCTTGTTCCGCGCCTGCGGCGCGGTTCGTCCTGCGGACGGCTAAATACTTTAGTTACATTTCATTTAAGCTAGTAACATAGACTGAAGAGGAAATGAAAAGAGTTGCATTAACAGGAGGGGGCACCGGGGGGCATATTTACCCATGCTTAGCAGTAGCAGAAGAGCTTAAAGCTCAGAATGTTGAACTATGTTACATAGGTCATGCTCAGAAACTAGAAGCCCAACTATTAACCCAAAGCAATCTTAAAGACGCAGAAGAAATTCCCTATTCTAGTTATATAAAATTCCTACCTATAGAAACTGATCCAGTAGTAAATAAGCTTAATCCATTTAAGGCCTTAGCCTGGTTGTGGAAGTTTTATCAAGCATTTACTCTCTCTAAAAAATATCTTCATGAAAACAAAATAGAGATGGTGTTTGGTACAGGAGGCTATGTCGCTGCTCCAGTATTCGCTGCAGCCATTGCACTCAAGATCCCGTATATTATTCACAACTTAGACGCTCACATAGGACTTGCTAATCGTGTTTTTATTAATGACGCTCAAGCGCTCACTACCGCCTTCCCTGATTTAGCTGCTAAGCCTAAGAATGGACAAGTGATAGTAACGGGGAATCCCATCTCTAAGAAGTTTCTCAACTCCGTCAGCTCAAGCAAAACTCGCAATGACGAGGGAACCTTACACCTACTGGTTACAGGAGGCTCTCAGGGAGCGGAATCTATTAATAATGCCATAGGTAATTTATTAGCAGAATTAAACAAGTTAGATATTGAGGTAGTTCATGTAACAGGAACTAAAACTTATCAAAGCTTCATTGATAAATATTTAGAAGGTGATCCTAGTAAGTATCCTTTTTATAGAATCTACGACTACGTTCATAACATGCCACAACTCTGTAGCTGGGCGGATCTTACAGTGTGCCGTTCTGGCGCTATGACTATCGCTGAGATGAGCGCATCTGGAGTAGTGCCTGTATTCGTACCTTTACCCTGGGCAGCACATGATCATCAAACCCTCAATGCCAAAGCTCTGGTAGACGCTGGCGCAGCGATTAGTCTTAATCAAAACGAAGAGAATTTTGAAGAGCTACTTTTCTTTACAGTAAAAGGCTTTGTTAATGATAGAAATTTATTAGAAGAGTTTCGTACTAGTCTCAAGACTTTCGGGAAGAATGATGCGGCTATAGAGATAGCGAAGTTAATTCTTTAAAAAAGAAGTAGTAGCCGTTTTTGGATAGATAGAATCTTAACTTGACTTTTACCTTGATATCAGCCATTATTATCTTATGAGAATTGCAAATGATACTTACTGCAGTGCCTTCCTTGCAATGATTAGTGTCTTTGGTGTCTATGCTTTGAGCCGTCCTCAAGAACTTGAAAACACCCAAGACCACTCTAAAAATACCTTAACTTCTAATACAGATAATGAAGTAAAAAAGGGATCAAGTCAAGGTCCAAGTATCAGAGAGAGGAGGAAATTAAGATTATTAGCAAAAAGCAGTAAGTTACCACAGCCAAGAAACTTTAAAAACTTCTATGAGTCCCCTGAACTCATAGATATGAACGAAGAAATCCGCATAAGCAAGCTTACCACTGTTCCTTATAAACAAGAAATCGGTCAATGGCTTAAGGGTAGAGTATCTTGGCTCAAACAAAATAACTATGATCGTCTACTTAGGTTATTAAATAGTCCTGGAATCTCACCAAGATTAGTTGATTTGATGACCTATGTAGTAAAGCACTATATACAAGACACTAAATATTTAATACCAGAAAGCCCACAACGAGAAGCAGACTTAGAAGAGAGCGATAAAGTACTCGAATATTTAAAAGATTTAGAAAAGAAACCTCAAGCATTAGCTAAAGTAAGAATTAGCAAATAAGCTATTAAACTGCTCGGGAGCAAGCTCCCGAGATTTCCGCTCCGAGGGTTAAATTTGATTCTCCAGGAATTCTTATAATGCAACTAAAAATAGTTGCAAAATCCACCTAATAGGGTATATAATTATTACTAAATGAGCCGAAAGCTTAAATTAATAGCCAGGCTACTTAGACGTCCTAAGGATTTTACTTGGGGTGAATTAGTAACTTTACTTAATCATTTAGGTTACAAAGAGACCGAGAAAGGTAAAACAGGAGGCTCAAGAAGAAAATTCGTTCACAAACAAGCTGCCATGATTAACTTAAATCTATGAAAGATATGATGAAATACCAAGGTTATTATGGATCGGTTCATTACAATGATGATGATGAAGTATTCTATGGCAAAGTTGAGTTTATCAAAAGTTTAATTAGCTATGAAGGAACCAATGTTAAATCCTTACGTAAAGCTTTCACTGAAGCAGTTGATGACTATATAAGCTACTGTGAAACAAAAAAGCTCAAGCCTGAAGAACCTTTCAAAGGTACTTTTAATGTTAGAACTGGCTCTAAATTACATAAACAAGTAGCTGTATATGCCACTGAGCATAAGACTAGTCTTAATAAAGTAGTAATTGATGCTTTAGAGAAATATTTAAAGAAACAAGGTTAATTAAATATTTAATAAAAGCGTTTTACTTTACAGGTGGCATAAAATCACATTTCCGTTTTAATCTCCAAAATATCTTATCTATGAAAAAATGCCACATTTCCCGTTTTTTCCTAGGTAAAAAAGGAGAAATAGCCGTTTTTACTTAGATTGAGCGATTTTATCTCGAAAAGTGAACAGTGGAGACGCGGTCCTAAACTGCCGTTCTCTGTCTAAGCGTCACAGCTTCTTTATATGCCATGCGTGCCATCGCAGTATCCCAGTTAGAACCTAGATCCTGAGATAGTTTCATAAACACATTCTGTCCGCCGCCATGAGCATGATCAGTAGCTTGAATTTGATTCTCATTAAATTCTTTCTTAGGATTCTTATGACATTTAACAGAGAACTCTAATGCTTCTGGATGCCCGTTGTAATAAGCTTGACCAAAGTTCATCACAAACTCAGTCTCTGGAGTAATGAAAGTTAATTCATCACCTGCATCTATACGGTTCTTTATCTCTAACTCAGCGACTTGCGTTGCCGCATCATAGTTAACTACACGACAAGCAAAAAGATGTGTTTGTACGGAGTGAGATCCAGCTAATTCTTGCGCTGCGGCTGCTGCATTACGCGCATAGAAACCAGGAATAAATCCACGATTAGCAGTAGTAGATACTTCAGCCAGCATCCAATCTCTAAGATCCTTAGATAAAGTACCACCATTAGAAATCGCATCTAAACCGCGCTTGTAAGCACGAGCCACTAAGGCTGCGTAATATTCTGTCTTATTACGTCCTTCTACTTTGAAACTGATAATGCCAGCGTCTCTTAGTTCAGTAAGGTAGTCTACAGCACAAAGATCCTTAGAATTCATAATATAAGTACCAAACTCATCTTCATCTATAGGAAGCATTTCACCTGGACGTTCACGTTCTTCTAAATAGAAATCGCCATCCAGAGGAATATAGTCAGTAGCCACATCATCAAACTCAAATATAGATTCACCTTGAGTATTAAGCTTAGGGCGTGCTGCATCATTCGCATGTACCTTAAAGCCCCATCTACAAGTATGTGAACAAGTACCTTGGTTAGCATCACGATAGTTTAGATAATTAGAAAGCAGACAGCGACCTGAATACGCCATACAAATAGAACCATGTACAAAAGCTTCCAGTTCTAAATCAGGTACTTTGTCATGAATCTCACGGATCTCATCGATACGCAATTCACGGGCAAGAATTACACGTTTCACACCATATTCTTTCCAGAATTTAGCTTGCGCCCAATTAGTGTTATTAGCTTGGGTTGAAAGATGGATTACCGCATCTGGGAATTTTTCCTTGGTAAGAGCAATTAGACCTGGATCGGTCATGATGAAAGCATCTGGCTTAAGCGCCACCATATCAGTCATAGCTTCCATGAAGCCATTGATCTTATTATTATGGGCGTAAATATTACAAGTAAGATAAATTTTCTTGCCGCGAGCATGGACAAAATCCACAGCTTCTTTCACCAATTCTGGATCCCAGAACTCATTTTCGCGAGCGCGTAAACTATAACGGGGTACACCTGCGAATACCGCATCGGCGCCATATGCTATTGCATATTTGATCTTCTCTAAACTACCTCCTGGCATTAACAGCTCTAACTGAGCAGCTTCCACCTGGCGATTTTTTTTAGTGGGCACGGATTTGCCCTCACTACGTTCGGGACCGTGCCCGTATTCTAATTCTTCTGTCATATTAATCCTAATCTTGTTTCAAGCAAAACGGAATTGAAACCAGTATTCTAGCCAATCCGTATATAGTTTGTAAAGAGAAGGATCTGAGTTCTATAATAATTTAGGATTTGACATAGTCAACAAGCCTATTTTTAAAGAACCTTTTTAAGACCTCAAAAAAGACGACTCACACTTGCGTATGGTCGCCAATTTTGAATTCTAAATAGACATCTTAAGCAAACTTGCGTTTGCTAAGAATACTAGTGGTGCTCAGCTGCTGCTGCGTCTTCTGCTGCTTCTTCAGCAGTTTCAGCTGATGCTTCTGCTGATTCAGCTGATGCTTCTGCGTTTGCTGCTGCTTCTGCTGCTGTATCCGCAGGAGTTGCTGCTTCATCTTTCTTACACGTTTTGCAGCATGATGCTAACGTGAAACAAAGAATCGCGAGTATAGATAAATTAACGAATTTTTTCATAATGAGGATATATTAGCAGAGTTTTGAAAAAGTAAATAGAGGAATTCACACATTAACAAATTATCAATGAATGTTAGGTATTACAAATTTAAAAAATCTACAGTACACTTAAGTACCTTGATTTACACGTGGTAGAATTTATTGCGATTTCACAAGCGGAAGTAGCTCAATTGGTAGAGTACCTGCCTTCCAAGCAGGCTGTTGCGGGTTCGAGTCCCGTCTTCCGCTCCATTTAACAGTGTTGCATTCGGGTCAAGTCCCGTCTTCCGCTCCATTTAACAGTGTTGCATTCGGGTCAAGTCCCGTCTTCCGCTCCATTTAACATTAACTACCAAGAGTCAGTCCTAAAAGGCAGGGCTGGCAAGCCTACTGAATCATACAAGTTCAATCTTTGCATATCAGACCATGCATAACGTACAGCAACAGGCTCTGGAACTTGAATCGAGCTTAGTTCAACGGTATTAGATTCTAACTTAGCATCAGCGGGATAAAATTTCTGATCTTTACCAGCAACACTAAATCCAGATACAGAAATAGATTGATCATTTGTTACAAGGGTTTCAGAGATATTATTGAAATAAACCTGCATAAGATTCCCATGTTTTTCAAATCGACTAAAAGTAGGAGCAGAATATTTTATATCATCCTCGTGATAAAAATACTTACGTGCCGCCAAAGCTAAACGATGACCAACTGAGTCATTCATTGTAGAGTGATTATTAGCTTTGGCATTAGCTAAGTCAACAGCTGTAATTATGTAACTATCTGGGACGGCTTTAACAAGTTGTTCTTGCACTTCTCTGAATCTTGGTAATAGTTCTTCCTCACCAGGGGATTTATAAGAATGTAACTGAACATAAAATATTGGCAATTGCTCATCCCATTTCATTCGTAGGTCTCTTACAAAATTTATAAATAGTTCAGAATATTTCTGATACTCTGGAACATCACTCTCCCCTTGATACCACAAGATACCGCTAACAGTGTAGGGTATCAAAGGATAAATCATTGAATTATAAATTGATGATGGTAAATCACTACTTATTACTACAGCATAATCCCATTTGACAATAGGAATCACTTGATTATCAACATAGAGAAGTGTTTTCTTTAAGTCTTCGTCAATCTCTTTCAGCTGAGACTTAGATAAACCTTTCGTATACACTCTAACAGTAATAATATTAGGATTATCCAAGGACTTCAATGACAGTTCATGATAATTAAATCCACTCATATTAATTATTTTCCGATCGTTGAACCAAGCCTGGTACTGTGGTTTAGAGCCATCACCAATTCTTAATCCAAAGCTACCTGCTAAGTCAGATGTATTTCTATTAAGCTTAAAACCCGTTTTATACCAAATCAAAGAATCAGAAGCATATTCCCTTAAAGCATTTTTGTATTCTTCTAGATAATTATGACTTAAACTCAAGCTTTCTGCACTCATCCAAGATCTAATTTTGGTATTACCAACAGTAGCCTGAAGAATCCCAATTGGAACTTTTTGATCAGCATATATTTCTCTTGCAAAAGAATAAGCTGCCGCAGAGAGCTGCCTAATATTATGGCTATCAATGGTAACCCAATTCCCCACATGAGGGTCAAAAGCATCTAATGGCTTCGCCATTGGATGAGACATTGTCTTAAACCAAAAAATCTTTCTAGTAAATTGATCTGCTTTCTTAACATTAATTTCTCCATTCTGGCTAGAATCAACATACCAAGCCATATTAGACTGCCCAGCAGCAAGCCAAACATCACCAACATAAATAGATGTCATATTTATAAATTCAGAGCCACTACTAACCCTAAGTACATATGGTCCACCAGGCTGAAGTGGGGGCAAAGTAACCTGCCATAATCCATTAAACCCTACTCTAGATTGGGCTTTAGCATTAGTAATTTCCACAGTAACAAGATTTCCTGGTTTACCTTTACCATAAATTTTAACTGGTTTATTTCTTTGCAATACCATATTAGGAGCAAAGAGACTAGGGATCTCCAAATGCATATTACGATACTGAAAATATAAAAAACTTCCTACACAAATCAACACTAAAAGTACAACTGTGCTAATGATCATATTTTTACTTGAATAGAAGTTCATTTACTAGGCCCTAACATGTCTTCTGCTTTAACCCATTGATCAAACTGTTCATTAGTAAGCAAAGCAAGTTCTAAAGCAGATTCGCGTAGCGTAAGACCCTTAGCATGAGCGTTCTTTGCGATCTTAGCAGCGTTGTCGTAACCAATATGCGTATTGAGAGCGGTTACTAACATCAAAGAATTTTCTAGGTTTTTCTTACAATTAGCTTCATTAGCTTCTATACCAATTACACAATTATCGGTAAAAGAATCACAAGCATCTGCAAGTAAACGTGCAGAGTTAAGAAAGTTTGCAATAATTACTGGTTTGAAAACATTTAATTCAAAGTGTCCATTAGAGCCACCGATATTCACTGTGACATCATTACCCATCACTTGCGCGCAGACCATAGTCATAGCCTCTGATTGAGTAGGATTAACCTTGCCTGGCATAATTGAAGAACCAGGTTCGTTTTCTGGAAGATTAAGTTCACCAATACCACAACGTGGACCAGAACCAAGTAAGCGAATGTCATTAGCGATTTTCATTAAAGATACCGCAAGAGTTTTCAAAGCACCATGTGCCATTACTAAAGCATCGTGACTTGCAAGTGCTTCAAATTTATTTGGAGCAGATCTGAATTTAAATCCAGTGATATCAGAAACCTTCGCTGCCACTCGCTCAGCAAACTCAGGATGAGTATTGAGTCCTGTGCCTACAGCAGTACCACCAATAGCAAGCTCCATAAGATCAAGAAGAACTTTATCTAATCTTTCGATGCCTTTCACTAATTGATGTGTATAACCAGAGAACTCTTGTCCTAAAGTAAGTGGAGTAGCATCCATTAAATGAGTTCTACCAATTTTAACTATAGACTCAAAAGCCACAGACTTAGCATTGAGAGCGTCTTTCAGGCGATACACTGAGGGTATTAATTTAGTAAGCATGAAAGTAGCTGCAGCAATATGCATCGCTGTGGGGAAAGTATCATTCGAAGATTGAGATTTATTTACATCATCATTAGGATGAATTGGTGTTTTAGAACCCATCTTACCGCCAGCGATTTCTATTGCACGATTAGAAATCACTTCATTAATATTCATATTAGACTGAGTCCCTGAACCAGTTTGATAAATCACTAATGGGAAATGTTCATCTAGCTTACCATCGATAACTTCATCAGCTGCTTGAGATATAAGATTAGCTTTGTCTTGAGCTAATAAACCTAAGTCAGCGTTTACTAAAGCACAAGCTTGTTTCAACACCGCAAAAGCTCTAATCACTTCTATTGGCATTTTATCCTTACCGATTTTAAAATTCATTAATGACCTTGCAGTCTGCGCGCCATAGTACTTGCTATGAGGCACTTGAATTTCACCCATAGTGTCTTTCTCAATACGAAACTCGTCTGTAACTGTCATAATAACTTTATTGTACATTAGCTAAATCCAACTAACTCCTTATAAATATAAGGCTATTATTCTAAGGTAAATGTTATATAATTTATCATTACATATATGCAAATATGAGTAATTTAGCTATTAGTCCCAATATTAATCCTTTAAGCAACCATACTTCGGTTAATAGAACGGCCACGCCTTTAGATCCTCAAAAATATCTTAGTAAAGAATTAGAAGACGAAAAAATTATCCAAGCGCTTAACAGTTCTGAAGGTCTGCATGAACCAGTCCATACTCCTAATCCAATAATTCAAACAGAAGCTATATCAACTGAAGCTCCTCAACCAAAACTATTTCGTGACCTAGCACCGATTTATGCTTATAGTGCTGCTTGTACATTACATTTACTAGCTTGGTTATCAAGAATAACTAATGTTATTCCTAAACCTATTGGAAAGTTTCTTGATGAGAATGCTCAGAAATTTTCTAAAACAGTTAACTGTCTTAACTATGGAGGTAAAGCTGTAACAGCTTATAAAGCAAATAATTCTCTAGATAGTATTTCTAAAGCCCTATTACCAATAGTGATTCCTTGGATATCACTTGAAAATACCTTCCTTGCTGTCGGACTCATTAGTGGTACGACGATGCTTAGTACTGCTCATAATCCACGTATCAGTGACAATAAGAGCTTCTTTGGCAATCTACAAGAGCATTTCAAAATATATAAAGAGATGGGCAAAGAATTACTTGCTAAAGATGGCTGGCGTAAACTTTTTGATAGCGGGGATACTCACCTTATGTTCTTGGGTGGCAATATGAATCTCTTTGGTGGACTACTCGGTATTGCTATGGATAGAGGTAATAAAACTCTTAAAGCTGCTGGATCTTTTGTAAGAAACATTGGTGGAGCGGTTTGTGATGTAGCCAAAATTTTACATGGTGATATTAATTACGTTATCTCAGGGGCTCTATATATAATCACTCATGTACTAGATATAGTTCAATCTATGAGTGGTAAAGAAAGAGCTAGAACTATTAGTCATTTTGTTCAAGGTATTTCTTGTGTAGCTAATTATTTCTATACTCAGCCAACTAATACTATGGCTGATCATACTTTCAAAGATAGATTTAAGGAAGCAAGGCTAAAGCTCGTTCCGCAAGCCATGCCTGCCTAAGTCTTTTATCCTTACGATATTTTTTCTCTAAATTCTCTGGATCAGTGTTGATCAAACCCCAATTAGAATTAATTGGTTGAAAATGTTTAGGATCAGCATGTGAAATATAGTGAGCAAGAGCGCCGAGCATAGTCTCTTGAGGAAATTGTATCGAAGATTCGGTTTTTAGTTTTCCAATAATTGTTCTTGCTGCAATTATTCCAGTCCCTGCACTTTCGGTATAACCTTCTACACCTGTAATCTGTCCCGCAAAGAATATATTCTCTGAGGCTTTCAAACTCATATCACTATTCAGAAACAAAGGACTATTAATAAAAATATTCTGATGCATTACTCCATAACGCACTATCTCTAGATTCTCTAATCCAGGAATCATTGAGAAGACACGCTTCTGTTCACCCCATTTAAGATTAGTTTGAAAACCTACAATGTTATAAAGTGAACCTGCCACATTATCCTGCCTGAGTTGTACTACTGCAACAGGCTTACGGTCTGGGTTACGTGAATCGCGCAAACCCACAGGCTTAAGCGGTCCGAAGCTTAGGGTTTTTTGTCCTTGTTCAGCGATTCTTTCTATCGGCATACAACCCTGAAAGAATTTCGCTGTTTCTTTTTCAAATTCCTTCAGGGGAATTCTCTCTGCGCTCATTAGTGCGTTATAAAATTGATCAAAGTCTTCTTGAGAATAAAACGGACAATTAATATAATCGCCTTCATCAGTACGCTCTAGGTCCTCCATAGCACTTTCCTTGCCATAACGCGAAGCCTTGAAAGCTACATCCATATTAATAGAATCAGCATCGACTATAGGTGCTGCTGCATCAAAAAAATGCAAGTAAGTAGAATTAGCTTGGGGATTAGCTTGCTTGAGTAATGTTTGAATTTTTTCTGCAAGTATCGGCGAGGTCAATGGTCCAGTAGCAAGAATAATATAATCATCCTTATTAATATATGAAACTAAATCTTCGGTAAACTCTTCTCGAATAATTTCTATATGTGGATGCTTTTCAATAGCATCAGTAATATACTTTGCAAATATATCTCTATCTACTGCAAGCGCCTGTCCAGCAGGTACTTGTGCTTGCTTAGCAGCTTGAATAATTAAACTATCAAGCTTCATCATTTCATGAATTAAAACACCCCGAGCAGTAGTAAGAAACTCTGAGCCTAGAGAATTAGAACAAACCAACTCAGCAAGATTACTAGTATGATGTGCAGGAGTTTTCACCTGCGGGCGCATTTCATAAAGCTTCACCTTATAAGGTAATTTATACTTCTCTATCCCTTGTGCCAGCTGCCAAGCACATTCTGTACCTGCCAAACCTCCACCAATCACTTGTATAGTTTTAATCGTCAAAACTTATAATTTTGGTTTGTTGTTTCTCACCATATCAAAGATCTCGCCAAGTAAATATTTATCAAGAAGTCTATAACAATAATAAATTCCCGCGATTAAGATGACTGCAGAAGCTATTAAATCCCATTCATGAGCGGTAAAATTGTGCATATTTCAACTCCTTATCTACTAAATAATGATGTGCTTGTACTATTATCCAAAAACCCAGCCCTGCAAGAACAACGTCAGCAATAATGACAAGGTAATTGTAGCGCTCATATAATTTCATGTCAAAAGTTAGTAAATTCAAAATTAAAGTTGCTAATGGTGTTATTAACATCACACCTAGTACAAATCCACAATTCACTCTATATTTGATAAATTCTGGTAAACCCATATTGTTCCTTACTTAATAATCAGTAAAATAGAATACAATGCTGCAAACAGAAATGAAAGGGGTCAAAAAACCTCTGAGAATTTATGTTAAAACCTAATCAGAGACAAGATTTTCAAGACTTATTTCAATCTAGAATTATTAAGTAGAATGCTCAAGAGGGTTTTTTAGTCCCATAGCCACCACCGCCTGGTGTCTTAATTACTAACTTATCACCCTTAGTAATCTTTACTTGATTTTTACTTCCTAAGTTTTCTTGAGAGCCATTAGCTCCGTGAAGCCAATTCTCACCCTTCATACCAGGCTCACCGCCAGCCATGCCATAAGGTGCATAGACACGGCGTTCTGTAAGAATAGATAAACTAAGATCATCTAAAAATTCTAGTACTCTAATCAAACCATCCCCACCCTGATATTCACCTGAACCACCAGAACCCTCTCTAAGAGAGAATTCTCTAAGTAGCACTGGATAACGTGTCTCTAAGATCTCAGGATCAGTAATGCGAGTATTAGTCATATGCGTATGCACGCCAGAAGCTCCATCCCAACTAGGACCAGCACCAGCACCGCCGCCTATGGTTTCGTAATATCCAAAAGATTGAGTAGCAGAATCTTCCCTTCCAAAGCTTATATTATTCATACACCCTTGCGATGCCGCACAAGTACTAAAGGCTTTAAAAATTACATCTACTATCCGCTGAGAAGTTTGCACATTACCCCCTACTACAGCCGCATCTTCCGATGGGTTCAATAAAGATCCTTCAGGAATAATAATTTTAATAGGCTTAAGACAACCTTGGTTCAAGGGTATCTCTTTATTAATCATGCTTCTAAGTGCATAAAGCACCGCGGAACTAGTTACTGCAGGAGGAGTATTAAGATTAGATGCTAGCTGAGCTGAACTACCGCTGAAGTCAAAAACCGCAGAACCATCACTAGGATTGATCTTGACACTAAGTTTAATTTCAGAACCATCATCAAGGAAATCTGAAGCACTAAACTTTGCATGTTCAACGTTCAACTCTAATACTAAATTCTTCAGAAGATTTCGTACTGCAAGCTCTGCATTCTCTTGTATTAATTGCATCTGCTTCATAACTAACTCTAAAGAATAAGTTTTAATCAGGTCTTGAATCAATTCTATGCCCTGATTATTTGCAGCTACTTGCGCGCGTAAATCAGAAATATTATCCTCTATTATCCTTGAAGTCTTAAATATTTCTCTTAGTGAAGCTTCTTGAAACTCATTAGCCAAGACTAATTTAAAGCTCTTAATAGCAATGCCTTCTTCAGATAAGGACTTAGAAAAGCTCGGCATAGACCCTGGACTAATACCACCGATATCTGCATGATGAGCACGATTAGCCACAAAAAATATTATTTCTCCATTATCAAAAACTGGTGTTATCACCGTCATATCTGGTAAATGTGAACCGCCCATAGTGGGGTGATTAGTTAAGATGCTGTCACCTGGCTTAATTCCTTCATAGCCATATAATGCGATTTGTTTCTGCACAGCATGTCCCATAGAACCTAGATGTACAGGCTGATGTGGGGCATTAGCTACTAAATTCCCAGCCTTATCAAAAATCGCACAAGAGAAATCCAAACGCTCCTTAATATTAGTAGATATAGCTGTCTTCTCAAGCGTTCTTCCCATCTGTTCGGCGATAGACATAAAGCGATTAGAGAAGATTGCAAGCTGGATTGGATTATTTGAGAAAGTGCTTGAGTGAGTGGGTGACTGAGGGGCTGAGCATAATAGGATCATTTCAAGATCGCCATTGATGTTCTTTATTGCTCTAGAATTTGGTTCTAGAACTATTGTTGCTGTATCTTGAATAATAATTGCTGGTCCTAGCACTGTATCATTGATATCTTCAAACTTAAAAACTGGAACATTAAACCAAGTTTGAAAATAAACTTTCTGATAGCAGAGTGGCTCGTCAGCTGAAGAAACCAGACCCTCAGTCACCCCACCACTCTGTCCCTTATTAGAAGCTTTAACAACTCTAATACGCAAATCATCTAGCTCAATATTTCTATCATGCAAATCAAAACCAAACTCTCTTAAATAGCGCTTCTTAAAAGCTTTAGTATAATTTTTATCAGCTGGTTCTAATATCATAAAATTCGTATTAGTACCTTGGTAACGTAAATTTAAATACTTAAACACTGCATCGCTTTCAGTTAAATCTAGTTCATTTACTAAGTCTTGAAACATAGTTGCTAAGTCTGGATTCTGCTCTAATAATACTGAAATTGGCTTCTGCCTCTCTATAACTTCATCAGCAAGACTAAGTCCATAAGCAGATAGTATTCCAGAATATCTATGAATGTAAACTTGGGAGATACCCAAGTCTCTTGCTAAAGCAGATGCATGCTGCGCCCCAGCTCCACCAAAACAAACTAACTTATGATCTTTGACATCGTAACCCTTCATTACTGATATCTCACGTATTGGTCTTGCCATCTCTTCATTAGCCACCTTAATAAATCCAAGCGCAATATCTTCTATACTCATATCAAGACTATTTTCTGCTTTAAATTGCTCGAAAGCTCTCAGCGCAGCTTCCTTATCTAATGGTTGATCTGCATTAATTCCAAAAACTTTAGGAAAATATTCTGGCACTAATCTACCTAAAACTAAATTAGCATCAGTGATAGAGAGGTAACCATTCTTACGGTAAGATATTGGACCAGGAGAAGCTCCTGATGATTCTGGTCCTACTCGAAACATCCCATTCTCATAGAAGAGCCTAGAACCTCCTCCAGCAGCGACAGTACGAATATCTAGCTGCGGACTTTGTAGCCTTAAACCAGAGATCTCGGCTTGATAACTTATCTCATAGTCCCCCGCAAACCGCGAGACATCGGTGGAAGTACCACCCATATCAAAGCCAATTAATTTAGATTGTGAATCTTCAGCTACTGCGTTTATACTTGCATAGCCCACCACACCTGCAGCAGGACCAGAAAGTATAGAATTATGTCCCTTAAAACTCTCTGCCTGTGCTAAACCAGCATCAGACTTCATAAATAATAATTCGGTATTCTTGAGCTTGTCACTAAAGCCCGCTTTAAAATTATCAACGTAAGTCTTAATCAAAGGACTTAAATAAGCATCAATACAAGCAGTATCACCGCGCGGCACTATCTTAATCATAGGCATCACTTCACTAGAGATAGATACATGAGTGAAACCCAGTCTATAAGCAAGCTTAGAAATTTGCTTTTCATGTTCAGGAAATTTATAAGAGTGCATCAATACTACTGCAAGATTATAGATTTCCTTCTGAAGTAAGCTTTTTAATTGCGATTCCAGACTTACAAGATTTAATGCATCTATAAGTTTGCCTTCTACATTGATTCTTTCATCCACTTCTATAACTTCAGCATAGAGCTTCTCTGGTTTATGAATATCTAATGCAAAAATTTGAGGGCGATTTTGATAGCCTATTTCTAGTAAGTCTCTAAAACCCTTAGTTATAACTAAAGCAAATTTAGCTCCCTTGCGTTCTAATAGTGCATTAGTCGCCACAGTAGTGCCCATGCGAATAGTATTCACCCTAAAATCCTCTGCAAAGGCAGGGAAGGGCTCCCCAGGACGACTAAACTCCTCTCTATTGAGAACTGAGAATAAAACTCTTCTAATCGCCTCTCTAGGGGCATCAGGATAATTCAGAGGATCTTCAGACAGTAATTTAAGAATTTTAGTCTCAGAGTGACCATTACTAATAATCTCTGCATAGACATCTGTAAAAGTACCACCGCGATCTATATAGAAATTAAATTGATATTGTTGTTTAACCATCTTATGCAGCTGCTGTTAGTGCTGCATCATAAGGTGCTTTTACGTTTGATTTAGTAGAACTAAGAGGCACAGCTGTCTTAGGCTCTTGCTTCTTAACCAGTTTCTCTTCTGTTTCTAAATGTACATTATGCGGTGCGTCATGCATTTCATAAACTCCATCATTTTGACGTCTACCCATTAAACCGAAGTAATAAAGCGCAGCATTATAGAACGGCATAATAGCATTATCTATGACATCTTGCCATGCATTTGGTACACAGAGCTTGAATGTATCTCCAGCTGCATGGAATAGATAGAATAGTCCTGTACGTTTTGCAGAGAAATCTTTCTCAAACAGTAATCCTATATCAGCAATAACCCCAATAACATTACGAGTAACTCCTATAATTCTATTAAGCAGATTACGTTTAATACCATTTAATAAAGCTAGGCTACCAATTAAAATTTGTGCATGAGAAGCAAGTGCTAAAGTATGACCTTTGTCTTTAGGTCCACCACCAAACTTCTCACTCATCTTGCCTCCCTTGCTAGTCCAAACTTCCATAAAGAAATCTTTAGAAGCTTCTAAGTTATCAATAAAATTCTGCCAAATAGGAGTACCTTCTTTTACGCGAGGTAGATTAATAGAATGTATCTGATTAAGAGCGGAACTAAATGCTCTGAAAAGATGATAATGATTGAGATCCGAAAACATATTCATAAGCGGTTCTGCAACTCTTCCTAAAAATTCAAAGGCATATCCCTTATACAGAGCTTCACGAGCCAGATCTGCATAAACCAAAGAGTTAATCATCTTAGTAAATCTAGTGGCGTTTTGAGTCCAAGCTTTCTTAGTAGGTTCAGAGAAATTACCCAGAGACAAGATACCAGCTGTAACTAAATGCCAAACAGAAGATACCCCATAAGCCCAAGGTGGCATAGTACGACGAATAAAAGTACGAACCTTATCTTCTTGAGAATTAGATTTCGTAATTTTAGAGTCTGTGCTTGATAAATTATTAGGCTTTTCAAAACCTTGATCCACAGTTGGTCCCTGTCCTTTAACTGTTTCTCTTTCATAAGCTGGATCAAATTTAGGCGAGTTTACCTTCGATTCCCAATGAGGTGAATCTAAATTCTGATGTATATTAACTAGCCCTGTTGTCATACCAATTAGGTCGGTTTTGATTATACTATATACGTATTGCAAATTAGGGGTGAGTCTTAATCTAAATATTGCTAAAATATGAGGCTATGAGCGAAAATTTAACAGAAGAAAAATTAGCAATAGAGTTTCCTAAAATTCTTAAGGGGAAAAAAGCCCTAGTCTCTGGGGTAGCGAACAAACGTAGTATTGCTTGGGGTATTGCTCAGGCTCTTAATGCCGCTGGAGCTGAAGTAATTTTTAGTTATCAAAACGAAAGACTTAGACCTGAAGTAGAGAAAACTACTGAAGGTGTAATTGATAATCCAACTCTGGTAGAACTTGATGTTGGTAGTGATGAAAGCTTGGACAAAGCCTTTGAAATTATTGCTAAAAAATGTGGTGGCAAATTAGATATCCTGGTGCATTGTCTTGCCTTCGCTCCACGTGAAACTTTACAAGGTGGTTACGTAGACACGCTTCGCGAACACTATCAAATCGCCCAAGATGTTTCTAGTTATTCACTTGCTGCCATGGCGCGCAAAGCTCGTCCATTAATGCAAGCCGCTGGTGGCGGATCGATTATCACCCTTACTTACCTTGGTGCAGAGAAAGTGGTTCCTAACTACAATATGATGGGTATCGCCAAAGCTGCTCTAGAAGCAGGCACTCGTTACCTAGCTTCAGACCTAGGTGCAGACAATATTAGAGTTAATGCGATATCAGCAGGACCAGTTAAAACCCTTGCAGCAAGAGGAATAGCGGACTTCACAACAATGCTTAATAAGCATGCACAAACAGCTCCGCTAAGACGCAATGTCTTATTAGAAGAAATAGGCGGTACTGCATTATTCTTAGCAAGCCCGCTCTCTGGCGCTATTACAGGCGAAGTGATTCATGTGGATTGCGGTTACTCTATCATGGCAATGTAAAAACGTATGATACACGTTCAGATATTTTCATTAATGTAGAATATCATCCATGGAGATTCAACATGGAAAAGAAACGTGAGTTACTTGCCAAAGCTCTAATGGATGCAAGTAAAGTTTTATTGATTACGATTTACATCAAGAACTTTTTAGACCCTAGTAGTTTTAATAACTTACAAGATACTCTAGGACATGGTTTTGCTATAATGGGTACAGGTTATTTAGCTTGGTTACTACAACCGAAAGTAAAAAAGAAAAGGAGAAATAAATAATGGATGCTACTCTTTTCATTGGTTTAATGATTATGACAGGTGGTGCAATAGCAACTTTCTTTATATTACGCGAAGAAAAGCGCCTTGAAAATCAAGACAAATAATTACCCCGTAATATGCTTATGTAATTTGTCTTGAGTCCAGAATACATGGTGAGGATTATGAAAGCCATAACCCAAATCTAAAACATTCGCTCCAAGTTCAGCCGCAAATTGTTTAACTAAAATAGAATCACAGAAAGGATCTGGGGAACCAGTAGTGAAATGATAGTTCTTAGTAGCATTAGTATCAAAACGACATATAGTACTTTCAGCTCGATTCATCATAGCTCTACTAAACATAGCCTCATCCTTATCTGCAAAAAATCCTTCTAAAGAAAACTCATCCCATTGCTTATAGTAATTAATTAGATTAGCAAACTCATGAGGCTTAGACCCCAGAAAAGCATTGTTCATCAGCATTATATTCAAGAGTAAATCAAATAAATTAACAGTGGGTTGAATAATGTATCTTAGAAAACTATTTCTAAAATGATTAGTGAGAGACCTAAGAAGTTTTTTAGTAGTTAACAGCATCCGCTCAATCAAGCCAAAAACAGTGTGATGATAAATGAAGAAGAAAGGATATAAACTATACTGTACTGTGTTCAAAAGGCTTAGTAGAGAGCGATTGATACTTAGTGGTACCTGAATAAATATTAACTTAGATTGTTCAAGCTTAGCAAAAGTCTCTGGATTCTCATTACGATAGTATTTAGACTCCGATAATATTTTCAGTAACAACATTGCACCCATAGAATGAGCAAGGATTACCGTATCAGAATCAGGATTATTGATTGTTTCTGCACTCTTGAACATTGTTTCAATATCTGCATCTGTAATATCATCGTCAGGTTCTATAGTTGTTTGTAATGCATATTTAAGTTTCAAAAAAAGATCAGTAGAACATTCAATTAAAGTTCTATGTTTATGTGCATCTAAATCTAAGAACTTTACGTTGTAGCCTATAGACTCAAAAAAATGTATCTGATCAAACCAATTAGATTTGGCCGAACAAGATCCAGGTATTATGATTAGCTGCTTATCGTTGAGCACTATTACTATATGCCCAATAGCAATTAACCTTAAAAGTTCTGGTTAGACTAACGCAGCTGCCTTCTCAAAATCTTCTTGAGTAGGAAGTTTGAAATCACCTCTGTCATCAAAGCCAGCTGTTCTTTCTCTGTCGTATTTATCAAATTGCTCTCTAGCCACTTTATCAACTACTTTAGCGTATCTAAGTGTAGTTCTGATATCACTGTGACCAGCTAATCTCTGTAACACTCTGATATCTATATGGCCAACTCTTTCGGTACAGAAAGTATGTCTAAGTTGGTGAATAGTAAGAGGAGCATTATCAGGGTTTTTCATGTTTCTTGCAGCTTGCTTGAATAATTGATTAGCTCTGTGATAACCAAGGCGAGTACCATTATTAGTAGTAAACAAAGAACCCTCGTTTCTTAGAGCTTGAGCTTCTTCAATATTCTGTGCTTTGAAAAGTACTGAACGATCAGGAACTCTCTTCTCAAGATACTTCTTGAAAAGTTTTTCTGTGTGTTTGGACATATAAGTAACTCTTGGTCTATTACCTTTACCCGCTCTGATCTGAATTACACCATTACGAATATCTTGCACATTAAGAGCTAAAGCTTCAGAGATTCTGAGACCACTTGAATAAAGTAAATCAAATAAGAACTCCTCTCTGATAGTTTTTGCGTTGCTCATAATTTGTGCAACTGTTTCTTTGTCTAGATATCTAATAATATCCTTAGAGTTAATCTCTCCCAGATCCTTATTAGGTCTGCGTCTTGCAACATTCTTAATAGGATTCTCAATCAACTTAGATTGTTTAATCAGCCAATTAAAGAAACAACTAATAGTTGCATAATGTCTGTTCTGCGTAGAAACGCTGACTCGTTTGCCATTTCTAGTTTGCAATCCATCGAGATAAGCCTTCAACTCAGGAAACTTAATCTCCGTAGGTTTCTTCTCGCCAAAAGCTATCATAAACTTTTCTAAATCAAGCCTATAAGCTTTGACCGTATCATTATCCTTCTCCAAGGATTCAATATATTTCTCTACTTGTTCTTTTACTAATTCTTCTCTCACTGTACTGTCCTTCTCATCTTCCCCTTAGGTGTTTTTCCCTATCGACTGCTATTATTTTATCACTCTTCTCCAAAAAAGCAAGTTAAATAAACTCTGAAAGATATGGTTCATAATCTACTGTCTTAAGTGGCAGGGGTTTAAGTACCATTCCTCTCACGAGTTTAGCTATTTCTAAAGAATTTCTTATTCTAGATGGCAAATGTAAAGTCTCAAACTTAAGCTCAACTTCAGCAATGCCATCCTCTAATTTAGCCACCGACTTGTAAATCAAATCCCTCGCTCTTTGCGCTACTACGTCAATGTCTAAATTAGAATCTTTATCAAAATCAAATGGAATCTGTTGTCCATCAGCCTTATATCTATGATCTATACGGGCTTCAAAAGCCACTCTAACATTGGTCCAAGAACCAACTTCTTGAAGTACTGGACTTGCTGGACCAACTAAAATTAACCACTGGCTAAACTCTTGAATTGCTTTAGCTACAGTTTCTGCAACTGAATAATTGGTTGCAAGTTGTTGATATAAATAACCATGCGCTCTCACATGTTGTAATTCATAATTATGCGTTTTAGCTAATGCTGACAATGCACCAAGTTGAGCAATAATAGTGGCGCGTAGCTCCTCATTACTAAGCTGTATTTTGCGCATACCATAACCTAAAATATCTGGATAAGAAATTAAAGCACCTAAAGCTAACTCGGGATAATCTTTACAAGCACCTATAGCCTTCTCTATCTGAGCAGGTTCACCTGAGTGAGCCCCCGTAGAAATATTAACTGAAGTCGCAAAAGGCATTAAATCTTTTTCAGCAAAATATTCGCCATAACCTTGGCCGATGTCCAGGTTAAGATCTATTTGACGGGAGATGAAGGGATCTGTGTTTACCATGTTATTCTCTATTATGAATCATCCAAGAATAAATGCAATAGATATTATTGATTTAATCTTATAGATTCACTTAAATCTCGTCGTTGAGCTTATTAAAATAATATAGCATAGTTTTATCATAATATAAAGGTAATACAAGTTTTTTGTCCAAGTTTGTTAATTTTTTATAAATATCAGTAGCTGATTGAGTATTAGGTACTTTCGCTATCAGGGATTGTTCTTTAGAAGAATTCTCTAATAAACCATATATAAGATATTCTTGTCCAAGCATTTCCATATTCTGTAATACAATTTTCAGTTCCGAAGATTCTGCACTCTTAGCTTCAAGGCTAAGAAACTCTGGTCTGATTCCCACTATCTGATCACTTATTTCCAATTCTAATAAATTAGTACCGGGTGAACCAATAAAACTAGCAACAAAATTATTAGCTGGTTGATTATAAATTTCTTCAGGTGTGCCTACTTGTTGTATTTCACCATCTTTTAAAACTACAATTCTGTCACCGAGGCTCAGAGCCTCTACTTGATCGTGAGTTACATATATAAAAGTTGCTTTGAACTCCTTGTGCATCTGAAATAATTCGTGGCGCATTTGCATACGCAACTTAGCATCCAAGTTACTCAATGGCTCATCTAATAGAAATATCTCTGGATCTTTAGCCAATGCTCTTGCCAAAGCCACTCTCTGTCGCTGTCCTCCAGAAAGCTCTTTGGGCTTACGTTTTAAATATTCAAGCAACCCAAGTTTAGTTGCAATATTATGAACTTTAGTTTTAATCAGATTTTCAGTGACTCCACTAATCTTCAGAGGGAAAGCAATATTGTCATAAACAGTCTTATGAGGATAAAGTGCATAGTTCTGAAAAACCATTGCTAGTTTTCTTTCTTTCGGTGGCAATAATTGAATCTCGGAACCATTATAAATAATGACTCCTGAGTCTTCCTGCTCAAGACCAGCAATGATACGCACCAAGGTACTTTTACCACAACCACTAGGTCCGACTAAAACAATAAACTCACCATCATTAATTTCAAGGTTAATGTTTTTAAGTATTTTTTGAGAACCAAAACTTTTGTTGATATTCTTGAGTTGAAGCACAAGAAATATTATACAGTTTGTTTACGTATTGCTTCTTTCCACGTTTCTTTTAAATCTTTAAGTAAATTAACTACATCATCAATTAATTTATCATCCTTATTAGCATTAGCTTTCGTTAAATTCCCTTTCATAAAATCATAAAGAGCAAACATGCGCTCAGAAAAATCCTTAGCTTGTTTTTCATCGAGACTATCTTGTAAGTGAGTTAAAATCTCCAAAGCCATACCCATATAGCTTGAATAATTAGACCAGTTTGGTAATTTCTCTTCTTTGTTTTTTTTAATTTCCTGCTTTGCCATGTGTAGCCACTGCAAGCAACCTTCGTAAAGCAAAACAATCAGCTGGACTGGATTGGCTGAGTCGACAACATTCTTCAAGAACTTTTTACTTTGGCCCTGGATTTTTACTGATGCTTGACTTATATTACTCATAATTTATTATCTTTCTGAAACCATTTCAACGAAAGATGTGCTTCATCTAGATTAATCGGCAGAGATGAGAGATCTCTCCAGTAATTTTTACAAAAAATCCACTAAATAGCTTAGACGCCTCACTCAAACTACTGAGGCAAATACAGGAATAACAATAAAGAGGACTAGGGCAAGTAATGGCAGAAAAAACGGCAGAAAACGAAGAGCCAATAATTATTAAGAAGATCATCAAGAAAGGTGGTCACGCTGCTGCTCACGGTGGTGCATGGAAAGTAGCTTACGCTGATTTCGTTACAGCGATGATGTGTTTGTTTCTTTTATTATGGCTAATTAACGTTGACCCAAGCGCTAAATCGGCTATTTCAAGCTATTTTAAACAACCGACTCAATCGGGCCCAATCGACGGTAATATTTTTATTTTTGGGGGAGCTAAAAGGCCTGGGAATCCAGGTAAGTTAGAAGGTGGTTCTAGTTTCCTTGAATTTCAAAAACTAGTTCTTGATGGCAATAACAAAAAAGAAATGCAGAAAAAAATGCAACAAGAAATGAAAGAGCAGTTAGAAATGACTGCTGATGAGGACTTGCTCGATAAAATTGAGTTTAATTTAGTGGAGAGTGGGATTCTTATTGAAATTAAAGATAGTGATGAACTTGAAAGTTTTAGATCTGGCTCTGCAGCTTTGACAGAGCAAGCTACTACTATAATAGATAAACTTGCCAATGTTATGAGAGATAAAATTAGTCCAATTATAGTAGCAGGACACACTGACAGTAAGCAGTTTAATTATGGTAACTACGATAATTGGAACCTATCCACTGATAGAGCAATAGCTATAAAAACTAGATTAATTTATGGTGGCATTAATAAAACAAGGTTTGCAAGAGTAGAAGGATACGCTGATACTCAGCCTAAGGATCCTGATGTACCCTTGTCACCAAGCAATAGAAGAATGACTATTCTTTTATTACAAGAAGGTGAATTAGAAAAATTAAAACCCGTATACATAGATGCGCAAGACGATCTCGGTAAATTAGTAAAAGAACAAAAAATATTAGAATCACAACTAAAACAAAAAGGTGAATATAGTGCTGAAGAATATGCTAAAAAATCTGGTGGTAGACCGACTCAACCACTGACTCTAGAAGAATTAAAACGTAAAAAAGAAAGAGAGGCTTTCAGAAAACGTAATCCTCCAAGTGCCGAAGCCAGTGCCGAACATGGCGCAGAAGCAGCTGAAGAGCCAGCAGCTCCAGCTGAAGGTGGCGCGCATGGTGGTGGGCATGGTGGTGGGCATTAAATAGATGTCAGTATTAATCAATATTCTAATCGCTGTCATTGTCCTAGCTGTTTTAGGCGTAGCTTCTTACAACTATATTGCTGAGACACTTAAATCTCTCTCTGAGAAATTAAACTTAGGAAGATTTACTGGTGGTAAAAAAAACTATGGTGCATTAGGAGAAATTTTTTACCAATATCATCACAAAAGTGCTACAGAATGGGCTGAAGCAACTATTGCTGCAGGTGGAGAAAGTGTATTAATTGCCAAAAATAAACTATTAGAACACATCAATGGAGAACCAGCTTCTTGGGGAGCTATAACACCTGAAGCAATTAAAATCCTTGCTGAGTTTGAAGACGGTGATATAAACACAACTCTTAAATCCGTACTTAAAACTTGCAAGCGTGTATGGCAAAAATACGTTATCTCATCACAATGTTACGAAGCAGCGTGTGAAAGCATCATTAAGCTCGATACCAACTCAGCTAAGACTATTTTAAAAGAAGAAATAGAAAAAAGACCATTAGATAATGATGATATTACTATCTGCATTATCAATTCACTTAAAGTATTTCCAGAAGAAGAAGATATAGCTTCATTATTCACAAAGATTCTAGTTGAAACCAAAGAAACCTATAAAGTAAGAAGTCACGCCGCTAATGTAGCTGAATCAACCAGAAGCGAGGAAGAGGCACATAGGGCCTTTGTCGATGCTGTTAAAGAATTCGCTAATGATGCAACACGAGTAATGTCTGTTGATGATATTAAGATTTTTGAGCAATTATTTAATCTAGCAACACATAAGATGGATGTAGAAACTTTTGATCTAATTATTAAATGTTGCACAAGCCCCCATCTCTCAAAAGTAGCTATTAAATCTCTTGATATGATAATAAAAAGTAGTGTAGATGAGTTCTCCCCAGAAAATCTCTATATGCTTATCAATCTAGCAACTGATGCGTTAAACCAAGTAGCCAACTCCCTTAGCAGTATACGTAATTTATCAGCGGAAGAAAAAAATCTCTGCTTCTATACAGATCATCCGAAGAAGGAGCCTTTTGATAAATCTTCTGCTAACTATGAGGCCAAAACTAAAGCTCTTGCAATTCCAAAAGAAGTAGATGATTTTTATGATAAGTTTAAAAACGCTTTTAGAATAATTTCTTCTCAACGCCAGGAGGGACATAATGGTGGAATCGCTCTAACTGGCACTGCTGATAAAGAAAAACTATATCTAGCAAGAGCCATTGCTGCAGACAAAAAACTATCCTTCATATATGCAGCTTATGAAGAAGTAGCGCATTCTGGAGTTGCGAGCAAAGAGTTATTAGAAACTGTTTCAGAACATAAACCTTGTATTGTATATTTAGATAATATGGGATCCTTACTTGGAGGACAGCATGACAATTTCACAAAAAATTTAAAACAATTACTAGCAGATAAAATGGTATTTATAATCGGTGCGATAAATGAAGAGGCTGATATCAAGGAAAATGGTTGTTCTGAATTATTTACTACTACTGAATTACAGTCTCTGTTCCCACAAGCAGTACAAATCACTGCTTGCAAAGATTCTCAGAAAAATACTACACTAATGTCTAAAATAGGAATGTTACAAGCAGGTCGTGAAGCAGATAAATGGGAGCAGATGAATATTCTTAAGCCAAGTTCCGATATGACACCATTTGAGTTTGAAATATTCTTAACCAAATATTTCCGAGCTTCTTTACTCGTACATGGTAAATTAATTGATTCTAGTGAATTTGAAAAACTAGATGCACAAACTTTTCCAAATAGAGGAGATCTGTAATGAACTTGTTTGATGATCCATTGCTTGTAGGATTAGTAGTTGTTATTGGAATTGCGATCATTGCTTATTTCGCCTTGACCAATAAACAAGTACTTGATTTTATTAATGGTGAGAATAAAGATGATGAGCTATTAGAAGGGGATTCTGATCTGGAGAATCCTTTATCGGATATTTTCTACTTATATAATCATAAATCAGGAAAAGATTGGTTAAGATGGATTGAAACTCAAAACGAGGAAATAAAAGCAGAAGCCTTTAGGCTATTAGCTGAACATTTAAATGGACCATCAAAATTTTGGGGTTCTGTAACGCTTGAAGCACTTGGAGTAATGCATGCTTTTAAGGACCAAAAAGCAGAAGAAGTAGTAGGTGCCTTTTTACAAGAAACAGGAAGACTCTGGGGAGAATACAAAAGTATTCCTAGTTATTATGAAAAAGCTACACAAGTATTAATTAAGCTCCATCCTCTTTGTAGCCTACGCATTCTTAATGAGGAGCTTAATAAAAACTGCTCCAGCTCTCAAGCTGCTCATGACAAGAAAAAAATTATAGTCGATGCATTACCTAAACTTGAAGAACTCGGAATCGGTATGATGATAGCACTACTTAATAATAGTGATGAAGCTTTTACTATCAAATCACACGCACTAAAAGTATCAGAATCCTTTTCTGGTGAAGGTTACAGACAAATCATATTAGAAACTCTCAAGAAGCAAGTTACTCGCACACTTAATACTAACAGAGCTATTAAAGCAGAGGAGTCTCAGCTGCTACAAGATTTAGTAAAAGAAGGGATTAGAAACATTGGTCAATATGACTTCTTTAAAGTTATGAGAGATGCTTCTAATTCCATAAAGCTACAGTCATATATTATCAATCCACTCGTAAAAAGAATCGATGAAGCACAGGCTCCTTTAAATCCAACTGAGGTTTATGCTATGACCCTATTAAAAGATAATGAGGATAATGAGCTTCGTAAAGCTATTTGTAAGCTTCATGGACTAGAAACTAGTGAAATCAATAATATATGCCTAATACCATTAGTCACAAATTTTGCTGAAGATGATCTGAAGTTCATGGATATAAAAGGGTCGAAGATATTTGTACCAAGTATATTTAAATCCCAATATGATGACTTTAAAGCATTATTCTTTCAAGCTGGTGGCAAGGGAAGCAGTGAAGACTGTGAAAAAAGCTATGGCGGTGTTTTAATAACTGGTGACGATAAACTAGAGAAACTATACTTCAGTAAAGCGTTTGCTAAAGAAAAACTGTTTAATTTTAGCTATATCGATTTAAGTGAGGTTGTTGATAAAGAAAGTTACAATTCAGTTTGTAATGTTTTTAGCACTTTGCGTAAACCTTATATTCTTTTTATTGACAATCCTGAATTGATGTTTCCCTCAGATAAAAGTGACGCCGCAACCTATAGAGAAAAATTCTCTCAAGCCCTCTACATTCAAGCTCTTGACGCTAAATCACTCCTAGTAGGGTCTATAAACAAAACTCTAGATGAAATAAATGATGAAGATACTCTGTACGCCATAGGTAAACTGAAGAAAAAATTCTTCACCCAAACGCTAGAAATTAACAAAAGAGAAGAAAGATTCAAACCAAATATCGTAGAAGATTACTTGAAATTTATCAGTAGTCATAGATTTGAAAATAGAGCTGATCTTATACTTGAGTTAGTAGAACTAGGTAAAGAAAAGTCTTTTATGGAATTTACGTTTTTTATAATTGATGCTCTTGCTACTATGTTAATGGTTTATGGAAAGGATATGCCGTATAGCGAAATCCAAAAACTACAAAATAAATTTATAGACGACACTAACCATAGAACCATAGATGATAATGAAAGATTCTATGACTTCTCAAGTACTTTTAATGAGAACGAAGTTGAAGATGCAGAAGATTCCGCAGCATTAAATGAAGCTCAGTGAGCTTCAAAAACAGCTGAATTAATTACCTCTTCACCTTTATGATTAAAGGCTTTAAACTTCAATTCCTTACCAGACCAGGAACCTTTATAAGTTATAGTATCCATAGGCTTAACTGGCGCAGAGAATCTTGCCCTATAACGTTTAGCTGATTCTGGACTCACATCATGCATAGCAAAATTAGCTCCTAATGCCATAGTCGCCATGCCATGAAGTATGTTACCGCCTAATCCAACTGAACGACCAAACTCTTTATCCAAGTGAATAATATTGAAATCACCGCTAGCTCCAGCATAAACTTGAGGCATATATTTATCGATAAACACCTGCATCATAATCTCAGTATTAGATCCTTTCTCATAATAAACTAAATCTTGCTGAGCCCTATCTAAGGCAATAGTTTTACCAGTCTTGCTTATTAATTCATCGAATGCTTTAGTCTGCTTAGCTTTAGCTCTAGGACAAGGGGGCATTAAGCTTGCTAAGTTCACCATTAGTTTTTCCTTCAAAGTAAAGTCCTTATCATTACCACCTCGTATAATAAAAGTCCAAATTGAATCACAGACTTTTTCATTATGCTGATTAGTAGCTTCTGAAACCAATACCACAAAATCATGAGAGCCCTTCTCAAAGATCTTCTCGATACGTGCAGTACTACGAATAGTATCTCCTACACGTACAGGCTTATGATAAATAAACTCTTGTTCGCCATGAACTAACTTACTAAGATTCATTTTTAATTCAGGATCAAACAATACCTGCCATAAGAGCCCATGACCATATACCACAGGAAAAGTAGGTGGTACTATGTCCTTAAATTTCTCTGGATCTGCTTTAGTAGCAACAACAAAATCTCGTAATTTCTCCCGACCTACTTCATAAGTTACAGGAGCATAAGTTTTACCGATGAATTGTGTAGAGATCATTACTCCACTATATCCTAGGTTTAAATGAAATACTAGAGATTACTGGCCAGGCTCTTAGAAAACAAATAGCTACTGTCAAATAAACTATAGCAAGCGTCCAATTAATACCCCAATAAACAAAATTAGGAATAATAATCAATAAACAAAAGCTAAGAGTCTTAAGCGTGCCATATGCACCTCTCATAAAACGACTAGATCGTAACCAGGAATCACCTAATGGCTTATCCTGATTACGAGTTAAATAATCTACTATTAAACCTCGCAACAAAAAAAACAAAAAAACCCAATAACCAAGTAACCCAAGAAAAGCAAAAAACAACCAGTAACTAAGTTCTGTAACTCTATCAGCAATAATATCTATTTTTGCACCAAGAACACTAGCTTGATTTAACTTACGAGCAATAATCCCATCCACTGCATCCAGAGAGACCACAATAATAGTAAGAATTAAAAAATACCACGCATTATTATTAGATAAAAAATACCAGAACGCAAATACCATAAGGCATACACGAAATAGAGAAATGAAATTTGGAATAGTCAGTATCGCAGAAGTGCCTGAGTGGCTGAGTGACTGAGTGGCTGAACCTGTGTTGACTCGGTCACCCAGCCCCTCAGACACACAGGCACTATTACTAAGGTCTGGTCTAAGTTTAGCGGCTTCTCCTAAATATACATGCTTAACTTCTGATTTATGCTTATCACTATGGCATTGAACCAAAATCCTAATACATTTAGGCAACATCCCATCAATACTGGGTTCTTGAGAAGTAAAGAAAGGCACATCTTGCCAATGGAGCCCTAGTCTAATCGCTGAAGCTGCATTATAAGCAGTAAGATCTGCTGTCATTGTTAGGAAAACCATAATAATATCATCAGGTTTAATGCTATTCTCTTCTACTACTTTACGCGTCATTTCTACAGATGCAGCTTTAATGTCATCCGCATTATTTCTATTAACAGTAGTAGCTCCTCGTATCGCGATTGGATGCATTAGTTTAATTCTAACCCATTCCTCCTACTGCTAGAATGATTATGAATTAATGAAAGGTGTTTTATTACTACAAATGGGCGGACCTTGCTGTATTGCAGAAGTAGAAAACTTTCTCTTTAATCTTTTCAATGATCCTTATATTATCCAATTACCAAGTTTACTCAAACCTTATCAAACTCAACTAGCTAAATTTATTTCCTCAAGAAGAGCATCTAAAGTAGCTCATAATTATCAAAAAATTGGTAATGCTTCACCGATATTGTTCGAAACTCAATGTCAAGCTAAAGCCTTAGAAAAAAAACTTGGTAAAAACTATAAAGTATATATAGCCATGCGTTATTCTTATCCTTTCTTAAAAGACACTCTAGAAGATATGGAAAGAGATCAGATTAAAGAATTAACTGTGATTCCTCTCTATCCACAATATTCTCGAGCTACCTCTGGTTCAAGTATTATTGAATGTAAGGAATTGTTTGATGCAACTGGCTTCACTCCTAAAGTTCAAGTTAAATATATAGAAGCTTGGTATGACCATCCTGCTTTTATAGAATTAATAGCCAAGCGTATAGAAGATTTATTAGCTCATACCAAAACCGCTCACTTACTCTTCTCTGCTCATGGTTTACCTGTTAAATATATTAAGGAAGGTGATCCTTATCAACAACAGGTAGAAGACTGTATTAACCTAGTTTTGCAGAAGCTTGCTAATCATCTCAATCTAAGAACCTATAAAAATAAACTATGTTCTGAATTACATGACTTAAGTTGGTCTATCTCTTACCAGAGCAGAGTGGGACCAGTTAAATGGTTAGAACCTTATACCAATGATGCTATTAAAAAGCTTGGGAGGGATGGTGTCAAGAATCTAATCGTAATCCCCATAAGCTTTGTAGGAGATCACATAGAAACCCTAGAAGAGATAGGTATGCAATATAGAGATCTTGCTTATGAAAATGATATAGTTAGATTTCAGGTTACACGATTGCCTAAAGCTAATCCTTTACTAATCAATGCTTTGGCTTCACTTGTCAATAAATCCCATGAAAGCACTTGCCTACAATCCTCAAAACTTAGAAACGTCATTTCTCCAATTAATTGATTTAGCTAAACCCAAGCTTAATAACAAGAATGCCATCATCAAAGTGCTTGGTGTCGGAGTTTGCGGTTCTGACCTGCTGAAGCTCAATCAGGGACTAGTTAAGCCAGGAATAATTTTAGGACACGAGATGGTAGGAATTATAGATGAAATATCTCCCGAAATGAGCTTGAAGTATCATCTTAAAGCTGGTGACCGTATAATTTCTTCTCATCATGTACCTTGCTTAGAATGTAATTATTGTCTTAACGGACAAGAGAGTCTCTGCGCGCAATTTAAATCTACTAATTTCAATCCAGGAGCTTTCTGTGAGTATTTAGAATTAAGCGAAGGACATCTTAAACACACTGTTTATAAGCTTCCTAGCCACCTTAGTGACGAAGAAGCAAGTTTCGTAGAACCAGTAGCCTGTTGTATTAAAGCCGTAGAGCGTGGCTTGGGTCAACTGTCAACAGTCAGCAGTCAACGAGTACCCGTCATACGTCATTGCGAGGAGCCAGCCACGCTTCGCTCGCTGCAGGCTCCGGCGACGAAGCAATCCACTCTCCGAGTCTTAGTTATAGGCTTAGGTTCTATAGGTTTAATCATGGGACAAGTAGTTAAGCACTATATACCAAATGCTGAAGTAACAGGTTTAGACTTACTTGAAAGCAGGCTAAAACTTGCTCACGAATTGGGTTTTGATAATAGTATTCCCTCCCTCAGCCAGCCAGGCACTCAGCCACCCAGCCACTTCAATTACCTCTTCCTCTGCGCCGGCTCTTCCGCTACTGTAGACCTAGCTATCAAGCACGCTGCCAACGGCGCTACTATAGTAGTGTTCAGCAGCGTAGCTGATGCAAGTAAGGCGTTTTCCAATAATGACATTTATTATAAAGAGCTAACTATATTAGGAAGTTATTCTCCTAATCTTGCTAATTTATCTGAAAGTTTAGAACTAATTAGCTCAGGAATAATAAAAATCCAGAAACTTATTACTCAACGTGCAAATCTTGAAAATTTAGGAAAAACTATTAAGCTCTGTAATGAAAATCAAGGAATAAAAACTTATTTATCTTTTAGTAATATAAGGGGCTAACTCCTTAAAATTCCAGATTTTAGGGATTATATTCCTAATTTTTCTAGAAATAATAGCGTAATAACAAGGGTTTTAACATTTTAGCTTACACAGAGAGTTTAAAGTGAGTATTCAATCTTGACTTATTATCTAAACTAAGGTAAAATCAATGCTATGGCTAATTTATTAATAGCACAAGCATATACCCCAGATAAGGGACTTTATTATGGTAATAGAAAAGAATCTACTCCTCAAAGCCATCCAATAAGCGCCGCTGAACGATTACGTGATGCACTCAAAAATCAAACTGCCACGCCAAGCGAGTTAAGAGCATTAGCACGAGCTATTCCAGATTTTGATACAACACCGACTGATCGTGACAACGACATGATTACTCCTTCAACAAACCATACTAAAACAACTGAGTCAGAACAACCTACACCTGGTAAGAGCCTTGGTGACGAAGTGGTTGACTCTTTTCTTTAGAATCAGATTCCTCTAAATCATCTTAAAAATATAAAAACATTTTAATGATTTTTATAGCTGTTGCTATAATCTAGCGCATGCGCGAGAAAGAATTACTAATGATCCCCGGACCAACTCCAGTACCAGAGACGGTACTTCAAGCTTTGGCAAAACACCCTATAGGGCATAGATCTAAAGAGTTCTCCAAGATTTTTATGTCGGCTACCGAGAAACTTCAGTGGCTTGGACAAACTAAGAACGATGTGTTCATTTATACTGCAAGTGGCACTGGTGCACTAGAAGGCGCTATTGCTAACACTATTAATCCTGGTGATAAGGTTCTCTCATTAGTAATCGGTGTATTTGGACAACGTTTCGCTGATATCGCTAAACTCTATGGTGCTGAAGTAACAGAGATTAAAGCGGAAGCTGGTAAAGCGATAAGTGTGAATCAACTTAAAGATGCTCTAGCTACTAATAAATACAAAGCCATTACTATAACTCACTCAGAGACTTCTACTGGTACAGCAAATGATATCAAAGCTCTAATACCTCTTATGAAAGCACATGGCGCTCTAGTATTAATGGACGCTGTTACTTCATTAGGTTGTATGGAACTTAATATCGATGCGCTTGGTATTGATGTGGTGGTATCTGGTTCACAGAAAGGCTTTATGCTACCGCCAGGCTTAAGCTTCATCTATGTTTCTGAAGCGGCATACAAGGCTAAAGAATCTTGCAAGTCACCTTGCTACTACTTCTGCTGGAAACAAGCGAAGAAAGCTCTTAAGGATAGCACCACACCTTGGACTCCTAATGTGAGTTTCATTGTTGCTTTAGAGAAAGCTCTCGCTATGATGCAAGAAGAAGGATTAGAGAACATTGTTAGTCGTCATGCGCGTCTACGTGATACTTTACGTAACGGTGTCAGGAAGCTGGGTCTAAAACTTCTCACTGAAGATGAGACGGCATCTGCAGCCATCACTGCTATCTATCCACCAGAAGGCATCGCTGTACCAGACATCCGCAAAGCATTTAAAGAAGACTGGCAGATTACCGTTGCTAACGGTCAGAAAGAATTAGAGAATAAGATCTTCCGTATGGGACATTTGGGTTTTGTTTGTGACAGAGATATACTTACTGGACTTGCAGCACTAGAGAAAGTGTTGGTGAAGTTGGGTTATAGAACTAAGGTTGCCGTATAACTTTCTTTTTCATCACGAAGTTTTCGTGACGAAAGTTTCGTGATGTTAGCGCTTGGTAACGTTCTGACTTCGCACGCTCCCGTTACTCTTTTAAGATAAATGATCTACGTTCATGGTTTTTCAAAGCTCTACTTTAATTAATGCACGATATATTAAAGTAACGGTTTAAAATATCGTGGTACGGCTCTTGATATTTTATATAGTGTGCTATATAAAACACCCCAAAATCAGAGTTTTATACAGTCTACTATCTAAATATTCTTCTTCATTTCCCTCAAATCTCGATAAAAACACAAGTCGATTCTTGAAATTACCGGGTTAAATTACAACTTGCCCTTTGAAAAATATCGACCTCCTATGTTATTATCTAGACCTAATGATTACTCCGAAAAACTCCATTCCTATAAATCCCGTGAACTTAGAATTATTAGAACAACGCTTACGAGATGGGTCTGCTGAAGCTCAAGAATTAGAGCAATTAAAAGAAACAGCTATTTTACAATTTAGACAATACTTTCATGATCAAGATACCAATAAAACAAAAGAACCATCTGCTTTCTATAATCTCGGTGATGGTTGGCAAGCAGCTGTTCAAGTTGATACCGATGAAAGACCTTACGATGATACTTTAATTTTAAAAAATGATCAATTAGGAATAGATATCGCAATCCCATTTAGAGAAGATTCTACTGATACTCTTAATGGATTATTCAAAACATACATATGTGACAAAAACTGTACAAAGGAAGCTGTATCTTGTCTAGATTTTGCTATTGGTGAAGTTATCAGAAAAGAGATCACAAGAATAAAAGAATCATCAAGAGAGAAAATTAGAGAGCTTTCCTAAAACTATAACCTAATTAAATTTCATTTCTTGTGTTTACAAACTCCGCTTCGGCGTAATAAGGATACTTGCAAACAGCAATCCAGCAACCAAGGCTACGGCTATCATAAACATTTGCACAGTAGTATCGATACCGAGAAGTGTATTTTTCTCTACGAGCATAGACAAACCACGAAAGCCGATACTTCCAGGTACTAAGAGAATTAAACCAGGCATAGAGATCATTGCAGCAGGGTGTTTCATGAAGCGCGCATAGAGATTAGCTACCACTCCTACAAGAAAACCTCCTACAAAGGGACTTAGATCTGAGGTTAAATATTGAGTTGTAAAATAAGCGGAGAAATAAGCGATAAGACAAGCACAAAGTATCCAAAAATAATCTTTAAGTTTAGCTCTAAACAATATCATAAAGCCAAGCGCAGCTAATGGTAGAGCTAGCCACATATAAGAACAAGGGATTAAATCTACTGGCTTATAAGCTAAATTAATATCTCCAAAAAATAACTTCGCAAGTCCTGTTCCTAAAACCACTCCAAAACCCAGCTTCAGAAACACAGTAATAGCCTGCATTAAACGTGCTGTACCAGAAGCAAGATTCTCTGTAGCAAGCTCAGTCATAGATATAGTCAAACTTAAACCTGGCACAAACACAATCAATGACGCTAAGGTAACTAATTGCACTGAAAAATGCGGATAAAAAACATAAGCCATAGAAGCAATCAACGAAACCACTATAGCTGCCAAAAACTCAAAGAACCTCGCTGTCTGTGGATGAAAATACAAAGTAACTGCAAGCAAACCCACAAAGAAACTTATCAAAACAGACATGATCAATTCACTCACTCCTGCCGCAAAGAACACTATCACTGTCCCGCTAATAATACTATAAGCACAAGCCTCTACCAGACGGGAATAGGGCGCTGGAGCATTAACAATCTCCTCTAGCTTACGCTCGGCACTATCTATATCAATCTCACGTGCGATAATCTCATCACCTAGCGCATCAAGCTCGAGCATCTTTTGTAAATCTATACCACTCGGTTTAACCCGTGTCAGAGTACTGTGCTGACCACCGTCAGGAGCATCAAACGCTGCCATAATTGCTGTCGGTGTAGCAAAGAACTGACTCTTAAGATCTAACTGTGACACTATATTAAACATAGCCTGCTCAAGTCCATGCGCCGTAGCACCATAACTGTGTAAAGCAGCAGCAAACTTCATAATAAAGCTGATTTTTTTATTGAATAAAGAATTTTTATCTATGTTATCCAACGCGAATTCCTCTAAGAATCTCTCCAGCACCAGCTTTCATAAACTTATAGCCAAGCTCATAACCAAGCTTCTCTGCTTGATCAAGTTTACCAGAGATAGATTCCTTAATAGCTTGATCGCCATCTAAGCTAACAACAATTCCGGTAAGCTTGATTGAACCTACGCCTATTTCCGAGTAAGCTCCTATGGGCACCTGACAACCACCCTCTAAAGTTCTAAGAAAGGCTCTCTCTGATTTAATTGCAAATTCGTCTTCTATAGAATTAAGCGCAGCGCGTAATAGCTCCTTCAAATCTTCTCTAGCAGAGGCTATCTCTATTCCTAATGCTCCTTGTCCTACTGCAGGTAAAATTTCACGTGGATCAAGATACTCAGCAATGCGTGACTCTAAACCCAAACGATGTAAGCCTGCTGCCGCTAAGACCATAGCATCTAGTCCTTCGGTCTCATCTAACTTCTTGAATCTGGTTTGTAGATTACCGCGCATATCGATAAACTTCATATGAGGATATTTACTCTTAAGCTGGGCTATACGACGTAAACTAGACGTAGCGATAGTTTGAGCTTGATCGATTGATTTAATACCTTTAGCTAAAGCACTCTGTGATAAACAAATAACATCACGCACATCTTCACGAATACTAGTTGCAATTATTTCTAAACCCTTAGGTAGCATAGTAGGTAGGTCTTTCATGCTATGTACAGCAAGATCAATAGTCCCTGCTAAAAGTTCAGTCTCAAGTTCTTTAGTAAATAAACCTTTGTCACCGATCTTAGATAAAGCTACATCGAGAATCTTGTCACCTTGAGTTTTAATTTCAATAATTTCTACTTTAAGATCAGGATATTTCTCAAGTAAACGATCGCGAACCCAATGTGATTGGATTAAAGCAAGTTTACTATCGCGGCTGCCTATTTTAAGAGTTTTCACCACTTACTTAATTATAGTACCTACTGGTAATCCGCAAACTATATCGCGCACAGCTCCTGGACGCGCAAAGTCAAACACCGCGATAGGGATATCGCTATCACGACAAAGTGCAATAGCAGCAGTATCTAATACTCTAATATCCTTAGAAAGTACATCTTGATAAGTCATAGTAGTGAACTTAGTAGCAGCTGGGTTTTTATTAGGATCCTCACTATAAACACCATCAACACCATTCTTCGCCGTAAGCATTAAGTCACAGTCCATCTCAGAAGCTCTCAGAGCAGCCGCTGTGTCAGTCGTAAAGAAAGGATTACCAGTACCACCACCAAATATCACTACTCGGCTCTTAGCGAGGTGTCTTTGGGCACGACGGCGAATATAAGGTTCAGCAATAGCATTCATAGTAATAGCAGTTTGCACTCTAGTAGCGATACCACGCTTCTCAAGCACGCCTTGAAGTACAAGAGCATTCATAATTGTAGCGATCATACCGACATAATCAGCCGCAGCTCTGTCCATCCCTAATTCAGTAGATTTCTGCAGACCGCGGAATATATTACCGCCACCAACAACCACACAAACCTGCACACCGAGTGTATGCACCAAGGATATCTCTTCAGCTATCCTATCAACGACTTCTGGGGCTATCCCTAGCTTGCCCTCACCAACGAGCGCCTCCCCGCTTAATTTTAAGAGTATACGTTTGTATTTAATATCCATAAGATCAGAATTTATTATAACAAGGCTAGAGTCTAAGCGCAGAGGGAACTACTCTTCGTCATCCTGAGGGAGGGCGCAGCCCGACCGTAAGGATCCACTATGGACTACTGTTGTTTAGTGGATCCTTACGTCGTCGCCTTCGGCTCCTCCTCAGGATGACAACAAAATCTAAACTTGTGAAAGATAACCTTCGAGCTTCTCAAATTTAGATGGCTCGCGTAGTTTCTTCATAGCTTTGAATTCTATTTGTCTAACGCGCTCACGAGTAATATTAAAAATTCTACCTACTTGCTCTAAAGTACGAGCTTGACCATCTTCTAGTCCATACCTAAGCTTAAGTACTTCTGCTTCACGCGGTAGCAGATCTACTAATAGCTCTTTAATATGGTTCTTAAGCATACGCTCAGTGCTGCTCACATCTGGACGACAGCTATTGTCATCAGCAATGAAATCAGATAGAGTACTATCTTCTTCCTTACCTAATGGAGTTTCAAGCGACACTGGAGTCTTATTAGCATTCATGATCTCCTTAAGTTTCTTAGAACTTACACCCATAGCCCAAGCTAATTCTTGATCGGTGGGCTTACGCGCAAGCTCTAGAGATAATTGTCTAGTAACACGCTTGTAACGATTAATAGTTTCTACCATGTGCACTGGCACACGAATAGTACGGGATTTGTCGGCAAGTGATCTAGTGATACCTTGTCTAATCCACCAAGTAGCATAAGTAGAGAACTTATAACCTTTCTCGTGATCAAACTTCTCTGCAGCACGAATCAAACCTAAATTACCTTCTTGAATTAAATCCAAGAATGAAAGTCCGCGATTAAGATATTTCTTAGCGATACTAACTACTAATCTTAAATTAGCTTGTACCAGCTTACGTTTAGCTTCATCACCACCAGGTCCACCCTTCTCTATTTCACGTGCCAATTCAATCTCTTGCTCAGCAGTTAATAGCGAAATACGCCCAATCTCTTTCAAGTAAAGCTTGATAGAATCTTCTGCGCCATCAGATTTAGCATAAACTTTTTCTACTTCTACATCCTCTTCTACATCAGCTGTGTGTGATGTTTGTGATATCAATTCGTCAGTAAACAGAACGTCATCCGCCATGAGTTACACCCTTCTTATTTTTTTCTTCTCGTTATAAATACTTGATCCAACGTTGTCAATTCGATTACAACCTTGTCAATTCCGACACTTAGAACTATAAATGATCTCTTGGTCATAATTCCCTTAATTTTCTTTAACCCTTGTTAGCCGTGTGGGCCTGGGCCTAAAAATTACTCGATAGTATCAAGCGACGTAAATCTTCGCAAACATGTTCCCCGATTGAGTTACAAAATTTTCAAATAAATTTAAGTGGTAAAGTTCGCTCTAAACAACGAAAATCGAGATTTTAAATTATTAAATTATGAGTGAGAATTAATTTTTTACGTGCCTACTGTCCACGAATTCATGTAATCAATCATGTTTGGTGTCAGTTTATCAATCGCAATCCCCATCGCTTGTAGTTTAAGAGCTGCTATCTCTTGATCTAACTCAGCAGGAAGAGTTTGGATTTGATTAGCGAGTTTACCTTTATTCTTGATCAGATATTCAGTAGCCAATGCCTGATTCGCAAAGCTCATATCCATCACCGCAGAAGGGTGTCCTTCAGCAGCAGCAAGATTAATTAATCTGCCTTCACCTAGAACGATCACCGAGCCTTGAACTTTAGTCTTCTGAGGATTACGTTTGAATTCCTCAGCAAAAGGTCTGACAGAGTTTCTTTCACTACTCATTTCACCCAGAGCTTCAAGGTTCAGTTCTAGATCAAAGTGACCCGAATTACAAACTATTGCTCCGTCTTTCATTACTTCGAAATGTTTTCTATCCACAACATGACGATTACCAGTAACCGTTACGAAGATATCACCTACCAGAGCAGCTTCATCCATAGTCATTACTCTGAAACCTTCAAGCCTAGCTTCAAGCGCCCTTACAGGGTCAACTTCAGTCACAATGACATCAGCACCTAAACCTCTAGCACGCAATGCAGTACCACGACCACACCAGCCATAACCTACTACTACTAAATTCTTACCAGCTAGTAAAACATTAGTCGCACGAATTATTCCGTCGAGTGTAGACTGACCTGTACCATAACGGTTATCAAACAAATGCTTGGTTTGTGAATCATTAACAGCGATAGCAGGGAAAGTCAGAACACCATCTCTTTCCATAGCTCTAAGTCTTACAATACCTGTAGTAGTTTCTTCAGTGGTACCTAGAATATCTTTGATTTGATTTGGCCTTTCCTTAAGCAAAGTTGCAACCACATCAGAACCATCATCCATAATGATCTGTGGTTTAGTATCTAAAGCAATATTCACATGTCTTATATAAGTGTCTGTTGATTCGCCTTTCATTGCGTAGACTGATATACCATGATCTCTAACTAAATAAGCAGCCACATCATCTTGAGTAGAGAGTGGATTAGAAGCTATAAGGGCACAATCTATACCACCAGCTTTAAGAGTTATAGCTAAATTAGCCGTCTCGCTGGTTACATGCGCGCAAGCCACCATTCTTACTCCTTTAAGAGGTTGTTCCTTGGCAAATCTTTCACGGATTTTGAGCAATACTGGCATTTCTTTGGCAGCCCAAATAACCCTCTGCTTACCTAAATCGGCTAAGTTAATATCTGTAATTTCGTAATTCACTGTTTGAGTCATGGGGTTTATTATAGCGGATGACACCGAAACGAGTTTCTATAATTAGTTAATTTGCATTAGGATCCGAAATCCCACCATTTAAATTTAAAATTTTCTCTAACACCTTATTTATATTTCTCTCAAAATTAATTTTTAATCGACCACTGATAGAGCCTTGGTCTTCCATATTAATGAAGGTTTGAGTAAATTGTTTAATTTTTTCTTTTAATGTGTTTTGTTTTTCCTGTGTAGCAAGGGAATTAAAAGCAGAGATGAATGGGACTAAAACCCAATCAATCATAGCTCCTGTGTGTGATTTATGAAATGTAATCATCTCTTTATTTGCCCTAGTTGGTGTGAGTATTTCCTTTTTTGATTGCCACAAAACCACCTGATTCAAATGAAGAAGCATCGAGCTAAATGCAGCTCCTTCAAACATATTTTGCTCTGTCTCTTTGGAGACTGTAAATTGAACACCTGCTTCGGTAGCTAAACTACTAATTTGTTCTCTAGTCAATGCAACACCCCGTGCTAATGGATTACGAGGATTAAAAGCCTGTTGAAATGGGGTTATTCTAGCCCCTCCTTGCAACATAAATAGTTTTGATAATTCTACTACAGGGGTTATCTCTGGCATAAGATAATTCTATCAAAACCAGAGCTTAATAGTCAAGACTATATTAATACAATTTATGTCGCATAATGGCTTAAAATAGGCTTTTTACCCCATTTAGTTTCATCCATCTACCTCAAATCCCCTAGTTAACTACAGAACTTTAAAACACATAAAACCCTTATGGACCGATCCTTATTTACAGCTGCCACAGGCATGCAAGCACAACAGACTAATATTGATGTGATATCGCATAACTTAGCTAACATTAACACTACTGCTTATAAAAAATCCTCTGCGCATTTTACGACACTGTTCTCTCAAGTAGTCAAAGCTCCTGGTGCAATATTACAGAACGGTCAAGTCACTCCTAACGGTCTTCAAGTAGGTCTGGGTGTACAATTAGACACCACTAATAAGTCTTTCTCTATGGGTAGTTTAACGAATTCAGGCAATCCTATGGATCTTGCTATTGAAGGAGATGGATTCTTCCAAGTACAAATGCCTAACGGTACCATTGCTTATACTCGTGATGGTAACTTCCAGATTAATGGACAGACTGGCGAAATAGTTACTAATAAAGGTTATCCTCTATTCCCAAATGTTAACCTGGGAGACAATATCCAAAAAATCAATATCGCTGAAGATGGTACTATCTCAGTCACTCGAGCAGGACAATTTAATCAGACAGACAATGTAGGAACCATCAGGCTCGCTAGATTCGTTAATCCAGCAGGTTTGACTGACAACTCTGATAATATTTACTTCCAAAACTTAGCAAGTGGTAGACCTGTCGAAGGTAATCCTTTAGAGGACGGCTTTGGTGGACTCAGACAAGGATTCTTAGAAGGCAGCAACGTACAAGTAGTAGAAGAGATAGTAAACATGATCACTGCACAGAGAGCTTACGAAGCAAGCAGTAATGTAATTAAGGCATCTGATGAGATGCTACAGAAAGCAAATAATATAGCAGTGTAATTTTATAATACCTAGAAAAAATTCGTCATCCTGAGGAGCCTGCGAAGCAGGCGACGTCAGGATCCACTTAACAACTAATTTAAAATAGTGGATCCTGACGGTCGGGCTTCGCCCTCCCTCAGGATGACGAGTTCAATGACAATCAGTGTTTGCTTAAACGGGTATAACTTAATCACATGCTCCTACGCCTATTAATATTATTCATAATTACAGCAGGGCGCTGCTATGCAGTAGAGCCTAGTATTAGCCAGAGCCTGTTCGAAAAGTTCCCAGATGCAAGGCATGCGAGTCCCGAGAACGCGGAGTTGACTAATACGTCAATGAGCAGTTCGAGGGACGAGCATAACACAGCAGATGGGACTTTGCGGACAGGCTCTAATGAGAATGAATTTTGTAAGGGGGTCTTCTGGATAAATCTTAAAAGCAAACTAACTCCTTACTTAGAGAAAAATATTAATAAGTCTATTTATAGTTATCAGCTTATTGGACCTACCCAAGAGATGACTCATTTTCTTGGTAATCGTCCAGATGCGGAAGTAAAATTCGAGAGGCTTAATCTAAATGCTCCAAGTACCCGTAAAACCTTAGTCGCTTACGTCGAAGATGAAAACAAAAAACGCATTGATAGTGTTGTTATTCAGATAGACGTCCTTGCTGCGCATACAGTCTACATGCTGCGCAGAGGTATAAGCAAGGGACAAGAAATAGCCGCGGATAATATTTACAAACAAAGCATATCTATGCCACAGACTGACTTCAAATTATATTTCGACGCTAATCCTAGTCAGAAAGTAGCTACAGTGAGCATTCCAGCAGGAACTCCTATCAGAGTAAATATGCTCAGACACCAGAAATTAATTCAAGTAAACGATATGATTAAAGTTAGCAGTGGCAGTAAATTAATCTCCTTACAATTCTTCTGTAAGGCAGTCAGTAGCGGAGATCTAGGCGATACCATTAATGTCTACTGTGCTGACATGCAGCACCAGAATCACCAAGCTGTGATTACTGCGGATAATGAGGCGAGGTTGATTTAACAATAGAAAAAGCTAGGATTTTTATTTCTCTTTTGCATGTAATGCGGTCTTTGAAGCTGCTGCTGTATCTGACTTAGGTGGGTAAGCTACAAGAACACGTAAATCTCTACTACTAATAGTCTGAGATTCTCCTACGCATCGAATACCAGCTTTTTCAGCTTCAACAAATTCAAAGGTATAACCATCTGAAAGTAGTTGCCCAATTTTGCCAGGTGCTTTCGATCTGTGTGTTTCTATCTCTTTGGACATTTCTATCTCGTCTTGAGTAGCTAGACCAGCTGGTGTACGCGTAAAGCCAATGGAGAGCATTACTATCCCGTCATCAGGGCATGCCTTAAAAGTCTCTAAAACTTTGGAGCTTGGGGGTCGAAGATCAATCTTTGGTATTCCAATAGACTCACCAGCCTGTGTCCAATTATGAAATGCTGCAAATCCGGGTAGGCCTTATAAAGGACCAAAGGTAACTACGCTATACGGATAGCTTAAAATCAAATA
>CAZELI010000018.1:15488-45048 GCA_964512985.1 uncultured Gammaproteobacteria bacterium | reverse complement strand
CATTTCTTTACTCTTACAGCTTGACTTTAAACACAGTTGTTGCTTCGTCACTCACGGAGCCTGTAGCGAGCGCAGCGTGGCTATTCGTTCCTCGCAATGACGGATTACGGGTACTGTTTTCTTATGATGATTTAGCGTTATAGTTATGTTCATTGAGAATACTATAACGTCCAGCTCTAGTATGGGGTGCTAATTCTAAAATAGCCTTAAGCTCAGAGTCACGAATCCCTATATCTTGAAACTCTGTTGGGAAGCCGAGTTTAACTAATATTTGCTTGAGTCTGCTATCACCAGGAGTTTTAGTTTGAGGGTCTAATAAATCAAAGTCTCTAATTTTTTCTAGATATAAAGTTGCTATTAATACTTGGATGCCATGCATTGCTTTATTTCCATGTCCATATATTTGATCTATAGCATGTGATATCAGATGCTCTGCTCCAGAACATGGTCTAGAATTGCCTGCTATGCTCATTGCTATTCCTGATAAAGCCAGATTCTCTATTAATGCTTTAAGGAAGTTTGGATTTTTCAGAATAGTTTCTTGAATTTCTTGGGGTATTTTTTTATGAGTAAGAGTTTGGTTCTCTAGGATCTGCACTATATTCATAGCAGCACGGCCAGAAAGCATTATCGCGAAATCATCTATCTCTTCATGATTTTTTCTAGCTGCTAGTTGCCAGTCTGCGATTGCGGATAAATTAGATATTAGGTCACCGACCCCAGCTTGAATATGTTCTATAGATCCTTGCTCAATGAGATATAAGGGCACTATTAAGGCGACTGGCATTGTTGCACCGAAGCTTTTATTTCTCAGTACTGATACAGGAGAGCAAATACCATCATGCGAGATCAGAGTTGGAATACTTATAAACTTACATAAGCATTTAGCAGCTAAATATTTCCCAAAATCCAAGACCTTGCCACCACCAATAGCAATGATGCCATTACCATCTAGTCTTTTATTTTCTTCTAGACTAATAAGCTTCGTGATATCTTCTTCAGTGATAATTTTGATTTCAGTAGTTATAAATGTACTCAGGTCTTCGTTGAGTTTTTTAACAAGAAAATCATACGTAAACTCTCCAGTGCATATTAGAACCTTGCTTAGTGAGTTTTGTTCAATGGTTTTTTTAATATAAGCTACAAGACTAGGATAGTCTTCTGCTATCTGTAACTGTTTTGGTATGGGGATTTGGCGCATTCTAAATTCCTTGCTCTATTATAATCTTCGATTGTGTCGATCTCGGTCCATTCACGTCCTTCTGTGGAAACCAGCTTAAGTTCTAGATCTTCTGCGATTCTATCTAGAGCATCTTCGTAATATTTACTGTATTCTTTTGCTTCTATCATTGCTTCAAGTGAATCTTTAAATTTAGGAGCGTCAGCAGTATTGAGATAAAGTATTCCAATATATTCGCCTTGTGATGTTTCATTATTCAAAGCTTTATTGATTCTAGTGATATTAGCTTTATCATTAAGTGTAACTTTCATATCTTCGTCCACTAGCGGCTTCTGATCGTCAATGACTAGGAAGCTTTGTAGACCAGTGTTGTAAGCAAACATCGCATTCTCAAGAATATATTGGTGATAAACAATATCAGAATTGAAGATAAAGCTGGAACCATCTAGTAGATCACGTATTAAATAAGCACTATAAATATTATTGCGTGTGGCATATTCTGGATTAAAAACAGTTTTGATTTTTTTAAAGCGTTTTGTCCATTTGGAACTAATTTGTTTAATAGCTTCTTCGGCATGCCCCGTAACTATAATGACCTCATCAAAGCCATTGTCGTGAATCAAGCTTAAAGATCTTTCTAGGATAGTTTCTTGGTCATTTAATGTTAAACATGCTTTAGGTAAATTTCTAGTTAGATCGCCTAATCTAGAGGCCAAACCCGCAGCAAAGATAATTGCTCTCATTCGGAGTATTATAGCTTTTTTAGCTTCTTTGCTTTCAAACTTTTAAGGATGAAATTGTATTTTAAAATGAATCCTTAGGAATCCTTAGTATATATTGATGTTAATTGTGATTTTTTTGGTATATCATATCAATAGCAACCATCCAAAATGGTCTAGATAAGAATGTCCGTCCCCGAAGATAAAATTAAATCACTTAAGATTAATTCGCAAACGAATAGTAAGAAGGACATTGCTAAGTTTATGCCTATTGTTGAGATGATAGCGCGTAAGGAGATTCAATCTAAGTCCAAACAAATAATGAACTATGATGAGCTTGTTAACACGGGTTTAATTGCTGTAAATAAATTAATTGAGAGTGCTAATTTTGCAACTGATACTGAATACAACTCTAGTTATATTGCTCAATCTGTGAAGTGGGCAATGAAGGATGAATTGCGTTCTCGCCAGTCTTGGTATGGGGTTAAGAAAGTCGTAACATGGGATGATCTAGATGTATCATCTGAAAAGCAATCAGAGTCATCACCAGAGAAGGATCCAACTGAAACAACTGTAATCAATAACATTGATGACGCTCGTAAAGCAGTGTTTGAAGTTATTATGTCCGTCGAAGGCTTAGAAGAAGATTCTGGATTTAGTCCAGCAGATCCTAATAGTGAAGAACATTTAGAAAGACTAGAATTATTAGAAATGAAATCTAGTTTACAGAAAGCGATTTCTAAATTACCAGATAACTTAAAGCAAGTAGTAGAGATGAGATTCTATTCTAACTTAAGCGGCAATGAAGTGGCTGAGCGCATGCAAGTGACACCATCCCGCATCTCTCACATGATTCGTGAAGCTGTCAAGAAACTTAAAGTGTTGATGGTTGCAGAAGGGTATAGTTCACTGTAAGTTGAATATTTATTCATAAGGTTATTTTATCGTCATCGCGAGGAGCGCGTAGCGCGACGTCACGATCCAGTCAAGTGTTGTTGATTTACGACTGGATCCCGACGTCGTCCACTTCGTGGACTCCTCGGGATGACGGGTTTTACTGACCAGTAGCACCATTAGTAGTTGTTGTCGTTGAAGCTGGTGCTGTTGGTGGCACTATCGGTGGCGTAGTACTAGTATTCGCTGGTGGTTTAGGTTCTAGAATTAATCCTTTTAATAATTGATTGCCAAGGTCTTTAAGTTGTTTTTTATCAATTTTAATTTTTGCAGGAGCTGTTGTCGTTCCATTAGTGGTTTTAGAAGTTTGCTCCGCATATTGTTTCAATGCCCCCAAGCCAAGTCCTAGAGCTGTGTTAACTAACTGTTGAGTTTGTTGCTGACCTAGAGCTTTGATATCAGGATAGATTTCTGGTTTCTTGATAGTACCTCTGATCTTTATTGGTATTTGTTTTAATCCTGATACGTGAATAAATACATCATATATAAGATCCTGAGTTGCTTTGACCACTCCAGAGCCACCAATCTTTACCAGGTTAGTTTGTAATTCAATATTATCAGTATATAAATCTGCGTCTTTGAAATTCAAATCGCTTCTTAATATAATGAATTGACCACCAATTTTTTCTGCTAATTTATCACCATTCTTTATAAAAATTCCTGCTAGATCTTTATACTGAGTTATGCTTTTAAGAATATATAAACTACCATCTCTGATTTCTATTGCACCATTGGCTTTAAGGGATTTATTTATTTGCTTAGCATTAGCACCTTGGAAGTAGAGATCATAATTAGTTATTTCAAAAATACCCGATAATAAATTTCTAAATTCAGTAAAGCAATTTAGAGTTTCTTGAATCTCTAGACCACTCAACCTGCCATGAGAGGAGCCTTGCATAAATGCTGTATCGAGATCATAGCTAATAAAAGTATCAAAATTTAATTTACCCTTCATGGCGTCTGTTCCACTGAGATTGAGGATAGCGCCTCTACTTTCTAGCTTGAGATTAGGATCTTTATTCAATCTCAAGGCATAGCTTAAAGGAATAGTAGAGTTAGCTGTAATATAGTGATCTCTGGATTTACCCAATATGAGGCTCTTGATTTCAGCATCACCACTACCACGAATAGTGCTTAGTAAATCACCTGTGAATTGGGATTTTTGGATTAACTGAGTTTTGGAGTCATTGATAACTAACTCACCTAGAATTAACTTTCTATCAGCTTCAGGTATATCATTAATAAAGACAGTGAGAGTTTCATTGCCAGAAAGCGGTATATGGCTTAAGTCAACTGGTAAAGGGCCCATAGTACCAGAACCAGTAATTTGTGAGCTTTTGGAATCAAATAATTTAGCATTGAATTTGAGCTTGGAAATGAGTTGATCATTAGCACCGTAACCTAGATCTGCAAGTTCTATCTCAATAGGAGAAATCCTTATAGGTTTACGAGCATTGTAAGCGTAATAGTTTAGGCTAGAGTTTTTCACTAATAACTTATTGAGCTGAAAGTCAGTGACTAAAGCTGGATCGGTGGTATTTTTCTTCTTCGATTTCTTTTGATTTTCAGCGATTACTTTAGCGATTTGCTGGACATTAATGCCTTTAAGAGACACTTCGTGTCTAGCATTCTCTTGTAAGCTTAGCTCAAGTTTTTCTATAACTATTTGCTTGACTTCAAATTTCTTCTTTAAGAGAGGTTTGAGATAAAGTTCGATCAGGATTTTATCAACGTAAATGGAGTTTTCTATATTTAACCCTTCAATTTTTATTGTAGGTTCGAATTGTAATAACTTAGCAAAGCTAAATTTAAATTCTTTAAAGCTAACAGTTAAATTAGTTTGTTCTTTGATAAAAGTTAAAGTACGAGGAATGATTTGGTTTTTGATTCGGGTTTCAAACGTAAAATATGCGGCAAATATGGCAGCACAAAAAATTACTAAAATGATGACTGCTAATTGAATTATGCGTTTCATAATTATGGTAGCTGGAGGCAGATTTGAACTGCCGACCTGTGGGTTATGAATCCACCGCTCTCACCAACTGAGCTATCCAGCCATATATTTTACCGCCCCCATGGCTAACATATTATAACTTATTGCATAGTAGCTTATTATGTTTTAAGAATTTATGTAACGATACCCGTTGCCGTCATTGCTTCGTCGCTGGAGCCTGCAGCGAGCGAAGCGTGGCTGGCTCCTCGCAATGACGTATTACGGGTACTTGTTCTCTTATTAATAAGAGTTAATTTTTTGTTGAGTAATACGAGAATTCACTGGTAAATAAGAAGCAGGATCTCTATTATAGTTGCCCTGATGAGAACTGAATGGTTTTGGTTCGAAGTAAATGCTATCTTCAATCTTTTTCTGTGCTTTTCTATGACTTATCCATTCCATCTTATGATCTAAAGCAGGTCTAACTTTAAATTCTTCTAGTAGTTCTACTAGAGTTCTTTTAGCTTCAAGTTGCCCAGGGAATACCTCTTCGTTAATTCTGCTGTCATCTACTAATAGTAATACACTCTTTCTCATAAGTTCACTGACAGTATTGATACGATTGATGTTCTCTTGTCTTAAATGTGTATTGGTTTCATCTATTCCTGCACTATTGATACTTACAGTATTTGCTCCATAATGATTTACTAAGAACGCGATATATTTCAAGAGATTTAATACTTTCGTATATTTTCTTATGGCAATTTCATCGTTATCTGTAATTTGAATTGTTCCATTAGTATTGTTAGAGTTGCTAGATATTAATTCCTGTGCAAGTTTGGAGGCTTGTGATATTAGTAATTTTTTAGTATAGGTTTGTAGCTCTTGGTTAGCACTTGTTTTAATAAAATTAATAAGTGCTATTGGTTCAACCTCAATTAAGTTTTCTATATAATGACGAATATCTTTCAAGAGTGGTCTATTAACTTTTTTTACATCCTTAAGAATTGTTTGGATTTGTTGTATATTACGTGGATTTCGATTGATACACTCACTGAGCTGATCATATACGGAAAGAAGATTCTCTAAGCTTATAGGCTTAATAGCTCTTTCTTGATCTCTTAAATGATTAATCTCTTTTGCTATATGTGAGTCGTGTGTTTGTAAATATTCTTCTTCAAGTATTCTTCTCTTTTCTCTTAGCTCTTGGAATGATTTTGCTCTCTTAGGATATTCATCTAATTGTCTTTCCATATCCTGACACATTGCTGGGATGACTCCAGATCTGTTGAAAGGATCTGCGGCAGTACAAGCTTCATTTAAACCCAGGCTTTGTTTTAAGAATTTGTTTCTTATTAATGGTGCTTGTTTTGCAAATGACTCAAAGTTATCTATTAAAGTAGCAAATACGGCTTGTCGTTTTAGCAGAGAATCAATATTGTTGCTTTTATCTGGTAAGTGTTTTAAGAGACTATAAAATAGTAATAATGCTTGGGTAACATTTTTAGTTTCTACAGATCGATCTTTTACTTGATTTTTTTCTATCCCTAAACTATTAAGTAGGAATTTGATTATTATTGGAGTATTTAGAATTAAGAAACCACGATTACCTATAAGTGCTTTCATGTACTTATATTTTTCTTCATAAAGTTTGTCATCATTAATGGCTACTATTTGTTGACCATCCTTACCTTTTAATATGGATTGTTCTTGCAAGAAATCTGTTAAATCTTGAATATGCTTAACTTCATCATTTGTTAAACCATTTTGCTCACCAGGTCTAACACCAGAAATTAAATTACTAAACACTTGATAGCATAATGATGCAGTTAATTCATCAGTTAAGTTAAATAATCTTGGTATCATGGCATCGCCAATATCTTTTATTTTGTAGCGTTGACAGAAATCAAAAAATGAAAACATAGGATTGCTTTGAGATGAATTACCATTTAATTCAGTACCGAGGCGTGCTAATTCTCTGAGTAGATTTCTAGTTGGAAGTGGAGTCGTTTGTTTAGTTTCTAGCCAAGATTGATATTCTTTATATCTTGCTTGATAAAGTGGCTTGAGCCAAGGTATGCTTTGAAAGTTTGCATAAGAATCAAAGACTGGATTCTCACGTTTACGACCTCTAAAATCAGACAAAACATCAATTACAGCTAATAATGAGACTTCATGAATAATTCTTTCAATCTCCAGTTGGGGATTGTTAGGATTGATATTTAAGCAATCTAGAATTGGTTTACCTGGATGAGAATGCCCCATGATTAGCTCAGTATTAGTTCTTCCGAGCAAACTATGCACAGAATGCGGTGTAGAGTAAAGTGCTTCAATGTTAGCTCGTTCATCTTCTAAGCCACAATTCTCCCAGAAAGGATCTTTTTTGGTTTCTGTTACTAATTGTGCTATTGAGTTTTCATGATTATTTATTGCTGCTAAGTAAGAGGCTAGATCTTTTTTGATATTTGTAATAAAGTCGCTTAATTTTATTAATTTCCCATTATGCGTAATCACTTGATTTTTAAGAGTGTCATCATGTCTGATGGTATATTCCTTTATGATAATTTGAACTAATGAATTAATAATCTGTTGTTTGGTTTCTTTATCTAAATTTGCAATCTTGATATCCTGATTGCTATCTGCATTGTGATTAAGGATTACGCTGCCATTAGTGCCTTCTTGAAAAGCTTTAATAAGCCTCAGAGTATTATGAACGGAATCATCTGTTACCAAATTTTGCGGCATCGTGAATTTAATTTGATTTTTAAATGCTTGAAATAATTCAGATGACTGTATTCCAAATTTGGAAGCTAAATATAAGGTCTTGATACTATCTTTTAATTTTGCACTCACGTATTGAACTATGTGAATGCTACTACCTTGATCTCCTTCAAGGACTGTTATTGGCAGCGTAGAAAAACTCTTATATAAGGCTCCCAGTGCTTCTTCTGCTACTTTCTTACTTATGTTTCTTGTACTAAGTAAGGCTTCTGTTAGATCTTGGTTTGAGATATGAGGATAAAGAGTCATAGTTTTACCTATGATATAGTTGTTGACTTCAAGCAGAAACTCCAAGGATTTGGAAATATACTCTTGGATTAGATCAGCATATTCTTCAGGGTTTACTTTATCAGAGCTAGTAGGTTTGATTACCGATAATTTTTTTTGATAATCAGTAATAAGCGAGTTGAGTGTGCCTATCGCACTCTTTGTTATTTCTCCTTCTATTTCTTGACGCAGATTAGCTTGTATATTAGGAGCTAGATATAATCTTTTTAACTGGTTAGATATTTCTCTTTTTAGATCTGGACGTTGACTCAGTACTTCTTTAGGCAAGTTCTCCATGACTGGTAATAGTGCAGCTTTGATATTGATTTTTTCTTGTTGATTGTTTGATGATGATGGTGGGTGTTTAAGCTCTATTACGTTGGGACTTACAATATCTGGTAATGTGGATTGCTTATATTCAAGATCTGAGTTTGAAAAACCTGCTTGTGGATATTTATGCAATGTTTCTAATTCGGAACGACTAGAATTAGAAATAGTAGAATTATTTTTATATTGTTCCGGCACAAATTCACGAATAATAGGTATTCGCGCCATGAAACCGAAAGCATAATTTTTCAATGTTTGGAACATTTGATTGGCATAAGTCAATACGCCAATACAATTTTAGCAAACTGTATTAATAATTTGTAGCCGGACTGAAGATACATTAAAAATATTTAATAATTGCTGCAATTATAGAAGGCTTTAAAGCTATAATTAATCCTAATGTCGGCAGAGGTACTTATAAATAAAGCTAATTTGACCCTTGAAGCTGATGGCATTATAAGCCGTACTAAGGTTAAGGCTCGTATTCAGTCGAATCAGGGATTAGGTATACGATTTGTACTTAATTCTGGAACAGTCGTAGAGGCCAATATCGCCAATCTTTTCAGTACTCAAAGAAATACCGTGATCGCCAAGAATGAAGAGTGTGTATGTTTGTGTGAACATTTCTTAGCAGCTTGTGCCTTAAGTAATCTAACTAATATAGATTTATATATCAATGAAAACGAATTACCATTCGCTGATGGCTCTGCAATTTGTTGGATTGATTTTTTTAGAGAAAGTGGATTAATGCAAGTTAAGCCTCAAACTAAATTGGCATTAAAAGCAGCCACAGTCATTCGTGATGAGCATGATAGCTCTCGATATATAGAACTGCTTCCCGCAGAGTCTTTCAAGGTTACTTATCATTTAGATTGGAAACATCCTTTAATAGGAGTGCAAGAATATACTTGGAATTCTGCTACAGATCCTATAGAGCTTATTGCAAAAGCGAGAACTTTTAGTAATGAAACCGAAAATCAAATCTTAGGTTTGAGTGGTTGGGTGATCGGTCTTACTGATGATGCCTTTACTCATGAACTTCATTCCTTTAACGAACCTGCTTCCCATAAGGCTTTGGACCTAGTAGGGGACATGATGCTCTCTAGTGTTAATCCTTTAAGTATTGGTATGCATGTCATTAGTCATAAGGGTGGACATGAGTTAAACTCTAAGGTAGCTAAATATTTAGCTGATTTATATGATTAGATATTGGATATTTGCTTTATTTGTTGTTTGCTTGCCTGTTTGTTTACCAACTAAAGCTGAAGATCTAAAAATTAAACTTAAGGGACAAGCATTAAAGAAGATAGCTGCTTTTGAAATTAAGCTTGAATATACTCCCAAGGATGCATTTATTCTTGAGGATAATTTCAAGATGAGTGGAACTGATTTACAAGTATTAAATGATAGTGACTTACTGTTTAAAACTATAGATGCTGATAATTCATTAATTAGAGTATTTTTCTCTAAGCCACTTAAGAGCGAAGAATTGTTTATCAATGCAAGTTTGAAGCGCTCTAACTATACTGGACACGCTTCAGTAAAAATCGCTAGTATTAACTTTATTCCAGACTTCTCTCAGGAACTGGATCCTAGCCAAATTACTTCGAGCATAGAATTGTTAGGCGAAGAAGAGCCGTTACCTTATATGGGAATTACTAAGGCGGAGATTCTGGGACCTAGCGAGAGAATCTTTGCAAAAAACATGTTTATCTCTATTAGTAATATAGAAACTTATGGTTTCACTTTAAATAAATCTATTAAGCAGCCTCATATTAACGGACAAGAAGCTAAATTCTTAAACGATAAAATTATTGCTACTAATCTTAGACTTGATCCTCTTCAACAAAAGAGTGATTTAGACATCACTCTAGAATTAGACGTCGATGGACAAACTGTCATTAAGAAAGTTGGGACTATACATTTTATAGAAGCAAGTAAGTGAATTTCAATCCGTCATTGCGAGCGGAACGAAGTGGAGCGTAGCAATCCAGTCAAGTGTTAAAGATTCATGACTGGATCCCGACGTCAGCTGCTACGCAGCTTCCTCGGGATGACGATGGAATTTGCTTTATAGTAGTAGTTAAACGGCTACGGGTAGTTTAGATCCTACAAGTACTGCTAAATCACAAAGACGGTTAGAATAACCATACTCATTATCGTACCAGCTAAGTATTTTAGCTTGGTGATCGCCAACAACAGTGGTCATTTGTGCGTCTACTATAGATGAGTTAGGGTTAGAAGTGAAGTCAATGGATACAAGCTCTTCTTCAGTATAAGCAAGAATGCCTTTGAGTTTACCTTCAGCAGCTTCTTTCAATGTCTTATTAATTTCATCTTTAGTTACTTTGTTTTTGAAAGTGAATACTACGTCAGTAACAGAAACGTTAGGGGTAGGAACTCTGATAGCAAAACCATTAAGTTTACCGTTAAGGTGAGGTAATACTAAACCGATAGCTTTAGCAGCACCAGTGCTTGTAGGGATCATTGATTGCGCTGCAGCTCTAGATCTTCTAGGATCGCTGTGAGCGTTGTCTAATAATCTCTGATCAGAAGTGTATGAGTGTATAGTCGTCATCAAACCACTCTCAATTCCAAACTTATCATCTAAAACTTTCGCTATAGGTCCTAAGCAGTTAGTAGTGCAACTTGCGTTAGAAATTATATGGTGCTTAGCTGGATCATATTTATCATCATTAACACCCATAACGATAGTGATATCTTCGTTTTTAGCAGGTGCAGAGATCAATACTTTCTTCGCGCCAGCATCAATGTGAGCTTTAGCTTTAACCGCGTCAGTGTATACACCTGAACACTCTAGAACTATATCTACACCAAGTTTGCCCCAGTTAATATTAGCTGGATTCATCTCTCTCAAGAACATTGTCTTTCTACCATCAACGGTAATGCTGTTGTCAGTAGATTCTACGGTACCTTTGTAGCCGCCAAGTACACTGTCGTACTTGATTAAATGTGCAGAAATTTTAGGATCTGACACAGGGTCATTAATTGCAATAACATCGAGTTTATCTGCAAAATTCTCATGTAGAGTACGGAATACGTTTCTTCCTATTCTACCAAAACCATTAATACCAACTTTTATCTTTGACATAAGTAATGATTATAGCAAATCAGCAGGGTGCTATATAATCTTTTAATAAAGCTTGACCGTCGATGGCGACGAGATTTTCTCTATGTTAAGATGGCTCAAATATGGACAAGCCTGATATCCCTGATTTCTTTAGTGCTAGAAAATTTAAGCAAGGTGGTTCCTTTGATCCAGATCTCTTCTTATCTAAGAATAAGTGGACTATAATAACGATTCTTTTTCTAATTTTTGTCTTACCAAATTTCGTGATTCTGGTTGGTGCTGGTCAAAGAGCGGTAATTTTTAACCGTATTACCGGCATGGAACAGCGAGTATTAGAAGAAGGAGTGCAGTTCGTGATTCCTCTAATACAACAAACTACTATTTATAATGTTCGAGAAATAAGTTATATATTCTCTGATAAATCAGACAAATCTAAAAGAGGAGCCCAGGTTATGGGTAACTCTATTCATACTCTGACTGCTGATGGACAGAATATTAGTGTTGATGTGACAGTGCGTGCCAGACCAGATTTTAAAGAATTATGGTGGGTACATCAAAACCTTGGTAATGATAATTATAGTTCTTACGTCGATAAAATTATTACCCCAGTAGTTAGAAGTTTAGTCAGAGAGGTTATTTCTGGTTACACAGTTTCTGCGATCTATAGCGAAGATAGAAGGGCTATTGCAGATGCTATCGCTAAAGCGCTTGCAGCCAAGCTTGCCAAATTTAAAATCGTTTTATCGGAGTTTTTATTGGATGAAGTTACTTTCTCTGATGCTTATCAAGGTGCTATCGAAGATAAGCAAAGAGCCCGTATAGACTTGGATACCAAGGATAATATTATTGTAGAAGAAATGAACAAGCGTGATGCTGTGATTACTAAAGCTCAAGGTGAGGCCGAAGCAATTATGCTTAAGGTGGGTGCCTTATCACGAAACCCGGACTATATCCGCTTTCGCAAGGCACAGACTCTTGGTAAGCGTACTACGGTAATTATTAATGATAGTTTCTAAGGAGAAAAAATGTTCGGAGTAAAAAATCAAGTAAGTATAATAATATTATTTCTCATACTGGCTTTATTATCCCAGTCAGTGAAAATTATCCCTGTAGGTAGAACTGGAGTGATCTTTAATCTTAAAGGTGGTGTGCAGAATAATATTTTAAAAGAAGGGTTGCACTTTCTTATTCCCTTTGTTCAGAGTTTAATAGTATTTGACACTAGAATAGTTACTTATTCGTTTTCTAATGTAGGTACTGATGAAATGCGCCTAGGTGACCCGATCTTAGCTAAGACTCAAGATGGACAAGTTGTTGGGATCGAAGTTTCTATTGTTAGCCAAATGATACAAGCCCGTACCCCAGAGGTTTACCAGAAGCTTAGAACTGATTATGAATCTGTTCTTAAAGCTAAAACCGGGAAAATAATGCAAGAGGTTATTGCATTAAACGTAGCCGATGCACTTTATACAGAAGAAACACGCAAGAAAGTAACAGAAGAAGTGTTTAAGTATCTTTCTGAATCATTCTTGGAATCAGGCTTTGAGCTGAAGGATGTCCTCTTGCGTCGTATAGACTTCTCACCTGAGTATATCGAAGCTATAGAGCGCAAGCAGATTGCATTACAGAAAGCTCAACTCGCGCAAATCAGAAAAGAAATCGCCATTAAAGAAAAGCAAATAGAAATTATTAAAGGTGAAGCTAAAGCTAAGGAAGTAGAGATCAAAGGTAGTGCGATCCAGATGAACCCTAAAGTGGCTGAGCTTGAGTATCTGGATATCATCGAGCAGTCTCAGGAGAAGATTCCTGTGATTATGGGAGTTAAGGGAAATAGCATTTTAAATCTAGACAAATTACTTGCTCCTGCTGGTCCGTAAGGAATGTTATATGTCAATTTGGTAAACGGATACCCAGTCGCCGTCATCCTGAGGAGGAGCCGAAGGCGACGACGTAAGGATCCACTTTTATTTATAAACTATTCGAAGTAGTGGATCCTTACGTCGCAACCTACGGTTGCTCCTCAGGATGACGATAACTAAGGCTCTACGACTTATCTACACATAAGCTATAATTATCTCCTTATGACCTTATCCGGTATCAAAACCTGGCTCCCTTCTGATGTTCGCAAACAAGAGTTTGTGACGTCTAGATTAATTGCTTTATATGAAGCTGCTGGTTGTGAGCCGATTGTTATTCCTACTCTGGTGGATATGTCAGTAGTAGAAAAGGCTAATAGCAAATTCAACAGTGAGATTTTTAAACTGGTAGATAAAGATGGTAAGGTTTTAGCTTTGCGTACTGAGATGACCCAGCCTATCGCTAAGGCTGTAGCTTCTAGAGCTTCAGAATTAACATTCCCATTGAAGCTTTATTACAACTCTACTATTTTTAGATATAAGGGAATTGCGACTGATGACTCACGTGAGATTCAGCAGATTGGTATTGAGTTTATTGGTGCTAAGGCGGAAGCTTCTGATAGAGAAGTGCTTGAGCTTCTGATTAAGTCTGCAACTGAGCTTGGCATTAAAGATTATAAGGTTACTATTACTACTGCAACTATTTGGCAGCAAGTGCTTAATAGATTTCCAGCTATCGGTAAGCAAGTCTATGACTTGATCCGCAAGGGAGATATTATTGGTTTTAAGAAGCTTATACCTGAGGGGCATGCATTGCGTGCTTTATTGACTGATGATATTAAGGAGTTAGAGAGGGCTCTGGGACTTGATTTGAAAGCAACACAAGAATTACTTAAATTAAGCTCTATGCTTAGTTTTGACGCTTTGCAATGTCCTGATATTGGTTTGTATACTGGTGTGCATTTTAATCTTATAGTGCCTGGTCAAGGCAAGCTACTAGCTATGGGGGGACGCTACGATAATCTCTGTAAGGAATTTGGTGAAGATTTGCCGGCGATTGGATTTGCGTTTTATTTACCTAGGTTAATTTCTACGATGATGAGTCAAGGATTACTAGAAGGGAGTTTGCCAATTAAGGTGGAACCTTCAACACAAAAAGTTTTAAAAATTGCTGTATCAAAAGGTACCTTACTTGATGGAGCTATAGAATTTCTAAAGACTAAGGGTATTAGCGTTGAGACTGGTGATAAAAGAAAGCTTATTCTCAACGCTAGTCCAGGATTAGGTTTTGAGAAGATTGAGATTCTCCTGGTTAGAGGTCATGATGTGCCGACCTACGTAGAGCATGGTGCAGCAGATTTAGGTGTAGTAGGTATTGATACAGTAATAGACTCTAAGACTAATGTAGTAAGATTGCAGGATTTAAATTATGGTCACTGTAAACTTTGTGTTTGCGCGAAGCAAGGACTCTATAAGTCACTAGCTGAACTTCCTAGCTACACACGTATCGCTACAACCTTCCCAAATATTACTCGAGACTTCTTTACTAAGCGTGGACTAGAAGTAGAGATCATTAATTTATATGGCTCGGTGGAACTTGGTCCGCTTACTGAATTGAGCGATATTATTGTTGATCTAGTAGCCTCTGGTAAGACTCTGCAAGAGAACGGACTAGAAGTGATTAATGAGATCATGTCTTGCACTGCCGTGCTTATCGCCAATGAAGCTTCGTTTAGAGTATATAAGGATAAGTTTTTAGGGTTATAAAATAATATGTATTACGCCCTTTGTATTACGCCCTTCGGGCGTCTGACATATTCTGTTACAATCTTTATTATGGATAAAAAATCAAATGTTATTAGAGATCTACAAAGCAGAAACTGCCTAAAAGTTATTGCTGGTATTAATAATTTTAATAAGGACAATGTTCTTCAGATAGTAAGAGCAGCAGATCAAATGCAAGCTACTTGCGTAGATATCTCTGCAAGAGAGGACATCGTAACTGAAGCAGTTGCGATTGCGCGGAACACCGCTATCGTTGTTAGCTCAGTTAATGTAGCTGAGTTAATCAGAGCAGAAGAGCTTGGTGCCGATGTACTTGAGCTTGGTAACTTCGAAGCGCTTCATGATGAAGGTATATTCCCTAATGCTAACCAAGTCTATGATTGGGCTTCAGAGATCATGTCTGCTAGGCATCCTGCAAAACGAAGTTTTGCTAGTGATGCCGCTTTAAAAAAGGTTGCGTCTACAAAAAGTAAAAATTTTTATGGTGCATCTCATGCCTTAGTGTCTATTACTATTCCTGGTCACTTGTCAGTAGCTGAGCAAGTAGAACTTGCTACTAAGCTTGAAGTATTAGGCGTAGATATTCTTCAAACAGAAGGTGCATCCTTAGTGGAAGCTAAAAGTGCTGCAGTATTAGGACAGATAGAGAAAGCTAGTTTAACCTTAGCTAACACTATCGAGATCTCTAAAGCTGTATCTGAAACATTCATCATTACAGCATCTGGTATCAGCCCTGATACTGCTAAGCTTGCTATCGCTGCTGGTGCTCATGGTATAGGTGTAGGTAAGTATGTTAATAAACTAGAGTCATCGCTTGAGATGATGGCTGCGATTAAAGCTCTTCAGGAAGCATTGAGTGTTCAATCTTCTAAGAATGTGCTTGAGACTTCTATCTAAATGCTCCAAAAGCTCGATAAATACATCCTTATAGAGTTTTGGCTACCGCTAGTGAGTGGCGCTGGAATTATTACGGGTGTTTGGTTGGGAATTGATAAGTTCAAAGATGTATTTAGATTACTTGCTAGATCTGGTGCAAGTCTAAGCACGGGTATTGTAGTTTTGGGTTTGGAGATACCTCAAATTCTTGCTATTACCATGCCCATAGGGATCTTGCTTGCAGCTTTCCTAACGTTTCAGAAACTTTCTGCGCAGTCGGAGGTATTAGCCATGCGCGCTGCTGGAGCGAGTTTCACTAGAATTATGAGACCAGTGTTTATGCTGGGGATTCTTGGGATAATATTTACTTTCTTGGTGTCAGAGTTTGTGGTGCCATTTACTAGTCCCTTCGCGCAGAAGATTTATACGCTTGCACTTTATAAAGATCCGATTGCAACTGATGCAGTTAATGGCTTTAGTTATTTCGAGAAAGATTCTAAAGGTACTATTCGTAGAATATTTTATGTACGTAAGTTTAAGGATGATTTATTACGTGATGTAGTTATCCTAGACTTCTCTAAGAAAGATCTCTCGATGATTCACACTGCTAAGAAAGGTCATTGGGATCCGCTGAAAGGTGGTTGGGTATTGGAGAAAGGTAGTAGTAGCTATATCAAAGCTTCTAGCCAAGCAAATAATGAGGATGATAGTTCTCAGTCTATGCACTTGGTGACTAATTTTGAGCATACCCTAATCCCTAGTAGTCTTAATCCTAATGAGATATTGAAGAAGCTAACTAAGTTAACAGAGCTGAATTTTATTGGACTCCATGAATTTATTAAACTACATGAACATGACAAGATCTACACAAGTAATCTTAACTCGGTTAAAGCGCAGTTCTATAATAAATTTGCTTATCCTGTTTCTTGCCTGATACTTGCTGTGATTGGTGCTTGTTTAGGAATAGTCGGACGCAGAAGAGCTGTTAATTGGGGATATATTGCTTTAGGCTTAATAGTGTTTGTGTTCTATATGTCGCAGACTATCTTCGATTCATATGCTGACTCTGGTAAGATAGAGCCTGCTATCGCTGTCTGGATACCAAATATCATACTTGGTCTCATTGCGATTTATTCGTATTTTTATAGAGCGAGTAAGTAAATTATGCGTTGCCGATATTTTTAAAAGCGTCCTTTATTGCTAGCTGTGCTAAGGCTGGTCCTTCTCCGTTTATTCTCACCTCAGGTGGAACTACTATTGAGTCATATTTGTCTGGTACAAAAGTTTGTTTACTGAATGTAGTTCCCTGACTCTCAGGAAAGCTTACACCGTCAAGTCCTCGGTTCTGAATGTTTCCTGCAAGTACATCTTGTAATTGTCTTTGAGTTAGTGGATTCTTACTACCATAAGCATCTTCTATAAAAATAGGTGCAAGCTTATCATTAAGAACGGATCTAATCGTTGGTGGTATTCTTCTCGTACTTTGAGGAACACTAGTCGGTCCAGTAGTAAGAGCTTCTATTGGTTGCGGTATTGGATCTACCATAACTTACTCCAGTTGTTATTACCTATTAAATAAACAATATATAAGTTAAGCCGAGGTTAAGACGATGATGCCATTGCTTTATTTGTGATGGTATCAAATCCAATGTACTTTCTAAGTGCCTGCGGAATGGTCACTGAGCCATCTTCGTTTTGGTAGTTTTCAAGAATCGCGGCTACTGTTCTACCCACCGCTAATCCTGAACCGTTGATAGTGTGAACAAACTCAGTCTTAGAGTTAGCATCTGCCTTAAATCTAATCTGTGCGCGGCGTGCTTGGAAGTCTATGAAATTAGAACAGCTAGAGATCTCTCTATATTTAGCTTGTCCTGGAAACCAAACTTCTAGATCATAGCAACGATGCGCGTTAGCTCCGATATCACCAGTGCAAAGTAACATCTTGCGGTAAGGTAGCTCTAGAGCTTGAAGTATAGCTTCAGCATCTTGAGTAAGCTTCTCATGTTCTGTAGCACTATCTTCTGGTTTGCAAAGCTTCACTAGCTCGATTTTATTGAACTGATGTTGGCGAATGATACCGCGCGTATCTTTAGATGCAGAACCTGCTTCTGAACGGAAGTTTGGGGTGTATGCACAGAAATATATCGGAAGATCTGCACCATCGAGTATCTCATCATGATAAATATTAGTCAGTGGTACTTCTGCTGTAGGAATAAGATAGAGATCTTCGTTCTCTATCTTGAAAAGATCTTCTTTAAATTTAGGAAGTTGACCTGTACCATAGAGACAGGCACTGTTTACTAGTATTGGTGGCTGTATCTCCATGTAACCCTTACTGGTAGCGTGATCTAACATAAAATTAATTAAAGCTCGCTCAAGCTTAGCACCTTGGTCTTTTATTAGTGTGAATCTGCTCTTAGCTAGTTTAACTCCACGTTCAAAATCAAAAATTCCTAAATCTCTACCAATCTCATCATGCTCTTTTATAGAGAAGTTGAATTTACGTGGAATGCCCCATCTAAGTATCTCTTGATTATCTTCGTCGCTAGTTCCTCTTGGTAAGTTTTCATCTGGAATATTAGGTATGCCTTCAAGGATATTAGTCTGTTTAGCAAACAGTTCAGGTTCTTTATCGGCAATAGTTTGTAGCTTGGTTTTAATCTCTGCAAGCTCTTTCATTTCGCTATCAGCATTTTCACCTTTAGATTTTTTGGTACCTACTGCTTTAGATAGTGTGTTGCGTTTAGCCTCTAGTTCTTGTTTTTCTTGTAATGCTGTTCTGTATGCTTGGTCTATTTCGATGATTTGATCGATTTGCTCTGCCCAAGCGGGATTTCTTCTAGAAAGTAGTTCTTTAATTCTTTCTGGTTCTTTGCGAATTAGTTTGATATCAAGCATGTTAATATTATAACCATTGTCTAGAAATTATAGATTTACCATTACGGCTACAGATAGCATTGATAAGGCTAAACAGATCATTAGCATTAGTTCTAAGGACTTATTGCATCAAATAAATAATGTTTTAAGACTCAGAGTAGGTCACCCAGAAGAGGTCACTTTGATTGATGGGAGCGAGGATGTTTTCTATGTCGAATTGCTTAGTATCGATAAATCTCAGGCTAGTTTTACAATATTAAAAACACAAAAGTCACAACGTGAATTAAGCGCTGAGATTAGTTTCTTGGTTCCAGTGATTAAGGCAGATGCGTTCTCTTGGATGATTCGCAAACTTACCGAGTTAGGCGTGCAGAATTTTATACCAGTGATTTTTGAACGTAGTCAGAAGGTTAATATACAAGCTCTTAATTCAGCTAAGTCCTATGAGCGTCTTACTAAGATTATCCAAGAAGCCACAGAACAATGTGAGGGTGCGGTTTTTGCGAAGCTTAATGAAGTTATAGAGTTTAATGAGATTGAGAATCACTTAGAATTAGGTTCTTTGAAGATCTTTGCAAATGAAAGATTAGCTAATGTGAGTCCAGCGAAGCTTCAACAAGGCTTGGAACCTTTAGCATCGGATACATCCTCTAAGATTGCTCTTTTGATAGGTCCTGAAGGTGGTTTAACTGATCAAGAAGTAAAAGCATTAGAATCCCTGAATTTTATGCCCTTCGGGCTTGGTAAGCGCCTCCTGAAGGCAGAAACCGCGGCGATATGCTTGGCGACTAAGTTTGCACAATAGGTATTACGCCCTTCGGGCAGATTTGTAATATTAAAGATATTTAATATTATTCTTCCTGACTAATCCAAATAGCTTAACCATACCTAAACCAACTAAGCCAATAAGATTAGTACAAACCAGGAGATTAACAATCTCGAGATCAGTAGGGAAATAAATTTGGGGAAATTTAACTGATTTGGTTTTATCTAGGGGGATACACATGTACGAGGCGGACTTTGAGGTAAGGGATTACTTAGATCCAGGCATTTTATTGGAGAGGTTTTTGTCAGATTGTCAAACATTAAGTGAAGAATCGGCTGTTGATGATTATACGTTTTCTTATGTAGCTGATACTATTGCGGCAATTTATTACTATCGGGAGTACAATTCATCAGACGAATTTATACAAGAGAATTTAGATTGCTTAGACACCGAGCGCAAGGAATGGGTCAAGTATATGTGGCGCACATTGGACACTATGTCTGATCAGCAACGCGCAGATGTGGTAATCGAGTCGCTGACTCAGTTACCAGCAGTTACGAGTGAGTCGTAGCTAATAACAATTTTCTCGTGGGGGTTGGGAGACTTAGGCGAAAGCCTAAGTCTTCTTTTTTTTGAAACAAGTCTAATTATTAATTATTAACTGTAAAACTCTATTCTTCAGCTCATCAAAACTCTCAGCATCTAGATTAAATCCGGCTGCACGAGCGTGTCCACCGCCGTTGAGCTTCTCAGCAAGTTTGGAGCAGTCTATGAAGTCTGCTGCGGTTCTTAAGCTACCCTTAAATGTATCCTTGCCTTTAACCTTGCCCTCTCTTAAATAAAGGCACATATCGATATCTTTGATGCGCATGATGTGATCTACGATCTCGTCAGTATCTTCGTCTTTAGCGCCAAATTGTTCAAGTTCGGCTCTGGTGGTGTAACTATAAGCGAGACGAATGGTTCTAGATCCTTGTTTAAGTTCTAGAAGTTCAATCTTGTTTAAAGCTGCTCCAATAATCTTGATAGCACGAAATGGCATACGATTAAATAACTGATGATAAAGTTCGCTGGGGTTAGCACCTTGGGAGACTAATTCCTGAGCCCATTTGAAGACGTTTTCGTTAGTGTTGCTATGCCTGAAGCCACCAGTGTCTGTTAGTAGGGTAATGTAGTAGAGGCTAGCCAGGTCTTTGTCGGTGTGAATCTTACGTCCAGCTTGGATTAAAGCTTCTGCGATAGTCTTCACTACTTGACCAGTGCAGGTGGCATCTGGATTAACACTGTTAAGCATTCCATAAAGTGGATTAGAGAGATGATGGTCAATATTACAAGTAGTAAGAGCCTTCTGCCAGATGCGCCCTGCAGAGCCTAATCTGATTACTGAACCACAATCACAACTGAAACTCATATCGTACTCTGGTAGAGTCTTAGCGCGGTCTTCTTCTTTCATTGAGCATAGAACCTTGTCCTGATCGGGAAAGAAACGATATATATCAGGGACTTCGTCGTGCATTACGCGGTCTACGCGTTCTACACCAGCTTGCTTGAGTACTTTGGCAAGAGCTAACATGGAGCCAAGAGTGTCTCCATCTGGGTTCACATGAGCTATGACCACGGCGGATTTAGCTTGAAGAATCTTCTGGATGATTTCTTGGGTTTCTTGTTTAGATCTGTCGATTATTTGCTGGCTACTTAAGCTCATATCACAATACTAACAAAAATCCCCGCGATAGCGGGGATTTCGTGAAGTTCAAGTTAGCTTATACCTTGCCGTCCCAATATCCGCCGCTGCGATTATAAAGTGCATCATAACCTGACCAGAATCTGAATGGAGGTAATAGACCTACAATAGCGTGAGTACCAACTTTTTTACCTGGTGCATCATTTACTGCTTGTCCAATACCTGGCCAAATAAGTAGCGAGAGTAAGCCGCTAACTACAGTTTTACCAGTAATAGAACCTCTAGTACCTGCAGCTTCACTTGGCATACTAGTTGCTAATAATCCAGTGATTATTAAGCAAGAAATTAGAAATAGCTTTGAAATTTTTGTTTTCATTTATGCTCCTTTTCTCTCCATTATAGCATTGAAGACTAATTAATTGAGTAGAAATTATATTACAATAATTTAAGTGAAGGATGCTATTGATAAATTTTTGAAAACCATAGAGGATATACGCAATCCTGAGACTGGTTGCGTCTGGAATTTAAAGCAAAACCATGCTTCTTTGAAACGATATTTACTTGAAGAATTATATGAAACTTTGGAAGCTATAGATAAAGTAGAGGATGGTACTGAGGGTGCTTTTACTGAATTGAAGGAAGAGCTAGGAGATTTACTGTTACAAATAGTTTTACATGCGCGCATGGCTGAAGAGAAGGGGTTATTTAATTTCAATGATGTCGTTAATGCTGTTAATGAGAAGATGATCAAACGTCATCCCCATGTCTTTGGTAAAGATGCTGCGGTTAATACTAAAGAAGTAGATAGACTCTGGGATGCCGAGAAGGCGAAAGAGAAAAGTGGGCGAAACTCAATCTTTGACGGAATTCCCAAGGAATTACCAGCTCTCGCTGCGGCATGGAAGATCTCGAAGAAAGTAGTGAAAGAAAGCTTTGAGTGGGATGAAGAAGAGAAGCTATGGGGACAACTAGATTCTGAAATAATTGAACTGAAAGAAGTTATAGAAAACTATAGAAAGCAGTCAAGCAAAGATCCTTACAAGGATGATTATGATGATGCTCAGGTGAGAAATGATGCTGAATTGGAACTGGGCGATATTTTGTTTACGGTAGTGAATATTGCACGTTGGTATAAGATAGATCCAGAAGATGCTTTGCGTAAGGTTAATAATAAATTCATAGCTAGATTTAATGTGATGCTAGATATCTGTAAATCTGAGGGCAAGGCTATGAAAGAGTATTCTATAGAGGAGCTGGAAGCCATGTGGCAAAAGGCGAAAGCTCAACTCAAAAGGGCTGAATAGCTTGTTTTACTAATATCCTTGTATAATACTAATTATGGTAAAACATTTTCTTAGTATCAACGATGTGAGCAAAGATGAGATTATAGGGCTTCTTGATCAAGCAGAGGAGCTTAAAAAAGATCTCAAAGCTGGTAAGGATCAAACAAAAATTCTACGTGCAAAATCTCTAGGCATGATATTTGAGAAACCAAGTCTTAGAACTAGAATAAGTTTTGAGGTAGGGATGAGTCAGCTTGGTGGGACTTCGGTCATACTCAGTACTCATGAAATCAAAATCGATGAGAGGGAAGCTAGATCAGATGTAGCTAGAGTTATGTCGCGCTATTTAGATGCTCTAATGATCAGGACTTTTGGACATGATATCCTCGAGGAGACTGCGGAAGCTTCTACGATACCTATCATTAATGGTCTTAGTGATACTGAACATCCTTGCCAGACTATCGCTGACCTACTGACTATTAGAGAACATTATGGTTCTTTTAAAGGATTGAAGATTGCGTATATTGGAGATGGCAATAACACTGCTAAGTCTCTAATGTTGGCTTGTGCTAAATTAGGAATTAAATTCCATATAGCCTGCCCTAAGGGCTATGAACCAGGTTCGGAATATGAGTCTAAGTACAGCACTGTTTGTAATAGTGTTGGTGAGGCTGCACATGGTGCAGATGTAATCTACACCGATGTTTGGGCGAGTATGGGGCAAGAGAAAGAAGCTAAGAAGCGTAAGAAGATCTTTGCTGGTTACCAAATAAATAAAGCTCTTCTAGAAGACTTTGCGAAGAAGACTACTATCGTGCTTCACTGTCTGCCAGCGCATCGTGGCGAAGAGATCACTGCTGAGGCTTTAGAAAAACATGAAGAGACTATTCTGAATCAGGCTGAAAACCGCTTACACACTCAGAAAGCTATTTTGATAAGTTTGCTAAAAGGCTAGAAATTGCTCTTTGGGAGAGCATAAATAAATATGTATTGTTGCCCTTCGGGCAGGAGTTTTATTTTGAAGATTTTTATAAAGCAACCCGACTTTCTAGCTGAAAGTAATAATTAAGTCAAATTTATCAAATTAAGTATTGACAAGTCGTGTGATATTATGTTAGACTTTAGTTGATGAAGGTTAAAAGCATCTATATTAATAAATCCCAAGTAGATTTACAAGACCTGTCAAATTCACTTGAGTTATTTATTACTGGCTCAAACATTGATCTTTGTAACAAGCCTAATAAAAAAACTAGCGAAAAACTAGAAAGATACTATTTTAACCATACTCAAAGATATTTGGCTACAAAACAAAATTTCTAAAGGAAAAATATCATGTTCAATATACTTAACGCTGTTACTATCGAAGCATTTAATAAAGAGGGAAAAAGACCAGATATTCCTTCACTTTCATTATCTAGCACAAATCATTATGAAAATAGTTTTTATTTAGCTGGAGTTTTAGATCCTATAATTAGATTCCCATTAGGAAATGAAGGTAATTCAGTAGATTATGGTTTTACTGCAGATGACATAAAATCAGGCAAGGCACTCGTGAAGGTTAATGGTGAAATTATTCCTCATGCAGTTTTTGCAGGTGATGAATCGCCATTTCATACTCTTGCGTATATGGGTTATCATGACGCAAAAATTTCTAAGCAACCTAAATATCTGGGGAACCATCCTTGGGTCAGTCCAGGTTGTGAATATGGATATGTCATTGAACTTTATGATAAAGAAAGTCCTAATGAACCTAAAATAACAATCAAATTAATTCAAACCAGTGAAGATGACGCTGCCCCACCCAAAGAACAAGCCAAAGTTAGGGTCAGCATGCCTCCAGATGGAGATTAATCAACGAAAATTATTAATTATTCTGATTCGCCTTAAGCGTCGCTAGTTTAGCAAGCTCTTGCATTTCTTCTTCGCGTAATTCTTCGAAGCATTGAATCGCTACTGGGAATTTATTCTTCACTAATTTAAGTGCAGCTTGCGCGTATTGCTGGATCTCCCACTGAGCTTCTTTCGGAGCGCGAAGCATATACCAATGCATAAAGTTACGTAAGTTTACAGTAGTAATAAACTCAGTATGTGAACCTACAGGAAGCACTCCACGAGCTTGTTCGCGACAAACTCCCATATCTATAAGCTTGAGGTAAGTATCTACTGCTACCTTGCATGCTGCTTCGTATACCTGCGCAGCCTCTGCTTGATTGAGGTTTTGAGCTTCTACGCTTGCTTGCTTGTTACTTTCTGCTTGCTCGCGGAATTGCGTTGGTTGATAGATAGTGTTGTCGAACTTCGTGTAACGCGCAGAGATCTCGTTAAAGACCCAGCATCTATGCTTCATCCATTGACGAGCTATATAGATAGGACACTTAACACGAAACTTCAGAGAGTTCTGCTCAAACGGTGTCCAATGCTTATGCTTAGCAAGGAACTTGATTAGTTTTTTGTCTCTATCAGTGAAGTCTGTAGACTCAGAATTATAAGAAACGCGGGCTGCATTGACAATAGAGAGATCATCTCCCATCACATCCACTAGTTCCATGTAACCTAGTACACCCAGATCTGCAAAAAGAGGATTATTCAAATCCTTAGTGATTTGTCCGTCGTTTTGTCCGCTGCGTTCTATAGTCTCTGTTGTTGCTGCCATGAGTGTTATTTTAGCAGCGAAATGCTAGGTTAAGGGATTAGATTATGGTAATTTTTATAGTGAGTATTGATATATCGTGTCGATTTTATTAAGTATTAGAGCCATAATTATCCTCAATACAGCTTTGGATAAACATAATGTTATGGAGTTTACGTTTAAGGCAACTTGGCGAGATTGAGTTTTGATTAGATCTCGGAAGAGTGGGTGGGACACTAACTTGAAGCTCCCCAAACTTTAGTAGGATCAACTATTTTAAATACTAAACTTATAGGTTTATCATCAATCATCCATTGTCCAGCTTCCTCTTTGATTACAGCTGATTGATCCAATGTAGGTAACCCATAATTTGGAGTTAGTTCTTCATTGACTAATGCTTGTAAACCAGTCGTTTCCAAGAAATCACTAACGATCATTCCACTTTTTGTCAATTCAATAGCAGCTTTACAATCATCTAGTATTAGGGATTCACGTAACGATGTTAAATCTTTGAGTAAATCATCTGCACCTTTAGTAGCTTCGGTAAATTCTATTATTTTTCTAAATTCAACATGAGGATTGAGTGGAAAGTTATCTGTAGAAATATCTCGTCCATCGCCTTCTTTAAAAACTAAGCGGCCATCTTCACGAAGACTAATAAGATCGGTCTTATAAAGATTGTGGGGTGAGGCATAGTGAGTTATGTCAACTGCATATCCGAGATTTTTTATATCTTGATATGTTACTTTAGTTCCAACACTTAGTAAGTCTTTAACTTCATCTGGTATTGTTGGGATATTTGATGAGGTTACTGTGATAAGCTTACCTATTACTTCTCTTATTCTATTGAGATTTAGGTCAAATATAATATCAGGAGAAGACTGACCAGCTGGATTTTCTATAAATAAATAGTCACTAGGACTCTTACCTATTTTCGAATTATCTGGGGCTGATTCGAAACTATCAGGCTTACTAAGACTATTGATACGTAATGTTAAACCTAACTCTCTCATTGTTGCAATATCTATAGTTCCTTGATTGAACAATGATGTTAGATATAAGATGAATGGATTGCTTGGAATCTGTTGATCATTCAATATTGTTTCTATTGAATCGATTAGATTAGTTCTTTGGTTGAGAGGGTGTGTTGATATGATTTGTGGTTGACTAGTTTGTGATTGTGCTGATTGATCTACTGGTGACGATAAGCTTGTATTTTTTATAATAAAATCAAAGAATGAATCCACGTCTCTCGCCGGTGCTAAACGTAGGTCTTTAAATGTTGTTACCCAACCACCAGGTAAAGCTTTATGAATTTGAAATCCACCATCTAATATTTTAAGTCTTTTAAGATCAGTTACTATTTTACCTAAGCATTCTCCTGGTGTTTGTGATGATTTTAGAAATTCTGCCATAACAGTAGTTAGAGTTGAAAACTCTTCTATAAGTGCAGTTTTATACCTATCTTTTAATTCTGGCCAAGTTGTTGGTGTTGAGGATTGAGATGATGGTTCTTGTGATGAAACCACGTCTGAGGATGTCGGGCTTGGTTTTAATAGTTTTTCTGGATCTAAAATATCTAAAGTTATATTTATTCTTGGATGTCCTTCAATAGAAGCAATCTTGTCGGATATTAGTAGGAAGGTACTACTGCCGTTGATTGATTCTTCCTGGGTCTCTCTATATGAACCAGATTCTTCGTCTGTTACTAATGCCATTAATCCAATATCACTAAATTGTTTAATAGGTGTATCATTATCAACAGACTTTTCTAAAAATTCAAAGAAATTTTCTGCTTCTGTGTTAAGAGATCTACCTGGATAGTTATCATTTATTACTTTTATGAGAGACTGTTTTAAGCTACCAGGGTTGTTGCATGCATTGGTACGTAGCAATGGGTTTTCTGTTTTTGGTAGTGATATTATTGGTGCGGGTGGAATATTAGATTGACTTGCTGGTTTAGGTGCTATTGCTGTCCAGAATTGACTTGGATTTATTACTTTTAATATCAGCTGTATTGATTGACCAAGAGGGTTTGATGGTGTGTGGAGAAAAAACTGATCATCATGATGCGTAATAGTTCCATCTTTTGGCATCTCACTACTTGTATCAGGTGAATGATTTTGTGTGGTATATCTTACTTCTATACCATAGCTTGAAAATTCATCAATGCCTACTTCTTCCCTTTTAGCTAACTTGTCACAGATTGACATTAAATGTGGATTGATACGCCATATTTGTTGTCCAAACTTTTGTTCTATTGAATCAAGAATTCTATTCAAAGTATCTATATCTGTGGTCGGTTTAGTCATTATTTCCAATGTTGGTGGTTGTATTGTGGATACTGGAGTTGGTGCAGCAGATGTTGCCATAGGAGGAACGGGCTGGGCTGGCATTAATCTAGCTAAATCAAGCGGTGTTAAAGCTACTAAAGGACTGTTGTCGTTAGCTAATCCAGGAGTATTTTTAAGATAAGCTAATCCATTACCTACTATTGCATTAACTCTAGAATGAATTCCAGCTGGTAAACTATTGTAATAGCTTGTAGCTTTATCTTTTATATCTAATAATCTTGCATCAACTTGATCTTTATTCAAGCTACCAGTTGTAAGGTTCATTACTGTAGTAGGATTAAGCTTAGCAACTAATTGATTGATCCTTTGCATTTGTGCCCCATTAGGAATTCTAAATGTAATAGAAGTTATAGTTGAAGGTATAAGATTTCTTTCAAGAAGAGCTATAAGGGTATCTGGATGTAAGTTGGTAAAATCAGGTTGGGTTATTTGCTCTCGTCTTGCTAAGTAATCACTCAGATTAGATGTTGTTATTTGATTGTTAACTACCTGAGTAGGATTTGTGGATACGTTTACTTGACTAACTGGTGGCTTTGTTACTGTTACTGCTGGGGTATATGCATCTAAGTTTAATGGAGCTCTTGGTGAATTTTCATGAAGTAAATTTGTGTCAGCTTTAAGACGAGTTTGCTCATTAGCTGTTATTGCATTAACTCTAGAATGAAGTCCTGGAAGACTTGCGTAGTATGCAGGAGCTTTATCACTTATATCTAATAATCTTGCATTCACTTGATCTTCATTCAAGTTACCAGTTGCAAGATTCATCATTACCGTAGGCTTAAGATTAGCAATTAATTTATTTAGAGTTAGCATTTGCTCCCCATTTGGAATTTTAAATGTGATGGAGCTTATAGTTGCTGGGATAAGATTTTTTTCTAGAAGAGCTATAAGTGTATCTGGATGTAAACCAGTAAAATCAGGTTGGATAATGCTATTTTTTAATGATAAATCTTTTAAATAGGTATCAAGATGTGATTCGTTAATTTTAGCCCCTCTTTGAGCATCAACTGCAATTGTTTTTGTTGCTAATAGTCTCTGAGAAGGAACTGTTTGTGTTGTTGGCAATGGATTACTGTTATTTACTATTCTATATTTAGGTGTACTAGTTGTAGCTTGAGGTTGAGGTGGATTAAGGGTTGCGACTACTTTCTGTTGATTAGGCGCTGGTTGTTGATTAGCATTAAGAGCATAGAGTGCATTGCCAAATGGTATGCTTTTATTCTCATTAACCCAAAGAAACGTAGGTCGAACTGTTGTCGATGTACTAGCTTTTGCTATTTGAGATGTTAATTCTTTTATTACAGGAGAATTGGGATCCTCACTATATCTAAAGTTGATTGATTGTAAATTCGTAGGTAATGTTATTGGTTGAGAGATTGTACCTTGTCTATTAAATGTATCTTCTAACTTTACTTCAATAGTTGAAAGTGATTTATCTTTGGGTTCATGTTCTGCTAGTAATGTCAAAATTTGAGCCAACTCATCACGACTTCCAGGCGAAATACTAATTTCTTTGAGACATGCTCTAAGAGGACGCTGAGTATGATTAAATACTTCTGCTATCTGGTTAGCTGTTAAGCCTACTAAACTTAGCTCTCTTGGATTTCGTACGAATCCGCTATCTCTTGTTGTTAAGTATTTGCTAAATGCTTTCTGGGCATCAGTAAAATTGGGGGCTGTTTGTTGTCCTGCTTGTTGAGTTGGAGTGGTAGTTTGTGGAACCTGCATATTATTGTATCTTATTATATATTAACATAATTAAATTGTTATCTGTTGACATTAGATTAACTTTAGTTAATCTTCTATGTTAGGGAGACTTGAGGCAATAATCACGCTACTAGATTCGATTTCAAGAACAGGGAGACCTGAGGCAATAATACTACTCTTATACTCCAGTTCTTCTTCTTGAAAAATTCTTGTTTTATTAGTTAGGCTAAGTAATTCTTCTTGATTATTTGTTGTCATAATATTTATTTCCTTCTAAACAACGATGTTAGTAAATCTAAAAGTCTTCCTAAGGTAGTATTCGGTATAGCTGCTTTGGTATTTGTAACATCTACTGGCGTAAGTTGAGTAATAACCAATACTTCGCTTGGGGTGTCTACTGAAGGAGTAGGTGGTGTACTAGCAAGTACTTCGCTTTGGGTGTCTACTGAAGGAGTAGGTGGTGTACTAGCAAGTACTTCGCTTTGGGTGTC
>CAZELI010000018.1:0-15388 GCA_964512985.1 uncultured Gammaproteobacteria bacterium | reverse complement strand
GTACTTCGCTTTGGGTGTCTACTGAAGGAGCAGGTTGTGTAGCAGCAAGTACTTCGCTTTGGGTGTCTACTGAAGGAGCAGGTTGTGTAGCAGCAAGTACTTCACTTGTAGTGTTTGAAGGAGCAGGTGGTGTACTAGCAAGTACTTCACTTACTGGATTAGAACTAGCAAGAGTCTCGCTTACGGGATTAGAGCTAGCAAGAGTTTCATTTATAGGAGTAGAACTAGCAAGGTTCTCGCTTACTGGATTAGAGCTAGCAAGAGTTTCATTTATAGGAGTAGAACTAGCAAGGTTCTCGCTTACTGGATTAGAGCTAGCAAGCATCTCACCTACAGGAGTAGAACTAGCGAGAATATCACTGACTGGAGTTGAGCTTCCTATGATAGTGCCTGCTTCAAACTCTGCTCTATAACTACGATCTCCCTTAGCTGCCATCTCTGTTAATTTACTAACAAGTTCATCTACAAGTTTAGAAGTTGCTTCGGTTGCTAAGTTTGTTGTTTGTGTTTCTATTTTTAATACTTCTAAGGTGTTAGCTACATTTCTAAGCCTACCTTGATCTAAATATTTCAGGAAATCTAATTGTGGTCTTAATTCATGCTCTTGATCTTTACCTGATTTATCAGCATTAGTAATAGCTGATCCCAAGAGAGTTGCGGCTAATGCTTTAGTAAAGGCTGTTTCTCTTACTGCGATGTCATCACTGTTAATTTGTGCTGCTGCTGCTGCTTTAGTAGTAGATGCAAACCTAACTAGTGGTGATATATCAACTTTAGGTGTATCGATTGCTGCAACCATGATTATGTATTTATAACGGTTGGAATACAGTATAATTGATAATATTAGTTATCTGCGGTATATGTTTTTATAGAGAGAAATTTGTGTTTTCATATCTTCTGATTTGATTGGCTCAGACTTATTTGTTATTAGTTTTGGACTAGTGTTCTGCACCTCTTCATAACTATCTATTAGGTAGTTTCCCTCTAAGACTTCCTTCATCATTTGCTTGAGGAAATGATGCTGTTCTCTAGCATAGAAATACTCTAATCTTTCTCTGGTGTCCTTATGATCTATAAAACGAGCAATAATATCAACAGCTTCTATTTTAAAAGCTAGGGCTTTGTTTGCGTCCCAGAGATCTTTATAGGCATTGACTAATAATTCACCTAAGTGATCTTTGCTGTCTTTAATATGTTGTTTCATAAAAATCATGTGTGGTTATATAGCTGCTGTAGCTACTGATCTATTATAGTTTCTTTCTGGTGGTTGAGCTCGTTGAGGTTTGTCATTAGATGTACTTAACAGTTCCTCTGTAACAAATCTCCATAAATCTATAAAGAACTTGAGAAAACCTCCGTCAGTACCATTGCTTCTGCTAGTAAAGATAGAATTACTCATAAAACTGTTTAATAATTGATCATCAAGTATGTCATTGTTTGTAAATTTCTTGATAAAGTCATGGCCAAAAGCTCCACTTAAGTGATGGAAAAATTCTGCTTGCGCTTGTAATTTATCTTCTGAGTTGGTACATGCTTTCATCTTGTCATGAGCTGCTTGTATATTCTCTATTACTTTTGGTGTGCAGCGTTCTGCTAAAGCTGTGATATGGCTGTGTAAGAAATCTAGCTCAGAACCAAACATTAATTTAGCATATCCTTGAATGATTTTTTTATTTTCTGTATTGATCTTCTTGTCTAGTTCTAGTACACCCTTTTCGTGTATGTCTATAGTCATGACTTGATATTGTAATAATGTTGCAGCATCCTCAACTACAGCAGCTTTATTTGCATCCATAGTTGTTTTTAAAGAGTTACTACAAGCTCTATTTAGTATTGGAGCGCTACTACTTAATGCTGCGATGAATTGTGTTGTACCTGCAGTATCTAAACCTAATAAAGTTCTTCCAATTCTTCTTAAAGCAGCTTCTTTAGTAGTGGCATCAGCTGATGAATTAGCTATTTTTTGACCTAGTATCATTACTCCACAGAGACGAGATCTGATGTCAGTATTAGAGCCTTCTCTTGTATCGGTAGCTGTTTCTTTAACTAATGTTTCGTCCTTAGCTGTAAGTAAGCTAGTCAGTGCTGAACCATTACGATCTAATCTTTCATAGATAAGTTCATCTTTCTTTCTTACTTCAAGAAGTTGATCTCTGATTAATTTGGTTACATCGTAGTTACCATCGTTATGACCTGAGAATAGTTCTCCGATATTTTCATTATATGTATCTGATTTAAGATGTACTTCTATGGCACTACCTTGCACTTCTTTTTCTCTTGTTGCTAATGAGCTAAGGATATGAGCTGTTAATGCCTCCTCTGTGCTAGGAAGGTTTTTATTCTCATATGCATCAGTAGGCTGCATAGTAAAGCTGCTAAAACTTACATTATATAACTTATCCCAGTTATCTATTACGTATTGAACTGCAGGACTGCTAGGTGCAAGTGTAGTAAGGTGGGCTTTTAGGCTAGTAGTAGCTTTCTCCATATCAATTACTGGTGCTGGTGTCCCTAGTCCACCACCTGCTAGTGCTGCTCTTCTAGCGAATTCTGTCATTGCTGGCACCGAGCTTGGATTAGTTAAATCTTTCATGTCAGCCTTCCAATCTTCTATGACTTGTTTGAAAGCTTTTAAATTGTTATAGTCTACAAATACTTGATCTGGAGAGATAGCTGCAGTTAGGTTATCTGATAGAGTGCGAGATAGCTTACGTGACTCATTTTGAACAGCCTTGTCTATATCCCTAAGTCCTTTAACACCTGTAGTTGCTACAGCTGGTGGTATAACTGCCGGTATTGCTGCTCCATATTCTGTCTTAGCTTTAGCGATAATACGATCCGCTGCTGGACCCATAGTAGCTTCTGCTATTTTCGTTGCACCTTGCATAGAATACAAGAAACAGGTTGGAAGTCTATCACTAATTTCCTTTTCTAATTTACTGTGAATGGTTCCATTGCTATCTAATGCGTAAACCTCATTAACAGTGGTTTGTAATCTTGCAATTTGTTTATTAATTGCTTTAACTTCTGGAGAAGTTGAGCTATAGCCACCTTCTTCAAGAGTTCTTATACGAAACTGTAATAAGAGATAGGCTGCACTTAAATGATCAACAACGTTCTCTTTAGAGTATTGAATATTGTTATCGCCACTACGTGAAGCTGTACTAGTGCAATTTAAGGCATCTACTATTTGATTGAAATCTAATTTGAAATTCTCTGGATCAATACCAGGAAATGCTAACTCTTTCAAGAATTCTTTTTCTGCTGGTTTGGTGCTATCACACTCTACTACATTTGCGTAAGTTAAGAAGCCTATTTTTGCTGAACCGTTACTTTTGATATTTGAATTAGCCTTATCAACTTGTGCAAGACTAAGACTTATTCTTGGATCCTTAGTCGCCCATTCTGGTGGATTAGCACGGAGTGCTGCAGACTGCTGACAAAAGTCACTATTCATCAATAAATCAAATACTATTTTGTTTGCAAGAGTATCTTTGCCTTTGGATAAATTCTGAAAATAGTTGAGTAGTCTATCATCATGAACCCCAGTTTTTTTGAGGTTATCATCTCCAACTTCTGTAAAGAAAAACCCAGTAGCTTTTGTAATATTTTTAAGAGCTTCGTCTTTGGCTTCTTGACTAGTTGCATTTAGATATTGAAAAATATTACGTAGAGCATTTTTCTTTCTAGCAGGAGCTTCAGTGGCATCACCATGAGTTAATGGAGTAATAAATCTTGCATCGGTTAAATATAATTCTAAGAGTCTAGTGCTGCCATCACGAATAGCTTGATGACCGCTAGTAGTAAGGTTTCTAAGTAATTTAAATGCTAGATATGCTTCTTCTTGACCACTACTAAATAAAACCGATCTACGTTCTTGATTATCGTTTTGACAAAGTACTTTAAGTTCTTCTAGAACTATTGTTGGATCAGAACTATTTAGCTTCTTGTAAGGAGCATTGGCCAAAGTAAAACCAGCTGTAACGGCTAATCTTTCTGTCCAAGGTGCTGCTTTAGTATCTACTAACATTCTGTTAATACAAAGTTAACCAGGCTTGTAATTTGATAATAATAAAAAGAAAAAGGCACATATTACTGTGCCTTTTTCGTGATTTAAGTTAGCTAATCCTTAATCTAAGCAGGGACTGCTGTTGATGGTTTAGAAGCTTCTGTTGGTTCTTTAGAAGCTACAGAGCTAGGTGTTGTCGCTGACTCAGATGAGAAAGCTAAAAGCTTGAATCTGTTTGCTAGTCCCTTAAAGAAAGCCATAGTACTTTCTATAAGACTAGGAACGTGATCTCCTTCAAGTTTGCCTGTAGCATCATTCAGACCAAAACCTTTAGCATCAGAATCTAGCCCTAGGAACTTAGTGAAGTTTAATTTAGTGCCATCATTGAGCTTATCAATTTCATTTGCAAGGCCTGCTGAATCTGCTGGTGCTGCATCAAATATATTTCTTGCTCCCTGAGATATATCTAATGAACCAGTAGCTAGATCTCCAAGGTTTTTACCAGTAAGTGTATTGATAAACTTAGATACTCTATCAACAGAAATCCTAGCTTCTCCTGATACAACATGAGAATTAGCTTCTTTTAAGAGTGCTGATCTCATAGCTGTCATACCTAATACTTCATCTAGACCTGCAATACCTCCAACATTAACTGCTGTTGCAGAAGAGCCTGAGCCCTTAACTTCAAAATTAGTCTTAGCAATAAATGTATCTAAGCGACCTATTAGTGTATTAATGTTTCTCTTACGATCATCACCTTCACCTGTAATATGTGATCTAAGTAGAGTATTCACTACTTCATACTTAGCTTCACTACTTAGTTTAGCGTCATTAAGTAGATCTAAGAACGCAGATAAACGAACAGCATTAGCTACAGATTCATCTTTCGTTGGTAGTTTACCAAAGAGTGCAAAGAATCTATGTCCAGCTTTCATTGGTTCTGCTTTAGCATCCTCGAACCTTCCTTCAAAAGCTGCAGGAGCATGTTTCATTAATGCTTCTTTCAATGCTTCATTGTCTGATATGATGTTTGGAATCTCATCAAAAGCAATCTTAGAGAAAGCATCAGCTGTCTTAGGTTCAGCTAATACTTTATCGTGCAGAGACATTCTCATGAAATCTTTTTTCTCTATGAGTTCAATAAAGTTCTTCCTTCTAGTTTCTGTTTTAGTAGTATCAGCTGTTAATTTGAAATCTTTAGTACCAGGAACAATATCGATTTTGTTATTAAGTAGTTGATCCATTATCCCACCAGGATTGGTAAACAAAGTTGCAACCTTCGTTTTATCATCTCCCTCTAATGCATCTTTTAAATTGTCAATCTGAGTACTAAACAACTTAACTAATTTACCTTCGTCTAGCTGTTTATCATCAGTTACCTTTCTTGCAAGTTCAACTACGAAAGATTTTGCTATTTCTCCAGCTTTCTCTCTATCTAGATCATCTCTTTTGATAGTTTTACCTTCGATAAGTTTTGTTAATTCTCTATTAGCAAAAAGAGTAGCAACGTCAAATTTATCTTGAGTATTTATTGCCTTTTCTATATCAGTAATGACTTTAGCTGATTTCTCTTTGTATTTAGTTCTAAAAGCATTGATATCTGTAGGATCTACTGTTCTAGTACCTTTGAAGAGGTCGGTAACTACAGTAGTTCTAATACTAGAAGCCATCGCTTTAAGAGATTTCTCGTAAGCTGTGCTAGCTTGACCAAAGCTCATTTTTGTAGCATTATCAGAAGCATCTTTCCTCGTAATCGTTACGTCTTTTTTAGTAAGATCCGCTGGATCTAAAACAGACATAACACTACCAGTTAGTAATTGAGCTAATATTGGAGTACCACTAACCGCTGCTTTACTAGCTTCATAAACAGGTAATTTAGCATCAGTAGTTTCTTCTTTAATATGTGAATTGATCGATTCTATAATAGAGTTACCTTTCGTTTCAGTAGCATTTCCACTAAGAATTCTTGCAACTTTTTCTGATGTATAAGGTTTATGCTCAAAGGCAGATTTCACCATATTAAGGACGTATTCTGGCATTCCACCAGCGCCGTCCACGAAGACTTCCTTGACATTATTAGACATCTGTTTCCAAGCTTCTTTACTTTCTATATCTGTTGCATCATTCATTCTGACACGGCAGTATGAGACATAAGTAGCAAAAGTTTCTTGTAGATAATCAGCAAGTTTATCTTTGTTTCCAGTAATAGCAATGTTCCTTGCTTTCTCTACAACTGAGTGCCAATTAATAGTTCCAGCTTTAACCGGACAATCTTCACTCCCTGGAGTAAAGCCCATTTTAGTGATTATATCGTCACTAATACGAGCAGATAGAAGTAAAGGTTCACCTTCTCTATTAAGAACGTTTCCAGTATCTTGATCAAGCACACCTCTAAGGTTACGCATATCAAAACTAATAAATTTCTCTGCGCTACCACGAGCTTCGCTATGTACTTTACGTGTACCGTCATAGATACCTTTAGTAGTAGCTTCTAATTCTTTATCTAATCCCAATGCTTGAGCTGTTGTAGATAGGGATTTAACAAGTTCACCGTTCTCTGAAGCTTCAAGTGTTTTGATTTTCTTGGCTTGTGGCTCATAATCACCCTTAGAGTTTTGGAATACTTTTAGTAGACCACCTTCAAATGTACTCTTAAGAACTTCTGGTGTTTTAGCTGCAATGAATGCAAGTAATGCATCGATGATTCTTCTAGATGGACTTCCAGCTGTGAATTTATTCTTAACGAAATTAGCGAAACTATAATCACTAAAAATATCTCTTAAATATTCTGGATTCTTCGCAGCAGCAGCACCTATGTAATTAGTGAAACTACTTAAAAATCCGCTATCGTTAAAATGAGAATAATTTTTTGAACGGAGATAGGTATTAAGATCTTCACAAGGAGCTCCGCCAGAAGTCTTAAGTGACTCTTTGAGCTTGGCTAAGCTAATGACTGGTTTAGCGCTATCGTCAGATGAGGTGCCCCATGCTAATGATTCATTAACTTCTTTCTCGCCTACACTTCCACTTGCGGATAATTTGATGTTCATAATTCCTACTTATCTCCTTTACGACTTACCTATAGAAAGTTAACTGAGATACAGATTTGACAGTCATTGTCTTACTTATCTATACTAGGTCTAATAATACTAAACTTAAGGATAACAATACTATTAATTGAACCTTAAACTTGTATTACAGTACAATACTAACAATGTCAATATACATTTGTCAAGCCTTTATGTAAAATATATTTACGCTTTTGATTAAGTTTTTTTAATGTTGGGATCTAAGGGCCTATTTTTATGGAATATATTCCGAATATTTGGTATAATTATGGAGTGTACTCCGAGGATCGATTATTGAAGATGGATTTGCCCCAAGGGCAAAGTGCTTTTCTTTTTGGTGCAAGAAAAACTGGGAAATCTACATACTTGAAGAAGCACTATCCAAGCTCTGTTTACATTGATTTATTACAAACCGATCTCTATCTTGCTTACTCTAAGGCACCTTGGATTCTTAGAGAAGAAATTACTAAGCTTGATGCCGAAGCTTTAATACATCCAATTGTAATTGATGAAATTCAGAAGATCCCAGAATTGCTTGATGAAATTCATTGGTTGATAGAAAATACCGATGCCTATTTTATTCTTTGTGGTTCCAGTGCGCGTAAACTACGACAAAGAGGCGTGAATCTTTTGGGTGGTAGAGCAATCAGTTATTACTTCTTTCCTTTTGTCTATCCTGAGATCACAAATTTTGACTTACTCAAAGCTCTTAACTTTGGACTGCTGCCATCCCATTACTTAGCTAATGATCCAGAAGCTCTTTTAAGGTCCTATGTTCAAGAATATCTAACACAAGAGATTCAACAAGAGGCTTTGACAAGAAACTTACCTTCCTTTATGAGGTTTCTGGATTCGTTTGCGTATCATAATGGAGAATTGGTGAATTATTCAAACATAGCCAGGGACTGTGGTATAGACTCTAAAACAGTAAAAGAATATTTCCAAATTTTAGTTGATACTTTAATAGGTTACTATGTGCATCCTTATGTGCCTAAATCAGGGAGAGACGTTCTGAGTGCTACTTCTAAGTTTTATTTATTCGATACAGGTATCGTTACTCAATTGACTCAGGAATATTTAAAACAGATTAAAGGAGACTTTGCTGGTAAATTATTTGAGAATTTTATTCTTTCACAATTGATTGCTTATAAGTATTTAGTGAGTCCAAATATTGAAATTAAATTTTGGAGAACTCGTACTGAACTTGAAGTTGACTTTATTATTACTCGTGGAAAAAAAGTTCTCGCAAGCATAGAGAGTAAAATCTCTAATAATATTGGCAAGACTGATATCAATGGTCTCATTGCTTTTCAAGAAGAGAATAAATCCGTTCCTGCGTATGTGGTATCTTTTGTCACTAAAGCCAGAAGAATACAAGGTAACGATAATGCAGACATTGACGTATATCCTTATATTGAATTTCTTGAGAAGCTATGGAAGGGAGAGTTGTTTTAGAATGAATTCAATGATTTATATCATGGTAGATGTTGAAGCAAGTGGTAAAGCTCCTGGAGTTGGAGAGATGACACATTTTGGTGCTGTAGTGGTTGATAGAGCCATGGACAAAAGTTTCTATGGGCAACTCAATGGTTTGGATGGTAGTCTTAATGAACGTTATAGAGTTGAAGCAATTAAGCCCTCAGAAGAATCTATTGGTGATTCTAAAAAAGTAATGCAAGATTTTGCTAATTGGATTAAAAATGTCGGAGGTGAGAAACCTATGTTTATCTCTGATAATAATGGTTTTGATTGGCAGTATGTAAATTATTATTTCCATAACTTACTTGGCGATAATCCTTTTGGTCATAGTTCTACTAACCTGGGTTCACTTTATAAAGGCGTAGTGCGTGATGTTTGGAAAAGTTTTAAACATTTACGTAAAACGAAACATACTCATTGTCCTATAGATGATGCGATGGGTAATGTTGAAGCTATGATTGCTATGCAAGAAAGATATGATTTGAAGATTAAGATTTAAAAATGCTAAAATCATCTTCTGAATGATGACGACTTCCTCTACCACCCGAAATCGCTATGTCTACGGTCCAGTGCATTCGTGGCGCTCAGGGACTTCACTCGGGATTGATCCTATAGGTGAAACTAGTACTTGTTCCTTTAATTGTGTTTATTGCCAGCTCGGTAAGATACAGGTGGTGACTACAGAGATCAAGGATTACGTGCCTACTAAGTATGTAATAGAAGATTTACAAGAGCTAGAAGCCAATGGGCAATTTACTTATGAAGATCTCGATGTTATAACCTTCGCTGGTTCTGGAGAGCCCACTATCGCAAAGAACCTTGGAGAGATGATTATAGCGATTAGAGATTTGTATAAGGGGCGTGCTAAACAAGTACCTATCTCTATATTAACTAATGCAACGATGCTCAATGATCCAGAAGTACGGAAGCGCGCTCTAGAAGCTGATCTTATATCGCTAAAGCTAGATGCTCCTAATGATGAGATCTTACGAGCTGTGAATCAGCCTGCTGCTAGTGTGACGATGGCAAGTATTGTGAGTGGGATTAAGGCGCTTGTCCGTCATCGCGAGGAGCGCGTAGCGCGACGTGGCGATCTCCCAATGTTGCAATTACAAATGATGTTTATGCCGAAGTATATTGCAGAAGATGGTTATATAGAAGCTATGGCGGATCTAATAAGAGAATTGGGGATCTCTAAATTACAAATCAATACTCCCACTCGCGAGAAGCCTGTTTCTAAAACTGGTGAGTATTGGATAGATACGCGCGGGAATCATTACAGTGAAGAACAGGCTGGGCATATTAAACCGGGATTTATTGAGTTTAAACATTTACCAGTTATTAGTAAAGAAGAAGCCTTCATGATAGAAGATAGGCTGAGAGGGCTTTTGAGGGATGCTATGCCTGGGCTTGAAATAATGAATGTCTATAAGCGTAATTAAAATTTATACTGTTTCATGTAATCGTAGAAGTAAAGTATGCGTTTCACATCAGTATCTTTATTAAAGATAAAGGGTTTGGCTCTTTCAACTAAAGCTTCTAGGTCTAGTTCTTGACATCTAGCTAATACTTTTTCTTTTAGTACTTTCGGATCGCTGATACCTAGCGCGGCTTCCAGGTATGCATAGTTTGGTCTTGTCTGAGGTGCAATAGAGCTGATATCGAATAAATCTCTACCCATTTCTCTATCAAAGAATGCTCTAAATTTCTGTGATAAAGCAACATCCAATGGCATGACTTTAATCTTTGTAATTACACCAAACCTATTAATCTCAACGATATCGTGTTCATAATTTATTCCTTGATTTTCAGAATCTGCTTTAATAAGAAGCACCTCGTTTTTATATGGAGATATTTTATATTGAAAGAAAATACCTGGGAATCGTAAATTATGATGAAAAACAGTATCGTTCAATCTGGTTTTGGCAATGTCAACCTCTATGCCTTCTTTAGCTAGTCCTCGTTTAATGACATCTCCAAGCTCAGTCCAATCTTCTAATGTTAGATCTTTATTATCAAAATCAAGGTCTTCTGAAAACCTTTGGATATCATAAACAATTCTCAATGCAGTACCACCAATAAAAATTAATTTACTTGCAATCTTAGATTGAAAAATCAGATCAAGTATCTTGCATTGAAGATACTCTCTAATTAAACTCTTGGTATCATCTTGAACATGTTCTGGAAAGAAACGAAGTATTTGATTTAAATCAAGCATATTGTTCTCCTATTAAATTTTTAACTCTTTTGTCTAAAGCCTTACATGAAAATCTTTCTAAAAAATCTCTAAATTTTTCTTGATTGAATTGTTCTAAGAAGTACTCTAGGTCGATCCGTAATCCATTCGCGACTTTGATACTATCTATATAGGGATTAAGATACAAATAATCTAAGAAAGCTTTTTCAATGGTGGCGATTTTGTACATTGTATCATCCAGTCTTTCTACTGTATAACCAAACATCAATTGGGGTTTAACGTGGCGATAATAAAACATTCCAACAGGAGTCGAAATTTGATAAGTTTTTCTACTGGTCACTGCTGTCGGGGCATAAACTACTTCTGGAATTAAGCCATAGATATTAAGAGCTAATTCTAATGAAATATACGATGGTTGATAAATAGTGTTAGAAATTTGATATTTAATTAGATCATTAACTCTTAAATCAGAAAATATGTAATAGCCACGAGTTATTTTTTTTATATAGCCTTTTTGTTGCCAGCGATATAACTGTGTATCATCAAAATCAGGTTCAAACAATCCAATATTCTTTCGAGAAATAAGATTATTATTTTTAAAGTTTTTTTCTAAGTCAATGAAATCCATTTTAATTCAATAAGGTTGCAAAAAAGCAACTTTATTGAATTATTATACCACAAACACTCATTTTATTTCATTTACTAGTGTTTTCTGCAACTTTATTGAAATAATTAGCTCAGCTAATAAAAAGATATCATTAATAACGTGAAATTGTACCCCATTATTAATTTAAATTTTTTAGAAGCGAAGTTAAGTGCTCAGGAATTTTCAAAACTTTATTGGTTCATTGTGGATGCCATTGATGATTGGACTTGCCGTGATTCTAATATAGATTATATTGAAGCGATTGAATTTAGTTTAGCTTCACCTTATATTTTTGAAAATCTTTTTAATATTAAAACCAAGCTTTGGGAGGGTAATCTGGAATTGGCTTTAGCAAGTTTGATTTCCATTGATCAGCTTTTGGAAATAAAAAAGCTGAGTTATTTCATTGATGAACCAATTGCAGTGTTTGCACCTGCTTTTGATAAACAAATTGCTGAAATGATAGAGCAGGATGGATGGATGAATGAGTATATTGATTATATTCCTGCTGTTTATAGTGTAAGCGATGTTGATGAGATTTTTGAGTACTATCATAAAGTACCTACATTAAAAGTGTTTCCTATGAATTCCAGTAATGGAGAGGATTTGCTGAGAGCTTTAGAAGCGCCATATCCTGAACTGCACAATTACAAAGCTGCTCAAGGTAAAGAATTAATAATTACTAGCCCGCGTGATTATCAGAAAATTAGAAAAGAGTTTTTATTAAATCCGGCTTCTAAGAAGCTAATTTTTAAACCTGAACAAAGGAACGTGCAGGAATTAGTCGAGCATATTAAGTGGTCTAACCCAAAAACCAAGATTGTTCTATCTGGAATTAACGATGATCTAGTATCTGTTAAGTCAGTGAAACGTGTTGAATTTATAGCTACTCGTATGTTTAAACCAGTGATAGCTAGCATGCTTAATGCTAGTATCAATAAAGAAGAGGCAAAGAACCTAATTGCAGCAGAGCTTAATCAATATAGTTCTATATCAACCTGAAATCCCGCAGAACACGGGTAACATAGCACGCATGTGTGTTGCTAATGATTTACATTTGCACTTGATTGAGCCTTTGGGGTTTGAGCTCTCTGATAAATACCTTAAACGCTCTGGTTTAGACTATTGGCAATATATTAAATATACTGTTTATAGTAGTTGGCAGGACTTTATATCTCGTCATCCTGAGGAGGGCGAAGCCCGACGTCAGGATCCAGACTGGATTGCGACGTCGCTCACTTCGTTCGCTCCTCGCAATGACAAGAAACTTTGGTATCTGACAACTAAGACTGATCAAGTTTACTGGGATGTAAAGTTTAGAGAAGGAGACTTCTTGGTGTTTGGACCTGAGACTAAAGGGCTACCTATGGAGCTTATGAAGCAAGATTGGGCTCAAACTCTTACCGTGCCGATGTTTGGTGAACACGCTCGGAGTTTGAACCTGGCAAGCACGGTGCAGACAGTGGCTTATGAAGCACTAAGACAAATTGCCCCTTGTCGTAAAACTTTTATTTCTCCATCTATATAGCTAATAATAGTGCTTGCTTCGCCTGAGGAGAACTCGTCTGATTCTGGTTCTAAGATTAAATCTACGTTATCTGAGAACTGGTCTAAGGCTTCTTGGTAATTATTGACAGGGTTCAAGCCGCTGAAGTTTGCACTGGTGCTTAGAAGTAATCCATCTTCGGTATCATCTAATAATTTCATCACTGATTTAGAGGCTGGTATGCGCATGGCGATAGTGTCTGTCCCAGGATTAATCCAAGGAGGCAGAGTATTAGAACGAGGCATGATTATAGTTAAGGCGCCAGGGAAATATTGTTCTACGATGCTTTCTATCACAGGATCCCAGCCTTGACTGATGGTCTTGAGTGCCGGGATAGATTTAGCAAAAATTATTAGTGGTTTAGTTTCCTCGCGTCCCTTTATCTCATAAATTCTTGAATAATTTTCTGGAGTGAGCTTAGCAACTAAGCCCCAAACCGTATCCGTTGCACAAATTGCTGTTTGCCAATTAGGCTTGAATGATGTTACTTCGTCCTTGTTGTTGGAGATATTCATTTATTGTTTTTTTGAGTGTTGGTGTCTCTGACCCACTGTTTAGATAGCGATTTAATACTACTTTAGAAATGTTAGCAGAATTAGTTGATGTAATCATTTTATCCAATATAGGATTGAGGTCTTTACCAATTGAGGCAAGATATGCAATTCCTGCTTTAGGATCATCTAGGATTTTCATATTGATTTTTCTTTTTACATCATCTAGACTTGCATTCGATGCAAGTGAATTCATATCTATCGATAAACCAAAAGTGTTAGCTATATTAATCATGTTTTTAAGAGAGCGAGGTAATTCATTTACAGATGATGTTTTGGCAGCAGCAGCTAGTTCTATTGCCTTAGCCTGTTCTTCACGTTGTTTTTCTGCCAACTCTGCTGCTGCTTGTTTTGCTCGTGTTTCTTGAGCTAGTCTTTCAGCGTATGCTCTTTCAGCATCCGCTTTTGCTTGAGCTTCTCTTTCTCTTTGCTGTCTTTCTATTTCTTCTTGAAATTCTCTATGAGTTTCATCTGCTTTAGTTATTTGTTTTTGAGTCTGAGTTTCTTTGTCTAATTGTTGTTCTGTTAATTTTTTTTCGAGCTGTTTCTTAGAATTATCGTTTTTATTAAATTGCTCTATGAAATTAGTGATTCTTTCTTGAAATGGCTTTGAGAATAAATCGCTAAGTTTTTCTATGCCAATTTGTTTTTTAACCCCATCCCATAGCTGTGTAAATGGCTTAGTAATAGGTTCAAAGATCTTACTAAAACTATCCCATAGACTGGTTTTAGTAGTATTGTCGCTTGAATCTTCGGTACTAGTTTTATCTCCCTCACCTTTAGTTTCGGATTTTTGTTTTCTAGCTTCTTCTGAATTGTTACCTTCGCTAGCTGTGCTTATAACATTCATCATTATGCCGACTGGTAATGGCATGATCGGTGCTAAAGTGTTGTTAATAAGCTGGTTTAGTGAAAGTTGCGGTTTTTCTTTAGGCTCTTCTTCTACTATTGATTTTTTATCATTTTCTGATTTACTTTCATTAGTTAGTGAAGTTTCTCTAGCTTCAACAAGAATCGCTTCTGGATTGATTATAATTGTATTTTGGGCTGCTGGAGCTTCTGTATTGATTTGTTCTATCTGTTTAGGATTTAGAGTTATTAGAATTTCTTCTATCTCAGGATTTTCTCCTTTAGGTTGTGAAGTAATAGCCAAAGGTTGTAGTAGAGCTGCTGGAAGTTTTACTAAGTCATGATTCTTAGCTAATCTACTTTGTAATAGATCTTTTAAAAAAAGAGAAAGTTTATCGTTATCAATTCCCATATCAAGCTTCCCAACCCTTGTATATACAAAGGTTAAGGAAATTCAATATTGATAGGGGTTTTCATTAGGCCACAGCTGTAAAATGCTTGGTTTTGCTGCTTACTTCTATTGTTTTCTCTGGTTTTATGCTGGTCGGTGTTTGACTTTCGAGAATTTTATCTACATAGGCTTCTATACTAGCGGCTGAAGCCCCACTATTAACCATAGCTATTATTTTGTCAATATGACTGCTGTTACCCCTACTTGCTAATTTGGACAAGGAAGGTATAACATTCACATTACCGTAAATAGCCTTCAAATGAGCCCAGAGATAAGGTTTGTGGTGTGCTCTTCGTTGGGCGATGCCAATTAACTCAGATAAGTTAGTGTGACAAATGTTAATCTCAGCAAGATTTATACCAAGCGCAGAAGCTATCCTTTTAAGTCGATAGACTCCACCATTGCGATGGTAGCCTTGATGACTATTTATATTAGAGTGACATTGACACCCAGCTCGCATTTGGTTTCTCCCAAAATTGAACTCTGGTGAACTTGGCTGTATATATAAAGTGGGTCGTAGAAAGAAAATGACAACAAGTATGACGCCCTTTTAGGGTAAGTAGATGTTATCTAAATGGAGACTAAGCGTTTA
>CAZELI010000017.1:0-57707 GCA_964512985.1 uncultured Gammaproteobacteria bacterium | reverse complement strand
AGCTTCTTAAGTGTTCTGAGTTTGGACAAGCTATTATCGACAATATGCCAGTTAAGGTTTAGTTGAGATTTATAATTTAATTTATTGTTCAGAAGAAGAGTGGTTCCATTCAATACGATTGTTCGTACTGAGATGTTCTAATTGACTAGTGTCAACAAATTCTAAGCCTAATGCTTGATCACGTTCCCTTCTTTTTCTAGAAATTCTTATTGGTGCTTCTGTAATATCTTCATTTGAGCTTGCTTTAGATTTTTTTGATGTATCATTTTTATCATCTGCGAGTCTATATCTTTTAGCTGCTGAATCACTCGATAGAATAACGTTTTCATCAATCCAATAAGTTGTTTTATGTGATTTATCATCTTGAGTATCTTGAATTTGCAAGTACTGTACTTGAGGTTTTGAATCTTCTAAATTACTATCTGTCGAGGCTATAGTTGTTTTCAGGTTCAGTAACTTTGGCATCTTGGTATCTTCGTTCGCACGTGTTAGATGAATGAAACGATTTCCATCCTTCTGTTTAGAAGAAGTGTTGTACTTTACATCATTAATTTCAATAGCTGACCCTTTCACATTAAGTTGTACAATAGTTTTAAAATTATCTGCCAAGCTTTTCCATATTCCATCAAATAGTCCTTTGAAAAAACTTGATTGATCATCATGAAGTGCTTTTTTAGCTTTGTCAGAAGGTGGATTAGTACTTTTTTCTGCAGTTTTAAATTCTTGAATAAGAGTCTCTGCTGTTCTGAAATTAGGTACTGTAATACTTGGAATTACCTTTGCCATAATATTATTATTCTAGCACAATTTTGTTGATTAGATGAGACGTGATACATATTAAAAACTACAACGCCCTGGTGTTCAATATCATAATCTCTGTACTAATAGGGCTATGCAAGTGTGCGGGATCTTTAACCATTCCACAATAAAAGTATGGTAATTTAACCATATAATGATATGGTTGAAAGTATGGTATATAGTTATAAAATTCAATTGAGTGAGAAATTATGAAAAAGAAGATTATTAAACATAAAGATGAAACTATTAATGCAAAAATAATCAAGGATTTTTTACCGAAACCCGAAGATCTAGTATTTAAAGAAGATAATGTAAAAGTTACACTGACATTGAGTCGAGAGAGTATAGATTTTTTCAAGTGTCAAGCAGAGCATCTGGATACTCATTACCAAACTATGATACGTAATCTATTAGACCAGTATGCAAGAAAATTTAAGTAAGAGTTTATTCACACCTTAATACTTATAACGCTCTGGTGTTCAATATCATAATTTCAGTGCTTATAGGGTTATGTAAGTGTGTAGGTCCGATGTTGAAGGTCTGGGCGTTAGCTGGGAAGTAGCTAGGTCCAGTGGGTTTGACGAAAATCCAGTCTGTTTTGTATTTGCCCATGCCGATGAGTTTCTTGGTTTGATAGGTTTCGACAAAGCCCTTCCTTGCTCGCTCGTTAGAGTTGGCTAAGCGTTTACTGGTTTTATTATAGTTCAGTTCATCCTTACCCGAGAAATCAAAGCTATTACCATCACTGAACTTGAAATCTTCTATGATATGAAATAGTTTTCCAGATTTATTCTTTAAGACTATTGGTACATGTGAGACGGTAGGGTCATTCTTCTTACGGTAACCTCCTACTGTGAAAGAGAATATAGTAGTAGGTAAAGCGAATGGATTGAAAGTACTTATAACTTTGCCAGCTAAGACTTCTGGGTCTGTAACCGTGTCAACGATTACTTCTTGGAAGGTGGTGGGTGCTGCATTACCCTCGAAATTATTTAAGTCAGCACCAATTATCACGGGATTTCTGATGTCCTTAATTGCGCTAAGCAAAGCTTGCATTTGCTCTTCTCTACATTCGGGACTGGTTCTATTCTCTAGCTGCACGCTAATAACAGTTACTTCATGTGTTGGGTTCAAGGCGATATCAGCTATAAGAGCTACTCTACCACCTCTGCGCATTTCTTCTACAATTCCTTCACCGATTCGATCTACAGCAGGCTTACGTATGCGTTCTTTCTTCGGTAAGTTAAGTAACTTCGCTTCTTCTGTGAACCAATCGTAACAAGCTGGCAATCTCAATATATGTGAGGATTTGACAGGGAATTTAGAAACTATGGCATTACCATGAAGTCCTTTGAAATCACTTAGATCTAATTTAACCCCTAGCTTGAAGTTAGTAGCTTGATTGCTCATGTCTACTAGATAGGGATTGCCATAAGTTCGGTGCGATGAATATTCCATTAGCTCTGGGTGCATCTCTACGAACTCTGCTATGAATACATACTCACCCCCAACAGCCTTGGCAAAGTCTTCTGCCATATTTCGATAATTAGTTTCAGGGCTGCCCCAAGTAACTCCATTAAGCGTGAAAATATCATTAGTCTTTAGAAGATCAATCTGTGACTGGACTTCACTAAGATCTTGAACCCCATCTATATTCCAGTGAGCAACTCTGAGGAATGGATATTGTAATTTGGAATCATAGGGAAACTTTCTAGTAAGAATATTGTTATTAAGTTTGTAAAACACAGTGTTTAAAGTCTGCCCAAGCTTAGCTACAGTAGCAGCATCTGGCTCTATGGTTCTGAATAAGGTTTGCACTTCTGCAAACTCTAAGAAATAAAAATCATCAGTATTAGTATTTTTAGTAGCGCTAGCTATGCTTTGGCTAGTAAGTAAGAGGAATAATATTGAAAAGATTTTTTGGGGCATTGAAGGGTAATATTTTAGCAGTAATGAGTTTGTAAGCGTTGAAAGATTATATAGCTCGTCATCCTGAGGGAGGGCGAAGCCCGACCGTCAGGATCCACTTTCATTAATAGACTATTCGTAGTAGTGGATCCTTATCCTGACGCTACGCTCAGGACAGGCTTGCAACCTACGGTTGCTCCTCAGGATGACGAGATTTTGGCTTAAGTTGACGACTATGCTCAGGATGACGAAAATTGTAATAACCCGGGTTAAATCATAACCTGTACAGTGACCGGATTATGGTCTGATAGAGGTTCGGTAAAACTATGATTAAACTCCTTAAGAGTGCGACCGAAGGCAGGGATATAGCGCTCACCGAGTGGTTTCACAAATAGCCAGTCTATTTTAAAGTAAGCCACACCAAAAGCACGACGGAATTTATAAGTATCAACAAAGCCCTTACCTGCACGCTGATTAGAGTTGCTGAGTTTGCCATCGCGATGACGATAGGATAATCGATCATCACCTGAGAAATCAAAATGATTATCATCACTAAAGTGAAGATCACGAATCATATTAAACAGTTTCTTAGCTTTATTAGGAAGTATAATTGGCACGCTATAAGCAGTAGGATCTTTATGCTTTCTAATACTACTAAGAGCAAAGCTAGAAGAATTGATTACAAAACCATAAGGATTAAGATAGTTAAAAGCTGTCTTGCCAATGAACACTGGATCTTTAATACGATTCCCAATGATCTTGCGAAGTGATGTTGGTTCAGCGCTTTTCTCAAAGTTATTTAAATCAGCTCCTAAGATTACTGGGTTTTTTATGTCTTGAATCGCATCTAGCAAGACTTGCATCTGCTCTTCGCGGCATTTAGGATAGCTTCTGTTTTCTAAATGAGTACTTATAACTGTTAGATCTTGTTTATTAGGTAGAGTAATATCCGCAATCAAGGCTACCCTTGAGCCTTGTCTAACTTCGGTGACTATTTCTTCTGCGATGGTTAGCTTAGATGATTTACGTCTAGCTTCTTCTGTTAGGTTTAAACGTTTTCTTTCATCTTCAAACCAATCATAACAAACCGGTAATCTTACTATATGAGAGGATTTGATAGGGAACTTAGAGATAATGGCATTACCATGAAGTCCCTTGTATTCTTTAACTTGTACAGGATCTTTCTTTTCTAGTAATTCTGGACTAACTTCTAGAAACTCAGCAACAAAAGCATATTCTCCGCCAACTATCTTAGAGAATTCCTCTGCAATATTTTTATAATTACTCCTCTGTATACCCCAATCCACTTCATTGAGAGTAAATATATCAGTCTCTTGTAGAAGCTTAATCTGTGACTTGATTTCATCTCGTTGATTCTCATTTAAATTAGGATGTAAGTCTGTTTTAAAATATAGATCTGTATTCTTGAGTGCCTTAGCGATCTGATCTATATGGAAGCCGCGTTCTATATTCCAGTGAGTGACCCTTATATAATCTCTATTCAGTTCTGTATTATGTTTTAGAGATGTTTGATATTGAGTTGCCTTGTTAGAGAAGATACTAGAAAGTGTATTCTGGAGAACTATGGTAGCTTCAGGGTTGGGAGATTTGCTCTCTGAGAAAGACTGAATATCACTGTAGTTAAGAAACTGAAATTCCTGAGTGGGAAGCGTTGCTAGAGCCAAGTTGGGAATAGCCAATAATATTAGGAGAATATATTTATTAACTTTAAGCTGCATATTGTTTACCAGCCATATAAACTGTAATTAGAGAAATCTTTTCTTGGTATGAAGGTTCCTTGTATCATTTCTATCTTGTTTGCTTTGCTTTGATACATTATCTCGCCGTAAGATGTTATTAATGCAGAGTAACCAGAATTCCCTGCTAGTAATAAATCTCTATTGTTTTCTATGGCTCTAAACACAGCTACTGCTAAGAATTGCTTTTTAACCCAGTCCTTAACTAGTTTTTGTCCTTTAAACCATGACAAATCATTTAGATTAAGAATCACACCTGCACCTTTGATTACGTAAGATCTTATTAATTCTGGAAACAATAATTCAAAACATAATGCAGAAGCAATACTTATGTTGCTGGTTCTAACTATATCTTGCTTCTTAGAGCCCCTGCTAAAACCCTCTCCTACAGTAGAATTAGCGAGCATTTTTAGGAAACCTGGGAGTACTGAATAGAAGGGAGTATATTCTCCAAAGGGAACTAAGTTTCTTTTATGATAGCGGTAAGTTCGCTCTGGCTCAAAACTAAAATCCTTATATTCAATACTATTAAAAACTTCACCTTGTTTGTTTTGAGTATAAGTACCATAAACAAATACTGAAGCGTATTGAGCCAATGTCTTCAGATCCGCTTCAATAGTCGATTTATCTAATAGAGGAATAGCTCCTTCTGACCATATTAATAAATCCTTGGATTCAATAATTTTGGTAGATATTTTATACTGTAGTGCAAATAAATTAGCAGGATTAATAGTGCTGGATCTGGTTGCTGCTGCTGAATAGTCAGCTTGGACAATAGCAAAGGTTTTAGCGTTACCAGCATTCTTCTTATAGAATCGCTTAGTCCAATTGATCTGTATCAAGCCATAGATAAAGATCGATACAAAAATACTAAACAAGATTAGAAATATATTGAAATGCTCGTCAGTCTTCTGCACACCAAAAAATGGTTGCTTAATATTAAGGTTGGAACTCGTCTTAAGATGCTGCTTTAGGTCATGGTGACTGCGTTGTATATTGAATAAATTCGAACAAGCAAGATTGACCAGAATAATAAAATATTCAAGCCCAATAGCTCCTATAAGGTTCGAGATTTGAATCAGAGCTTGGTTTTGATACTGGCTATAGACCAAGAAGTTAATGGGTACTGAAAAAATACCTCCAAAATTTAATAGTAATTTATGCTGTAATATCACCCATATTATCGCAAGTAGGAATATATCTAATACTTGTAATTCATTGGTTCTATTATCAGTTCTGAAGTTATAACATAGCCTAACTATAACTATAAACGGAAGCATAATCAGAGTATGAAATATGCTCGGAGAGAGCCACGCTAAGCTGGTAATGAGGATGCTTTCACCAAATGAGAAACCATGCCAAGTAAGCGGATGTAAGCCCAGAATCCACATGAATGAAATTAAATTGTAGGTTAATAGAAAACTAAAGCCTTCTAAAAGCGCTACTCTAAAAGAACTGGCACTTTTGATTAATAAGAATAATGGAATTAAGGCGACCCAAGCTAAGATTCCCCATCCAATGAATGGCAGAGTTGTCGCCAACAATAAACCTGTAATAATCGCAAAAATAAATCTGTTGATCGATGTATTAATAAAGTAAGAAATAGTGAGATTTAAGGAATGTAACACAATTTAATAATCATAATATATAATGCCTATTATGCGTATTTTGGGAATAGATCCAGGCATTGCAAGGTTGGGATATGCTTTGGTTGATTTTGACACCCAAAGTAACTCTCAAGTTATTATTGATTGTGGCATTATTCAAACCCAGAAGGATAAGTCTGATGCTAAAAGACTTGCGGAGATAAGAAGGGATTTAGAATCTATTATTACTCAATATCATCCAGATATTGTCTCTGTAGAAAAACTATTCTTTTTTAAAAATCTTAAAACTATTATTCCCGTAGCCCAAGCACGCGGGGTGATCTTAGAATTGGCAGCTTCCAAAAGCTTAGATATCTATGAATATACTCCTCTTGAAATGAAGAAAATTATTACTGGCAATGGTATGGCTAAAAAAGATTTAGTATCTAAGGTTATTCATGAAGCGTTCAAACTTCAAGTCAGAATTAATCCTGATGATGCCGTAGATGCTGTTGGAATGGCGCTTTGCTATCTGCGCAGTGATCTCTCTTATACCATCGGTACAAAACTCACATCTTTAGTATCCATTACATAACGCTTGCCATTGATCTCTACTTCTAGACTGGCGATACCTTTTTGTTGAGCAGAATTTCTCATCTCCATAAGAGATAGTTCTTCTTCTCTGCTGAGATCTAAATCATTTAGTCCTAATTTATCGTCGCCTCTTGTTTGTTTAAGTGCGTCTAAGAATCTAGGTGCGTTAGATGGCATAAGATTCTTAATAAACTTATCTGCGACGCCTTCAGCAACTGCTCCTACGATATTTCCTGCTAGTAATCCTGCTACGTTCATCATATTATTCCTTTATCCTCCTGAACCACCACTAGGTGCAGGGTTCACTCCTAAATCTTCTGCGATTGATAGTAATGTTGCATTCATATTCGCTAGAGTTAAATTGAGGTGATCTAATCCTGAAGTTACATTATTCTTGGTTTCTTCTAGCATGCCAGTTTGCTTAGTAGTTTGTTCTACTTGTGTTAGTAAGGACTGTGTTTCTAGAATTTGTTGAGTGTCCATAGTATCAAACGGACTTTGATTTTGTAGCTGTGTCATCAGAACTTTGAGAAACATATCAGGATCAAATCCATCCTTGGTTGCTTTGCTACTCCTAGTAGCTTCTACTTGTTGATTAATGTAGTCTTGATCGATTATTCCTGTTATATCCATAATGTTTCCTTCTTAGTTTATATACCTTCTATTACTTGCTTGAAACTAACTTGAGTAGAGGATTCCTTCAGCTTCACCCATTCTGGAATGGTATTTTGAAGCTTGCTTTTCTGCTCTTCCCTAGCTTGATTGAATGAACCAGTGGATGCTCCTCCATCATATGCTGTACGAGATGCATTAGATTCTTTGACTTCAAATTTACTGAGATCAAGATCTTTGGACTTAAGCACTTCTCTTAGTTCTGCAATAGTATTTTTCAAATCCTGTTTAATATTGTCTAAGCCTTCTTTGCTATGAAAGGACATTTGTACTGAAATTTCATTATGTTCGTTTTTAGTAATCACTAGATCGACTTTACCAATGCTGTCTGGAGTAATCTGTAACCTGATTTCCTGAGTTTTATTCTGAGGAATATCACGTACTTGAGATTCTAAATAGTTACTAAGATCCTTGATATTAACGGTTTCAAACTTGATGCTTGATTTATCTACTGACGCTAGATTAACCTGGGTTGGGTTATATAAGCCAGAACCAAATTCTTGATGTCCATGATGCGCAGGATCATGATTATGAGTAGGGTTATCGCCTGCTAATATTTCAGGTTCTTTGCTGCTTAACTTCTCTTCTGCTTTAGTATCTGGCGATAGTATATCTGAAAGTTCTGTTAAGCTGCTATCTGTAGCATCAGAGTCTTCAGATGATTCGTTATATTCTTGAACGGTAAGATGCTGTAAATCATTTAATAAACTCAAATCTTGATAATTAAGATTTTGACTATCACTAGCTTTAAGATCTTGAGCTAGTTGTAATTCAGTTCCATTGTTAGCTAAAGCATGATCTTGAGCCTCTTGGATAAAATTATCCACTTGAAATTTTAGATCTTGTATTAATCCTGCGTCTATAGCACAGGGTTCTAGTTCTTCAGGAGTGGTTAATGCTGTTAATTGCTTAAGTCCTTCTTGAACACCTTGTTCTAAACCTCGTAAACCTTCAATAAGATTGGCTTTGGTAAGTATATCTTCTACGCCATTAGCTGAATTGAGATCTAAGTACGCGATCTCTTTAGTTAAACCATCTATGCGATTTTCGATTTGAGTTTGCGCTGTATTAAAAACCAAGAAATAAACATCCTTGCAATCTTCCACATCCTCTTCTTTGATATCTATCTCGTTACCATCATCTTTGAGTTTGTTAATTGCTTTTTGAGCTGCTTGATATATTCGTACAGTATCTCTGGTCGATGTTTTATCATTGACCTGAGGTTCAAATGTTTTATCAGCTACTTTCTCAAAATCTTGCTGTGATTGCTTTTCAAGTAATGGCTTTTCAACCAAATCTTTTGGTTTAGAGTTACTTGTTATCGAGTCCAAGAATGAGAATGTTTGATTGTTTATACCGTTGGTGGTCATCAACTATTTTGAGCCCGATATCTACTGTTCACTAAGTCATCTATCTGTTTCATTTCTTCATCTAATAGCTCTTTTTGATGTAGCTCCAATGCTCTATCCTTGAGCTTCTCGATGGCTTTCTGTCCTTGTGCATGACGTATATAACGTGCTTTCTCAAACTCTTTTGCCTTCTCTCTTTTAGCTAATCTAACTTTCTCCTTAGCTCTCTCACCAATGATTTTGGCATTGAATGCTTCTTGATTTTGATAATCGACTAGCGAGAAACCTTGCTCTGTATTGTCGATCATATGCTGATAGGTTTGGTGTTGTTGCTCATTTAAAGCATTAATATAGTTCTGAGTTTCTTGGCATGCACGATTCGCTTGAGCTAATTTAGCTTCTTGTAAATCTTTGAGGATTGTTCTGAGCTTTAAAATTGGCTCAAGTTTGAATTTGAATTTTCTTGGCATTGTTAATTAGGTAAGGTTTCTGGATAACTTTACCTTTATGTGTATGAGAATGGCAGTTTTAAACCAATTATTTGGACTAAGTGTATTGACGTAGGTAAAAAGTATTAATTTACAAGGGTTTTTTGGCTTAAAGCAGATCTTAAAACATTAAAAATTATGCGAGCAAAACTTTTTTGTTTATAGTTTGCGTGATAATATGAATGCGTTCGAGAAGAGAAAAACCACGTTTCGTACACCCATTCCCGGGTAGCTCAGTGGTAGAGCAATCGGCTGTTAACCGATCGGTCGCTGGTTCGAGCCCAGCCCCGGGAGCCATTTAAAAAAGAAAGAGACCTCCGCAAGGAGGTCTCTTTCTTTTTATAGCTGTTCAGAGCGAATTCATGCCTGTAGCCTGCAATCTATGATTGCGGGTAGTGGGTTAGTGATCATTGACTGCTCCAATTCTAAGTCAATTGCCTATGATGTAGAATTAAAAAAAAAGGAGAAAAAATGAAAACGCTAACCAAAGAAATGCAAACAGCCATTACACCTTCAATAGCATTAGAACTATTAAAAGAAGGTAACAAGCGATTTGTAAACAACCTGAAAGTAAACCGTAACCTTTTGCAACAGGCAAATGATACATCAGGCGGGCAATACCCATTTGCTGTTATTCTAAGTTGTATTGATAGCAGAACCTCTGCTGAACTGATTTTTGACCAAGGACTTGGTGATGTGTTCAGCGTTCGTATTGCCGGAAATATTATCAACGAAGATATTTTGGGCAGTATGGAATTTGGCTGTAAAGTGGCAGGTTCAAAAATCATCGTTGTTTTAGGACACACAAAATGCGGTGCCGTAAAAGGAGCTTGCGACCACATAGAAATGGGTAACCTAACTGCATTGCTCACCAAAATAAGACCAGCCGTTGATGACGAAAAAACCACAACCGAAAACCGCAATTCAGGCAATGCCGAATTTGTAGAAAATGTGTCTACCATTAACGTAAAGCGAACGGTTAAATCCATAATGGAACGCAGCCCAATTTTAAAAGAGATGATTGAAAACGGTCAAATAGGAATTGTAGGCGGTTCACACAATATATCAACTGGACAAGTAATATTTTATTCCGAAACTTTAAGTTTAGGTTTGCAATAGGTAGCAGGATGTTAGAAAGGGCAGAAGTTTTATAGACTTCCGCCCTATGAGCCTACTATTTAATATTGACTGTGATTTGTTTTGGCTTTGCCTCTTCTTTTTTAGCCACAGTTACAGTTAGAACGCCATTTTTATAACTGGCATCTACTTTAGATGAGTCAATATCGTCACTTAGAGGTAAGGCTCTTTCAAATTGTCCAAAGAATCTCTCTGATCTTAGATAACCCATATCTTCTATTTTCTCTTCGTGCTTCTTTTCGCCTCTAATAAAAAGAGTATTACCCTGGACACTAACCTCTATATCATCTTTATCCAGACCTGGTAGATCAGCTTTAACTACAAGCTTATCTCCAGAATCATGGATATCAGTGCTAGGTAGCCAATTCGAAATCTGATTCTCACTGAGATCACTTGATAGGTTTAAAAGTGAACTATCAAATAATCTATTAAGATCTGATTGCAAGCCTTCTATTAAACTAAAAGGTCTAAGCCGACCAACACTGTTTCTCTTTCTATACGGTACTAAATTCATTTTTGACTCCTTTTAGATTAATTTGTTTGACCTCAACACTAGAGTGTTGTGTTTTCAAGGTGGGGCATTGGATAAAAACTGTCGCAGCTCCCTTAATCTAAGGACCGCTTTCTTGAACACCCTGGTCACCGTTTTCAGTACATTGACCCTTACTGTTTTGATTATGCGGGGGTTCCAATTTCTCAGGTAAGCAAAATTGGAAACTAACGTACTATTCATGCGTTTTTCTCCTTTTTTGTTTCAGATGAGACATGGTCAGTGACTACTTATAATCGATATAGCCGACTGCTTCCATCTCTAAGATTACTTTAATGCCGTCTACTTTAACACTGCGTTCATTCATTAGATACCAAACTCGGTCTAGCTTTTTTAACTCTCGCTTTGAGTACAGTCGAGACTGCCCAGCAGCTTGTCGCGGTGGAGATACAATCCCAGCACTATCGAGTTGTTTGAGGACCCAAATCGGTATCGTCAGTAACTTGCAGACAACACCAGTGGTATAGATAGGCTCGTCAACGGCTATAAAGAACTCTTCAAATTCCTCAATTCTCGGGATCTTAGCTCCCTTGGTGCTTGTTCTTTTAGCTGACACTATCTTTACCCTTGAGCATATTATACCCAAAACGAAGTTAAATATGCGTTAAAAATATTAAAATATTTTAAAATCAAAGTTTATATTTTGATTATCGAAATATCTATAACTAATCAATGAAATCCTATGTTTCTGATGACGGATCTATTATTTTTTTAATTAAAGTCATACAACTATCAGAAATATGCTGCGTAATTAGTTTTTGATCTGATTTTTCTAGCTGATAAAATTCATCTTCACAATCCTTCAGAAAACTCTCCACTGTATCTTGAGCAAAAGGACCTAGAACCCTACCAATTTGTTTAGTCTTAAATAGCTGCGCAAGATCTAGCTGTCCGATTTTACTCATGACAGCAATTAAACGATTTTCTGTAACATAATTATCAGATTTCAATCTCAGCTCTTTAACCCGATCAGAAATTTTAACGGCAGGGCGCTTGAATTTTTCTTTCTTGACTATGGTTTCTGCATACTTGGCGTTTTTGTTTTTGAGAATTACTCTTTCTTTAGACGGCAAGAATTTAACTTGCATTGGTTTAATAACGGTACCTTCTGCTATGTTGCCAGGAATCAATGGTAGTCCTAGTTTTCTAGGAATTGTACTTTCAAAATCATTTGGATAATTGATACACTCCTCAAGTGTTCCTTGAAATAAAATCTCAGCATAAATAAAACCTAATTGCTGAAAGATTTTGCACGAGAGATCTACGTCTAAATAGCTTCCGTTATAAACTCTTAAATCAAACACACACAAATCATTATCAGGAGAATAAAAAACACCCTGCTGTAATCTCGTTGCATCAGGGGCTTTGGGAACTGATTTATCAGGATAGTAACCACCGAATAATTCACCAAAAATATATAACTCATCCATGTTTGGATATAAATCCTTGGCAAGCTTGTATGCACCCAAGATTTTATCCTTGTACCGATCTCGAACTTTTTGAAAATTGTAAAATTTCTCATTATCATCCAATAATCCAGTTCTTTTGGCACAGCGTATTTGATTGCCATCTGTGATGAATACCAGATTGGCACCGTGGATTTTTTCTTGTACGACAAAAATACCAGCGTCAAGATTGTGAGTCTTTAATTCGCGAAGATAGTCATCCCTGAAACTATTTTCTACTGGATGATATGGCTTGAAATGATAGTCGTCTTTTTGGTACATAATACTGTTTGGAATCTCACTCATAAGTAACCAACTTATACTCACATTCAAACTCAAAACATTCTGGCTTTGTAGATTTCTTTAAATGAATATATTTATTTTCGACCTGAGATAATTCTAAAACTTTTTCTACTTCAAATAAATTGTCTTTGTGTGGCTTGATCCAATTCTTCTCTCCCCACCATTCTTGGAGAAGTTGTGGGTAACAGCTTTCTATAGTTTCTCCTATAACAAAGCGCATATCATGAAGTTCAATATTAGAACTTACTGTATATCCACCTACATAAACCATAAATAAATTCATAAGATTGTTTGCAGCTTTGTTTTCATCTATGCCTTGTGTTTGCATTGTTTCAGCAATTTGCCTACTCCAGTCCATTCTTGATGAATGATATTAGTGAGTATTGCAAACTCTTGACCCATCATTCTCTGTTGAATCCATTTCTCACTACGCCCGTGTTTTTGCCAAGTTTCACGAGCCCTATCTAAAGACAATTCTGGATCCGCCATCTCTTGCATGCGTTCATAACCTACCTTAGCGAGCCAAAGCTTTATAGGTTCAGCTTTAGGACTAGGTACTGATTGAATTAATCTCAGCAGAGTTTCTGGATCTGCGACATCAGTAAGGTATTTCTTGCCATCGGTAGCTTCTAATTTCAGTTGGTTACATTTTGTAACCGACTGACTTTCTTCCTTTTTAAGTCTATTTTTCAAGACTTTCCAATAGTTTCTAGCTGCTTGAAAATCAGTCTGCAACAGGATTTGAATAATATCTGTAACAGAAAAATGCCAAGTTTCAGCCTCTTCATCATAAATACGACGTATTTGGTAATCTTCAAAAATCGCTAAATCATTTTTCATAGCAAACAAATCTACTCTTACGTATATAATAGCATCTTCGATAAAATTTATCCTAAAATTTTACTCATAAAGATCTTGCTAAAATCTTTACTGTGCAAAATTTTAATCCGAAGCTTGATTTGAAGTTAGAAAGAACCGTAGATTTACCTGCAGAGTTGATCTGGGAAGCATGGACGACTCCAGAGAAGCTTATGCCGTGGTTCTGTCCTAAACCTTGGACAGTAACAGAATGTGAGATAGATCTTCGTCCAGGAGGAATTTTTAGGACGATTATGAAATCACCTGAAGGTCAAGAGTTTCCTAATTTAGGTTGCTATCTGGAAGTTATCGAGAATCGAAAACTAACTTGGACAGATGCTCTCTTGCCTGGTTTCAGACCTGCTAATGTTGTTCAATCTGGCGCAGGATTTCTTTTCACTGCTTCTATTATTCTTGAGCCCATTGGTAAGCAAACCAAATATACTGCAATATGTTTTCATAAGGATGAAGAAGATAGACTTAAGCATGAGCAGATGGGTTTCCAGGAAGGTTGGTCGATTTGCTTAGATCAACTTGTAGAATATATAAAAGCTCAAACACTTAAGTCATGATTGATAAGTACAGAGAACTATCTATGAATTCCGAACCTAAAAGAAAGGTTTAGCTAATATGAAAGCTGTTGTTGAAGCTGGTTCTGAGAGCTAAGCTACTCTACCCTAATACTCCCTAGGTCATTGATATATCTAGTACTAAAGTCAGTTATAGTTACAGGAATATCAAAAGTACCGCCGTTTTGGAGTTCAGGAATTTGTTCAAAGAAATCTTTATAAGGAGCAAGAATTACTGTTACAGTTCTTGCTCTGCGATAAAGATTAATGGAATCGCTTGGTAAAAATTTAACCAAATCAGGATAGTCAGTACTGAAAATAAGTAGACGTTTTGATGATTTATTTAAGTTATTGAGAACTATTTTGGCTCTTGTGTTTCTATTAAATCTTAGTGCATGAGATTTGTTGAAAGCCCCTCCTAGAGCAGTAAAGCTAGGTTCAATATTACTACCATTATTATCGCTGCTGATTTCAAATTTTATAGTTTGGGTACTGCCAGCAAGAACTGTAATTCTTTTAGCTTGTGCCATACCTGTACTAAGATCGCTAGTTTTTATAATTGGCTCCTTGTCACCATTATAGAAACCAGTAGTGAACTCACTTGGATCAATCGCACCATAAAGACCGATTCCAGAACCGCCAGTGAAAGCACTATATATTGGTTCAGCAAATACAATATATTCTCCAGGAATCAATGTTGGTAGAACAAAATTCCCTGTTCGATGTCCATCTACATCACTAGGACAAGCTACAGCTCGTTTACGTGGATTACTGTCATCAACTTTGAAGGCAACAATATTGGCACCTCGTATACCAATGCCGCCATTAGTAAGACTACCTTCTATTCTTCCGTAGTTTTGCTTTTCATCTCCTTGAGGATAAGTATCTTTGGCAATAGCAATATCATCTTGCTGTAACTCAGCTCCATTGTTTGCTACTATAGGAAACATTATTGGAACATCATCTCTTTGATCACCGGTCTTATCAAGATAGCCTTCAAGATCCCCTCCCTGAGTATGATCTAGACCAAACATGTGACCGACTTCATGCATTATAGTTGTAAGAAATTCATTCTTAATAAACTCCGAGCTTTCACCAGTATTATCACCATTAAAAAAATAACCATTGAAAAAAGCATATGATTCTTTAATTCCAGTTACATCGCCATTAACAACAGTAAAAAAACTCGGTCCTCCAAAAGCTAATATAGAATCTCTTGAACCATCTCCGGATAATTCTTCTGTAATTGATCCGTCAGCATCCCAAATTATTGGGCTATAACCCAATGAAACCGGAGCATCAATATAGTTTTCGTAATTGTTTACAGTAACATCTTTAGAAATTTTGCCACCATCTTTACCAACGAAATTCAAGTTAGATACTGCTTGCCAGCGATTTAGTGATTCTACTGCATCATTGAAAGCCTCATCAGCACTAATTTCTCCAATAGGTCCTGGATCAATTTTGTATTTTAAAGTTGCTGTTCCATTTGCAATTTTGTATTTAAGAAAGACCAGATGAGTTTTATTGCAATCTTTTATAAATGAGTTAGCATTGCATAAACCTGATAGACTTGCCGCTGTTACTGGCATAGTAAATAAAAACCAAATTGAAATAATGGTAAGAAATAACTGCATCTTCTGTAATTCTCGCATTTAATTACGTTTAAGTCCTTAATATGGATACAAGCTCGGTAACCATCTTTCTAAAACGGCTACAGGGAACCCCAATCTTACTGGACCTTTGGGTGTATCAGAAACTAATAAACCTTGACGGCAAAGCTCAGATATTATTGTTGTAGCTTGTCTATTTTTATAACCAGTAATTTGTGCTGCTTTACCTCTTTCAAATTCACCTTGCAAGACAGCTTCTCTTAATAGTTGGAAAGAACCTTTGGGTAATCTACCTGCTCTGATTTCATCTTCGGTATAAATTTCTATGCGACGTAAAAGTTCTTGAGGTTCTAAGATAGAAGACATATAGTCGATTTGATCAATACAAACTTCTAAGAAGAATTTACAAAAGTTTACCAAGCCTGAATGTGAAAGGTTTCCTCTTCCATCTAAATCGCCTTGACGTGGTTGATCTGCTGCTTGTAATAAACTTTTATACTCAGAACTTTGACGTGCTAAACCTCTTGATATTGACCATAGACCAGAACCTATACCAATATATTTTAAGAATGAATGAGAAAATAATCTCGTAACTCTACCATTGCCATCATAGAAAGGGTGTATCCAAGCTAATCTATGATGTGAAGCTGCAACAGCAATAATTTGCCTAAGCTTAGATAACCTCTTCAATGAGTAGGCTTCTTCAAAGCGATTTAAAAATGAATCTAGGTTTTTACCTAATGGTGGTATATGGTTTCCAACTATCACTTCTTTATCTCTAAACTTTCCTGGTTTTACTATTACTTTTTTACCAGTGTCAGGATTCTGTACTAGACACAGTTCTTCTGGTAATAATTTATAAAACTCTTCATGAATCTTGGCAATAAACTCTTTAGAAATAATATTGTCAATTCCCCAAAAGTTTCCTTCGTCTATCATCTTCTGAACAGAAATATGTGCTTTAGCTTCGAGTTGTAAATTTCTCTTCTCTTTGTCCTTACTAAAATTTTCTGCAAGTGCTTTCTCGATATCTCGTGGATGAGTATTGTGCCCTTCTATTAAGTTACTGTAATAGCAATTCATAGAGCGAACTAAGTTAGCAACACTCTCTCTTAATTTAGGACTAAGTTTTGAAGCTAAGGAGTTTGCCTTTGCGACAAGATCTATAGCTAAATCATCTAATTCATTATTTGATTCTTCAGGAAGCATCGGCTCCATTAAGGAGGTATATTCTATTAATTGAGTTGGTTTTTTCGGGGCCATTGTCGCTGTTTATTTGCGGATCTTTTTGCGGATCTTTGGATTAGAAATATCCTTATATTATAGGGCTTCCATTATCTTTATACCCATAATTCTAGATCTTTTTTGCGGATCTTTTTGCGGATTCAAACACAAGCTGAACTTTTCTCTTCTTTAACGATGTGAATATTAGAAACACCTGGGTGGCTCTTAGCATAAGTATTGAGAGTCTCAATAAACGTTAGTGGATTAGTCTTCTCGGAGAAGCCATGGCAACAGTCATGGCATAGTTCTACTTTTTTTGCACTATGTTTTTTTATAAGATCTTCAAAAGTCGAGTAACTTGCATACTGAACCTTGGTAAGCTTCTCAGTTTTTTCAAAGTTTTTATAACTCGCACAGTCTGGATTTAAGTGTGCAATAATTGGTTGTTTTTGTTTTTGCGTTGTAAATTTAGGTTTTCTCATTTGCTCAACAAATGCAACATTTGTTAACCACATATATGTACCCATCAGATCATTATAGTGAATTCTTAAGTTACTCAAGTCTGGAACAGATTGTGGAAGGGTAGATGTAGATACTGTAACTGCAGCTTTTGATGATTGTTTTAGAGTTTCAGCAAGCTTAGATCCTAGTTCCATATATTCCAGATGCCTATCTTCGCTCAATACTATTTTGGATGGTGACTCGTTAGTTTTTCTCTTGGATAAATCTTGCTTTTGTTTGATTTCCATAGCAGTCTGAATTGAGCTAAATTGAAAGCCCAAAGTAGACCCAAGGGCAGACCAATTATTCCTCACAAGAGTTGTATCGATAAACCAATCTATGTATTTCTTCGCTTGCTTCAATCGCTCAGCATCTAATATGGCTTGCCCTAATTGATGATTTATATAAGCATTGGTAATGATAGCGATATCAGAATCATCACTTAACAGTTCAGCATCTGATGTAATTTTAGCTAATATTATTGCTAAAGCAGCTAAGTCAGTTTCTGTTAGTAGAGCTTTTTTCTTTAGCATAGCTTCTAAAACTTGATTGAACCTATCTTGTCTTTCGTAAGAACTGGTATTTGTTTTCCTAGTGACCATTCCACCTCTCAGATTACTTCTAGTATCCAAAACCTCTCTAACCATTCCTGTTATATAGATATTAATACTGTGTTCTTTCATTTTGGCAGTTAAAGCCTTGTCAAAGTCATCTAGCAAGCGAACTGTTGTTTTTTGTCTGTTATAGTCAGTTATAGTTTCTTTTAAACGACTCAAAGCAACAACAGGTGAGTTTCCACGATATAGAGAAGGTGCATCAACATTAACCTCTGGCATCTCTGATATGGAGCCATCAAGTGTTGCATGCATAGTAATTGGACCAAATACCTTATTATAGTGTTCTGCAAGATAGTTTTGTAAATCTCTATAAAAACTACTGCCTTCTTGATCTTTAGGACATAGAATTAAGCTATCCTTGTTGCTTGCGTCCATGAAGTCCATTGCTGATTGGATCAAATCAGCAGCCATCTTTAGATACTCCTGCTTCTCTTCTTGATCACTTAACTGACGATATTCCTGCTCTAGATCACTGTTGTTAACAGCTTCAAGCCAATAGTAGTTTACATTGGTACCACTGAGTACATGGAACCATAGAGCCTTCCTATCATTAAATAATTGACCAGCTTTCTTCGCTTTTTCGATAATACAGAAACTAGTACTGCCTCTTCTAATATCGCTTTCGCGATCTAATTGCTTAAGTTGATAACTATTTTCATTTACTGTTATAGTATCAACAATAATTGCCTCATGAATAATTCTTCTCAGCTTATCTATCTGCGTTGAAAAGCATTTTTGATTTTCTTCGCTAAGCTTTTTTAGTTTTGGTAGGACCTCATAAAGGGATTTCAGTTGTCGTTGGTTAAGTAAGTCAGAAGCTTCACTGATTTGATTAAGTAATTGCTGTATTAACTCTGCCTGATCTTGTGATCCTTTTTTCTCAAACTGTTTAATAGCTTGCTTTAATGCTTCTGTCGGTACTCTTTTGGTACCTATCAGATCCATTCCATATACTTTATTGATAAATATTCCTCTAGTGCTATAAAAATCAGCACGATGTAATTTATTAGCATCTTCATCAGGGTTTGCGGCATATTGTTTAGGTTCAATTCTAGCAGCATGTTGTGGTCTTACTTGCTCGACGTAATGAAGGACCATATAAATAATCATTGCTAAATCGTCATCTGTTGCTAGAGCAACTTTTTTTGGATCGGACGATAGCATCTCAGTAAGCTGGCCTTGCAGTGCATTAAACTTACCGCTGTTTGATTTAAGTTCCGCTATAGAAGGACTGATCTTGTCTCCTGAGTTAGCATACTTTAGCTTAAGTAATTCATTAAGAATATCTTCTACGGTCTTAGTTTGAACTTCTACTGTCTTAATCTGAAATAGATGTCGAAGTACTGATCTTAAGTTAGCTTCTCCTCGCATTCTTTCCTTATAAGTCTTAGACATTAATTCGTCGAAGATATAAAGCATCCTTTTTGTAAAATCTGCACCTGTTAACTTATTGGTAGCAAGAATTTTTGATTTAAAACTATCCAAGACTATAGTATTAGCTCTAATCTGGAAGTTGATCCTATCATCAGCTGTATAAGATTCAGTGCCATCATCACTATATTTGGTAAATAGAGGAGCTAATGTTTCTCTTAATCCACGTAACTGCTGATTTGAGCCTTCCGCCATTGATATTGCTAATTCGTTAATTTTTTCATCGTATGCATCTTGCCAATTATCATTCAGCGTATCTATATCTAATCTATCAGCTAAATATCTGTCTAGTGCTTGCCTTTCTTTTACTTCCTTGATGTGATCAAATCTCTTATGAGCCTCACCCAAAAAGCTTGGCAAGTCTCTGCAGGCTTCTTTTACTCTTGCTGCGACGGAAGAATCAAGATGATAACATTCTAGTTCTAGATCCTTATCTTTTGGATGCCTACTAAAATGAGTCGTTAACTCATCTAAGTGATTAATAAGTTCCATGCGTAGCTTGCTCTCGTCGTCTTCTCTATCCAAATCATCTAAGCATTCATGATATTCCCTGCCTTGAATTTTTTCTCTAAAGTAACTCAACATGATTCTGAGGAAGCTTCCATTATCGCTAAATTCAGCCAAGTCACTAACTAATAGATGAGACTTTTGTATATCTGGTCTCAATCCTCTACCTAAAATTTGAATTAACAATGGATTAGATCCTATATTTCTGCAAATGATTACATGCCCTGGTCTAATATCAACTCCAACATTAAACTTATCTATTGATATGGCTATTTCAGCACTGTTAGTCTCACTGTTAGGTAATTCCCAGCGTTTTAAATCATCATCTTCATCTTTATTCTTGGTATGAATTTCTACGCTTTTTAAACCTTGCTTATTTAAATATTGATTCAACCTTGAGGCTTGATCTGAATTATCGACAATAATTAAAGTCTTGCCATTATAACTAGGGAATCGCTTGTGAGTCTCCCTTATTGTCCAGAATGGAATCTCTACATCTCCTACTTTGATCGTTTCAGTATCTTCCTCATTAAGATCTTTAGGCATATCAAATTTGGGTTTTTGAATTTTCATCGTAGGTAAATATCCTTCATGCCAAGCTTCTCGCTTAGTGTAGCGATGTACGATTCCAGCTCCGAAGTTTTCAAGTACTTTTCTATTGTCATGCCTGAATGGCGTAGCAGAATAACCCAGAAAGGTCGTGTTCCATCCGTTATCTTTTGACCATTTTTTAAGATCACCTATTAAACCATCATAACAATCAGCTTTACCATCTTGAACTTCATCTACAATCACATGAGCTATTTGTTTACCAGATTCAAGAATTTTACTTATATTATTTCCTAAGGCACCAGGACCAGCTAGAAAGATTTTCCCTTTCATAAAATCCTCTCTACTACTCTCTATTGCCCCAACTTTTCTAATGCAATCTTTAAGGTGTGGGTAGAATCGTGGAATAGTTTTCTCCTCTAAGTCCTTTAGTATTTTTCTATTTCTTACTAAGAATATGACGATTTTATTAGGGTCATTCATTAGTTCAGAATCTTTGATATATCGATCTAATATTTCCATCGCAACTATAGTCTTACCAGTACCTGTAGGCATTTCTATCACACCACTTCGCTCATCACTAATCGTTTTATATCCATGCTCAACTGCTAAGGCTTGATTCTCGGTTAATACGACATTCTCTTCACTTGTGTTATTTTTTTGCTTCGGTGATGATGTCGCTCTATGTCTTGGATAGAGCCATGGATCACCAATGAAAGTTGCTCTTAGGGTATTCTTTATTTCAGCACAAGCCTTAGGATTATCCCAAGAAAACTTAGCAGGGTCAGGTAGAGTTATTTCGTTATTTCCACCATAGTTTGGGATACTAGGTCGAGAAAACCCACTAGAATTGTCAGAGAACTTTATAGAATACTTTGTTTCACCTTCTCTTTTAAAGGGAGCTGGAGTCTTGGTTATGACCTCAATAGGGGGCTTACTTGGATCAGTGTTTGTAAAGCATTGTACCTCCTCAGGTAACCTTTCTTGATCGCCAATACCAGCAACCGACTTAAGAATGCTAGAGAATCCAGCTCTGAGACCAGGAGCATCTGGAGCTGTTCCAGAAACAAGTGGATTCGTGGAAGTTGTTTCTATTTCAGGGACTTTGCCACTATCTAACCCAGTTCTAATGTTATCAACTGGTATTGTAGGTTTAACTGCTTGAGCAGAAACTCTATGAGCTACTATTGGAACCGTGTTTACTATTACCGAAGCCACAACACACATAATAGCGCGCGCTATCTTTTAAGGGCATATGAACTTGCGTTACAGCTAAGATTAGATATTTTCAAGCAAGTAGAATCACCTAATAAAGTCAAAATATCAGTATGAGATTTATTGGATTTGTTGCAAACCCCGTGTAGGTGGTCCATTCAAAACTTTACCATAAGAATCATAACGGCCACCATGGCAAGGGCAGTCCCAACTTTTAGCTTCTTCATTCCAACCTACTATACAACCAAGATGAGTACAGACTGGAGAAATTAAATGTATTTCTCCTTTATCATCTTTGTAAGCTGCAATTTGTTTGCCTTTGTGTTTAACTAATTTACCTTCACCTTTATTTATTTCATTAAACAGGTCCTTAGAACCTTTGAATCGATCAAGAATAAGACCAATTAAAGTAGTTGAAGTTGTTGAAAGAAAATTTTTAATAGATGCTAAGGGTTTAATGCGACGAGGGTTATAAAGTTTAGCGAAAGAATTCTCTCGTTCTAAAATTTGATCACTGATAATCTTTGCAGCGCAAGTTCCGCCAGTCAAGCCTTCTCCAGAGTAGCCTGCAGCTATATAAATATTTTTTCTAAATGGAATTTTGCCTATGTAAGGCAAACCATCAGCGGGATCATAGAGCTGAGCGGACCATTGGTAATCGATAGAACTTATATTATAGTGATCACGAGCATAGCTTTCTAAATTTTTATAGGAATCCAACGGATGTTTCTCAAGTCCAGTTTTATGATCTTCACCACCGATAATTAATAATTGACCTTTCTGGTCTTCAAACACACGAGTGTAATGATAAGGATCATCAAGATCCCAAAATAAACAATCTTCGATTGGATTCTCTGTTCTTGCAGGTGTATATGTAGCCATTACCACTGATTTGGCTCGGACTTCACCTTCTTTTGTTTTCACAACACAAATATCTTTCATTTCCATACTTATTACATGAGAATTTTCAAATATAGAATCTTTTTTAGAACCAACTTGCTGAGCCAAACTTAGGATATATTTTAAAGGATGGAATCTAGCTTGATTTGGACAACTTATTCCTTGTAGAGTTTTAAAAGGTAGGGGAACTTTATCAATCAAACTACAATCGATATTTAACTCTTGCATTGCATTAAATTCTTCCATCAATGAACTTAATTGTTCTTCCTTCGTTGCATATAAAATCCCCGGTATAGTTTTAAAATCGCAATCGATATTAAATTTCTTAATTAAAGTTTTGATAGTTGCTAATGCTTCTATTTGTGATTGTGCTGCTAGCTTTGCTTTATCCTTACCGAAATTTTTTAGAATAGTAGAATATTTCATATCTAACAATACGGTTGTTAAATGTCCACTATTAAACCCCGAAGTCCCCGAGCCTATTTGCATGGATTCTATGACTGCTACTTTCAGTCCTGCTTCTTGTAATAAAATTGCGGTTGTTATACCAGTAATGCCAGCACCTATAATTGCAACATCTGCTTCTATAACCCCTTGAAGCTGCGGGAAAGAAGCAATGCTCTCAGCATTTTGCCAAACTGAACTCATTACTCTATTGTACCCATTAATTAGTACAATAATAATTTGTATGCTAATTAATTTTATCTAATAAAATTGGTCATTTATAGTTACATAATATTTTTTTGACAAGCTACTTAAGGTCTTTTCTCTAACATTAATCTGGCTATTTCTTTTCTGGCTTGAATTGCTTCTTGGGTGATCTCTTTATAGTCAATTACTTCGTCTTCGTTGCCATCTTCAACTGCTATTTCTTGTTCTTCATCGCGCTTTAAAAGTAAATCTAATAAATATAAATTTGTTTCAAATGGAGTTCTAAAATAACTGAAATCTTTGTCTGATAGAAAATCAATTAATCTATCAGTATCATCAGAGACTAGAATATCTATAAACTCATCAAACAAGTCTCTGATATTAATAGATTCATCTTCAGGTGAACTGACTGCTGATTCTTCAAATGGATTAACTCCATTGTCTAATAAAAATTTTACAATGTTCACAGAAGGAATTGAACCTGTTGCATCATAATTATCCTCTACATAGATGTTAAGTAGATTGTATTTAGACTTTTGATATTCTCTATAACTTGTAGCGAAATTATAGCCTTGAGATTTAGCATATTGAAGTAATTCCAAGACAAATTTCTCTGGTAACTTCGTTGAATTTTCAAGTAACAATATTACAGCATCATCTTGAGTATGTCCCCAAAATTGTAATTTTTGATTGATAGAAGCTTTGAAATAAAGTTTTATATTATTCAGTCGCTCTTCAATATAATTTGGACTTAGATTTGATCTCTCTGATTGATCATTAAGATCAACGATAGAATTTAAAACAACTTTTAACTTCAAAATCTCTCTTTGAGTTTTTAAAGCTGAAGAATCATAGCTTGGTGATATTACTGATGAATTATTAACAAACCAATTTAAAATTATTAGATTCTTAGTTTCATCATTGTCAAATATGGGGTGACCATTTCTAACCAAATTAAATTCAGTTCGCTTATTTTGGGCTATTTCTAATAATTCCAAAGCTAATTCTGTAGCTGTATTCGTGTAGGCATATGACCTATAAGCGGGCACAATAGGTTCAATATAGTCAATAGGTTTAGTGATTTGTTCCAAATCTTCCGTACTAATTTTTTGACCACAGGGTATACACAATTCTTTTTTTGCTCTCTTGAAATGTTCTGTAATTTTATTTTCTGTTTCAGAATCAATATACATATAATCAAGTTCCTTATTAATTGAAGATTCTGGGTCGATTCTAGAAAAAGCAAGAATTAAAGAAAGAGCATTAGAACGATAACGAGGTTGACCAGGAATTGGCATTAAGAAATCAAATTCTGGATCAACACAGATTTGTTTTAGCTTAGTAAAATTTTTCTGATCGATATCACCAGTTTCACGAAGTTGTCGCACCATAGTATCAAATCTAGTTTTAAAACTTCTTAGTAATTTTAGTTGATGTGCTAAAAGAGTTTTTTCTGGATTTACTCTTGATACTATATTGGCTGCATGTAAAGCATTCATTGCTTCAGGATCCCTCTCTTCATATCTGGTACCTGCACCAGGGATGAAAATTCTATTACCCAGATTTTGAGATTCAGGCTGCCTTAGTATAATTCCCGATTCTGCTAATAAATTTAAATCCATATTTCCAAAAATTGACATAACATATAAAGTATAACATAACAGGATTTTAGTGACTGTTTAACTTATAGCTACAATTAACCAATGCACCCTAAAACCAAAAAACCAAAAAAGAATACAAATATTTTCCAGAGTATAAGCACGGCAACACGTGGATTGTTGTTGATTATAAAAAACGAAGGTGGAATTAAACTGATTGTCACTTCGCTGATTCTCTTCACAACCCTAGCAATATATTTAAAACTAACACTTATCAAAATCTTCCTTATAGCTCTAGCATGGCTTTTAGTTTTAATATTGGAGATCAATAATACGGCTATAGAGATTGATATAGATTACAGTAGCGATCAACAGTATCATCCCATGATCAAAAAAGTCAAAGATTACAGCGCAGCAACAGTCTTACTATCTTCCACTTTTGCAATCATACTTACTACGATTCTGATCTATCACCAGTTAAACTAATTTATAAAACTAATGGATAAGCATAAACTAGATGCAATGAATTTTGATATGGTTAATGAGAAGCTCTCTAGGAGTGGGCTTCCTACTGATAGTGATTTAGAGTATCTTCGCAGCGAAATGAAGGTCAAGACTATAATTAATTTTTGTACTAAGACAAATGTTATACATGAAGAAGAGAAAGCCAAAGCACTCGGTTTCACTTATATTCACTTCCCTTGGTCTGCTCATTTCTATAATATTTTGAGGCTAAATTATTATTGGCGTATTGCTGAATCGTTTTTGGTCTTATTACGTGATGAGACTAATTATCCGATTCATGTGCATTGCTTTCATGGTAGAGAGAGAACTGGCATGATGATTGCTATTTATAGAATGGTATTTGATAAGTATAGTTTTAGAGAAGCATTAAACGAAATGCAGAAATATCACTTTAAACCTTATGCTCATTTCACCTTAGTAATGTTCTTGTTTTTCTTTAAATTAACGCATCGTCAAAAGCAATTAGAGAAAGCGTCAGCTACAGCTTAATCTACATTTACTTCTTAGAATATATCCTAATTAATTCTAATAAAGCTCTAAGATTATCGATTTTAGTCAAGGGGTTCATTAGCGAAACTCTTAAGTAAGTCTTACCAAGTAAATCAGTTTGTACAAAGTAAAATTCTCCAGATTTGATAATTTGTTCTCGAATTTTTGTTTGTAAACGATTCAAGGCTTGATCATCTAGACCAGTCTTCAAATAACGAAAACAAACTATATTACTCTGCGGTTCGATAGCGAGCTCAAAATCTTTCTGTGACTTGATTAGAGCTGCAAACTCTTGGGCTAAATCGTGAGTGTAATCGATATAGTTGGTAAAGAATTCTTCTCCATGTATCGCTAATGATAGATATAATTTCATTGCCATATTTGGTTTAGTACATTCTATAGTTCTATTACAAGTATCTCTTTCTATAGAACTTTCATTCAGTAGATAACTTGCTTGCTGAGAGAATGCTGCATAAGATTCAGAGCGTTTTTTATAAATCACTGCGGTTATTAAGCTCGGTATTGCCATCATCTTATGGGCATCCCAGACTACGGAATCCGCTCTATTAATGCCTTGTATCAAGTGCTTATATTTATCTGAAAGTGCCACCGAAGCACCATGAGCGCCATCCACATGTAGCCATAAATTATTAGCTTCACAAAAATCCGCAATCAGATCTATAGGATCATATGAACCTGTAGCAGTAGAACAAGCACTTGCACAAACTGCGATCACTGTCTTAGAATCGTTTTGAGTTTGCTGATAAACTTTCTTCAGATCATCCATAGACATCTTGAATTGTTTATCTGATTTAACGGTATAGATCGATTTATTACCAAGCCCCATTATATGTGCTGCTCTTGCAATCGAGTAATGGTTTTGGTCAGAAACAATAATGGCAAGCTTATCAGTTACACCTTCACTCCATACATCATAACCAGCCTTCACTTGCCTTGCTGCAAGTAATGCTGTCAGATTGCCTAATGAACCTCCAGAGGTTAATACCGCTCCAGCAGTATTAGTATCTATATAAAGTTTCTCTGCCATCCAACATACTATGGCTTGCTCGATACCATAGCTTGCTGGTCCCATCTCATAAATCGTGGAGGGGCTATTCAAGAAAGAATATACAAACTCTGCTAGTGCTGCGGTCGGTAAGGCGACTGAGACTTGATGCCCAGCGTAATTAGGTGAATGTAAGTGATTAGATTCTGCTAAGAATTTCTCTAAGAGAAGTTCTAATTGATTTTCTTTATTATCAGAATAAAAATATTGAGATGGTTTCCAACTAGCGATAGCAGCTTCTGGATCTTGCCAGCTTAGTACGGGTAGCTCCATTGACTGCGCCTGATGACAATATCGAATTAAAATATCTATAACTTTATATGCGCGATCTTTGAATTTATTTATATCGTAAGCATCTGCGATAGATTTATTCTTTTGCTCTAACATAGTGGGTAATTGACTTTAGCATAAAGATTCGCTGAAGGCAATCGAGTTTTATAAAAAAGCTTTCAATTCGGTTATTCATGGATGATCGCTACTCATAAACAAGATCTTAGTGAAGAACAAGTCAAGAAAGGTGCCGAAGCGTTCTTCGCGCAAATGGCGAAAGGATAGTTAGACTGCATTTAATCTCTTGTTAATTTGTTCTTGATACTTTTAGAATAGGGGTATTTAAAATGAAATTAGTTTTTAAGTGGTTATTTTTTAGTGTAATTCTGTTAGCTTCTTGCTTTCTAAGTGGTAAAGCTAGTGATGATACTACTATACGCAAGGATTTAAGTTCCTTGATATCAATGCATCCAGAGTTTAATAAGGCTATAGCCTATGACGTAAATCAAGGAGTAGTAGTCTTGCAAGGTGAGGTAACTAATTTTGCGGATAAGGCGTTTGCTGAGCGCATTGCTACTAATATTCCTGGAGTTTATAGAGTTAGAAATTTACTAGTAATAGATTTGAATAAGAAGAATTGGTAGTGTTACCAAAATACATTATTAATTTTATAGTCATTGATTGCTTTACCTGAGTGGGTTTGATTGGGCTTGATAATTGCTAAGTCTCTTGGTTTCATAATTTTAGTTTCACCGTTAAATTAATCTACCATATCATTGATCTTGTCTGGAGTTCCCAAATAACGATGTTTTCTATAGTAATCAAGATGCTCAGATATTTTTCTGTCTTGATAGCTAATAAATTCACGCTTAACTAATGATTTAGCAGCATTTTGTACTAAAGAAGATTTGATGAATGAACTTAATTTTTGCTCATAATTTGCTCCACTTATTTTTTCATCAAAAAATCTATACCAAGCACGCCTTAATTTCATCAAGCCATGTGGATCATTACTAGATTTATTAGGATCATTTAAAAAGTTTTTGTAGCTATACATCTCAAAATCCGTAAAATCTTTTTTCAAAAGTTCATCCCATTTTACGGTTTTACAAAGATCTACTCCCTCATGCCCCAAAAGCTTTTCTGTAAGTAGTTTAGTCAAGATTACTTCAGTTCCAAAACGAAATTCTTTTGATTTCCCTTTAAGGCTTTTGAATTCTTGTTCCATTGGAATAATTACATGCCGAAGAGATCTAAGCAAATGGTAAGCAGGGTTAGTGGATTTAGCAAGAGCCCGTAACCTAGCCTCAACATTAAGCATCTGTCCAGCTCCACGTTTAACATTTCTGGCATCTAAGTTATCTGCATCCATTTCTCCAATATTCAGAGCTTCGTCTATTTTTTCATATGCCTCTCTGATAGTGGTATTATTATTGTCTTTAAAAATAGCTGGTAGATAATCATGTCTTCCACGTGCAAGTCCAGCCCAAAATGTTGAATCATCTTCACCTAGTTTTCCAGTACCATCAGCATGAAGTGATTGCCTAAACAGATTTTCTATATATATTACTGAAATAGCATAAGCTAATTGTTCTTCTAAATGAGCATCTAATATTCGATCTCTTGCAGTATCTGGATTTGGATTCTTTCCATGAAAACCAAGCAAAAGTAATTGATCTAAAAATCTTGGATCGTGTTCAAATTTGAAATTTGGATTCTCATTATAAACTTTGTCAAATCTTTGTTTCCAAGCTTTGGCTCCAACTGTTTCATTGACTGTTTCAGCTTCAAGATTAATTAAACTTATATTGACCATACCACCATTAAAACTTGTTGTAGTAATACTTTTATCAAGTGTCCCATTAGCAGAATTATAGAAATAAACTGGTATCCGATGTTCTTGAGTAGTTTTATTAGCAGGTATTTGTTGCAGTATTTTTTCTGATAGGCTCGGCATTGCAATACCTAGATATCTTTGACGTGAAACTCTGCCTTTAGTTACTCCATGAGATGGTCCTAGAATCAAACCATAGCGTAATAATTCTTTAGGTAAAAGATGATAATCATAGTAATTTTCAATTGCCTGTCTGATTATTTTGCATTGTAAAACATCTCCATCTTTATTACGAGCATATGATTCTTGAAGCTCATTAATTTGTTTGTTGAAAAAGTTTTTATATTTCTCAGCACTGACAGAATCTGTATTGAAAGAGCCTTGACCAGTCAGAACTGCTTGAAATAATCTGGTGAAAGTCTGTTCGTATTGTTGAATGGTTTCTTTAGAGAGAGGAGCCGAACGTATTTTACATAAAAAATCATCAATTGCAGCAATCTTCGGACTTAGATAATGACACAATTGAAATCTTGGTTGAACACCACTTGATGTCTTATGAATATTGTTTTTTTCATAAATACCTCGCGTACATTGATAATCTTTTATTTCCTTAGATTCCCAAAGAAAAGGATCCTCTATTTGTAAACGAAGTAAATCTCTTTCCATTGGACTAAGACCATTGCTTCGGTCATCAGCGTAAGCATTGTATCTAGCATTCAGAGTTGCTGTGCCATCCGCTCGGTTCAGTTCAATACTATAAATCGCCCTATCCATTACATCAACTTCTGAAAGCTGCTTAGCTGAGGATGCAATGGGATTGGTATTTTCTATAGCTACCAATGAAGCTGTTGGTTCTGTAACTCTTATCAAGGTTTGGTTACTTGAAGTGCCATTCTGAAGTATTGGTTTTGTCATATTATTCTCTTTCAAAAACAATAAGATAATAGCACGTGCTGGTTTTTATGTATTTATTTTGTAAAAACAATAGTCAAAGGAACAAAAAATTCTGTAATCCTCATAAACGGAAGCTACCGTTTTATACATTTAACACAAACTCTGCTGCTGCTTTCACATGTAATTCTGTGGTGTTGAAGAAGGGGAGATGCGGTCTGTCAGCTTGCTCTATGAGAAGGAATATTTCTGTGCAACCGAGAATGATTCCTTCTGCACCTTGCTTCTCTAAGCGATCGACTATCTCTAAATATTTTTCTTTGGATTTAGGAGAGAACTGAGCTTTCACTAGTTCGTCGAAGATGATTCGATTGATTTCTAACTGATCTTCTTCATTTGGAGAAAAAACCTCTATGCCGTATTTTTCTTGGTAGTGATTCTTGATATATGAAAGGCTCATTACTGGTTTGGTACCAAGAATGGCAACCTTCTTAAGACCTTGTCTCTGTATGGCTTCGGCAGTAGGATCTGCTATATGAATAAATGGAATATCTATCTTCTCCATAATTGGAACTAAACTCTTGTGAACAGTATTCGATACACATATGATCAGATCGGCACCGCCTGCTTTAAGCTTCAGTACTCTTTCTTCTAAGTAGTCACTCAGCTGGTCCCATAAATTATTACGAATGAAATATTCTACATTCCCGAAGTTCACTCCAGCGATAAGCGTCTCTGCTATATCCCAGTTACCGAGTGATTCATTGACACCATCATTAATCATTCGGTAATACTCAGCAGTAGCTTGGTTACTCATGCCTCCGAGTATACCTATGGTTTTTTGTTTTAACGGCCTATTGCTCATATCTATTCAAGATTGCTATACTTACGCATATAAGGATAGCATGTAATGAAGCTCATTGCCCTATTAGACTGCAATAATTTTTTTGCTTCTTGTGAGAGGCTTGTAAACCCTGCTCTAGAAGGGCGTCCTGTAGTGGTTCTATCTAATAACGATGGTTGTATTATTGCTAGATCTAATGAAGTTAAAGCTCTGGGTATTAAGATGGGTGTGCCCTTATTTAAGGTCAAGCATATTCTTGAACAGCATCGAGTTGCTATTTGTTCTGCTAATTTTTCTCTCTATACAGAGCTTTCTAATAAGGTTATGTCGGCACTTGCAGAGATAGTAGAAGAGCTTGAGGTTTATTCTATAGATGAAGCTTTTTTCTCGTTTGGCCAGAGCAGTAATAAAACCAGTGAAAATTCTCAGGTGAGTCTTGCTCAGCAAGCTGAATATGTTCAAGCTTACATTGAGAAAGCTATCGGCATACCGGTGTCTATTGGGATAGCTAGTACTAAGACTCTTGCAAAACTCGCTAATAAAATCGCCAAAGACAAAAAACTTGGTATATTTCATCTCGAATCAGAGATAGATGCTTACTTACGTGATACTCCTGTCGCTGATATCTGGGGTATAGGTTGGGGTAGTCAGAACTTATTTAAGAAGCATGGAATCTATACTGCTTATGATCTCAAGTCTACTAAGGATCTATGGATTAAACAACATATGAATGTTAATGGTATGCGTACTGTGCTTGAACTGCGCTCTATACCCTGCTTTCCTTTAGATAGTCAGCGCATGAATGAACCTAGTCGAAGCATTATTAGTTCTAAGTCGTTTGGAACTAAGGTCAAGACTAAGGAAGAAGTGAAAGAAGCTGTGGCTAATTTCATCTCTACTGCTACACGTAGATTACGCACCCAAAAACTCATAGCGACTGTGCTTCATGTTCATCTTATAGTTTGTGATGGACCTAGTTATAGAGGACGTAGTCTCTATGCAAGTATTCATTTGGATAGACCTAGCGCTGAGACTCCGGACTTTATCCATGCTGCTAATGAATTAATTGATGAGATATTTATTCCAGGCTTAGCATATCGTAAGGCAGGTGTGATGCTTACAGGACTTAAAACTGCTGATACTCTACAACTTAATTTATTTAAGATAGAAGATCCAGCAGAAACTAAGCAGAAGAATATTTCTGACTTAGTAGATAAGATTAATAATAAACTAGGCTCTAATAGTATATTCTGGGCAGCGATGGGGACTCCTCATCAGAAACAAGCTTGGCAGAGTAAGCGCGAGTGGAGTAATACTTCAACAATGCTAAAATCATTATCGAATGAACAAGTTAAACGAAATAGCAAAACCAGATTCTGTCCAAGCTAAATGGCAGGGTGATGAAGATTATCAAGCTATCCTAGAACAGTTGAAAGTTTCTCTAGAGCAAGGTTTGAATTCTACTCAGGTATCTGAGAATCAGAATAAGTATGGTAAAAATGCTTTACAAGAGAAGAGTCCTATAAGTCCTTGGAAGATTTTTATAGATCAGTTTAAAAGTATTATGATTATACTTTTAGTGGTTACCGCTATAGTTTCTTTCGTTATGGAGCAATGGGTGGAAGGAATTGCGGTAATTGCAGTTATTACTATTAATACTGGGATTGGGTTCTTTACTGAGTTTAAAGCCAAAACTTCAATGGAAGCTCTGAGGAATTTAAGTCAACAAACGACTAAAGTTTTAAGAAATGGCAAGGTAAATGAAATACCCGCTGAAGAAATAACGATAGGCGATATTTTATTGTTTGAAGCAGGAGATATGGTCACCGCTGATGTTAGATTAATTACCAGCTCTAAGCTTAATATTAATGAATCGGCGCTCACTGGGGAATCAGTTCCAGTAGAAAAAACTCCTGACACTCTAACTAAAGAAGTGCCAATTATAGAAAGAGCTAACATGCTATTTAAGGGTACTGCTGTTACTAACGGTTCAGCGAAGACTGTCGTGCTAGCGATCGGCATGGAAACTGAGCTTGGTAAAATCAGTACGCTTGTTGAAACTGCTGAAGAGGGACGCACTCCACTTGAGGAGCGTCTTGATAAGATGAGTACCAAATTAATTTGGGTTACTTTGTTTATAGCTGTTTTTATTATTGTGCTTGGTATCATTACTGGTAAAGAATTAATCATGATGATTAAGACGGGGATTGCTCTTGCGGTTGCTGCTATACCTGAAGGCTTACCGATAGTTGCGACTATGGCTCTTGCTAAGGGCATGTGGTCTATGGCAAAGAAGAAAGCTCTAATCAATAAACTTTCATCAGTAGAGACACTCGGAGCAGTTACGGTAATTTGTACTGATAAAACAGGAACTCTTACTGAAAATAAAATGACAGTGCAAGTTTACGAATTAGATGAAGGGAGAATTCAAATCAATCCTGATCAAAAACTTGATAATAACTCAGTGACTCTGAATAAAGCCTTAGAAGTTGGAGTACTTTGCAATACTGCTTCTTCAGAGAAGGATGGTAAGACTGATAAAAGTCTCGGTGATCCTATGGAGCTTGCCTTATTACAAGTAGCTGAACGAAAAGATCTAAGTAAAACTAAATTATATGAGCTATATCCATTAATCAAGGAAGATGCCTTTGATAACACTCTGAAAATGATGGCAACTTACCATAAACAAAATGAACAAGTCCTCATTGCTGTTAAAGGCGCTCCAGAAGCAGTATTTGAGGTGATCACTAAGAGATTTACTAATAATAACCAGATTGATTTCTCTGTGGAAGATAAAGAATCCTGGAAAGCCAAGAGTCAAGATCTAGCGAATCAAGGCTTGAGGGTACTTGCACTTGCATATAAAGAAGTTAATAGTGAATCTGAGAAGCCATATGAAAACCTTATATTCATTGGGCTTGTGGGTTTACTTGATCCACCTCGCTCTGATGTGAAAGAAGCTATCATGCAATGTAAGACTGCTGGTATCAGGATAATTATGGCTACTGGTGATCAGAAGGGTACTGCTATTAATATTGCTAAAGCTGTGAGTATCATCGATACTGAGGAGAATAAAGTATTAGCTGGAGAGCATCTAGAGAAGACTGAAGAATTAGATTCGAAGAATGGATTTGTGTTCTATAGAATCAATCCTAAGCAGAAACTCGAGCTTGTGGAGTTTTTACAAGAGCGAAATGAGATCGTTGCTATGACAGGAGATGGCGTCAATGATGCACCAGCACTGAAGAAATCTGATATTGGTATTGCGATGGGACAGCGGGGTACTCAGGTTGCGAAGGATATAGCAGATATGGTTCTCCAGGATGATCGATTTAATACGATTGTCGCTGCTATAGGACAAGGACGAGTGATTTATAGTAATATTAGGCGTTTTGTTATTTATTTACTCTCTTGTAATATTAGTGAGATATTTATAGTTCTACTTGCTACTTTAGTTAATTTCCCTTTACCCATTTTGCCTTTGCAAATTCTGTATTTGAATTTAATTACTGATGTCTTTCCTGCGCTGGCACTTGGTGTCGGTGAAGGAGATGAAAGCTATCTGAAACAAGCTCCTAGAGACCCTAAGGAAGCGATTCTGCTGAGATCTCATTGGTTACAAATTGCAGCTTATGGAATGCTTATTACCATTGCTGTTCTTACATCTTTCTATATAGCGTTAAATCATCTGAATCTAGGTATTGCTAAATCAATTACTATTGCCTTCTTGACCTTGGGTTTCTCGCAAGTGTTTCATGTATTCAATATGAGGAATTCGCAAACAACGGGATTACTGATAAATGATATTAGTAAGAATCCATATATATGGGGAGCAATTTTACTTTGCACATTTTTATTAGTAGCACCCGTTTATACTCCTGGCTTGAATAAATTATTAGCATTACAATTATTGAATGTAGAAGAATGGGCGCTCATCCTAAGTCTTAGTTTCCTACCTTTAGTTTTAGGATTGCTGTTTTGTTTCATTAGCCGCGAAGCGGCGGAACCCCAAAAGATAAGTAAAGTAAGGAATTAGGATAAATAAAAAGAAGAGGTACGCCCCACTAGCCATACCTCTTCTTGACCCGTCAGGCGTAAATGGTTAATCTTTAGTCTTTGATGTAATGTTGATTATAGTGCTACCTTTGTGAATTGATAAAGTGAATTATCTCTGAATATATTTATCCACAATTATACCTTAGAATACCAATCTTTAGTATAAAAATCATTTCTATTCAAATAATTTGATGTTACGTTGAAATATACCTAATTTAGTTTAATTATTAGCTTATTTTACAACAAAATTAGCTTTATATGTATTGCTAGTAGTAGTTTTTTGCTGTTTACTCGAAATAAAATATCGAGGTTCTAAAATATCAACAAATTTCTCTTTAAGCGGTTTAAGACTAATATCACTAAACAAGAAACTCATTTTAGCAAGTAAAGCTTTCGTTACCGCTTCTTGAAAGTTAGGTTTAGCTTCTGAAGTATTAAGCGGGATTAATCCTAAGCTTAAGCGTTGATAACCTAATTCTTTAAAGAATAAAACTGAGTGTGCTAATAAATATTCTAGTGTGCCTTCTGGGGCGGTTTTGGATTCGCGGATTAGATCTATTCCTAAATCACTTCGTTTATAAGAGGGTACTAGATTAATAAAGGCTACAATATTACCCACCATATCTTCTACGGTCATAACTGTCGTAAGTCCCACAGACCAGTCACTAGAAACCTTCTCTAGCTTTTGTAGTAGTGTAGTATCAGTAGGATTCTTATAGTAACGAACCTTATATCTAAAGGCATCTAGGGTTCTCATTTGTTCACGTAAGTCTGTTCTATTAGGGTTTTTTAAATCAAAGTTCAACAAATTCACAAAACCCTCGTTCCCAATAGTTGATATACGAAGATCTAACTTCTTATAAATATCTAGAAAGAAAGAGGAGGTTTGAAAGAAATATAGGCTCTGGTTCTGGCTTCTAACTTTCTGATAGAAACTATATATTAATTCTTCTACCTCTTGGTAAGAACCCACTGGATCCCCTAATACCATTACGTTTCTACCCAAGACTCTATAAGTCAGAAACGATTTATTAGATTCAGAAAAATACTTCTCAGTAATAGTGATATTAGGATTTGCTTTGATTAATCCTAAATGGCCTAGGATTTTAGCTAATGGTGATTTAAAATTAGTTTTATCCCAGAATGACGACATGTTTACTAATATCGGTAGATAAACTTAAAGCCTAAGGATCTGAGGTTAAAATCTTATTAATAAAGCGAATTGTTCAAGTATTGCAAAGGTTTTTTAATCAAGCATCGCCAGATTCTTAACTAGTCTGTTTCTAATTGAGCGCTTGGAGAAGAACCAAGGTACTAGTAATTTTTGTAAAGTATGTGTCCAATAATTACGTCCAGTGATGATGCGAGTAGCTAGATCCGTTCCGTTAACAATCTTTTGCCCTACTTTTCTACGTTCTTTATCATAGAGATCTAGAATATTGGGATTAGCTTTATCGTTGATAACAGCAGCTAATTTCTCTGCAAGGTTAAAAGCATCATGCATACCAGCATTCATGCCCTGCCCTCCGATAGGACTATGTATATGAGCAGCATCCCCAACTAAGAATACATTAGCTTTCCTGTATTGATTAACAATACGGTGATGTACATGAAAGTGAGAGATCCAAGTAGCTTGCTTTATTTTAAAATTCTCTGGTATAGAGTTTTGTGTAAGTTCATAAACATCATCGATGCTTGGGTTAGTAAGATTTGCTGGGTAATCATTATCAACAGTAGTAATGATGCGCCAATATCTGTCTTTTTTTAGAGGGATAGTAGCAAATATTTTATTCTTACTGAGGAAGCCATATACTGAATTAGGTTTAAGGTCAGTCTGGGCTAAAACATCTGCAAGTAAAAACGCTTGATCGTAACTAGCTCCATGAAAACTACTCTGAGCTTGCTTACGGACAGTGCTATGAGCCCCTTCGCATGAACACACGTAATCAAATTGCATTTCTTGTATAGTTTGATTTTCATCACGAATTTTTACATGATTGTTAGTGTCATTGATTTTTATTTCTATCAGTTCGTTATTCCAGTGTACTTGCTTACCTTGTTTAATCAGATTAGTCTCTAAGATGCGTTCTGATTGACTTTGTTCTATGCTAAGTACTAGATTATATTTACTAGGAATAGTATTGAGATCCACATGGGCTATGCGTTTAACATCTGCATAGATGTTAGCCTCTGTAAGAACTCTACCAGCTTCCATGAACTCTTGACTAAGGTTCAATTGATCACAGAGTTCTAAGGTACGAGCGTGCATTGCTAATGCTTTAGAATAAACCGATATACCTGGATGTTTATCAATGATATGGTAATCAATACCATAGTGTGTTAATAGATTAGCAAGAGTGAGACCGACTGGACCTGCGCCTACTATTAATATGCTTGGCTGAGGCATTTTATAATTTTAGCGAACTTTAGATCCTATTTGTTTTATAATAATACTTATTATGGTGAATTTATTAGAACTCGGTATTACTCTTCCTGATGCAAATGCTGCTCTCGCTAATTACGTTCCATATGTGATAAGTGGTAAGCATGTTTATTTCTCTGGTCAGATTTGTAGAGAGAATAATGAGGTAGTTTATAAAGGTCAGGTTGGTGTTCATTTGAATTTGGACGAAGCTAAGAAAGCAGCCAGGCTTTGTGCTTTAAATCTCTTAGCACAATTAAATCACGCTTGTGGTGGTGACCTTAGTAAAGTTGCTCGTTGCGTGAAGTTGGTTGTTTTTATTGCAAGTGCCCCCGACTTCTCTAAACATTCTGATGTGGCTAATGGTGCTTCAGAATTGTTTGTAGAAGTATTCGGCGATAAAGGTAGACACGCACGTAGCTCTATCGGCGTTAGTTCTTTACCATTAAATACTGCTGTGGAAGTAGAGGCTGTGTTTGAGCTAAATTAAGTAAAATTGAAAATATATATGATTTACCTTAAAGTTTAATTAGGGGGAACCCCTGGGTATCTATTTTTATCAACTCTTTTAGGATAAATTACTTGTATATTCGTGGGGTTAGAATCTATAAGTCCTAAGACTGCGCAGGCTACTAGTATTGGCCCAGCTTTGCCATGGCCAAAAAGCGAAGAAGTTTCAAGAGAATGTATTCGACTAGAAGCATCAAGCAGTGATCCAAGCAATGATTCACCCAAAACTCCAAGGACAGTAGCTCCTGTATTAGTTAAAGCTATTAGTGATTTTGAACAAAAAATTATAGAACTTGCAACTAAGCTATGCGGGAGGAAATTTAAGACTCCTAAAGGTGCAGCCAAGTCTGCAATTAAACAGATCGACATGATCTCTGCTATTCCTCATTCGGAACATTATGGTATCCCTACCAATCTTGTCAAATTATTAAAGAGTTTAAAATCCGAAATTCTATATTCTTACGGCGAGTTTGTTAATCCACAAGGACAAATGGGCTTGTTGCCTTTGGTTTCACAGAAATTACAAATCCAAAAAACCTTAGAATTATTAGATGAATTTGATATTAGTAAGGCATTTATTAAATATCAGAAACAACAAACAAAGGTTCAAAAATTCATTGATAATCCCAATTCAAAAATATCACCCATTAAAATTAAAGATGAAATTATAGATGCTAGAGCTGGTATGAAAACTGGCTTAGGAAGCTCTTCTCTGGGAGAGTCTAAAAGGATTGGAGCTTGTTTAACTTCGCCTCCAGGAGAAATTATGGGGGAAATAATCGGTGATGTAAATCCAGGAGATCTTTTTATAAATAATGTATTTAGAGTAACTGATTTACAAGGTGCTTGTACTGATTTAACGGATAATTTACAAAAATCTCAACTGCAATATGCTGACGACCAATCATTACGTGCGATGCAAAGAAAAAACGAGTACAGTAAGATTTACGTCAAGATTCCGATTGATCCAAGAAGTATCAAAAAAGATGAGCCATTAATCTTACCAACTAAATTTGAAAAAACTGTAATCGCAACTAATGCTAAATATGCTCAAGCCATGAAAGATAGTCTTGGATTGACTTATTTATTTGGATTAGATACAGCATCTTTAACAAGAGATAGAAATGGACAAGCTTATATTAGCTATGTTTTAGAACTGGATTATGATGTGAAGAAGGCTCCTGCTAATTTGGAAAAGTGGTTGGAACTACCAATAGGTAAGAGGGTATTAGATAAATATCCCGTTTTAAAACGTGTTTTTGATTTGGATCCATCAGAATATACTAGATCTCAATTAATACAAGCTTTTATTGCTGATACACAAGTTTATATAGACGATCCTCAATTAGCTTTAGCTATATCCAATGCACCAAATATCCCTGATATCCAAAGTGAATTAGGGTTTATGGGGGTTTGTAGGGATTTCGCTTATTGTGCAGATTTAATGCTTAGAGAAGCTAAGGTACCAACGATGCAAGCTGCTGGTTTAGTAGTTTGGGAGAATGATTATAAGATTGGTTTTGATGCTAATCAACCTCATGCCATAAATCTGGTTGTTGAGAATGGAAGAATTCATTCAATGGACTTCACAGAAGGAAGCTCACTAGTAAGGGCTCCTAGCTATCTATTAAAAGACATATCAACAAATATTAGAGAAGCTAGTCGAATTGCTAATGGCAATCCAGATGATTTTATGCGTATTTGCTCAGCAAAGGGGTACATTGAAACTTTGAGATTTAAAATGGAACGACATATATTGCAGCACGCAAATTCTCAACGAACTTTTCCTTGGTTACCAAATGATTGGAAAAGACTGATCGACTGGATTAAAAACGGGCAAGAATCTGGGCTTAAGTACACCGATATAGATAATATAGAAGAAAGTATCAGAGAACTCGATCATCGAGGAGATTTAAAGGTTTCAAAAGCTTTTGCTCACGCTGTTATTGACTTGATTAGAGAGTATAGCCCATTAGCACAATTATTAAAAGACCCAAGTAGGGTAGAAATGATAGAAGCTATGGAAACAGGTAGCGGAAAACAACTGGGTATTTTTGATTTATCACTAGATCAAGTACGCATCATTGCTCCTGCTTTCCAAAGTGTTGATCAAGAAACAGCAGAGACATGTTTACGATGGATGTATCTCGACATTTTTAATAGAAGAATTTATACTCAAGCAGAGTTAGCTATTTTAATGGCTCAAGTAGCTAAAGCAGTAGCCGTTATTAGTAAAGAAGCTGGACGTAATTTTAGTTTAGATATTAATGATCCCTTTAATACAGATTATCCAGAGGCCAATATCCTAATTAATAGTTCTAAAATCTATACTGATTTTAAAGACTGGGGAGCAGAATGGGCAAAGCTACTTATTGGTAAGTTCAAAGAAGCTATCTTCTTTGATGCTGATGGCAAGATTGATCCTTTAACTGCACCAAATTTATTTCTCTCACAGTTTCCCTTTGATCCTAACTCTCAAGCAATGCAAGTTGCTCATTTAGGAGAATTACTAAAAGGAACTAATTTCCTTGAAGTAAAAAAAGAAGAATGTCGTAGAAAAGATCTTGCAACAACTAAAGAGATAACACTAAATGAAGAACAAAATGTTTTAGCTTTTACAGCTTTAGATTTAAGTCAATCCACTCACCCTCTAGCAGAAGCTTTTAGACTTTTACAAAGTTTTAGTGCAGTACAAAATAACGAATATTATCAAGGTGCTAAAGCAATTTTCAAAAAATATCCTGAGATTCATAAACGCTATCTTGATGCTTTTGAAGCGGATAAAGAGACTATAGGTTATCCGATTATTGATGTACTGAGAAAAGTTTATGGTTTGAATCAAGCTGGTTTATGGGAGGATACTACTGCCTTTAATGCAGAAGCAGACCAAGAGCTTTTGGCACGACCTTATTTAACTAGTGATCGTAAAAAAGAACTATTGGAACGTGCGCCAAACAATATTCACTTCAATAGAAGTCTAGCTTATATGCATGATGACTTAGTATTTTTATTGACTGAATATGCTCGTAGTCCACATTTTGTGAGTATGACCAGAAATGTATATTGTGAACGTTGTGGTGATGTTCTTTATCCTAATTTTATTGAATTTGACAATGACGCTCTAGGTAGTATGGATTTTGATTCGATTGTTGAAGAGAATATTTTTGCATTAGGACCAGCTTCTGAAAGTTTTCCTGAGATCAGAGAATTAGTTGCCACTTTAAATCAAGCTCCATACTTAAGAGCTGATAATAGAGCGAGAGCTGATAGTGACGAATCTAGAACGGGAATAAATCCTGATGCTTATTCATGCGAAGTCAGAGATTATGTTCTAGGAGATCCTGCTAATCGTATTTCTTGGACTGCATCAGAGCGTAGAGGTAAATTAATGATACGTTCTGGTAGCCAACAAACAGATACTAGTAAGGTACATCATTATGTAGTAGATTTAAAATTTTTAGAAAATACTCAATCATTACAATCACTTCTTCGAGAGTTAAATGAAAAATTGCAAGATAAAGATCACCGCAATATTAGAGCTAACGGTAAAATAGATTTAAAACTAACCTTGGCTTTAGATGGAATTGAAATTGCTGAATTAGATCAAGAAGCCTTACGCAATGCTTTTGATCGAACATTTAAAAGTTCCAATTCTAATTATGGTACTAGGAGTAATTTAGAAGGTTTAGTTGCTGAATTAAAATTATTAGCTAAAGGAAGACCAAAACTCATTCCTGATCAATTTATTAGGGGAGTTGCTTTAGATGGAATAAGTGAACGAAAGTTTTTAGCAGAACACCGAGCCCAGATGAGAGGTAAAAATTATTCTTGTTTTGTTGTTAGTGATGATAGGAGATTTGTAGATAGTTTTCAAGCTACGGTTCATTCAGTTTCTCCAGCTAAAGCTGTTTGGTTAAAATCAAATAACGTATAAAATCGAATTAAAACACACAATTCTCTGCGGTAAAGGCTTCGTCGAGGTAAGCAAGTCTGGTGCTTGTTAAAGGATGAGTACTAAAATATTCAAGTATTTTTCCTGATTTTTGTACACCAGTATTTCTCTTAAAGAATTCAAGTTTATTAGGATCTTTGCAATAGAATTTATCAACTAAAGTTACAGCGAATAAATCAGCATCTTTCTCCTTACCGCGACTATAGCTTAGGTTGTGGAAGTAGCTTACACCGCTATAAATCTTACTGCTTGTCGTATCAGCTTTGAAGAATAAATTACCAAATATTGTTGATACTGCACTAACTAGGATACTTTTGTGAACATGATGCTCCTCTATATGTCCAAGCTCATGTGCCAGCACAAACGCTAAGCCAGCTTCGGTGTTGATGTTCTTTAATAAACCAGTATACACTACCATCTTATTACCAAGAGTTGCATAAGCATTGAGTTCCTCTGATTCGACTATTTCAAGAGTATAATCTGCATCCTTCTTTCCCATGCCGGCTACTAATTTACTGAAGATTCGTCTGAGCGAAGCTTCGTTATTCACTGCATAAGCAGGGCTTAGTTGAAGAGAGAATATTACTAATAACAATAGAGTAATTTTTTTCATGACTAAGCTAATTCTAGCTTAGTCGAGGAACTTGTTGTCGTTATAATTACTTACAAGTATTATCCTTAAAGCTTAATATGTCCTTAAAGGCAATTTGCTATATATGCAGCATCAAGACAGGGATTCACGATTTTAGGCTGAAGTTAGAATAAGGTTTAAAAGGGTATAATATAAGCAAATGAGCTTAACAAACGACGCCCAAGACAGAAAGATAGGCTGGGTCAATGTAATTTTTCTATTTTTATCTCCATTTATAGCAGGATTTGGATTATGGCATTGGGTTAAAGCAGGGGCTTTTAACTGGAATACGATTGTTTTAGCCTTAATTTTTATCACTATAATTCAGGTCAGTATTACTGCTGGTTATCATAGGTTATTTTCACATAGATGTTTTCAGGCTGTTTGGCCAGTAAGATTATTCTTCTTAGTTTTTGGTGCAGCGGCGTTCGAAGGTTCGGCTTTAATGTGGTCGTTAGATCACCGTGACCATCATAATCACATTGATGACAAGGATAAAGATCCTTATGCTATTACTAAGGGATTTTTCTGGGCACATATGGGTTGGTTACTTTTCAAACCCTTAGATGACAGACGCAATCAATCTAAGGCTGGAGATTTATTAGAAGATCCGTTAGTAGTGTGGCAGGATAAGTGGTGGTTACCAGTGGGAATCTTTGCTGGTTATATTCTACCTGCTTTAATTGCATTAGTTTGGCATGACTTCTGGGGTGGGCTGATGCTTGCTGGAGTTCTCAGAGCTGTTATTAATCACCATTCTACGTTCTTAATTAATTCACTTTCACATTGTTTTGGCAGACAGACTTATTCTGACAAGCATAGCGCTCGTGATAATTTATTTACTGCGATTTTAACCTTTGGTGAAGGCTATCATAATTATCATCATGAGTTCTCTTCTGATTACCGTAATGGTCCGCGTTTCTTTGACTGGGATCCGACCAAGTGGATTATCAAAGGTCTATCATATTTAGGTTTAACTAGTAATCTTAAAACTATTAGAGAAGAGATTATTATTCGTAAACGTTGGCAAATGACTGAGAAGCGCATGCTACGTAAGCTAGAGAAAACTAAATTATTTGACGAACATGGTCCAATTCTTACTCAGCTTAGAGAGAAGGTGGAGACTGCGTTTCAGCATCTAACTAAGCTAAGGAATGAATATCAATCTACCCAAAAACGTGGTCAGGGTGTGCTTATATTAGAAATGCGAGTCTTAAAACGTAAGATTGCTGAAGCTAGAGAGGAGTTTCTGCGCCATATAGAAGAGTGGAACTATAATCATACGAAAGTTTTAGCAAGAGTTAGAATATAATTAGGACACTTGCTAAGGATGAATTTAAAAAAAATATTTTTAATTTCTTTTATTGCAATTCTTGTAATATTAATTGTGCTAAATAGAAGTTACTTTACATATGAGAATCTCAATTCCTTATTAGCATATCTTGGACCCTGGTCCCCAGCAGTTTTTATTCTGATTTATTGTATAACGCCTATCCTATTCGTTCCTGGAACAGTAATGACTATCATTGGTGGATTTATATTTGGAATTTATTGGGGTACTTTATATTCATTAATAGGAGGCACTATTGGTGCGTCATTAGCTTTCTTAATGGGGCGCTATATTGCAAAGGATTGGACGAAGAATGAGCATACTCCTGTGGTTCTTATTGAAAAAAAACTTAGTCGTAGTGACGCCATTATTGTCGAAGTAAAACGTGGTATTGATAAAGACGGTTGGCGTTATATTGCTTTCACTCGTTTAGTACCGGTATTCCCTTATAGTATTTTGAATTATGCTTTTGGGCTTACTAAAATCTCTTTAGTAACATTCGCGGTAACCAGTTTCATTTCTCTTATTCCTGGTACTCTTGTTTATTCATATATTGGCTATGTAGGACAAGAAGCTGCTAACTGTTCGCAAGATTTATTTTTGAAAATCTCTCTAGTAATTGGTTTGATTTTATTGATTAGTTTTTTTGCTAATAAAGCGAAGACTAAAATCGCTCTTGAGTAAAACCTACTAATTAAATAATTTCTTTTAAAAGTCCTTAACCAGGACGAGGAGGAGTTCCGCCGCTGCGCGGCGGTTGCGCTGCGCGCAGCTGAATGAAATAAATTATTTGGCTGTTCGCAGGACGAACCGCGCCGAAGGCGCGGAATAACAATAAAATGTTTAGAAAGGTTATTATGGGGAGTAGAAAGCTAAAATCGCTCTTGAATAGTGGCTTTGATTGCCTTTACCAGAAATCTAATATAAAATAAACTGGTGAACACAGTTACTCTTATTGTTGCAGCCGTCTGTATCTATTTGATCGCTTATAGGCTATATGCTGCGTGGATTTGTGCAAAGGTCTTGGTCTTAGATCCAGAGAGAACTACTCCTGCTGAGCGTTTTAATGATGGTAAGGATTTTGTGCCTACTAATAAGTGGATAGTGTTTGGGCATCACTTTGCGGCGATTGCTGGACCAGGACCATTAATAGGACCAACACTCGCTGCGCAGTTTGGTTACTTGCCGGGTGTCTTGTGGATCTTAATCGGTGCGGTGCTTGGTGGTGCAGTACAAGATCTGATGATTTTGTTCTTCTCAGTGAGAAACGATGGGCAGAGTCTTGGACAAATGGCAAAGAAGTATCTTGGGAAGATCGGTGGTCATGCTGCTTTACTGGGGTCTCTGCTGATAGTAATTATTCTTATTTCGGTTCTGGGACTGGTAGTCGTTAAAGCTATGAAGAATAGTCCCTGGGCTACTTTCACCGTTATGGCAACTATTCCTATCGCTATGCTAGTCGGTATGTATATGCGTCATATTCGTCCTGGTAGAGTTCTAGAAGGATCATTGATTGGACTTGCACTTACCTTAGGAGCTGTGGTGCTTGGACAATGGGTTGCAGAGCATGATTTCTTGTCGCATCTCTTTAATATTAACAGTGAAGCATTAGCGTACTTTGTGATTATTTATGGCTTCTGTGCTGCAGTGGTGCCAGTGTGGTTACTACTTGCGCCGCGAGATTATTTATCTACCTTTCTGAAGCTTGGCACTATCTTTCTTCTGTTTATTGCTATTTTGGTTTTGGCTCCAGAGATTAAGATGCCACCACTGACTAGGTTTATAGATGGTACTGGACCGATTTTTGCTGGTAAGATTTTTCCCTTCATGTTTATCACTATTGCTTGTGGTGCGATTTCTGGGTTTCATTCTCTGATAGCATCTGGTACTACTCCTAAGCTGATTACTAGTGAGAAGGATATAAGGCTAGTAGGTTATGGAAGTATGTTATTAGAGTCGCTTGTGGCTCTTATGGCGATAGTGGCTGCTTGTGTCTTAGATCCTGGAGTGTATTTTGCGATTAATAGTCCTTCTGCTATTATCGGTGATAATTTAAGAGAAGCTTGCGCGACTATTTCTTCATGGGGCTTTGCGCTAGAGCCGCAAGTAATGAAGGATCTCGCTGAAGCTATGGGCGAGAAGAGCTTACTTTCTAGAACAGGTGGCGCGCCGTCACTAGCGGTGGGTATGGCAAGTATTTTCTCTCGAGTATTTGGTGAACAATTCTTGGCGATCTGGTATCACTTTGCAATTATGTTTGAAGCGATTTTTATTCTTACTACTTTAGATGCTGGTACTCGAGTTGCAAGGTTCATTCTGCAAGATTTCTTAGGAGGCTTCTATAAGCCATTAGGTAAGACTTCTTCTAATTGGGCTAATGTTCTTGCTAGCCTTATTGTCGTTCTATCCTGGGGATATTTCTTATACTTTGGGGTGATTGATCCTAATGGTGGAGTGAATATGCTCTGGCCTCTCTTTGGGATAGCTAATCAAATGCTGGCTACTATTGCCCTCTGTGTAGCTACAGCGATCATGGTGCAAACTGGTAGAGGTCAATATCTATGGATTACTGCTTTGCCGGCTCTGAGCTTGGTAGTGATTACTACTTGCGCAGCATTAGAGAAGCTATTTAGTGGGGATATTCGTATTGGTTATCTAGCTGCAGCCCAAGTCTCCGAGAAGCTTGCACATAATCAATATACCGTTGCTGTTTTAACAGTGATTTTCTTAGCGATAGTTTGGGTAACTTTTATTAATACCATCTTAGTAATATTGAAGAAGAGGGAGATACATGCGGTTTCTAATTAAGCTCTGGCAATTTATTAAAGCGCTTAGCGGCGATGATGCTTATGAGAAGTACCTCAAGCATCAAGCAAAATATCATCCAGAGCAGCTTCCATTATCTCCTAAGGAATTCTTTAAAGCAGAGACTGAACGTAAGTGGAACGGAGTGAGGCGTTGTTGTTAATGCAAACTCTGCCTCTATCTGGAATAAGCTACAAGCGCATTTGGGATTTATCCTGGCCAACTATACTTGCTAATATCTGTGTGCCGCTAGTAGGAGCAACTAATATTGCTGTTATGGGCAGATTACCAGATCCTAAGTACATAGGAGGAGTCGCACTTGGAGTAGTAGTTCTACAGTGTATTTATTGGAGTTTTTCTTTTCTGCGTAAAGGTACTACAGGAATCACATCTCAAGCTTTTGGTCGCGGTGATAAAGAAGGAGTGTTTGCTGCATTAGTTAGATCTTTATTACTCGCTTTCATATTAAGTGTCATTGTTATTGCCTTGCAGCAGGTCATCGTATGGTTTGCTTTTGCGATTCTGCATGGTAGCGAAGAAGTAGAAAGCTTGGCTAAGGAATATTTCAATATTAGAGTGTGGGGAACTTTTGCTACTACTGGTAACTATGTCATGCTCGGTTGGCTCTATGGTATACAACGCCCTAAGCTTGCTTTAGTTACTAGAGTGTTGATGAATATCATCAATATTCCTCTTGCAATATACTTGGCTCTGGACCTTCATTGGAATGTTGCTGGTGCCGCATATTCTGCATTGATTTCCAATTATTTAATTTTCATTCTTAGTTTGCTTCTTGTCATTCCTATACTCAGAGAATATTTTGCTGATGTAAACGGTAAAATAAACTATAGCTTCCTAAAAGATGTAATCCATAGAAGCCACTTAGAGAGAGTATTTCGTATTAATAGTGATATATTTGTGCGTACTGTTTTAGTATTCTCAGCATTTTCTTGGTTCACAGCAGCAGGAGCTAGCCATGGTGATTTGGTTCTGGCTGCTAATACTATTCTCATTAATTTGTTTTGGTTTATTAGTTATGCACTTGATGGGTTTGCAAATGCTGCTGAAACTCTCGTAGGACAAGCAGTAGGAGCTAAAGATTTAAATATGTTTGATCTCACTATTCGCAGAAGCAGTTTCATGGCATTAATTTTTGCGTTATTGTTTGCGGTAGTTTATTTTCTTAGTGGTGATTATTTATTAGGTTTCCTAACTAATATTGAAACTGTTAAAAACGAAGCTATGATTTATATGCCATGGCTTGTATTCATGCCACTAACAGGGATTGCGTGTTTTCAGCTCGATGGAATTTATACTGGTACTACTTCTACAGATGATATGAGAAATATGATGATCTTATCGTTTGTGATTTATGCTATTGCCATTATTTTCTTACCAAATATTTTTGGCAATCATGGATTATGGCTAGCTTTGCATATTTTTCTTATTGTTCGAGGTATTTCCCTCGCTATTCCATATAAATCCATGCGAATGAAGACCTTCATGAGGTAATTACTACTCAGCTCTTCATATAATAACAACTCTATTTAATCCTTCAAACCAGGATGGGGACGGGGATTCCGCCGCTTCGCGGCGGTTGCGCTGCGCGTGGCTAAATGAAAAATACTAGCCGTCCGCAGGACGAACCGCGCCGGAGGCGCGGAACCACAATATAAAGAGATTTAGATAGATTAAGATTATTTAACGAGGTAAGTAATTACTTCATGAGAGCGAATTAATATGCTATCAGCTGATTTTTTGTTTTTTAAGCCAAAAAATATGGTATAACGTTAATATCAAAGTTTTTTTGGAACTTAAAATCATGATAATCAGAATTGATAATTCATTTGGGTAGCTTTCGTTTTTAGCCTTTTGGCCACAGTTTTTAGTCGTTTATATTAAGAAAGCAAGTCGCTTTATTGGAGTTATATCATGTCTTGGATACTATTATTTTCTGCGTTATTACTAGAAGTTGCTGCAACTTCATACCTTAAACTATCAGAAGGTTTCACTCAGCTTGGTTATTCTGTAACCGCGGTTTTACTGTTTGCGTTAAGCTGCATCTGTGCTGCTATAGCCTGCCAGAAGATCGACCTAATGATGAGGGGTTGGTACGAATAAGTTACCCAAACTTCACATCTACTAAATAGCCAGCATACTTTCTTAGATTAATCACACCAGTGTCTAGAATTAGATACTGACCTTTAATCCCGGTCAGGGTGCCTTCTAGGTGTGGATCTTTATCAAGATTAAAGCTAATGAGCTTCTTAGGATATTCGAGAACTGGATAATTTATTTCTTGGATGCTTAGCTGGTCATCACTAAGAATTGCGGCGTCATCTAATAGGTAACTTAGATCCTCAGAGAGTTTGCCAGATTGAATTATGTTTCTGATTTTCTCTAATAATTTTTTCTTTTCTGTTATTAGATCTACGTCGTCGACTTCGTTCTTTAGCATCTTGCGCCAGTTAGTTTTATCTGCCATTTCCTTTGCGATCTCCACTTCTAGCAGGCCAGCATGGTGACGGCGTTTCAGCGTTATCAAACGTAGCGCTTTAACAGCACCTTGGTCCACCCAGCGAGTTTGTTCTTGTATCTGTCTAGTGACGCCTATCTTCATACCACTAGTGAGCGAGAGATAAAGTGAATGAGGAATATTACAATGATCTACCGCAAACTCATTATCGCGACAAGTTCCTTGATCAAAATGGCAAAGTTCTGGTTTAACGATACAAATATCGCACTCGGCTAATTTTTGGAGGCAAGGAAAACAATAACCTTGATTAAAACTTTTATTAGTTTTGCGACCACAAGCGATACAGTTAATTTGATCTTGATATTCTATAATTATTTTTTTGCCAAGATATGGGTTTAGATCTTCCAAGACCTCAGAGTTATTTTCCGAATCATTCTCAATCCCTCTTAATTGATAACTCACTGTCTTATCAGCTAGGAGCTTATGTTTCATTTTACGTAAGTGAAAAGCCATGACAAAATAATAGCAAAAATACTTTGTTATTAAGCAATATTCTTAGTAAACAAATGGCTTATTGGCTTTAATAACCTATAATCATTTATAGCCTGATAAATATTCAACGCAACTTGGGTACCTTCATTTTCACGTGCAAATTTCAGCAAATATTTAAGACTAGGCTCTAATCTATTAGGTAGTTTTTTAATAGCTTCTCTAAGTTTTCTGTGCAAATTTGGTTTAGAGAATAGTTTCAATAGTATCTTATAAGGTTCTGAATTTCTTCTCACCATCTCTGGATCAGAATAAATAGTATGTTTTTCATCTTTTATTGCTAAAGACAAAACTATAGAAAGTAATTTAGGATTGACTGTTCTATCAAGTTCATTATTAATTGCTTCAACAATTTGATCAATATCATGAAAATATTTTAAAGCATGAGTGTTTACGAGAGGATTTTTATCTCGTAACATTGCTGCTAAAATTCTGCTGAAAGCAGCTTCATTACTGCATCTTCTGTATGCCTGAAGAGATGTAAGTCTTTTGATTTCAGTTTCTTCGGTGTGATCAGGTTTGGCAAAAATCTGCTTGGTAATTAATGGTGTAAAAGTTTTTCTGTCAAACTTGTAGTTCTTTACCAAAAATACAATTAAATCTAACAATTCTGAGAAGCTTTCTTTTTTAAATGGCAAAGTAGTTGTCTCAAGGAGACCAAAATAATCTAGTCTTTTTGGAGCATCAGGTACTTCAGTATGATGTTTAAGTAAATCCACCATATCTTGTTCTTGAAGATATTGAGGGAAAGAACCATATAAAATTATCAGGAAATTCTGAATACTCATGAGTTTAGATTTAGAAGTTCTCAAATCATCAGAATCAAAAGTTGCTTGGAGTCTATTTGTATCTACCTCTCCATCCTCAATAACTAAGGCATCAGGATTTCTTAATTCATTATTTAAGCTTGTAATATAATTTGTTCTGAGTTCTTCAAGTCTTTTTAAGGCATGGGTTTTAATAAATTCAAAGGCTCTCTCAGGTTCGTTTGGATAAGTTATATCTACAAGTAATTTAACTTTATAGTAATCATCAGTTTCAACTTTATAGGAACCATTATCTATAAATGATTTGGTCAAATCTACTACTGTTGCTTCTGATATAAAATCTCTATCTGCAAGTAGTGCTTGAAATTTATTTCCAAAATTTTCACTCTTGCATGCAGTCCAAAATATATCATTTCGATCTTTAGCTGCAACAAGCAATAATTTAGACAAATTCTTAGAAGCTAAATCATTTATGGTATCTGTTGCCAGAACAACTCTAAAACGCTCTCTAATCTCCGTATTATTTTTTAAAATTTCTTCGTAATATATCTCTATCTCAGAGTCAGTCATAGCATGTGATGAAATGGACTCTAAAATAGGTTCTCCTTGTCTATCAGCCTGGTATTGGGCATTTCTCTGTTGATGCTCCATAAGGATATCACTCTCAAGTTTTCGCACGGTTTGTATCGTAGATTCTAGGTTTTGACTTAGATCATCATCAGGTCTAGATCGAATGGAGCCTCTTAAAACATCACCTAAGAATTCATTATGTAATGCATTTTCAAGAATCGCTTTATCGCTAAATATAGTTACTATATTTAGCAAGCTTAGATTAGATTTTGCAATACCAGGAACTTGAGTTAATGTATCTATTAAACTTTGAATTGTAAAATTACTAGGACTACTATCATAGATTGCAATACCAACTGAATCTATATCAGGTAGCCTAAATTTAGCTATAGTTTTTAAGCTAGCAGCTAAATCTAATCTATTGCTTGATAGTATTTTACAGATTATGCCTTGTGCTTTCGTTCCCAGCAGCTTAAGTTGTTCGTTATCATTTTGCATTTTTGCAGAAGAGATTGTAAGTAATAGTAAGGTTAAAATATTTGGTTTAGCAGCAGTTTCAATTTCTGCGATTGCAAGCTGCACAATTCTATCTTCATCACTATGATGAGTTATTCCAGAATATACGGCCGAAATATTGTTAGTTTTGATTAAACTCTCGCTGATTGCGTTTACGGTATTTATTTCTCCAAGCTTAATCAAAGTATCCAAACATAATTTTCTGGTTAATTCATGAGGGTAACTAGAACCCTCTTCATTACTTGCTATATCAATGAGTAAGTTAACCAAATTTCCTTTGCTAAGATTTCCTGATGTATTATTAGCCATATCATTTATTAATGTACAAGCCTTGCCTATAAGTCTGCGGTCAAATGGATGAGGAGGAAAGTGATAAACTCCAGCTTGAATATATTTAGGTAAATATGGGAATGAATAATTAGCTCTAAAAAATTTATTCAGATCTTGAATTTGCAAATATTTACTATTAGCTTCATATAAATTAATTAAAAATTTATTTAAATCTATTATTTCTTTACGTAATTTTACGATATCTTCATGAGTACTTTCTACTATTAAAGCACTATCTATGGGGTTAATCTTATAACCATTAGTCACTAATTTTTCATACTCTGTTCTTTTCTCTGAAAGCTTTTCATGACAGGTAGATTCTAGAGATCTAAAACCTTTTTCTCTATCATTAGGATTATAAATAGAGGCAAGTAATTCATAGAAATCTCTAGGCATATCTTCATGATTAGCAGAATCCATACAATATTCAGCAAAGGTTTGTATAAACTGTTCACTTACATGATCACGTTCTTTAATTTGACGCAATAATTCTTGATGAAAAGATTGATGATCATTGTTTAAAATTAACTCCAATAAATACAAAGGTTCAGCTTCTCTTTCAGCAATCACTAAAGCCAGTTGAACAAGATTATATAGCTGATGCGACTGTAGAGTTTCTGTTTCACTGAGTTTAGTAATAGCACTTACAAGATTTGGATTAATAGAATTTTGTTTATAGAAATCTTCAATGAAATCATTCTTTGTATACTCACTAGTGATCAAAGCTGAAATCTTTTGACTTAATTTTTCAACATTCTTATCACTCCGTGATGCTTCGCGTTTAAATCTTTGCTTATCACAAGCTCTAGACATGCCCTCTAATTTAGCTCTAACTAAATCACACTGATCAGAAGGGGACCTTACCCTATACCTAATACTAGGATCGTTAAAATCTGGCATAGTGAAATAGCGCTGGCTATTTTGATAAGTTTCACATTGGATAGAATCTTTAGCCACTTATCTTCCTATTATAAATAATAAGAATCACAGTTTGTTGAGAATTAACTATTCGTGGCTATGTTGCTATACTGTAATTAATGTTATCCATAAAATTAAATAAGATATTATTTGTTGTTATTTGCGTACTAGCATTATTCAATACATCGTGTAGCAAAAAAACACAGGTTAAGACTCCAAGCCCTGACGATACTTTTAATCAAGAAGATACTTTAGAAATACAGACCATAGATGGTAATCATTATATTGCGATAGCAGTGCCGCTTACAGGTCCTTATAAGCAGCTGGGTAACAGCATTGTAGAAGGTGCAAACCTTGCAGTGGAAGAGTTCAATCGTACTGAAGCTCCTAAGAATCATAGAATAGGGACTATGATTATTGACGATGGTGGCTTGGTCTCAGAAGCCTTAGCTAGAGCGGATTTGGTCATAGCCCAAAAATCCCTGGGAGTGATAGGGCATCTTAATTCGGAGATCTCTATAGAAGCTGCTAAGAAATATTCTAAAGCTGGCATTGTAGAAATATCACCATCTTCTACTAGTCCTAAATTAACAGCGAGACCTGAAACTAAGGGTTATGTCTATCGTACTATTGGTACTGATACGCAGCTTGGAGAGGTCGCTGCTGAGTATATTAAATCTAATGACAAGTACAAAAAAATCGCCATACTTTATAATGACAGACCTTACGGGGTATCGGTTTCTTCTGAGTTCAATAAGTCGTTAGCTAAAGATACAACTAAAGCGGTTGTACTGTACCAAAGTATCCCAGTGAGAACCTCTGACCATAGTGTTATAGCCGACAAGGTAGCTCAATCACAAGCAGATATAGTATTTTTTATCGGTGAATATAATGATGCAGGCTATCTTGTAAACGATCTAAAGAAAAGAAACCCTAATATTCAATTCTTAGGTTCGGAAGGTGTACACCATCAAGAGTTTATTAATATCGCGAAAGCCAATTCAGAAGGGGCTTTGATTATAGGAGCTGCTCCAGCAACTAAAGCAGTACAAGAAAAATATGAAGCTAAATATGGTAAACCAATATCTGGTTATGTAAGCACTAGCTATAAAGCGACTAAGCTATTGTTAGATGCTATTAAATCTAATGATTTTAAAAACTCTAAAGAGATCGCTAAAACAGTTGGTGAAAATACTATCTTCAATACTAATGGTGACTTACTGCAACCAGAGTTCGTGATATATAGAGTGCAAGCATTTAAGTTTGTGATTTAAGGACTATTCAAAGACTATTCAAAATGATTTTGGTTTATATTACTTGTGCAAATCTTGATGAAGCTAAAAATATTGCAAAAACCATAGTCATAGAGAAACTTGCAGCTTGTGCTAATATTTTCCCGCAGGTTTATTCTATATATAATTGGGAAGCTAAGCTATGTGAAGATACTGAAAGTGTATTGATTCTCAAGACTATTGAAACTAATTACGAGAAGCTTTCAGCAAGAGTTAAAGAACTTCATAGCTATGAATGCCCATGCATAATTGCATTAGATGTAAAGCAAGCTAATGCAGAGTACTTAACGTGGGTTACGCAATCTTGTTAAAACTATATATTTCTAAATATCTTGCAATAACTCTAATGCAACATCAGCCAATTCTTCGTCAGTTAATTTATCAAACTCTTGCCAAAGCTCAATGATATCTTCTTTACAATCTTTTAGCTCAGGATTAATGGCCATAAACTCGTCAAGGTTATCATACATGCGATAACAAGTGATGGCACGATAAAGATCGACTATCATTGATTTATAGTAACCAAGTTCTTTATCATCTGTGAAATGACTAAAAAAGTTAGTAACTAATTCTACTTGGCTATCTATGTTGCCAGTAGACGCTCTTGAACTATCTCTACTATCATCAAAAAATTCCATGCTTTAATAAAATCAGTTTCTTGTTATGGTTTGGTTAAGGGGGATTAATATTATGCTAAAATCTAATTCAGATGCACCCTGAAATACAATTCAATACCATAGAAGAGGCTATTGCTGACATCAAAGCTGGACGTATGGTGGTAGTGGCAGATGATAGTGATCGCGAGAACGAAGGTGATCTGGTTTGTGCTGCCGAGAAAATTAGTCCTGAAATAATCAATTTTATGGCGAAGTTTGGCAGAGGATTAATCTGCCTGGCTTTAGATAAAGCAAGAACCTTAGAACTAGAACTTGGGGAAATGGTAGATGTAAGCAACGACACTATGCGTACGGCTTTCACTATCAGTATCGATGCTGATCCTAAGTTTGGTGTAAGTACTGGTATCAGCGCGCCAGATAGAGCTAAGACTATTCAAGTAGCAATAGATCCTGATACTAAACCACAAGACCTAAGAAGACCTGGACATATATTCCCTCTTAAGGCTATTGATGGTGGTGTATTAAAGAGAGTCGGTCATACTGAAGCAGCAGTGGATCTTGCACGATTAGCTGGACTCAAACCAGCTGGAGTTATTTGTGAAATTCTTAAAGATAATGGAGAAATGGCTCGTAGAGATGATTTACTAAAGTTTTCTCAAGAGCATGGATTGAAGTTTATTACTATTGCAGATCTAGTAGCCTATAGACTTAAGACCGAACGTTTTGTTCATAGGGTTACAGAGGCTGATTTACCAACTAAGTATGATGAGAATTTTAAAATCTATGGTTATAAGGATTTCCTTTCTGGTAAAGAACACGTAGCCTTAGTATTAGGCAATGTAGCACAAGCCAGTAATGAAGGTAAATCTATACTGGTAAGAATGCATAGTGAATGCTTAACTGGTGATTTATTTGCCAGTCTTAGATGCGACTGTGGAGATCAGTTAGATAGCTCGATTAAACAAATACGCGATGAAGGTTTAGGTGTCCTCGTATACTTAAGACAAGAAGGCAGAGGCATAGGTTTACTGAATAAAATCAAAGCATATAAGCTGCAAGACGAAGGACATGATACCGTAGAGGCTAATCAGAAGCTGGGTTTCCCGTCAGACCTTAGGACTTTTGGAGTTGGCGCGCAGATACTTACGGATCTAGGACTTAAGAAAATTAGGTTATTAACCAATAACCCTAAGAAGATTCATGGTATCGAAGGTTACGGACTAGAAGTAACAGATCGAGTACCTATCAAGATGGCAGCTCACAAGCATAACGAAAAGTATTTAAACACTAAGAAAGATAAATTAGGGCATTTGTTATAAATATTCTTAAATAACAAACAGTTTTTAAATTTCATTTAAGTTGTGTTCCGCGGAGCGGCGGAACCCTCCCTCCATAATCATTTTCAAATAAAAATATAAAATAAGTAATTTTGTTATAAAATTAAACTATGAGCAGCGATTGTATTTTCTGCAAAATTGTTGATGGTACAATACCAGCAACGAAGGTCTTTGAAAGTCAGAATATAATTGCCTTCCGTGATATCAAGGCTGCAAGTCCTGAACATATACTAGTGGTTCCTAAAGTACATAAAGCATGTTTAAATGATTTTAGTGATGAGGATCAATTATTACTTGGAGAATTATTGCTCACTGTAAGCAAGCTTGCTAAGGAACTGGGTGTAGCAGAATCTGGTTATAGAACTGTTATTAACACTCGCGATAACGGTGGACAGACAGTACATCACCTACATATTCATCTGCTAGCAGGGAGGTTTCACACTTGGCCACCAGGATAAACCATATGCGTAAACTACTTGCTATCAATGCAGCTAAACTAAGTTCTAAATTAATCAAAACCTTTAAACTAGGCAAGGCATCAGCATTACCCGGTAGAGTTGCTTTAGCAATATATCCAAGAATTCTAGAATACTATCAAGAAGCTATGATGGGATCAAAGTTACAGTTTTTTATTACTGGTACTAATGGTAAGACTACTACTACAGGACTTCTGAAACAAATAGTACTTGAGCATCTTAAACTTATAAATCAAGCTCCAGAATTGGTTTGTAATGATTATGGAGCGAATCTTTATTATGGAATTGTAACTGAGTTTATTAATTCATCTTCTATATTAGGTAAGCCTAAATCTGCTAATTATATTCTTGAATTAGACGAAGCTGCTTTCGTTTCTGTAGCTAAAGTACTGCAAGCTAATTCAGTTACTGTAACTAATCTGTTTCGCGATCAATTAGATCGTTTTGGAGAGATTGATAGTACCCAAAAGCTCATAGTGAAGGGGATAGAAGAACTGCTAGCCGAAGACACAACATTTAAAACTCAACACATTATACTTAATGCCGATGATACTAAAGTAAGTAATATAAAGAGTCTCGTAAACTATAACGCGGGCAAATCTAAACCTGAGTATCACTTCTTTAGAGTTATACATCCACAAAAACAAATCGAAAACCTAGATGCTTCTATAAGTGACTCCATAATTGTTAATGAAGATTGTTTTATTACAGAAGTTTTGGAAGAAGGAATAGGTTATAGTCATATCAAACTCAGCAAAGCTAATGATAGTATCGAGCTGAAACTCAATCTGCCAGGACTTTATAATATTTATAACGCTTGCGCAGCTGCAGCAACGGCTTATTATAACGGCATTAGCCTTCAGGCTATTAAGACTGGTTTAGAGAATTATCAGTGTAATTTTGGTAGATCAGAAATCAAGTCTATTAATGGCACTGAATATCAGGTATTCTTGATCAAAAATCCTACAGGCTGCACAGAGGTACTTAAATACATTAATCAAGATACTCAAGCCAAGTATTTAATTGCGATTAATGATAATTATGCAGATGGACGGGATGTCTCATGGCTTTGGGATGCACGCTTCGATTATATGAATACTGCAAGTAAGACAGTCTATTGCAGTGGTCATAGAGCAGAAGACATCGCATTGCGTTTAAAATACGCTGGTATTAATCCTGAGCAAATCCACATCGAAAAAGATCTAAACAAAGCACTGCAGTTAGCAGCAAGCGAAACCCTTGAACAAGAGCATCTCTATGTGCTTCCGACGTATACAGCGTTGCTTGAGTTGAATAAATAACTACGCAGCTTTAGCAATATTAACTAAACTGTTGAATGCTTCTTTATCGTTAATAGCTATCTCAGCAAGTATTTTACGGTTAAGCGTAATATTAGACTTCATCAAACCATTAA
>CAZELI010000016.1:50572-57715 GCA_964512985.1 uncultured Gammaproteobacteria bacterium | reverse complement strand
TCGTTAGAGATGCAGTAAGAAATCATTTAATTCTCACTACCGCGTAACTCCTGAATCAATTAAATCTAAATCTCATTTTTGTTGTGGTTCCGCGCCTTCGGCGCGGTTCGTCCTGCGGACGGCTAATATTTTTCATCCGAGATTTAAAAACACCCCAACATTAGTTAAGCACTTAACTATTATTAGACCGAAACACTCTTGACAACCGCGTCAGATAGGCATATAATTCCTTAAGCATTAAGTATTATTTAATGCTTATTACAAAGGAGTAATTAAAATGCCTAATATAACTGATTGTTATCCATCATCTGAGTGTGACTATGAATATGGAGCAAGTTACCAACCTTACCACCGAGGAGTTACACCTCAACCTTCAACAAAATCTATAGCTGAACTAGAAAGAGAAAGTGTTCCATATTATCTTCGACAAATGAGGCGGAATGATGAAGCAGCACGACAACTTAATAATAACCATAGAGAAACAATAACAACAGCTCTTCACGCTAGCCAACCTGCAATTGAAACTATATCTACAGAAGAGGTTAAAACAAAACAAGAGATACGTCCACAAAGCGTAGTTAAAGCTCCAACAGATCCAACTGTAGTAACAGAGCATACAGCAAGTTAATGTTTAATCTATTATGGTAAGTTCTACAAAACCAATAAACAGCATTATAGGATTACCTCAATTTACAAAGACCTTAAGAGATATAGATCCGATTACGTTCAAACGAGTAACAGAAACATTCAGAAATGATGGTCATGGACATAAATTAGCCTTCATTCCCACCAAATCACGTCCCGAAGCTATTAAGAGTTTTGCATACAGGACACAAGCTGAAGATCGCTATATTGAATTTGATGGTTTGGAAAAATACTTGGCAGGTGTCTTACAAAAAACTCAACATGCTGATCTTATAAGTATACTTAAACCAAAAGAACGAACTCCTACTCAACTTCCTGATTTTCATAATATCAAAGTACTCTCTACTTTAGTCACAGGTCACCCTCTAGCAAAATTTGTAACAAAACAACAACCTTTATTTATGGAGGATTTTGTTGCACTTCTTAGATCAGGTTTCATTGACCTACATATACTCAGAAAGGGTGATGATAGTAGAACAAGCTTTGGTATTCTTGAAGCATCACAAGGACCTTCACATGGAGAAGATTCTGCTTGGACTAGGGATATGGCAGCTGTAGCACTCGGCAAGATGGATATTGGACAAACAGAATTTGCTGAAAAAATTGCTACTAAATTATATGAAGCATATGCACAGCCAAGCCAAAGGGCAAGGATTAATAACTTACTTAGTGCTAATCCAGACCACAATAATTATCCTCATACTAAATTTACAATCGAAGCAGAAACACGCGACAATAAAATTATTGATTATAAACTGGTAGATTACAAAGGCGGATGGAATATGAAACAACTTGATGCCTATGGATATTTATTAACACTACTAGGTAAATTAAGTTGTGCTAATAGAATCAACATTAAAGAACTCGATGAAAAAACCAAAGCTAATAATAGTGATTTTTACAAAGGCACTACAGAGTCTACCCTTGTTGCACTGACGAGAATGTTAATCAAAAGCAAGTACTGGGAAACAAGTGACTATGGAGCCTGGGAATGGCCAGAACACCCTCAGCGCGCGTCTAGTATAGCTGCTTGCATTAGTGGACTTTCATGGGTTAAACAATACTTTGAACAAAGCGGTGCCTTCACTAATCCTACTAACTTACCTATCAATGTATTTAATGATCAAGGCTATACCCTAGAGCAATTCAAGAAAGACTTAAATGAAGGAATTAAAGCTGGACAAGATTATTTGTTTAGTAACAGAATCCCTCCTCAACAATATGCTCTTCAGGGAGCCAACGCAAAGGAGCTTGACGAGGAGTTAACTGGATTTGACAAGCAACTTCATCATGAAGATAGGCATAAAGATGCTGCCTTATTGTTTATATTAGCTCTCTCAGACCCAAAAATGATCGGTGAACATGGTATAAGTCCAGAGCAAGAAAACTCTATACTACGTACTGTCTATGATTTAATGGGAGATCTTGGTTTCAAACGCTATCCTACAGATGAATATATGGGTATGGATTGGACTCTTGCTGCAGCCAAACACAAAGAGACATACTATCCAGAACATGCTGATAATCAAGCTACAAATTACAAACCAGCGGAATGGTGCCTATTCGATCCGTACCTTGCCACACATTTCTATAAGAAATTTTTCAATTCAGGAGGTAAAGATCTGGAGAGTTATCTAAGAGCTGATAGACATGCAAGACGTGCTCTTGCTCAAATCACCAAGTCCAATTACACAATTTATAAACAAGGCTATAGTGGTGGAGGTGGATCAATACCTGGAGGTGAAGTGATAGTACCCGCTGGCGAAGCAATGGAACATTATTGGTATAGAACTAAAGATTCACATACTGGAGCACCTTTAGAGCATGGTTCGTGGGTCGCTGGAGAAAACTACAGACTTAATTGGACTAAGATAGCTCTTCAGCAAATGGTTTATTGGGGCAGCAAAGCTGGTCTTATTTTCAAAAAAGAATATCCAAATGGTTGGGATAAACAGGAAATAACAGGACTGAATTTATCCATGCTTGGGCAAAAAAGCAAAGTAGGATTAAGTCATAGCATGGCGGCGGCGGCTTAAATAATTAAGTAACTTGCCTCAACGGCAACAACAAGGTAAAGGTGCTACCTTCACCCTCGGCGCTTTTGGCGGAGAGGGAGCCTTGGTGTTTATCACAAATAATTTTACAGAAGCTTAGGGCAATGCCGATGCCGTTATACTCTTCTACTTTATTGAGCTTTTGGAATTGTTTAAATATAGCATCAGAGTCATCACTACCAAAACCAACTCCGTCATCTTCAATTTCAATCTTAACTAAGTCATGGCTGGTGCTTATTTCAATACGAATCGAGAGACTAATATTCGGATAACGAAACCTTATAGCATTGCAAATCAAACTTCTAAACAACTCCGAAATCAACATTGGATCAGCTTCTATCATAGGAGGATTACCAATAATTTGGATCTGTACATGATTCTCTTCCAGCTTGGGTTTCAGCTCCCCTAATACCTTATCAAATACTCTACCCAAATGCACTTGCTCGAAATGAATCTCTTGATTAGTCATCGTAGAATATTTATAGAGAGTTTCTAGTAGCTCTTTCATCTTATAGCCAGTACTCTCAATGCTTTCTATATACGCAAGACCCTGCTCATCAAGTGTGCTTGCATATTTAATTTTTAGTTTATTACTGAAGTTGAGAATTTTAGCTAAGGGCTCCTGAAGATCATAAGAAACTATAGTTGCAAAACTTTGCAAAGCCATATTGCTTTTCAATAATTCTTTTAGCAGAGTTTCTAATTCCAAATCCATTATGCAATAAAGTCCCTTAGCTTTATTCCTAAGTTAAAGCTTTGGTTAACAAAAACCCCGATTTTTAACCGTCCCATAACCTAGCCTCCATATGACTAAAATCTCTTTCAGACAAGAAGAAAGCGCTGGAACTATAGTCAGAGTGACCGATACATGAATCATACGCCCACAACACACTAATAAACGGGGGACGTAAGTCAAAGGAGAAGAAAATCATGTTAAAAGAAATAACTAAAGAACAAATCAATCAAGTCAAGCTCAGCAGATCAATCAGAATGCTGTTACGTAAACAAAAAAATGATGAACGAAGAGAGAGACACCAACAGAAAAAGCTGCTGTTTTTGACTGATGGTTATATCCGATGATAGTTTAGTAATTCTCTAAAAGTCTCTCGCTCTCTTCTCATGCTCCCTGCAGGCGCCTGCATTTTTTATTATACTCAAATTCCAAATATTCAATAATCTTTCCAGCTATATCTATTCCAGTGGAAGTCTCAATGCCTTCCAGTCCAGGAGAGGAATTGACCTCCATAATCAAAGGTCCACGTTTAGAATTCAGCATATCCACACCAGCCAATTCTAAGCCCATGGCTTTAGCAGCCTGAATTGCAAGAGCCTGCTCTTCATCGTTAAGTTCTATAGGTTCAGCATAACCACCCTGATGTAAATTAGATCTGAATTCCCCATCTGCACCTTGACGCCTCATTGCTGCCACAACTTGACCATTAATTACGATAGCTCTAATATCAGAACCTGCTGCTTCTTTAATAAATTCCTGTACCAGGATATTAGTTTTAAGTGACGAGAACGCCTCTATAACTGACTTAGCAGCACTTTTGGTTTCTGCTAAAACAACACCTAAACCTTGTGTTCCTTCTAGTAACTTGATTATCAGTGGAGCGCCACCTACATGACTGATTAATCCAGGAATCTCATCTTTCTTAGGAAACTTAGCAAAGGCAGTCTTAGGAATACCAATATTCATCATTGAAAATATTTGTTGACTTTTAAGTTTATCGCGAGACAATTCAATACCTTGAGCGCTAGTGGTACTAATGATCTTCCTCATCTCAAACTGTCTCACTACCGCTGTTCCAAACATAGTAACTGAAGCACCAATCCTTGGAATAATTGCATCCACATCATCCAAATCATGTCCATGGTAATAAACCTTAGGTTTACCTTGTTCTATTACTAAAACACATTTAGTATGATCGACAATGATCACCTGATGTCCTTTCTTAAGAACGGCCTCTTTAAGACTATGAGTTGAATAGAGTCCTTTTTTAGTGGATAATATGGCGATCTTCATTTAAGCTCCTCCTCTAGGTTGCACCATAATCATAACTTTTTTCTTGGCTTGTTTTTTATATATTTCAGCTACATTAGTCTTAGTTACATCCACCACAAAACCCTTCTTAATAAACTTCCTACCTAAAAGTACAGGGTATTTCATACTTGATCTATCACTTAAAGAAAACTCCGTTTCAATATCTATATCATAAATTCTAAGAAGTGTTTTAATAATATATCTGTTCTCAGATTTACCATTAGAGCTTTTAACCTTCTTGTATTTAAAATTACTAAATTTAAAAACTTTTTTCTCGTATTGTGGATGGCTAGGATCTAAGAGATAAAATTTCAAATATTCAATTCCATCTTTCTCTATTACTTTAATATTATGGCAATGCAATGAAGAAGTATAAGCTCCTGTATCAACCTTAGCATCTAAGTTTTTTAGTTTAAGCTTTAGTAGATCGATTTTTTCTCTACGCCCGATTAATAGTTTTTCTTTAGTTTTTTTCTTCAGCATTAATTAAGATGAGAATAACATTTATTCCATAGTCTCTACACTATTTTTATTAAAAATCCTTCAAACCAGGCTGGGGTTGGTTCCGCCGCTACGCGGCGGTTGCGCTGCGCGCGGCTGAATGTAAGAAAAATGAGATTTAGACTAATTTATTATTTGAGAGGGGAGTACTTGTAAGGAACTTAACCAATTCGCGTTCACTCCAATAATAACGTCCTTTAAAATCAACAAAACCCACATGTCCACCATATTTAGTGACCCGAAGTGTTATATATTCATTAGTCATAGCTTGAATGTAAGGATAAAACCTAAAATCTAAGAAAGGATCATCCATAGAATTGATCATCATTGTTGGTACTTTTACTTTGCTAAGATGTCCGCAGGCACTATGCTGCGTAAGATAGTCTAGAAATTTTACTTTAGTATACGGGTAACAATATCTATCATAAAATTCCTCTGGATTCGAAATGCTAAAGAACTCTGCAATATGCACTGGTTTGGGGAAGTATTTTCGACTCCACCAAAGCCCCTTACACATGACAGCTAAAAATCCTTTCAAGTATAGTTTGTTTCTTGGTTTATTGAATTGTTCCATGGTTGAGACTAAATGTAAAGTCGGTGAAGTCGCAAAAGCTTTTTTGATGCGAGGATCAATAGTCTCTGACTTATCTGCCAGATATTTCATAATCAAATTACCGCCAGTACTGTAACCAACAAGAAATATCTCAGAATAATCATATTTCCCCAAGATAGTATCAACAACCTGTGACAAATCATCTTCATCTCCGACAGCAAATACATAATGCCGACTAGGAGCTCCACTGGAGCCTCGGTGATTCACCACGACTGCATCCATGCCGTGATCATTTAGTATGTTCACTGAAGCGAGTACATATGGTCTACGAGAATCACTCTCAAAGCCTGGACATACGATGGCTAAAGATTTAGATTCAGGTTTAACTGTTGACCAGTCAATGTCTACAAAATCACCTTCATTAATGCTAACCCTCTCTCGTTGATACGCAACTTTTCTACTGGGACGAAAGATTTTTGCGAACATTGTTTGCAGATCAGGATTCTTAAAAATACCAAATGGAACTTTATAATCTGAATCGTATTGTATATCATGTAAATTATCGATCATGGTCGCTTAAGTCATTATAATATAGTCACAAAAAAAGAGCCCCAGTTTCCCAGGGCTCTTTTAGTTGTTATTCTCTAAAGGATTTACAATTAGCCTTTTGGTGCAAAAATCTTACATGAGATTTTCCTCTCTTTCAGTGTACCGATAGTAACTTTACCATAGTAAGTATTGTCACCATCTTGGAAAGTGATAGTGTAAACACCATCAGCAAGTTTTCTTGCTGGCAATGTAAACTGCACTATATCTCCACTATCTCCAGCTAACACCGTACCTTTAATAGCAATTGCTGATTGCATCTTATAAGTACTAGTGCCAGGTGCGAGTAGATATCCAGTAACAGTCTCTGCTACTATATCTTCTACTCCCGAATTAGCCGTAGTCATCTCGATTACCTTGCCATCTAACTGAGTAATCAATTCAGTAGCATCTTTCTCAAGATCAATAGTAACAGTATCAACACTCTTATCAATTAAACTAAGACTGAGTTTAACTGAGTCACTACTAATACTTGGGTCAATGATAAGAGTAATTGCAGCTTTGGTATTACTAGCCTTAGCTTTACCTACTAGGTAGACACCTTTACTTGCAGTAACTCTCTTAGCTTTAGCACTAGTAGCCACTTCTAGCGTAGATCTTACTCCTGCTTTATTAGTGCCAGCTTCATAAGGTGCAAGTTTAGCCTTAATTGATCTAGCCTTAATACGTTGTGGCGGTGGTGCAGAATTTCCTCCTGGCGGTGGTGGTGGTGCAGAACTTGTTGGTTGTTGTGGTGGTGG
>CAZELI010000016.1:0-50472 GCA_964512985.1 uncultured Gammaproteobacteria bacterium | reverse complement strand
GGTGGTGGTGGTGCAGAACTTGTTGGTTGTTGTGGTGGTGGCGGCGCAGAACTTGTTGGTGGCGGCGGCGCTACTGTTCCACTTGTTGGTGGTGGCGGCGCTACTGTTCCAGTTCCTCCAGCCGGTTGTGATGTTGTTCCAGTAGTTGGTGCTTGCGGATTGTTTGGTGGTACAAAACTTCCTCCGCCACTGCTTCCTGTAGATGGCGTTGTTGTTCCACCTGTCGGTACTGTTGGTGCTGGATTTGCTCCTCCATCGTTAGCTATAGGTCCATTATCTCCCTTACCATCAAATCCACCAGATCCTCCATTATTAGGTTTGCCTACTGACGGTTGCCCACCAGTATTAGCTCCACCTTGACCTCCTTGCGGTGGTGGTGGCAGTTCAGCAGGATGATCAAATGCACCACCCATTAAAGCATCACGAGCTTCTGGTGTAAGTGCACTAAATGCGGCTTTTGCAGCTTCGGGGCTCATACCTACAAACTGATCACCCATATTGGCTAATTGACCAGGAGGTACATGAGGTCCTGTCTGACTAGGATCAAAGCCTCCAAAAAATCCACCTAAGTCAGGCTTAAAGTCACCTTTAAATGCCGTAAAATCTTGCTTCGCAAATCCAAGTGGTGCAAACTGATCTCCTGCTGGACGAGGATAATCTTGTCCAAAAGGAAATGTTTTTGGTAATCCAGCCATCTGATCTAAAGGAAAATTCGCTGGAGGGGGAGGGAAATTAAATGATGATCCTCCCGTTGGTTGGTTGCCAGCAAAATCATATTTTTGAGGCATAGCAAAAGCTAAGCTCTCATTTACTTTTACATTACTTCCCATGCTAAATCCTTGAGGCACAAACACTTGACCTCCTGCCCCACTTGAAGAACCTGGTGGTTGTTTTACATTTACAGCATTGGGATCAAAATTAGTATCTATTGGAAAACCAAAAGCTTGTGGATCTCCAGCAAAAGCCATATTGGGCGGGAATTTTGGCATAAACTCGCTCGGACCTCCCTGCATTTTTTCAGACATTTTAGCTAATACTGCTTCTGGCAACATAGCACTTGATGTCCAGCCGATTTTAGACATATCAGGAGGCCACTTTTGATTGTCAGTAAATTCCTGGAAAGGTAATGTTTGAAATTCAGGAGGCATTTCTTTATTTGGGTTAAAATAGATTGGTTTACTTAGTGTTAAGTCATTAGGTCCAATATCAACTAATAAGTCACCTGGTCTAGCTGCACCTTTTCCAAAAATTTCTTCGAATTTTTTTCTACCTTCTTCACCACGCATATACGGTGGCAACGATCCTTCTGGAAGTATTCCTATTGCCATAGTATTAGGATATGCTTCACCTTCTTTAAGCATTCTTGAAGGTTTAGCTAGAGGATCAAGGTCTCCTTCTGGAGGAACTATGCCACGGCTTGCTAAGCTTGTAGCGAGAAGAGCTTCTTCTGGTGGCACTGGCAGACCAGTTGCATCCAGAGCTTCCAATAATTCTGTAGGATGTAGATCTGAGTAATCTGCAGCTACTGACAGAGCATCTGCTAAAGAACTAACTTCATCTATTGGGAGTGCTGAGTAAATTTTATTAAACTCTTCTGTTAATAATTCTTTTCGTTCAGGGGCAATATCAAATCCAATAGTATCTTCAAATTGAGAGAGCATAGCACCGACTAAAGTGTTTGCAATAGTACTGGCAGTATCAGCTACAATAGTTTCTCCAGAAGCAGGTATCACCGTGGTTATAACGTTTCCTTCACCTGTTGTCGCGATCATTTCTAAATTAAGTTGATCTGTTCCTTCTGGTAGGGTAAAGTTTACGATTCCATCTTTGTCGATTTCACCACTTGCAACTACTGTGGTTGAACCATCATAGTTTCTAGCAACAACTACTACATCACCACCTGTTGCAGGTACTTCCTCCGCCATCACCGGCTTAATCAAAAAACTATTAGTTAAAACAACTAAACTTACTAAAACCCAAAACTTTCTCAACATCTAGATCAATCTCCCTAGTCTTTTAGACCCATAAAATAATATCGATAAATTAAATTATCTTAATTATAGGTCTTACTATTGCTCAGTTAATTGCTATCGACAATGAGAAGGTAATCGAGAATAAGTTTTTTTTAATTTAAGGCGATTTCATAGAAATTACGGGCTTTTTTGGAAAGATTAAAATTCATAAAATCAGCTTCTCGGATTAGAGACACTACTTTGATTCCAGCATCACTTGCTGCTATAAGCTCTTCCTCTATATCAGAAAGAAATAATATATTATCCAAGCTTATCCCAGGGATTTCTTTACTTATCACTTCAATAATATTTATGTAAGAGCTCGCTTCGCGTTTATGACCAATACTAGTATCAAAATTACCAGAGAATAAATAATTCAAATCACCAAACTTAGTATGTCCGAATAATAATTTCTGCGCATAAACAGATCCAGAAGAATATACATAGAGCTTTATTCCTTGCTCATACCATTCCTTTAGTTTCTCATAAGCATCATCATATATATGTCCATAGAAGTCTCCGTTTCTGTATCCCTCTTCCCAAATCAATCCCTGTAAGTCTTTTAGAGCTTTGATTTTAAGATCAAGCTTAATCCAGTTTTGTAAAATATCTATGGCTTGATTTTGAAGTTCGAGGGTTAATGCTGAATGCTGAACCCCTTCTATATTTAGAACCTCATGAATCAGTTCAACTACTTTAGGATTGTTCTTATTCTTGTCAATAAAGCTCTCTAGATGCTCGCTTGCATATGGAAACAAAACATCCTTCACAAAGCTAATAGAAGAAGTAGTGCCCTCTATATCAGTAATGATAGCTTGGATGTTTTTCATGAGACTCTTGCAATGACGAAATTCTCTATTAATGGAAAGCTCTGAGCGATAGCATCTCCCGTATACTGCGCTATCCAGCCCTCATCATTACTAAAGAATCTAATACATCTGAAATTAGGCTTAGATCCCATATCAAACCAGTGCTTAGTGTTAGCAGGCACAGCTATGAAATCTCCTGCTTCGCAAAGAATCTGGACCACTTGTCCTTCTGCATGAATACAAAACAATCCTTGACCTTCTATAAAATAACGTACTTCATCATCAGTATGAATATGTTCATCTAAGAATTTCTTCCTGATCTTATTCAGGTCATTTTCATTGAGATGAGAAGCCGAGTTCATACTAATGACATCTACACTACTAAAAGCATAATCATGCATGATTCTATGTACTTGATCCGCATAAGCTTCTAATATTTCATCTTCATTAGCACTTAGAGCGAGCTTAGTTAAAGGATTCCAGCGCTCTATATGGATACCAATATGTTCTAATGCTAACTGTATATCATTAAAGTTCTCAATCGTTTGAGCTTGTTTTGAATCGTTCTCATTATATATTTTTACTATTGCCATGTTTTTATCTCTTTCTTCATCTCTCTTTCAATTTCAAACAAAGTCTCAAACACTTCTAAATGTCTAAGCGCCTCTGCCTGACTAAGTCCCCAAGTATACAACCCATGCCCTTCAATTAGATAGCCATGCAGCTCTGGGTTGATTTTCATATATTCGTTTACTTCAGTAGCAAGCTGTTTAATGTTTTGGGTGTTTGCAAAGATCGGTACAGTTTCAATATGCTTATGAGTTTTAATGCCACTTAAAGCCTTGAGCAATTCGTAATCTTTTAGCTTCAGTTCTCCTTCTTTAGCATAAAGCTTAGAAATCACCACACTGTTAATCGAATGCACATGAATAACAGTATTAATCTCACTAAAGAATGTATATAACTGAGTATGCAGAAGAGTTTCTGCTGATGGTCTTAAAAGAGAGTCATTAAGAGGATTTGCATCGATGTCTATTTCAATAAAATCATCATAATTAAGTTGTCCCTTAGCTTTCCCAGATACCGTAATGTTAATAACCCCAGAGTCTAAATCACGCATAGAAAGATTACCACTAGTAGCAGGCAATAAACCTTTAGCAGCAAGGATTTGCCCAGCTTGAATAATTTGCTCTTTAATTTCTAACTTTGTTATTTCGGAGCACTTAACCATGACTAATTATTATGACATGTTCGTCAGAATGATGCCGAAAATCCAGATAACCCCTATAGCACATATTGTCATTATATTAAAGGATTTTAATAATATAGCAATATATATTACGAATAAAAATGATATTGTTAATGTTTAGAAAACAATGAAAGTTTCCCTAGACAGCTCAACACAACTGCCCGATGCTTTGGCCATTGATAAGTCTAGGCAAGGCTTTAGCTCACAGGCCAGTCCAAATAAGCCTGTTTTGGATAACAATGAAGCTAAAGAGGTAGATTTTAGTTCTCCTAATAGTCCGAAAGACCTTGCTAGGGATAATAGGGTTGCAGGAGAATTTGAAGTACCTTCATTAAATGAATACGCTTTACATGGAGCACCTGCTCCTGATGCACCAGTTTCTGAAGCAGAACCAAAGAAGAAAAAATCAGATTTAGATTTATTCTTTGAAAAAGCGGTCTATTTTGCAAGTGGTATTGGTGTATTTGGTGGTATCTCTTCTTCACTAGCTAATGCAGTATTAGGTAAAGATTCAACAATCCTCAAAGGAGTCAATGCATCACAGAATGTTATCGCTAGATTAGCCATCGGTTCAAGTGCGTTGGTGCAAGCTTATAATAATTTTCGTAGCCAGAGTTTATTTAAATTTATTGGTTATACATACGAAACTTTACTTTCTGTATTCTCACCTTTCAAGACCTTTGGATTGCATCGTGGACTGTGTTTCATGCTTTATCATATTCCAGAAATTGTTTCTTCAGTTAGACCACTAGAGGAGTCTAAGAGTTTTGCTCATGATTACTCCCAGATTGCTTCTAGGGCTAAGGACGCCTTTAAGATGTTGTTTAGTGCAGATAGCTATAGTAAAGCTCTCCAGTCCATAACTAAACATGACGAAAAACACGAAGGTCTGCTTGCAGTTTTACTTGGAGCTTGGGGAAGTTTATTGTCTACAGCTGGAGTTGGTCTATGGATGCTCACTGGTGATAGTGCTAAGGGTGGCTTAATTAAAGGGATAGGAGAAGGTCTAGTAGACTTATTCCAAGTAGCACCGAACCATTGGAAGCGTGAACGTAATTTCTTTATCGGTTCTGGATTAACATTCCTTGTAGGTACTGTCAGTGAAACAGTGTCTAAACTGTTTGGAGATAATCCAGTACTAGCTAACTTATACTTTGCAGGAACCACTCTAGGACGCTTACAGTTTGCTCTTAGTGAGAAAAATCATGAAACAGAGTATATAGCAGGTAAAGGACCACCAGGAGGATGGGAAGGTAAGGAAACTTATGCAGGTATCTTTAACAAAGTTAAAAACTTTATGACTGGTAAAGTAGAAACTATTAGTAATATTGCACGTAATAAACTAGCAGTAGTGAAGAAACTTAGTGATAATTCTAATATAGAAAATCCTGCATTGGGTACTGTCAACAAAGCCCGTAGTGATTACGATGTAGAAAACTCTCAGCGCCAGGTACAGAAAAATTTTGCTAAAGCAGCTTAAGCTATAATGATTAGGTGGACAGTATAGAAGTTCGTGGTGCCAAGCAACACAATCTTAAAAACATCGATGTCAAGATTCCTAAAAACAGGCTTGTAGTTATCACAGGCGTTAGCGGTTCAGGTAAAAGCTCTCTAGCGTTTGACACTATATTTGCAGAGGGACAGAGGCGTTACGTAGAGTCTCTTTCAGCATATGCGAGGCAATTCTTAGGACAACTCGATAAGCCAGATGTAGAAGAGATCAAGGGTCTAAGCCCCGCGATATCCATAGACCAAAAACAATCCTCACATAACCCACGCTCTACAGTAGGTACGGTTACAGAAATCTATGACCACTTAAGACTCTTGTATGCTCGTATTGGCACTCAATATTGCCCAGAATGCGGGGTTAAAGTTCAAGCACAAACTATAGATCAAATCTTAGATCAAATACTTGATCTTAAGGAAGGTACTAAAGCAATAATCATGGCACCTTTAATTCAAGGCAAGAAAGGTGAGCATCAGAACTTATTCTCTGCTCTTAAAGCTGATGGCTTTATGCGAGTAAGAGTAGATGGGACCGTATACACTCTAGAAGAACAAATCAAAGTAGAAAAAACCAAAAAACATACTATAGAACTAGTAGTAGACAGAGTAGTAATTAAAGCTAATGCTCGTAGCCGAATTGCTGACAGCGTTTCACTTGCTTTAAACAAAGGTGAGGGCGTGGTTATTATTCATGACTTGGATAATAATAAAGATCATCTTTTCTCAGAGCTTATGTCTTGTCCTAATGGTCATGGTAGTTTCCCAGAATTAGATCCTAAGAATTTTAGTTTTAATAGTCCCCATGGAGCTTGTGATACTTGCCATGGTCTAGGAGTAGAGCAAGAGTTCTCAGAGGATCTCATAGTACCAGTACCCACACTTAGCCTAGCTGGAGGTGCGATAGTCCCCTGGTCTAAAACTAATAATATTTTCTATAAAGCTTTACTAGAAGGACTTGCAAAACTACTAAAATTTTCCATAGATACTCCATATAAAGATTTACCAAGAGATATTCAAGAGATAATTCTTCATGGCTACGAAGATAAGCGTGTAACCATTGATTCCAAGAAGTTTCCATCTCTAGGTTATGGAAATTACAATATTTACTATGAAGGCGTAATTAATCAGCTACAAAGGCGTTTCAGTGAATCGGGTTCAGAAAGCTGGAAGACCGAAGTAGAGCAATACATGGTAGAGAAAGAATGTCCAACATGCAATGCCGCTCGTCTTAAACCAAGTGCATTAGCTGTGAAGATTGCTGATCAGAATATTCATGATGTTTGTTTATTTTCAATAAGCAAAACCGATGACTTCTTTTCTAAACTAGAATTGTTTCTAAATAATTACCAAAAACAAATCGCACATCAAATCTTAATTGAAATTCGTGCCAGACTAAAATTCCTTAAAGATGTAGGGCTAGAATATCTAACCTTATGTAGATCCGCCAAAACCCTCTCAGGAGGAGAGTTTCAGCGTATAAGACTAGCTTCACAGATCGGCTCATCTCTAACAGGAGTACTCTATGTATTAGACGAGCCTTCCATTGGCTTACACCAAAGAGACAATGATAAATTACTAGCCACTCTCAATCACTTACGTGATATCGGTAACACGGTACTAGTAGTAGAACACGACGAAGATACTATTCGTAAAGCTGACTATGTAATAGATATAGGTCCTTTAGCTGGAGTGCATGGCGGGCATGTTATAGCCTATGGATCTGTTGATGATATCTCTAACAGTAAAGAATCCATTACTGGTGACTATCTATCAGGACGCAAAAAAATACAAGTACCTAAATCAAGACGCCCAGGTAACGATCACTATCTAAAACTCAGAGGCGCCAAAAGAAACAATCTTAAGAATGTAGACGTTGACATCCCTTTAGCTAAGTTTATTGCGGTAACGGGTGTCAGCGGCTCAGGTAAAAGCTCTCTTATCAATGATTTACTTAGACCAGCTTTAATGCATAACCTTGGTTATAAATCTCCCTTCCCTCAAGATCTAGTATCAATAGAAGGCTGCCAGAACCTAGACAAGGTAATAGTAATAGACCAGAGCCCTATTGGTAGAACACCTCGTTCTAATCCTGCTACTTATGTAGGTTTGTTTGATCCTATTAGAGATGTATTCTCACAAACCTTAGAAGCGAGAGCAAGAGGCTATCAACCAGGCAGGTTCAGTTTCAATGTCAAAGGTGGTCGCTGTGAAGCTTGCGGGGGTGCTGGCGTAGTAGAAATAGAGATGAACTTCTTGCCCTCTGTCTATGTTAAATGTGATATCTGCAAAGGTAGAAGATATAACCAAGAAACTCTAGAAGTTAAGTTCAAAGGTAAATCTATCTATGATGTTTTAGAAATGACCGTAGAAGCAGCCTTAGAGTTCTTTGATGCGATACCTCAAGCTCAGAAAAAACTTCAAGCACTTAACGACGTTGGCTTAAACTATATCAAGCTAGGTCAAGCTGCTACAACCCTCTCTGGAGGCGAAGCCCAGAGGATTAAACTAGCCGCAGAATTGTCTAGGCGCTCCACTGGCAAGACTATTTATTTATTAGATGAGCCTACTACTGGTTTACATTGGTATGATATCCAACATTTATTAGACGTACTAGACAGACTTGCTGATTCTGGTAATACTATTCTAGTGATAGAACATAACTTAGATGTAATTAAACATGCAGATCACATCATAGACCTCGGTCCCGAAGGCGGTGATGGTGGTGGTGAGATCATTGCCCAAGGTAGCCCAGAAGAAGTAGCGAAGAGTAAGGTTTCGTATACGGCGAAGTATTTAAGGTGATAGAAGACTAATAAGAAGTTTCGTTTAATTCCCTCGAATTCGAGGGAATTAAGTAGAAGAGGATCAAAGAACTAAAACATAAAATTCATAATAATATGTCAAAATTTAATACAGTTCTAGAAATCGGTAGTGGCAGCTTCAAACTTCATCAAGAAGGCTTGTTCAGCACCAGGTTCCAAAGTAGCTTGGGCAAAGGACTTAAGAAGAATCACTTAGATCCAGAGTCAGTTAAGATTGCCCTTAATAGTATCAATAATCAAATTTTACCTTTTCTCAAAGAACATGATATTAATCCAAGTGAAGTTTTAGTATTTGCTACAGCTGCGGTACGCGAAGCTATGAAAGATCCGCGTGATAGTGGTAAGAGTTTTATTAAAGCACTTAAGAGTTCTGGATTTAGCAATGTAAAAGTATTCACTGAAGACGAAGAGTGTTTATATGCAGCTATGGCAGTCTATGAGGATCTTAAGGATCAATATCAAGACTTCTTAATGCTTGATACTGGAGGCGCGAGTCACCAGTTAGTAGAATTTAAACAAGGCAAAGTTCTTAAACAAAGATCCTTCCCTATTGGGTCTCACAGTGATCTGCAACAAGTTAGTTTACCTAAATTTTCTAAATACGGTTACAGTTTACGTTTACCCTTAGTTTTAATCGGTACTAGCGGAGCCATCTTAAGCAAGGTACCTAATATCAATAGAAACATTCTTGGAGAAATCATCAAGACTCTAGAACCTTTAGATATAGAAGCTAGAAGAAGCTTTATGAAAATAATGGCCCCCGATAAAACTATTCATCCTTTGTTTGTAGACTTTCGATTAGAAATACTTCCTAACGCCTTCCGCATCATCCTTAACTGTGCTGAAGAATTACATTGCCCTAAGCTTCTATACACCAGCGAGCAAGCTATGAACTATGTATCTAAGCATGGGTTTAATTAGGGTTATTCACCCAAAGGCTTGATTTACCAAGCCTCTTCAATCTATAATTACATATTACACAAAGTAATAAACTATGCAGCCTGTCGCAATAATTAATCCCCATCCAATATATCGACAGAATACAGCTTCTGCAAATATCCCCTTGAAAACTAATGCTGCTAAAACAGTAAACCATAAACCAGAAGAAACTCAACCTGAAACAAAAAGTGCTTTTCATGATAAAGCAAATTCATTTCTTGATAAAGCAATTAATATATTTGGAAAATACCAAGATCTATTTTTAAAATATCTGCTTCCACCTCTAGTTACAGCTCCAGCCTTAATTGGAATGAAATCAAAAAGTATTTTTAGAAATATTTTCAATATTTCTAGTGCATTTATTATATCTTTCGTAGGCTGGTGTATATCAATGCATATTGAAAAATTACAATCTGAAACTAATTTAAAACCTCTCCAAAATAAAATTAAAATCTCATATCCTTTTGATTCCAAATTAAAGGACAAATTTACTACAATTAGTGATCCAAGGTCTCACCAGGGAATGTATGAGCATGCAATAGATTTTCTTATGCCAATGGGGACTGATATTTTAGCGGCGAGAGATGGTAAAGTAATCGCTGTAAATGATTCACATCCAGATCATCCTCCTGATAAATCCTGCATTGAATTCGATGCTAACGGATCTATTAAACGCAATGACAATATCAATGAAATTTTGATTTTAGGTGAGGATGATTTAATACAACACTATGCTCATGTTAAACAAAACAGTGCCCAGGTTAAAGTTGGCGATATAGTTAAAGCCAATACCAAAATCTGTGAATCTGGACATAACGGGAATAGTTCCGAACCACATTTACATTTTACTCTTCTCAAAAAAGATGAAACAAAGGAACAAAAACTAGTCTCTGTACCCATCGAATTTAAGTAACTACTCACCTGTTTATATAATAATATTTCTATTTAATCCTTCAAATCAGGATGGGGATAGGGGTTCCGCCGCTTCGCGGCGTTTGCGCTGCGCGCGGCTTAATACGATAAATTATTAGCTGTCCGCAGGACAAAACGCGCCGAAGGCGCGTAACCACAACATAAAATGAGTTTTAGAAAATTGATGATTATTTAAAGAGGTAAGTAGTTACGAATTTATTTAAAACACTTCTCTAGGTGGTGTGAAACGCTCATTCCAGCTTTGTCGTTGAGGGAAAACAGATTTAGGTAAATTTTTGATATCTAATACAGTTTTACTGGATTCAATTTGCGCTTTAGTAAGATTCTGGGCATTTTTGAAATCTACTAATGTTAAATCAGCATCTTTTAATATAGCTCCATCAAGATTAGCACCTTCTAGGTTAGCGCCTTCTAACGAAGCGCCTGTCAAATTGGCTCCTGATAGATTAGCATTAACTAAGCTCACTCCTCTTAATATGGCACCTTTAAAATTCACTCCTATTAAACTTGCATCTCTAAAATTAGCACCTTCGAAATAAGCATACTTCGCTGTCGATCCATCAAGAATAGCATTAGAAAAATCAGCTAACTTAAAAATACCTTCATCAAAATTAGACTCACTAAGATTAGTCTCTGCAAGCAAAGCCTTCTGTCCAATAGCTCCAGTAAATATAGAACCACGAACATCAGCCGAGAAGAAATTACTATAATCCAATCTCGATCTAGTGAAGTTAGCACCAGGGATCACAGCATCCACGAATATCGCATTCTGCAAAGAAGCTCCCCTGAAAATTAAACCTGAAGCTCTGACACCAGTGAAGTTCGTATACCTAAGATTACTTTGTACAAAATTATTTAAATACTGAAAGTTTATTTTTGTTAAATTCAAACCTGACAGATTCATCTTCTCAGGCTGTTCTGCTCCTCGCGGAGTTATAGCTCCAATATTTTGTTCTTCAAGTACCAAGATTACATCTTCATTAGTTAAAACTTCTGGATAAAAATCACCCATCACTGGATCCTTTTCATGAGGATCATCTGGCTCCAATCTAAGCAAAGCTAATTCATGTTCTCGCTTGTGATGATATTCATCAAGTATCTCTTTAACGTCTGCTGGTAAAGGATCCTTGTACCATTCTGGTACTTTATGCTGTGTTGAAACATAGCCCTTAAGCGCCTTGTATCTCTCATCTTTAAGATACTCCACAAAAAGTAAAATGAATAAAGCAAGAATGAGAATTGCTAGTAAGGTTACAACAATCCAAAAAGGCTTACGATAAAGATTCCTCAAATCTTCCTGCAAATCAATAGTCTTGAAATCAATCCAGGGGCTAGGCTTGACTCTAGGTTTTGGTTCAGGTTTAACTGGCTGAGCTTCAACATCTGATTCATCCACCTCTGCTGCGTTAGCTTCTTCTTGATCAGCACTAGCTTCATTTGCAATATCCTCAAAGCTCGGACCTTCTGATGGCTCAGCAGAGTCAATTTTCTCAACTGACTCTGTTGAACCTGGTTCTGCTGCTGATTCTTCAGTAGTTTTCTCTTCTGCCATATATATTAAGTTCATATATACTATTCACATGTTTAAGTATCAAGTAACCAGATCAAGATACTGACCTAGATCAAAAGTATTATTTATTATCTCGCTGCGAATTTTTTTAGTTAATTTAATAAGATAAGTTAGATTATGAATGCTTAACAGAGTCGCAGCTGAGATTTCTCCTACCCTAAAAAGATGTCTTATATATGCTCGGCTATGATGCTTACAAGCATAACAAGGACAAGTATTATCAAGTGGACTGAAATCTTCAGTATATTTAGAACTTTTAATTAGCTGACGATTACCATCTACATCAAAGAACGCACCATGTCTTGCAATCCGTGTCGGCATCACACAATCAAACATATCTATTCCTGCAGCAATCGCTTTAACGATATCTTCCTTAGTCCCAATGCCCATAAGGTAACGGGGTTTATTCTCAGGTAATAAGGGCGTTGTGAATTTTACGATATCATCAATAGCGTCACGAGACTCACCAACTGAAACTCCTCCAATCGCATATCCAGGCACATCATATCCAGTAATAACCCTCGCACTCTCCTCTCTGAGATCTCTGTAAATACCCCCCTGCACAATTAAGAACAGAGCCTGATCTTCGGGTCTTAATTGAGACTCTAAAGACTTCTGATGTTGTGTAACACAGCGACCTGCCCAATGATGAGTCCGTTGCATTGCTTCTTTCGTTGCTTCATAACTTGCACCACCATCAGGACAATGATCAAAAGCCATAATTATATCTGCACCAAGTTTATTCTGGATAGTAATAGAATCCTCAGGACTTATAAAATGTTTCTTTCCATCAATATTATCAATGAACTCTGCGCCAGAATCATTGATCTGACATTTACCTAAACGAGACTGCGAGAAGATTTGAAAGCCACCTGAATCAGTCAGAAAGGGCTTCTGGTAAGAAGTCCATTTATGCAAACCTCCAGCCTTATGAATCAAATCAGCTCCTGGTCTTAGATGTAAATGATAAGTATTGGATAGAACTATTTCAGCACCGCATTGATCTAATTGTTCAAACGTCAAAGCCTTGATGGTTGATTGGGTTGCTACAGGCATAAATACTGGCGTCTCAATCACACCATAATTAGTAGTAATTTTGCCAACTCTCGCTTGATCTTGTTTAGTAATTAATTGAAACTCAAATACCATTTGAAAGGCTCATTGTATCAAGGCATCCATGAAACAGATAATAATATCCGACGACATATTATCTATATCGTGTAACCTAGATCAAATATATGAGACTAATCTTTGAGTTAAGATGATAAATACAACGGGTCTAATATTACAAGACCCATGGAGCTACCAGACCAATGAACGACAAAAGAGAAAAACAAATTCCATGTATTGTAGGTACAGGTGTCTTAACCTCTAAAAAAGATATGATGCGTCTTCTACGAGGATTCGATCATGTTGTTTATACAGATACTATTGACGATAAAGTACAAACTGAAGAAGAAGCATTTGTAGTAGAGGTTTTCACATCCGAAACAGAGAGTACCGTTGTTTTTAATAGAAGAATGCATATTAATGTAGAGAACTTTGAGTACTTGCGCATTATTCAGAATTTACCAGGAGTTATTGAACTTATAGAAGGACATAGAACTCTGAAAATAGAAGCTGCTAATGATCCTTTCACTAACAAGGATATCTTACTTAGTGAATCTATTGAGAATAGGGCTAATATTGAAGGACTTTATCAAGAGGAAGATATTATTTTTGATGATGATTTCTAATTCGTCAATCTGAACATTTTTTACAACCTTATACACGATGATTTCCCCTTGTGAATCGTGGAATATGATCCCTATGAGCTTCAGCAGGTGGATATGAAGGTTATGGATCTCTTATGGCCGAAGCAATAGCATTTAATTCAACCGATATTCGTAAACTATTAGTTCGCGTTGCTAGCAACCCAACTAATATGCTTGCAGTTTTTGCAATCATGGTAATTGGAATGTTGCTCATTCCACTTCCACCTTTCATTCTTGATATAGCTTTTGTTTTAAATTTTGCTTTCTCACTTGCAATCATACTAGTAACTATGTATGTTAGGAAGCCACTGGATTTCAGCACTTTCCCGACTATATTATTGTTTGTAACTTTAATGCGCTTAGCATTAGAGATCAGTGCTACTAGATCTATTCTACTGAATGCTTATGCTGGTGATGTAATCCACTCTGTAGGAGAGTTTGTTGTTGGTGGTAATTTTGTTGTCGGTATTATAATCTTCTTGATATTATTCGTGATTAACTTTATTGTCGTTACTCAAGGTGCAGGAAGAGTTTCAGAAGTCGCTGCTAGATTTGCTTTGGATAGTATGCCAGGTAAACAGCTTGCCGTAGATGCCGATCTGAACGCCGGAGTTATTGACGAACCTGAAGCTAAGAAGCGTCGTAAGGATATAGCAAGAGAAGCAGATTTCTACTCCACTATGGACGGTGGTAGCAAGTTTGTTAAGGGTGACGCCGTAGCTTCTATTGTTATTGCATTAGTAAACATAGCAGCTGGATTTATTATCGGGATGGTTCAGCTTAAACTACCAGCTGGTGAAGCGGCTTCTACTTATACCTTACTCACTATTGGTGAAGGTTTAGCATCACAAATCCCTGCATTAATCATCAGTGTAGCAACGGGTATCATTGTTACCAGAGCAGAGCCAGATATAAACTTAGCAGAAGATATCAAAGCACAATTATTCGGTCGTAAAGAAGTAATTGGTGTAGCTGGACTAGCGATGTTTGTACTTGCAATCGGCATAAGAGGAGCATTCTTACCATTTATGCTAGTAGCAATCGCTCTCGGGTATTGGACTTACAAGAAGTATGTTGCTGAACATCAAGTCACTGACGGTAAGGTGATAGGACCTGATGGAAATTTCATTACTGAAGAAGAACTTACTGAGATAGAAAATAAAGAACGCCTGAAGAGAAAAGATGAAGACAATTCACCAGATGCTGTTATTAAGCTACTTAAAGTCGATCAGATAGAAGTAGAGTTAGGTTATAAACTAGTAAACCTCATTGATAAGGCTAAAGGTGGGGATCTTATGGATCGTATTGGACAGATTAGACGTCAGATTATGATTGACCTAGGTCTGCCAGTCCCAGCCATACGCGTACATGATAATTTACAATTATCAGCGAGTAATTATCAAGTAAAACTTCGAGGCGCCATAATAGCAACAGGCTATGTAGAACCAGATTCATACCTTGCTGTCAACACTGGGTTAGTAGATAGTGATGCTCCACCTCTTAAAGGTAAAGAAACTTTAGAACCAAGTTATGGACTACCAGCTGTGTGGGTTAATGAAGAAGAGCGCAGTCGAGCAGAGACTATAGGTTATACAGTGGCTACTCCAAGCTCAGTCTTAGCAACTCATTTAACCGAAGTTTTAAGGTCACATGCAGGAGAAATTTTATCTCGTCAAGATTTAGTAAGAATGCTAGAGCAAGTCAAAGAAACTAATGAAAGCATTGTCAATGAATCAAAAGATGTTATTGGCATGGGAGAGGTATTAACAGTCTTACAATTACTACTTAAAGAACAAGTGAACATCAGAGACCTAGCTTCTATACTTGAATATATCGCCAACTTTGCGCGAATAAATAAAGATCCAGAATATCTCTGTGAGCGAGTTAGAGAAGGTATGGGTAGACAGATTTGCTCAGAGTATTTATCTAACGATAAATTAAATGCAGTAACACTACATCCATCTATAGAAGAAGAGATGGTCAACTCAGTACATATGGGAAGAATCGCTCTAGAACCAACCAAAACCAAAAAAATCCTAGCTAAACTTACTGAGGCATATCAAAGCATCACAGAGCAAGGTTTACCACCAATAATTCTATGTAACGGCAAAATCCGTATGCCTTTTAGAAAAATTATAGAAAGATCTTTACCACAATTTATGGTTATCTCTTACAGTGAAGTGCCTTCTACTGTAGATGCACAGTCAGTAGTGATGATAACTATTGAGTAGTACTTAGAATGATGTTTCAAAAATTCTTATTACATAGTAAGTATAGAAGGATAATAGAATTAAAATTAACATGCAGAGGCTAATTGAGATTTTCATTCCAATCGGTATTGGCTTTTTATTGAATCCAATCTCCGGTTCAGTCCAGAAACCTGCTTTAATAATTGGAGCAATATAAAAAATATTCATTATGCTTCCTATTAACAAAAATATAGCTGCTGCATAATTACCAGAATGCAACTCTTCAAGTAGCATTAGATCTTTACTAAAATAACCAGCAAACAAAGGAAACCCAGCAATTGAGAAACCACAAATACCAAAGCAAGCAACTAGCCATTTAGTATGGGGAGCAATCCTGCGTATCTCAGTCACACTGGTAGTACCATAAACACAATTGTAGAAACCAGCAATAAAGAATAGTGTAATCTTCGCAATAGAATGTGTAAGGATATGCAAAATTGCTCCTAGTATGGCAGTAGGAGTTGCAATAAGAATAGCTGTAATAATATATGAGAGTTGGCTCACAGTCGAATATGAAAGCCTCATCTTTAAATCATCAACTTTAAAAGCTTTGTAAGCAGCATATAAAGCTGTGATACCGCAGATATAAGTTAAAGAGCCTGCCCAATAAAATTTTGAAGTTAGTTGATGCAAGAAATCTAATCCATATATATAGACAGCAATCTTAATTAAAGCTATTGAACCTGATTTAACAGCAGCAATGGAATGTATCAAGGCGCTTATGGGAGCTGGAGCCAACATAGTTTTAGGAAGCCAGTTATTAAAAGGCATAACGCAATTTTTAGACATACCAATGACAAACATTATTAATAAAATGGATGCCAATCTTGGTCTGTTAATTAAAATTGAAGGTAAGTTATCACCAAAATCAAAGAACCCCAACTGTTGATAAGTAATAATTACTGCTGGAAGAAATATAAATAAAGCTGGCAAGAGTGTAGATTTGAGATATATTTTCCCAGCTTGATGAGATTCTTTAGTATCTCGTAAAATTATCAATGGATATATAACAGGGATACTTGCTACATAGAACACAAAAAGAGTAAACAGATTCCCAGCAAAGCCAGTAGCCAAAACCATAGTAAGGACTAAACTTAAATACAAATGAAACTTCTGAGCCTTTTGCTGAAATTGATACTTAATAAATGAAAAACTATAAATGTTAGTTATAATCCAAGCTAAATTTACTATGATTGCAAAAAACCAAGAATATTTATCTACAAGAAAAACAAAATTATATCCTAAACTTATTTTCTGAAATTCATACGTATCGAATAGCAGGATTGATAAATTAATTAAACCCAAGCTGCACACCAAGACATAAAACAATATTTTATTAGTTTTTTTTATTGGTAAAAAAACAATAGACAAGATTGGCAGCAATATGACAACCAAATGCAACATAGTAATATTGTAGATCGTAAAGCCTTCTATGAAATAAGAATTAAAGTTTAAATAGACTGTATTTTATGGCGATTTCAAATACACCAAGTCCACTTGCCCGCCTAGCTTGTCTTGTTTAGCAGTACTAATCGTGACACGCTTAAGAAAGGTATCATCGGATTTTTGGAAGGGGTATCTTTCAGGAATCTCACCTGTTTCAGGATCAATAAGCACTACATTCTGTTTAATGAGATATTTATCGTGTTCAAAGAAAGCTGTTTGACCAGTAGAATTACCAAAAGCATCTAAACTCGGATCATCATAAGGTAAGGATATAACTCTCTCTAGCTCTTCTTCAGCCAGAAATCTAATCTTAGTCAGTTCTCTATCTTGATTGTTTTGTCTAAGGGTAGAATTGAAAAAATTCAATATAGGAATAAGAACTGTCGCAATTACCACCAAGCTCACCAGCAGCTCAACTAAAGTTACACCAGAATTATTACGTTTAAAGCTATTCCTCATTTATTTCTTCAGGATCTCATCCTCTCCCTTGCTAGGTTCCATCACTCTTGAATTAACCTCTGTGGTAAATGGTAAATGTAATATTGCCTTATGGATAGAATCTAAATCATAAGTTATAGAACCAGACCCACCAATTCTAATACTTGAATTGTCTGTAGGTGACTGGACTATTATCGCACCACGAATTTCAGCTGGTCCAGTAATTTGTAAGTTACCAATTATATATATCAAACCATCAAACAAACTTGGCAGCTTAGAGCTACCACCAATACTTACCGTTCCCCCAGCAGGATTTTGACCATCTAGAGTAGTATCAATAATTAAAGCTCCTTGACCATAGAGTGCATTACCCCCAGTATAATCAGGCACACCTTCAATTATATTTAAACCAAAGTATCCTTCATAATCTAGCTTTATATCATTAGGAACAGAAGTACTAGTAGTCTTAGCATTAGACCAATTACTCATTCTATCTAACCTAGTTCTAAAAACATAATCAAAAGCAGTTTTACCGCTAAGATTAATGAAAGATCCTGGAGGATCTAAACCACGCTGAGCATCCCTTTCATTAAGCTCATCAGGAGTAATCACCGCAGGAATGAATTGAATTACTTCATCACCTAAGAAATGACTATTCTTGAAACCTGGTTCTTTAACTTCTAAATTATTACCGCCAGTATTTTTCAAGATTGCATAATCCGAATATTCTTGACCACCACGTCTCGATGAATTAATAGCAATAATAGAACCAGGCATAAAACCCTTTCCCTTAGGGGTATTTGGGTCTATACCCAAACCTAAATTCTCTATAACAGCAGAACCCGTTGGCATTAATGGTGGTCTTCTATTATCATCACGTTCTGAGAATAATGCGAGCTCAGGATCAACCCCTGTCACTTGAATCGTGATATCACCAGCTGAACTTGATTCTACTAAATTAGTTATCGCTTCTGACTTGCCAGATATAATCAAGCTACTTTGCCCAAAGCTCAAACCAGTATTAGTAGTTAACGCAGCCTGAGCCCGTGGCGCACTTCTTCTAATTATTTGCGTTTCTTTATAACTCATTCTATTAACAGTAGCAATCGTTTCAAGCCTCCAAACTGTTTCCATATCAGATCTCAATAAATCAAAGCTCCTCTTACCACCAGTGTTCTGAGGAGTGCCAGGTCTATTCCCTCCTTGAGTTCCTGAACCAGGTCGAGAATTATTGGTGCCACTTTTCTGTGGACGCCCACTAGGAGAGCTTTCTACTACTGACTTAAGAGGTAAATTAGATAAAGAATTAACTTCTAACAGAGTAAGCACCGTACTATAAGTACCAGTGAAAGGATCTATCTCAATATCAGCTGGAGTTTTCTCAACATTAAATATCCAACTATTACTACTTCCTCCCTTAGTATAAACAACCAAGTAATGAGAGCCAGGTATCGCCTTCTCGGTCTTAATATTACAAACTATCTCTGTAGCTTTATGCGAGACTATATTAACCGTTATCCCAATACCATCTACTACAATCACTGGCGGATCTTTACCATCACTTAAGTCCTGACCAATAATTCTCACATTCTCCAAAGAATCCTTGCTAAACATTTTAATAAATTGTGGATTACCATCCCGCTCTTCACTTAATCTGATATCAGATATAGAAGGTGCATAACCCGTAGTAGAGGGAGGCACTATATAAAATTCAGCCTTAGCTGGTCCAATCTTGATAGTGTATCTTCCAGGTTTAGCCTTATCCTTAATATCTACTGAAAGCAATCCCTCAGTAGCTTCCATTACAACGATATCCACACTAGATATCATAGGAACTATGTTTTCAATATTGTCACCATCTATACGAATATCAATATACTCACCTGGATAAGCATAATTAGGACTAATTCCTCTAAGCACAGGTTTAGCTCTAGTCTCTACATACTCAGGTATATAATTAAAATACTCATCAACTATATTTTCTTGTTTTAATTTAACTGGTGATTTCTCTGCAAGCACTATTCTGAATCCAGGTTTAAGATGAACTCCTTTCTCAACAGGAATTGATCCTATCTGCTGCACATTGACTTCAGGTAGAGGGAAATATAATTCTTGAATAGGGATCTCTTGCCTACCATTAACATCATTAGGGTCATCGCTTTGTTCTCTAAGTTTTTGTAATCGTAATTGTTGCTCTTGAACCATTAAGTAGTATTGAGCTTCAGTAATTCTGTGACCAGTATCAATATTTACGAAGAAAGGATTTTTATGATAAAAATTAATATACCTAGGTACATTAGCTAAAAACTCCTCATCTTCATCACTCAAACTTAAATCATCACCAGCATCATCATTAATATTTTCAACTTCTTCCTCATCAAAAAATTCTTCCGCTTCTTCATCCTCAGCTGCCTCGTCGTCTTCATTCAGGTCTCCAGTCTCGATTTCAGGTAAGGTTTTGACATTCAAGCGACTTAAAGCACGATTATTACCAGATTCCGCTAAGTACATAGTCTGCAATTTAGTAATACCTTTGGAGGCATTCTTAGTATTCAATCCCAAGAAATAATAAACACTCGCTAATAAAGTAGCAAAAATAAAGCATAAAATTACCGCAAACGCCAGGGTAAAACCCTGCTCATCACGCCTATAGTTTTTAGCTTGATTGGAGCACATAAATTGACCTATTTTCACCCGCCGTCATCGCGAGGAGGGCGAAGCCCGACGTGGCGATCCAGTATTCATTCTATGGTAGTTTTATAAACTTGTAAGCATTTTAGCTAGATATAATGGCGATATTACAGTCATTTATTAGTAGTTTGTTAATCTTGCTCTATTCAGCTTCAGTCCTGATATAATAAACACGTTCTATCGAGGCCCCCAATAATCTAGAGGCTAGGCATAATCGATTTTCATCCGAACAAAGGGATTCGTAATTCCCGAGGGGTAGCAAAATCGACATGGGCATGTCGATTTTGCGCTCTAAGCAGCGACTCTTGTCTTAAAATCTTCTTATTAGTAATCACTTTATTAGTAGTTTGTTAATCTTGCTCTATTCAGCTTCACTCCTGATATAATAAACACGTTCTATCGATGCCCCCATCGTCTAGAGGCCTAGGACATTCGGTTTTCATCCGAACAACAGGGATTCGAATTCCCTTGGGGGTACCATCTTCCCGTACGGTAATAATTTACAGTAAAACAACCAATAACCTATATTTTCTTCCCGCTCAGGAAGAAAATACTGATTTTCTTTAATTCTAGGGTATAATATTACCGTACGGGAAGATGAGATTAATGCTTAAATCAATTACAACTATAGAAAATATTGCTGAATTAGTTAAGGACAATAGAAAGAGACAAGGATTAACTCAGGAGGATTTAGCTGGTTTATCAAATACTGGGACTAGATTTATTATTGATTTAGAAAAGGCTAAACCTAGTTGCCAAATTGCAAAAGTTTTATTGGTTCTTAAAGTATTAGGAATAGATTTGCAGGTTAAAGATGAATAAGCTTGAAGTATTTTTTTTCGATAATTTAGTTGGTCACTTGATTCAAAACGATGCTCTAAGCTTTGTTTATACAGATGAATATTTAGCTGATACCAATGCTTGCGCGATCTCTATCACATTACCACTAAGCTCAAAGACATACACCGGTTTAATTGTGGAAGCTTTTTTTGGGGGCTTTCTTCCAGAAGCAGATATCCGAGATGCCTTTGCTAAAAAGCTTGGAATTAGCACAGAGAACGATTTTTCGTTATTAAATAAAATTGGAGGAGATTGTGCTGGTGCCCTGGCTATCGGTAAATCTAGCAAACGCTCTGAACGCAAGCTTCTCAGCTCTTATGATTTAGAAGTTTTTTTTAAACAAGTTCCATCTAAGCCATTACTCTCATGTCAAGAAACTAGACGTATATCACTTGCTGGTGCCCAGCATAAGCTAGCGGTATTAGTTGAGAAGGATCAAATTTATTTCCCTGCTAGTGATGAAATTTCTACCCATATCATCAAACCAGTGATTAAAGGTTATACCACTAGTACTCATAATGAATATTTTTGTTTGGAACTTGCTAGGGAACTAGGTTTTAAAGTTCCAGCAATAGATCTATGTTTTGCTGGTGATATACCCTATCTTTTAATCGAAAGATACGATAGGGATAAACAAACAAGATTACATCAAGAGGACTTTGCGCAAGCATTAGGAATCTCATATAAATCTAAATATGAATCTGAAAGCGGTTCTGGTTATGCTGAATGTTTTGATCTAGTAACTAAGTATTGTAATGAAGCTGCTAGAGATAAAATGAAATTATTAAATTTGGTTATATTCAATTTTGTGCTTGGTAACAACGATGCTCATTTGAAGAACTTTTCTTTACTTTATAGAAATAAGGCAAGGCATATAGAATTAGCTCCCTGTTATGATCTACTCTCTACAGCGATTTATTCTGATTTAACCCCTAAGATGGCAATGAAACTTGGTAAGGAATATTCTTATAAACGAGTCAGACCAAGCGACTGGGAGAGATTCGCACAGGAAATAATAGTAAACCATAAATATCTTAGTAAACATTCACAAACTTTAACTAAAGATATTCTAGTCAAAGCAGAAACTTTAGCTAAAGATTTACAGAAAAAATATCCATCTAATGTCTATGCTGAAATTATTAATTGTATAGAAGAAAGAATGAAGTTTGTTTTTTAACCTAACCTTGCTGTAAAGGATTTTTAAATTTGGTTATATTATTTTGGAATAATAATTCTACTACTCCCACTGGACCAGAACGATGTTTAGAAATAATTACATCTGCGATGCCAGCCTTCTCGGATTCAGGGTTATAGTAATCATCTCTATAAATAAACAATACTATATCCGCATCTTGTTCTAGAGAATTATGTAATATAAAATTCTCCGCTACAAAGTTATGGTATATAGGTACTTCAATATCATAAACATCTTCTTCGCCTATTAATTCTATAGATTTGATTTTATCCCAAGAAATATCACTGCAAGCAGTTTGTTCAAGTTCTTGACTATCGATTTTTTCCTTCAATAAAGTATTTCCACAATATTGAGTACTTAGTTGATTTTGAAATTCTCTATGACTGACATCTTTTTGTCTAGAAGTAACTTTGATTAAATTAAAATCATCAGCATTTGATTTAAGAACTCGTGCCGTCGCAACGTAATCATTAACTTGCAGTTCCTCAAGAGCTTTCCAACCACTATCAGTAAGGAATGGATGGTTAGCTGATGCTTTAACTTCATTGCCAGAGAAAGTAGTAACTTTGTATATTTTTTTCCTTCCAGAATAAAACGCTTTCTTAGCTTTTACTGAAATTAATTTTTGCTTTTCATCTAATGCATATACGGGGAAGTTCTCTTTATTCAATAGATCTTTTATTGGATTATAGTCTCCAGTTTCAGGATTATAAATTAAAGTATCAGCTGTTAGGCAACCGCTTTCACGTAAGTCAGACAACATAGGACGCTTATCCTGACGGGCTTCTACCGCACGGGATAGCTGAGAGAGGGCCATTACTGGTACATCCAGCTCACGTGCCATCATTTTCAATCCACGAGAGATTTCAGAGATTTGATTGATTCTGGTATCGTTAGATCTACCTTCTAGTAATTGTAAATAGTCAACTATTACTAAACCTAATTTCCCACCACATTGTGCTTGTAAACGACGACACTTACCACGAAGTTCCATTACCGAAACCCCTGCTGAATCATCGATATAAATAGGAGCTTCACCTAAGTCACTCATTGCTGTTCCGAGCTTAGCCCAGTCCTCAGCATGCAGCTGTCCAGACCTAACTCTAGAACTATCTACCTCTGCCCTAGAACAAAGTAATCTTTGTACCAGCTGCTCTTTAGACATCTCTAGACTAAAGATAGCGACTGGATGCTTGTACTTAACCGCTACATTCTCTGCGATATTCAGAGCCAGAGACGTATTATGAACACATATATCATTAGCCACAAAATTATGAGTATCAGGAATTGTTAAATCATAAACTTGATCAAAACCAAGATGTTTTATAGAAACAATCTCATCCCAATACACATCACTATTAGCAATGTCATTAAGTTCTTGATGATTGAGAGCGTGTGCTATTGCAGATAGGCGCTTACGAGATATAGATCGCTTGTGAGGATGAATATTAGTTGTTGATTTAAACCCAGCTCTTGAAGCTAGTGAAGACCAAGATTCACTTCCCTTCATTTGTTCAATCAAGCTCCAGACCTCAATAGGTATAAGGTCCTTATTGGTATGAGATTTTTTACCTGAAGTAGCTTCACTTACTTTCGTTAAAGCATCTTCTTTCCCAAAGATTCCAATCTCATTAATAAAAGTTTTTATTGAATCTTGATCAGTGATATTTAATTGCCAAGAAAAATGATTCGAATCCTTATATTCAACTGTTTTTTGACGAATTGAGCTAATAATTCCAAACCTAAGTAAGAGATGTTGTACTTGCCTTATTAATTTCTCTGAAACACTGGCATAGCCAAGCTGAGATTGTCCAGAGCTTAATACAGTAGCCCAGCCATCAGTAGAGAATAGACGATTAATTAACAATGCTATTTGTTGTTTTGTTAATTTGAAAACCATTTCTGGAATCTCTTTCTGATGAGAATTTTTACCTTGCAAACCCATTTGCTCCAACCAAATGGCTAGAGATGATTTTTGATTCTTACTAATACCACTTAGGCCATTTGGAGCCAGTTCAGCTTCATCAGTATTCAACAATTCACAAAGTCTACTAAAACAAGATTCATCAGGTGCAACAGCACCTTGATGCCATAAAGTTACCAAAGCAGGACTAACATTTAATTGAATAGCAATCTCTCTATATGAGATATTTTTGCTATTTACTATTTGTTTTAGTTTGTAAGCAAATAAAATTCTTTGTTCAACCAAGAATTCATGATTTTTAGAAACTCTGAATGAATCTGCTCTGGTTTCGTCATTGATTTTTTGAGTTTTCAAAGATGAATCAAACTCAAGAACTGCCGCAATAAAATCTTCTTGAATTTTCAAATTATTATTAGTAAAACCAATAGAACTCTCAGTAAGGCTTCCATCACCAATTAAATATCCAAGAAGTTTTGCTTCACAATCTCTGATTTGCTTTTGACCAAACACTTTGATAATTCTTGGCACTGCCACTTTCACGCCAGGTTCCAATTCTTCTAGTTTTTTCCAACCCATAATTGTTAAATATGGATGCGTAAGAGTTGTTTTAATAGAACGACCTGTTTTAGTAATAATTTCAAATAAGGGCTTAACACCATCATCAATAAAATCACATGGACGAGTAAACGAAAGCTTCCAATCAGAATTCAAAGTTAAAAGTTTTGCATCTTTAGATTTATAAATTTGCTCTATAGTTACAAGACTTCCATCTTCTAGAACAATTTCTGAATCTTTATGTAAACATTTCCCCATAGCAGGCCGGGCTGCCAGAATCAATAAATCACTTTTCTGTAAGCCTGATGTTAAAGTATTCAAATCATAAAAGCCAGTATTAATTCCAGAGAGTTGATTTTTATTAGCTTCTCTTTCTTCGAGAAGCTGCCAGCTTTTATGAACCAAATCACCAATATGAATTAACTGTTCGCGCGATTTAGTTTGGGACAAATCAAATATTAATTGCTCCGCTTTATCAACTAAAATATCTGGGTCTTCTTCTGCATGATAACCAAGCTCTACGATCTCATTACCTGCAAGTATCATGCCTCTGAGTAAAGCTTTGGATTGAATAATTTTGGCGTAGTGCGGTGCATTTGCTGCAATAGGCGCGTGGTCTGTTAATGCCGATAAATAAGTTCTGCCACCAACTTCATCTAAAGTCCCTTGATCTTTCAAATGCTGAGACGCCGTTAAAGTATCTATATTCTCATTCTTATTAAATAAAGCCAAAAACGATTCATAAATAAGCTGGTGTGATCTCTTATAAAAAAAACTCGATTTCTCTATATATTCAACAACCCTATGTAAAGCATCAGCATCTACTAAGATCGCTCCTAATACAGCTTGCTCAGCTTCCAGACTATGCGGAAGTAAACTAGTATCTATTTTAGGTTTAGGTTTGCTGAAGCCAGTATTCATAAGAAATCACAATTATAGCTTCTATTAGTATCTAGAATTTGCACAAGTTTTAAACAAGTATTAACCTATACCTTATACTGATGATGATATATTTAGTCTGTTAAAGCCATCAACCCTCAACTAGAAAATGATTGAACCAACACTCTACAACAAACTACAAGACATCGAAAGAAATTACCAGACTTTGCAAGGAAAGCTCGCAGATCCTACCATCCTACAAGACCAAAAAGAATATCAAAAAATTACTCGTAACCTAAAAAAACTATCCAAGACTGTTGAACAATTTACTCGCTATAAAAACCTTGTCAAACAATCTCAAGAAGCGAAACAGATACTTAAAGAAGAGCAAGATCCTGAGCTTAAAGAAATGGCACAGATAGAAATAGCAGAAGCAGAGAAAGAAATCCCTAAACTCTCTGAAGATCTGAAAATACTTTTACTTCCTAAAGACCCCAACGACGACAAGAACACCATCGTTGAAATCCGCGCTGGTACAGGTGGTGATGAAGCGGCGATCTTTGTGGGAGATCTTTATAGAATGTACATTCGCTACTGCGATAAAGTAGGTTTCCAACATCAAATGATAGATTTCAGTGATTCAGAGCTTGGTGGTTATAAAGAAGTAGTTTTTGAGATCACTGGCGAAGAGGTTTATAGCAAGCTTAAATACGAATCTGGTGTTCATCGTGTACAAAGAGTGCCTGCAACCGAGTCACAGGGCAGAGTTCATACCAGCACAGTAACTGTAGCTATCATGCCTGAAGTAGATGACGATGTAACTATCGAAATCAAACCAGAAGATATTATTCTTACAACTTGCCGCGCTGGTGGAGCAGGCGGACAAAACGTCAATAAAGTAGAAACTGCAGTAAGACTAGAACATAAGCCTACAGGAGTAGTGGTTCAATGTCGTGAAGAAAGATCTCAATTACAAAACCGTGAAAAAGCAATGAAAATGCTTAAGGTCAAACTCTATGAAATGGAACGCCAGAGAATGGAGCAAGAACAGCGTGATAGCAGGAAGAGCCAAGTAGGTACTGGTGGTAGAGAAGAAAAAATCAGAACTTATAATTATAAAGACGATAGAGTTTCTGAGCATAGAATTAACCAAAATTTCCCCCTAAGAAGAGTCTTAGAAGGTGATATGGGCGATATATTTAATGCATTAAGTGCTTATGATCAGCAGCTTAGATTGCAAGAGTTAGCTGAATCTTTATCGTAATACGGGTATAATATTAATAAGATGTCAAAGCATACTCAATCTGATAATTTTGAGCATGAGCTTGATGAATTTTTCAAAGAGCGAGCCCTATTTCGCATACAGACAGTAGCAGATACTGCCAAAAACAAAGTTTCTAAAGAGAGATTAGAAGTCGGGGAAGAGATTAAGCATCTGGATGCAAAGGAAGGATCTCAATCTGGCTGCTGCATGACTGGCTGTCATGATTGTCCTTGGGAATATGCTGGCTAGCTGCTAATCCATTATTTTTTGCTATTTCAGAATAATATTGATAACTTGCCTTAGGAGTACGAGTAAAACTCTGATGATCCACATGAATCAATCCGAATCTAGGATCCATTCCTAGCGCCCATTCAAAGTTATCAAGTAAACTCCAATAGAAATATCCTTGAATATTAGCACCTTCTGTGATCGCCTTATGCACTGCAATCAAGTGATCACGAATAAATTTAACTCGGTAATTGTCTTGTATATCTTTAGAGAAATCACTCTCAGAAGTCGCTAATGCTTGTGCGTAAGTACCTGGTTTATTCTCCAAATGCGAATAACCATTCTCAGTTATAAATATTGGTCTACCAGCAAGTAGGGTAGTAAGTTTCTTGTCAGTGAGTACCTTGTATAAGCCTTCAGGATAAATTTCCCAACCAAGACTATTACTGAGGCTGCTAGATTCTGGTTTTTGTAATTCACCCCAGAAAGAAGAATCTACTTTAGCATTAGCAGCATCTTTAGCATGAGGATTAAGCCTATAACTAAATCTAGTGTAATAATTCACGCCTAAGAAATCCAGCGCATCCATCTCTAAGCAAGATTCAATAAACATATTATTATGTAATTGAGAACGGATGACATTAGGACAAGCATCCAGAGATTGCCAAGCCTTACTATATAAGTTCTCCTGTGGTTTCTCAAAGCAATAAAGATTCTGCGAGAATCCTACTTGTGCGTTTGGGTTAGCTTCTTTGATAGCCTTATAAGCTAACTGATGCCCGAGAAGCAGTCCCTGATAGGCTTTGAAATATCTATTCCAATCGTTTTCATAGCCAGGCGGCCAGATTCCAGACTCATACCCAAACCCCAGAAAAATATTAGGCTCATTATGCGTTATCCAATATTTAATTCTGTTACCGTAACGCTCTACTAAGAACTTAGTAAAATTAGCAAACTCATGAGCTGTCTTAGGGTTCTCCCAGCCACCTTCTTTAGCGAGCCAATTCGGCAAAACAAAATGAATAATAGTAGCGAAGGGCTCTATACGACAAGCACGCTTAGTAGGATTAAGATTCTCTTGTAATAATTGATCTAATAATGAGTCATAGAATTTAGCAGTATTTTCATCAAAGACACCAGGACCTCTATGCAAACGTGCCCAATTAAACGAAAAGCGATAAGCATTATTGTTTAAGCCACGCATTAATCCGACATCTTCCATCATTTGCTCATAATGATTTGCGGCACGACCATCATTAGTAGGTTTGAGAACCTTATCGGTTCTATCAATCCATTCTGACCAATCAGAAAGTTTAGCTAAATATTCTTCTGGGTGTCCTTCTATTTGGAAAGCAGCCGTAGCCGTACCCCAAAAGAAATTATTGGGGAATTTGAGCAGTGGATAATTGCTACTAGACACTAATAGCATTATACAAGCAAAACGAGAAAACCTTAAATGTTACCTAGACTCTCGTTCCTAACCCAACCAAGTGATCCATCATGTTTAATTTGGGACCAATTATCTCCATGTCGCACTATTTCTATAATCTGACCATCTACTAGTTCAAAGAGTTCACTATAAGCCTCATTGTCTCCTGAGTACGCCTTAGTAGAGATCTCGGTAACAACTGCATAATGTTTGTTTTTTTGTTCATAAGCAAGTAAACCAAGATTTAAAATAGATAACACAAATAATATGGATAATATAGCTTTGACAGAGTTAGATAAACGTATGCGATTTCTAAAAATAAATACGATATTGAGAATCAAGACTAAAATCAAAGACTCCACTAAATTAAGCCCATTAAAAACAAACATAGATGGCTGTTTAAGTTCAATCTCTTTTAATGTCAATGCTAGATTGTTATTCAGCTCTTTATCACGAGGAATAATTCTTTTCGCTTGATAATAATTCTGAATAGCCTTACCGTAGTTTTTTAGCTTGTAATTAGAATTAGCCAGATTAATAGTTATTAATGGATTATCAGGTTGCTCCTGCTTTAGCTCACTATAAGCCTCTACCGCAAGCTGGTAATCACCATTCATGTAGTAACTTGAAGCCAACTCTAAATCTGCACTCTGTTTTTTATCCAAGTTTCTCTAGCTCCTTAACAATAGACACTGCATTTGATTTAAAATATTCTAGCTTCTGTTCTGGATCCGCATTAGTAGACTGCATTGCATAGTTCGCCTTATCACTCTCTCTGAAATAATCATCTAGCTTATGTTTCAGCTCTGGAGACTTCTCGATAGCTGGTTCTAAATTATTTCTTAGTTCTTTAAGTAGCTTAGATATCTCGGCTATATCTTCTGATTGACGTACGTTTTTAAGACAAGCTTTCACCAAACCACTATTAGTAGTGCGATTGAGCTGCTCAGACTTAACCAGTAATTTAAACGCTTTAACAAGCAGAGCGATCGCATTTAATATTAGAAGCAGAATTGCTAATAACCTAGCATTAAGCGGGAATGGTTGATAGTTCTTTATCTCTTCATCAGGAATCACAAATATCTCTTTAATCTCGATCTTCTTAGGCTTAGTTTCCTTACCAACATTAGCTTTCACATCAGGCTCCTCGTCTGTATCTTTATCATCATTAGGTAAAACTTCTATCTCAAATTTTTGTCCTCCATGGCTCTCATACTTACCTGTTTTAGGATTAAAACTAATTATTGGCTTAGTTTCGATTGATAACTTACCAGTGCTTTTATTAGGAATAATTGCCGTATTAGTTACAAGTTCAAAATACTTAATTGAATTATTCACTTCTTCTCGGCTACTTTGTTTATCCTTAAACACGCTGTAGAGCTGCGATTCACCAACAAGGTTAGTATCAATACTACTCAAATCACCACTACCATAAAGTTTAGTCTGAATATTTAGCGCTTCTCCTGCTTTCACAGAACTCTGTTTCAGACTATGATTCACAGCAAGCTCACCTACATAACCACTAAATCCTTTAGGAGCCCCTTTAGGCAAACTCTTCACATTGACTTGTAGCTCATTAGTCTCAAGCTCTATCTCACGTTCTACCATAAATGGGTTCATTAATCTAAACGGATCAAAATTACCCATTGATAAATTATTATTATCCTCTAAAACAATCGCTTTAATCTTATTACTAGGAATCGTTAGGAGACCAGCTTTCACTGGAAAAAGCATAAAATCAATCTCATAAACCAGATACTCATCAATCCCATCCGTCTCTTGATATTCTTTAGCCTTATCACTCTTCTCACTAATAAAATTATCAAGCTTTAGAGGAGGAATATTCAAACTTCTAAGATTACCTTTGTGATAGATCTTCAAGCTTAGAGGAATCTGTTCATTAATATAAGGATTAGATCTGCCAACACTGATCCTTGCAAAAACTTTATTCTGAGGATGAGTATTCATGGCTCTTGGTAAGCCTGGTGCAGCTGAATTACTAGGCATCCCTGGGGAATTAGGTGCCGGTGAAGCATGTACTAGCACAGTGATAGGTTGAGTACTATAAATATCCCCAGCAGAACTCACAGAAGCAGCTGGCAATACAATCTGTCCAGGATGTTTCGCCTTAATCAAAAACTTAAATGTCTTAGAACTAGTAGATTTACCATTAATAAAACTAAAATTTGAACTTGATGAAGTAGCTATCACCGAATAATCATTAGTATCTCGCGGAAAATCCAATCCCTGAACATCAAGCTCGGTAATTGATACCATCAAGGTGATAGTTTCATTAATACCCACCTCTGGCTGATCTACACTAGCTATCACTTGAGGAAGAGCTAAGCAAGGCTGAGCCAAACAAACAAAAATTATTAGCAGGCATCCTACAAAACGAAGTTTTGTTAGTGATGCCGTTTTAAAAAGATATAAAAATCTAACCATTAGTTGCTAATTTAGTTATTACAGCTGTCGTAGATTTACCTTCTACCAAGCTTATAATCTCTATTCTAGCGCCAATTTCCTGAACTGCTGAATATTCAGGAAGATCTAGAGGATTATAATCTCCCCCCTTAGTATAGACATCAGGTTTAACTTCTCTTAAGAAATTCACAGCATCTATTTCATCAAAAATCACCACGTAATCTACCGGCTTAAGAGCTGCAAGTAATTCCGCTCTATCGTTTTGCGGATTAATTGGTCTATCATTCCCCTTCAATTTCTTAACGCTAGAATCTGAATTAAGACCTACGACAAGCAGGTCACCGAGTGCTTTAGACTCTTCTAGATAATGTAAATGCCCCACATGTAAAATATCAAAACAACCATTAGTTGCAATAATTTTTTTACCAGCAGCTTTAGCTTCTTTCACTATTACACTTATATTAGAAGCTAGGACTACAGTCATTATTAAGATCCTTTAAAACAAGTCTTAGAGAGACATTCATTAGGTAATGGACACTCGTCCACTGATATCATCTTAGCCCATTCTTTACGAAAACATTCACGCGCTTGCACATAGTCATAAGCAAACTCAAACATTTCTTCCATGCTTCTTCCATGCTTCTCAGCCAGTGCTTTTAGTGAATAAAACTCTTCAGAATATCCAAGCGCCAGGTTCATATTAAACATACGCCTACATATCGGTAAACCAGTTACAGAGCAGGTTTCTATATTAGAGTGAGCGCCATTCTTAGTGAGGGACTCTCGCTTCATACATAACTTTAATTGCTTCTAGAGTTGGCTTTGGGGGATCAGCAAACTCTTTAGTATCTTCTTTAATTTGCTTAGCAATACGAGCAATATCTCTAGTCAACTCGTAAACATTATGTTCATGATCAGTAAGTTTACTTAAGAGGCTGTGTACTTCGTGATTATCATTTTTGCTCATAAGCCAATTATTATAGCATAACGGGTTAGGCTGCCTCTAGCTGAAAGGACTATATTGTCGTCATCCTGAGGAGGAGCCGAAGGCGACGACGTAAGGATCCACTAAACTAACTTAATTAATAGTGGATCCTTACGGTCGGGCTACGCCCTCCCTCAGGATGACGAACCGGTATTACCAATTACCCTCTTCAAATCCCGACAATATCACTCAACATCTCTTCTATCTCAAGGTTAATAAGCACATCCACAGAATCTACAGCCTGCTCTCCAGCAAGTTCAACTAAAGTACGACGATTACTTAAATAACGAATATCCACCTCACGCAATTTACGCTCTAAATCTCTCACCACCATTCGGGTAAAAAATACTGAGCTACCATCTTTCTTAGTTAATGCTTCCGCAGCATCTAAGCGAGCAGGTTCTACTTCAAACAATAATAACCCTTTCTCCACCTTAGCTTCTTTATATGTGTGATAAGCTTCGCGCATGCGCTCAGCTACTTCATCGACAAGCATGAACAGAACTATCATATCTGTCTTGGTTATTTGTTTAGTGCGATCAGTCTGCGCATTATTCGCTTCGACTACATCACCAATGACCCTGGCTCCCACAGCAGAGCCACCACTAACTAAGGCATTACTAGTAAGGGCAGACGCTGCATAGAACGGTACAAACAATGCTTTAGACAGCACTTGCATTACTGCATTATTCTTCTCTATCTCATCAGGGTTAGAAGATAGGGATTTAACTATGAATTGAATAGTACGATTACGAGCAAGTGTAGCTCTCCATAATTCTAAGAGTTGCTCTTTTTCAGTTTGACTAAAAAAATTCTCCCTAGTTACTCGATCCTCTTCCGTATCAACACTCGGAAAAATAAAATCTAAGGCTTTTTCTTCGTTGAATTTGAGTTCTTCTCTGAGCTTTTCGACATCACTTTTTTTAGTGTCTTTTTTAGACTTGTTTTTGCTGTTGCTCTTCGACTTAGACTCGATAGATCTGGCTTGCTCTCTTTGATCTTTTTCATTTTGCTCTTCAAGTTCGATAATTTTTGGCTCATCTTCTTCAATCCTTATAAAGTCGTCCTGCCCGCTCTGGGTTAAGCTTGGATTAAGAGTTTCTTTTTTAGTTTCAGCTTCTTGAGCTTTCGTTTCTTTAGCAACTTTCTTCGCTAATCTCTCAGCTTCTTTTTTAGCTTTCTGTTCAGCCTTCTCTTGCGCCTTACGATCTCGCTCACGTTCTTTCTCTATCTTAGTTAGCTCAAGACTAATTTCTTTGGCTTGTTTTTGTTGTTCCTTGAGTTTATCCTCAAGTATTTTAGTTTTATCAGCTTGTCGTTTAACCTCTGTCTCTCGCTGCTGTCTTTCTCTAAGCTCCACTTCTCTCTCATAAGGAGTTAGAGCTAAGACCTGAAGAGGGCTTGCTGAAATAATAATTATTAGAAATATTATCCTTGTAAATAAATTAGGCACAGGATAATTTTAGACTGGACAATGTTATTTTTGGATTTTAATAACTAAAATACTATATTGATACATTGACTTAGGATATTAGAGTCAATATAATGACCTTATTATGAGAATGGGACCAAGTCTTTTACCTGCAAATATAGCTGCTAGAAAGCTAGCCAAACCCTCTCCTTCAATGGGAGATTTATTAAGTAAATATACAGGGCTTCAATCCATTGATTCGTATGGAATCAATCCTTGTATGAACTACTCTAAGGGTCTAAATTCACGACTTCATACTGCAACTTCTGTATTTGTAGCAAACCGTGCACTTGGTGAAGAGATAGATCCACGAGATGATATTGAACCAGTAAAATTTTTAGGTCGAGAAATCCAATCACGACTAGATAAACTAGTGAGAGTAATGCATGCAATTAGTTTTCCAAAAGATTTTACTATACATCGCAAAGATGAGCTTCCTGCTGTTAGCAAAACTATTTCTCCTGAGACAAGAAAAAAAATGGAAGAACTTGCCATCCCTTTGATGAAGAGCATCTCATCTTATGCTGAACAATTAATTGGTTTAATGGAACGACATGGAGAAGAAGCTCCTGTTCAGACTGCAGCTTAACCTAGATCTTTGACTTCTCTAATTCATCAACTAAAGCTTTCTCTTTAGCCTTGAGTTCATCTTCTTTAGTTTGATAAAACTTCGTACGATTTTCTTTATCTCTTATATAACGAGCTTCTATATCTGCAAGTGCCTGTTTATGCATAGCCTCTATATTAGCGAGAGATGCTCTAACTACATCAAGTTTAATCTGTGTTTGGTTTATAACAGGAGTTGATGTTGTTGACTTAGTTACAGACGGCTCTGGAGCATCCTCGGCAACTGCGATCGTACTAAATTGCAAAAGCAAAATTAGGAAAATTAGGGCCGCATCTCCACCGTTCACTTTTAGAAATAATATTCTCATATTTTATGTCCACGATTATCTAGAAAAGTGAACGGTGGAGATGCGGCCCTATACTGCTGCAGTCTCTTTAGCAAGTTGCCTCAAAGTATACTGCAAGATACCACCATGTCTGTAGTAAACCACTTCTATAGGAGTCTGTAATAGAGCTTTAGCTGGAATAATAACTTTCTGACCGTTAGCTCTTGTTGCAGTAATCTGAATGTCTTGATATGGCTTAAGATTATCATCTAAACTTCCAATATCAAAAGTCTCAGAACCATCTAGTTCATTTTCAGCAAGTACCTTACCACTTACTTCTATTGGTAGAATACCCATGCCTATTAGGTTTGAACGGTGAATTCTCTCGAAGCTCTCGGCTATTACTGCTTTCACATTGAGAAGCATTTGTCCTTTAGCAGCCCAGTCACGTGAACTACCATTACCGAATAACTTACCAGCAAACACTACACAACCAATATTTGCAGCTTTATATTTAAGCGAAGCTTCAAACACTGTCAGATGTTCAGCAGCTTCAAAGCTAGCTCCGTTACCGAAGTATTTAGTTACAGGTCCTTGACTACCAGGCACTAATAAATTACTTAAACGAATATTTGCAAAAGTACCACGAGTCATAACTCTATCGTTACCACGACGTGAACCATAACTATTAAAGTCAATATCCTTCACAGATTGCTCTCTGAGATACTTAGCAGCATCAGAGTCTTTCGCGATGTTGCCCGCTGGAGAAATATGATCAGTAGTAATAGAATCTCCCAAGCTAAGTAAAGCTCTAGCTTTCTGAATTGATTCTATCTTACCGATACTTAAATTAAACTTCTCGAAGTATGGTGGATTCTGGATATAAGTATTGTCCTTATCCCATTCATATAGATCACCAGTACCCGCATCTATTGAGTTCCATAATGCAGTACCTTGAGAAACTTTATTATAAATATTCTCATACATTAATGGATCCATTACTTGATCACTCACAGCTTGTATCTCAGCTTTAGTCGGCCAAATATCAGCAAGCATTACATCCTTACCATCCTTACCTTTACCGATTGGCTCAGTCTTAGGATCCCAGTTCATATTGCCTTTAATAGCCATAGCCACTACTAATGGTGGTGACATTAGGAAGTTTGCTTTCACTTGTGGACTGATACGCCCATCAAAGTTACGGTTTCCAGAAAGCACACTTGCAAACACCTTATCAGGATTAGCATTATAAGCTTCCATAGCAGCATCAGAAAGAGGTCCAGTGTTACCAATACAAGTAGTACAACCATAACCTACTATATTGAAGCCAAGCTTCTCTAGAGGCTCTAATAAATTAGCCTTACGCAAGTATTCTGTTACCGCTTGAGAACCAGGTCCTAGAGAGGTCTTCACCATAGGTCCTACAGTTAGTCCTAACGCTACCGCTTTCTTAGCAACTAATCCAGCACCAATAATTACCGCAGGGTTAGATGTATTAGTACAACTAGTAATCGCAGCAATAACTACATCACCATGATCTTTAGGATTATCACTTAAACCTAAACCATGCTCAGCACTAGGTCTCTTAATAGCTTCTGCAAACTTAGACTTAAGATCATAGAAATTAATTCTATCTTGAGGTCTACGTGGACCAGAGATAGAAGGTTGAATCACTGAAAGATCTATATCATATACAGCAGTGAACGACTCAGGATTACGATCTAGTCCCCAAGTACCTTGCGCCTTGAAATATTTCTCTACAGTTTCTATTTCTGCTTTAGAACGTCCAGTACGGCTTAAGTAAGCGAGTACTTCTTCATCTACTGGGAACATCCCTACAGTAGCACCATACTCAGGGCACATATTAGAAACAGTAGCTCTTTCTTCTAGTGTCAGAGACTTGCATCCAGGACCATAGAACTCTACTAGCTTACCGACTACATTAATCTTTCTTAGATACTCAGTTACATATAGTGCTAAGTCTGTTGCAGTGACAGCAGAATCCAATGCGCCACTGAGCTTCACACCAATCACTTCTGGAGTAGGGATAGCCACTGGTTGTCCAAGCATCGCAGCTTCAGCTTCAAGTCCACCAACACCAAATCCAAATACTCCTAAACCATCAATCATCGTAGTATGAGAATCTGTTCCAACGCATGTATCATAAAGAAGCACTCCTTCTCTGTCTATGACAACGCTTGCAAGATACTCCATATTCACTTGGTGAATAATTCCAAATCCTGGTGGGACTATTCTAGTATGATCAAATGCTTGTTGTGCCCACTTAAGGAATTTAAATCTTTCATTGTTACGTTCAAACTCAAGCTTCTCGTTAGTCTCTGCTGAATCTGACTTACCAAAACTATCTACTTGCACCGAGTGATCGATAACTAGATCAAGCGGAACTAAAGGATTAATTTTATTAGGGTCTAATCCTACTTGTTTCGCTGCATCACGCATGGCAGCCAGATCCACAAAGAGTGGCACTCCAGTGAAATCTTGCAGGACAACACGCGCAGGTGAGAACGGAACTTCACCTCTCTCTGGATTCTTAGGATTATATTTGGCAAGACTTGCTATATCTTCTTCACGGATCTTGGTGCCATCAAGATTACGCAGCATTCCTTCAAGTACCATCTTCAGGCTCACTGGGATTTTACTGAGATCCCCTAATATAGCTTCTGCTTTTTTCAGCGAATAAAATTTTCTAGTGCCATAACTAAGCTCTAAACTATCTTCAAATTTCTTTTTCATAATTGTATACCTTATATTTTAAGCCCGATTTCTTAACTACATAACAAGCTATTATCTAGAGCTACTTTCGGTAGATTTGTAGATTAAGACTGGCCATTGTTAGGATCGTATTGTAGAATGACAACTATATGGTTCTACAACAAGAAAAAATACGTTTAGCAGATCCCGATTTAGTTGGATTTGTTAATTTACTACAAGATTCCTCAGAATCTGTCCTTAATCTAATGGCAGAACAAATCAGTAAATTAGATGATTCTAGCCTGAGGGTCATAGAAGAAATCGTACAAAGAGCTGATGACGATGATTTAATCGATAATTGGTACCATGCAAGCAAAGTATCGCTAATCAATCAAATCCAAAACTGGAAGAAAAACAGCGACTTAGAAGAAGGATTATTCTTAATCTCTAGACTTAAGAATCCTGGCCTAGACCTAGCAAAATACAAAAATATCCTAGATGATTACGCAGCAAGAGTTGCTGGTAAGTTAACGACCAGTAGCAATGGTCAAGAAATCATAGAGGCTATTAATCAAGTCTTATATAAGGAAGAAGCTTATGTAGGTAATCAGGTTAATTATTACGATATCGACAATAATTTCTTACATACTGTTATAGATGCTCGCACTGGTAATCCTATTATGATTTCTGCTATCTATATATTAGTAGGCAGAAGATTAGGATTAGATATTAAGGGTATCGGTACACCTGGACATTTTATTGTGAAGTTCGAAGATCAGCTTCTAGACCCGTTCTTTGCGGGTAGAGAGATCACGAAAGAAGAATGTGTATTGAGATCTCAAGAATTAAGCGTCTACTGGCGTGATGAGTATCTAGAGCCTATCGATGATGTATTCATTATTTCTAGATGCATTAGAAATTTAATTGCAATCTACAAGAAACTCAATGAATTCGAGAAAGCAGCTGATGCTACGAGCTTACTGAAGTTAGTTTAACCAGCAACCCACTTCTCTATAAGCTCTATCGCTGCACTTATAGTAGTATCTATCAACTCTGCTTCTTTCTTTGGAAATCTACTTAAGACATAGTCAGCGCGCGCTTCGCCGCCAGGGTCAGGACCTACTCCAAACTTCAATCTATGAAAGGCCTTCGAGCCACCGAGTTTCTCGATGATATCTTCTATACCATGCTGGCCGCCAGCGCCACGATCAAAGGCTGGGCGCAGTTTACCAGTGTCCATACTGACATCATCATGTACCACCAGAATATTAGTAGCGGGAATCTTATAGAACTTCATTAACTTAGAAACTGCTTCACCAGAATTATTCATGAAAGTAAGTGGCTTGGCTAAGATTACTTTAGAGCCAAGCTCCGTAATATATGCAGCCACATCAGATCGTAATTTAGTTTCTTTCTTAAACTTAAGATCAAGCTTCAGAGCTAATACATCAAGCACACGAAAACCAATATTATGGCGAGTACCATCATATTCCGTACCTGGATTACCAAGTCCAACTATTAACTTAGTCGTAACTTCATCCATGAATTGCTGTCTCTGTTAAATGTCGTAGAGCTGACTCACCAAGCCTCTCCCCCACAGTAAACTCTTCATTAAAGATCTCATGAGCGCCAGCTTTCTGAAAACCAGAAGTATGAATCTCATACCTAGAACGAACTAGAATGTAAGCATCTGGAGCCAACCTCTTAACATTATGAATAGCCTTCACCGAAGCTTCAAAACTAGGAATAGTAATAATGACCAATTTACTATTAGCAATACCATGATGCTTGAGAATTTCTATCTGACGAACATCACCTATATAAGATTCAAAGTTCTCTGCTTCAGCTCTCTCAATACAAGCACGATTCAAGTCCAGCACAGCAATACGTTGATGATAAGCTTCTTTTAATTGCCTAGCGACCTCACTTCCAGCTGGACCATAACCCAAAATAAAAATATCTGCTTTATGAATATCAGGAGTGGCAGCAGGACCATTCGCTGTTTCTTTAAGACCTAAGAAAAACCTCTGCATCATTAAACCAAGATATGGACCCGATTTGATTAGAAAGGTTGTAATAAATAAACTAACTATAGTCACAGAAATAACTACCTGATATAAATCATCTGTTAATAAATGTGCATCTTTAGCAAGATTACTTAAAACAAAGGCAAACTCACCTACCTGAGAAATACAAAGTGCAGAAGCCATAGAAACAGCAATGCTATTATCACAAAGTTTAAAGATCACAAACGAAACTACTGTCTTAAAAAACATAATTAATATAGTTACTAAAACAACGAAGGCGAAATTATTAACAATCCAAATTGGATCAGCAAGCATGCCAACCGCACTGAAGAAGAGGGTTAAGAAAATTATTCTTAATGATGAAACATCCACACGAATTTGCGAAGCGAACGGTGAACTACCAAGCAACATACCTGCGATAAAAGCACCAATCGCAGGTGAGATGCCGATTTGATGGGCAGTCCAAGCGGAACCAATACTAATAATGATAGCCAGTAAGATAGCCATCTCACGATTGTGTTCTAAAGTAAACACATGTAAAACAGGAGCAGCAATCTTATTTAAGAGTATATATAATCCTAGAACTAAAGCTATAACACCACCAATAGTCATTAATAAGCTACTTAATAGCTGTGATTCAGTATGACCAGAAGCCAAAAAAGAAACAATGATAGTGAAAGGTACCACAGCTATATCTTGTAATAGAAGTACAGCTGTAGAGTTACGCCCATGTAAACTATCTATCTCAGCTAAATCAATTAGAGTACGTAACACTGTTGCTGTGCTGCTTAGCGTGAGCATCAATCCAATAAGAACCCCAATCTTAATATCAAACTGTAAGAAATAGAAAATTACTACTATTAATAAAGGGGTAAGTAAAATCTGCAACAAACCTGCTTTAATAAGTTTTCCAGGAAAAGTTTTAATTGTATGCCACGAGAACTCTAAACCAAGACTAAACAGTAGTAGAGACACTCCCATCTCGGCTATCGCTTCAATCTCACCAGGCGATTTGACCAAATCAAAACCACCAGGTCCACCAAGAAACATTCCTGCTAATAAATAACCAATTAAAGGGCTTAAACCAAGCCTCATGGCAACGCCACCTAGAATCAGAGAAGACCCTAGCAATATACCAATATCAGTTAACAAACCCCAGAAATTCATTACAAGGTTATCCTAGCAATTTCTCAGTTAAAAGCAAGCAAAATATTTAGAGATTCCGCCGCTCCGCAGCGGTTTGCGCTGCGCGCGGCTTAATTAAATAAATTCTTTCTATAACCTGTAAACCAATCCCATATTCACAGTAATAGGATCAGTATTATTATTTAAGCCTTTAAGTGCTGTTAAAGTTGCAGCGAAGTCATCATTAAATAGATAAGTAGCATAACTAGCTAACCCTAAAGCATTGCCTTGATTACCACTCAGAGACCAGATTCCAAATATCTCTTCATTAAAACTCAACTTATCAGTTACCTTATAAGTTAAACCAAACACATATGGCATTTGCACTCTAGTAAAATTATCAGATCCAGGATTATTAGTACCAGCAAAAACTAATGCCAAATTATTAGATACAGTTAACCTCTTAGTTAACGCATGATCCATTGTAAGTCTATAACTATGAGTAAAGTTATCAGGATAAAAATCATGATTTAAAGGAATTAGGAAATCTACAATTAGATCAGCATTTGGTATAAGACCCTTCTCTTGTGTCAAACCAATCTTAGTACCAAGACTAAGACTATTTATACCGACTTGAGAATTGATCAACGATAAACCAAAAATTCTAGTTCTAATTTCTAAGTGATCCTTGATTAAACCATAGCGAAAAAGGCTCTCGCCTAAATTAAAGACATTATCATTCGTTCCATTAGGACGTGTATATGAAAAGAGCATCGATTCTATTTGCAATCTACCAGGATCTACGATACCTGGTGAATTAGAAGCACCACCTTGTTCAAATTTAATGGGCTCTGCAATAGCTTGACTAAAACAGGCAGAAAATATATTCAGAAAAATAAAGATTAACAGTAATAGTTTATCGTTCTTTATTGCTATATCTCCAAAACACCCTAGCTTATCTCAGTATAGTTGAAGATTAAATAAAAAAATCAATTTACACCAAAAATATGGGTTTTCTGTTGAAGTAGTTTTTTCATAAACAATTCCACTATATTGTCAGAAGGATTTGCTGCTGCTTGTAACTTCTTAAGATCCTTGAGATACCCCTTACTAGTAGAAGAACTTAAAGTACTGTCAATGAGTGAGTTCTGCAACACTTCTACAGAAGATAGATCTAGCATTTTTATAGAAGGAAGTGATGCTCTATCAATAGTTAGTTTTTGTTTGGTGATAATTTCCTTCAAATGCTTTACTTCAAAGGGAGTAACTAAAGAAAACGCTTTGCCAGCTTTACCAGCCCTACCTGTCCTACCAACACGATGCACATAATCTTGACTATCTCTCGGTAAATTGTAATTAAAGACCACTTCTATATCATCCACATCGATACCCCGAGCAGCGATGTCGGTAGCCACCAGAATCTTAGCCTCTCCTTCTCTAAACTTACGCATTACTGCATCACGTTTACGTTGCTCTAAATCACCATGCAAGCTTGCGACACTAAAACCCGCTGCCTTAAGACGCTCAAACACAGTATTAACCTGAGATCTTGTGTTACAAAAAACCAACGCAGATCTTATTCTATAAAAAAACAATAAACGCTTAATAGCCTCAATCTTTAACTCTGGTGCTATCTCAAAATATACTTGCTTAATTTTTAATTCTTGTTCTTTATTCTTAACTAAATTAATATGCTGAGCTTTGTTTTGATATTTTTGAGCAAGTTGAAGGATTATAGGCTGCATTGTTGCAGAGAAAAGTAAAGTTTGTTTTCTATTGGGAGTAGCTTTGACAATATGTTCTATATCATCCTTAAATCCCATCTCTAGCATTTTATCAGCCTCATCCAGAATAACAACCTGCACAGATCTCAATCTGAGTGAGCCTTGTCTAACATGGTCTAGAACTCTTCCTGGTGTTCCCACTATAACTTGAGGGTGATTTTTGATAAGTTTTAATTGGATGCTTATTTTTTGTCCACCATAAATAGGGACACAAGTAAATCCCTCTCTATATTTCATCAGCTGAGTAAACTGATCAGAGACCTGGCAAGCAAGCTCCCTAGTCGGACATAGAACTAGAACTTGAATCTCTTTAGTATCATCTTTAAGATGCTCTATAGCAGGTATCGCAAATGCTGCAGTCTTACCAGTACCAGTATCAGCCTGTCCAATAAGATCCCGCCCTTTTAATAAAATAGGAATCGCTTCTTCTTGAATCTGGGTCATTTTACTAAACCCCATATCTTCAAGAGCTTGAAGTGTTGGTTTAGATAAGTGAAGCGCAGTGAATTTCATAGTCGCTTACAATCATAGACCATGAGCCACATTTAGTGGTAGAATGTTCCTGTCGAACAGGGGAGCTGAGATTAACTTAGCTGAGATTGTAGTAGTCTACTAAACCCTTTGAACCTGATCTGGTTAATACCAGCGAAGGGAGGTATAGTATGATTCCTTTTGTATCTAGAATTTATAGTCGCTTATTTCCATCTGTGAAAGCAGAAGATTTTTGGAAAGATAGAACTGTTGTAGCTGACCTAGCTCTCTCACCAAGTGGTATTGGAGCATCCATGTCACCTTATGTAAGAACTTGTGGTGAAATTTTAGCCAAGAATCCCAACCTTAAAACTACTATGCATGCTTTTGGAACCAATTTAGAAGGCACTTTGCCTAAAATTGAGTTAGCTGTTAAAGACTGTATTCAAGCCTTACATAAACAAGGTGTTCCAAGGGTTTCAGCGACACTGACAATTTGTAGTAGAACTGATAAGGATCAAAGCCTTGCAAGTAGAATGGAAAGCGTTAAGTAGATATTGCTATAATTAAGACAAAGGTTGGCTTAATATGAAAATATCAATTAAAAAAATAGTCTTAGTATGCTTAGTAATTTACTTCACTGTAGCAATAGGAATAACAAAGAGTGTTCAAGCAACTACTGCTGCTGAGATTGATACCAGTGCAGATGCCACACTAACCAATCTATATAAAGATGTAAATGGTGCTAAGGATCTTATTAATGATGCTAAGGGTGTCTTAATTTTCCCTGCTGTGTATAAGGCTGGAATCGTTATAGGCGGAGAATATGGAGAAGGAGCTTTAAGAATTGGTGGTAAGACCGTAGACTATTACAGTACTGCTACTGGTTCTATTGGCTGGCAACTTGGCGCTCAGAAAAAATCCATAATTATATTATTTATGAATGATGCTGCCTTAGATAAATTTCGCAACAGTAATAACTGGAGAGCTGGTGTAGACGCTTCTATCGCTATCATAGCCATAGGGGCCGATGGATCTGTTGACACTTCTAAAACTAATAAGCCAATTATTGCCTTTGTGATTGGACAGAAAGGTTTAATGTATAACCTTACTCTAGAAGGTAGTAAGTTTAATAAGTTGAAGAAGTAAGATTCAAGTAATTTTCTATTAAATCCCTAAACTGGGATGGGAATTGGTTCCGCGCCTTCGGCGCGGCTTGTCCTGCGGACGGCTAATCATTGATCATATTAAGCCGCGCGCAGCGCAAACGCCGCGAAGCGGCGGAACCAATATAAATTTAATAAACTTAAAAAGTAACAATTTAATGCTTCTTAGCTTTAGCTTTTAAATTTTGTTTGCGCGACTCTTCTATAAGATTATGGCGCTTCTCTAAGTAGTCATCATAATTACCTTTGAAGACCACTAGATGTCCTTGATCAAATTCCCAAATCTGCGTTGCATGATTCTGAATCAAATAACGATCATGAGAGATACAAATCACTGTTCCTTGGTAATCTTTCAAAGCCGCTTCTACAGCTTCTTGTGCTGGAGTATCTAAGTGATTAGTAGGCTCATCTAATAATAGAGTATTAGGTCCGGCAACCATAAGCTTCGCCATAGCTAAACGCGCTTTCTCACCACCACTGATCACTTCTACTTTCTTGAAGACCTGCTCTGCAGTAAACAGAAAACGACCTAAAATTCCTCTAATTTCCTTCTGCGGAGTAGGTGGCATTGCATCTTCTAAAGTACTAAATACCGTCTTCTCAGGATCAAGAATCTGTAATTGATGCTGAGCATAATAACCTAATAAAACTCTATGCCCAAAACTAACTGTACCTTGATCAGGAGTTTCTAAACCCATAAGTATTTTAAACAACGTCGTCTTTCCGCAACCATTAGCACCCAGAATAAAAACACGCTGCGGCTCTTCTTTAGTCCATTCTAGATCAGCAGATATATTCTTAAATAAATGATGATCACCAAAACTCTTACTTACATTCTTAATGTGCAAGACCTCTCTACCACTGGGATTAGGGAAAGGAAACTTAAACGATAAACGCTTTAGTTCACCTTGAGGAGCTTCGATAATCTCAATCTTGGCAAGTTGCTTCTCGCGACTTTTAGCTTGAGTACTTTTCCTAGCACTCGCTCTAAATTTATTTACGAAGTCCATCTGCTCATCTATATACTTCTTCTGACGCTTAGCAGCAGAACCCTGAAGCTCTCTAATAGCATTACGCTGCTCCACATACTGAGTGTAATTACCAGCATAGATAGTTAAAACTCCTCGTTCCAATTCTGCAATCTCAGTCACCACCTGGTCTAAGAAGCGACGATCATGCGACACCACTAAGATCCCATGAGGATAATTACGTAAAAAATTCTCAAGCCATTCACATGCTTCCATATCTAGATGGTTAGTAGGCTCGTCCATCAGAATGACATCAGCTTCTTGCAGTAGCACCTTAGCCAGATTGATACGCATCTGCCAGCCACCACTAAACTTACCGACAGGGCGATCAAGCTCATCTAGAGTGAATCCTAGCCCTGTAACCATGCGACCAATCTTCTCATCTAACTTACCAACATCCAAGCGTCCTAATACTTGCTGCACATCACCGAGATCCATAAGCACTTGATCAAACTCATCTCCAGTCATAGTTTCTAGTTTATGAATAAGCTCAGTCTCCTTCGCCTGTAATTCATTTATTTCCGTGAAAACACTATAGAGTTCTTCTTTTAAAGTATTAGTCGGTGTTAGTTCGGGGTTTTGAGTTAGACATTGAACACGAATATTAGCAGCAAGATCCACCGAACCTTGATGTGGAGAAAGCTCCTGAGTTAAGCATTTAAGCAAGGTAGATTTACCAGCACCATTAGCCCCTATCAAACCAATACGACTTTGAGGTGTGATCTTTAGACTCACTCCATTCAGTACCTGGTGTTGCGCAAAGTTTATAGAAATGTTTTTAGCTTGCAGCAGCATTAAATTAGGCTAGCATATAGTTGATACATAATAGCTATTCCTAATGCTATTTTAAGGAGTTAATTACCTCTTTGTAGGTTATTTACGATACCAGTGTGATTGCTTCAACAACTAGACAAGTATAAAACATTTGCCCTGTAATCATTTGTGGTATAATGATTATACAACGAATTAATAGGTATTTCATGACAAAAAGGAGTCTAATAATGAAAAAATTAAATCTAACCCTCGCCATACTTACTGCATTATCTACAACACAAATAGCATACGCAGAAACAACAGTAACTACAACTGAATACACACAAAAAACAAATGAATCTATAGTAAGCCAAGCCACAATAAAAAAATCTGACAAGGAAATAATCAAATCTCTTGACAATAGAATAAATAATTATCCAGATCTTAAAAACAGTGTCTCGTTCATTGTCCAAGATGGAATTGTAATTCTTAAAGGTTCTGTCGATATGAGAAGCCAAAAAGACTACACAGCCATGATGGCCAGCGCTACACCAGGCGTAGTAAGAGTGGACAATCTAATTAGCATTAAATAAATAATAATTATTATAAAGTTTGAAGAAGTTGAGTTTTCAATTTCTTCTAAAGAGGAGAAACATGAACAAAAATACAGTAATCACTATCATTCTGATTGTAGTAGCAATTTTTGCTATTTCATTCTTCTATAAACAAAACCATCAACCAAAGGATAACAACATAATGGATGAAATTGGACACGAAATGGATGAACTCGGCGACGAGATCGAAGACAAAACAAATTAAGTTTTAACTTAATTTACTGTATTAGATCAAACCAAATTTTACTGGTAATTGTACAGTAAACTTACTTCCTCTACCTAATTCAGAGACTGCAAAAATCTTGCCGTGGTGATATCTCACAATCTTTTCACACGCTGCAAGTCCAATACCAGTCCCTGAATAAGTATGAGGTGAATGTAATCTATAGAATATTTTAAATATAGCTTTAGCATATTTGGGATCAAAACCTATCCCATTGTCTTCAAAAGAAATAAAATAGTGATTGTGCTTTTTATAACATTCAACATTAATTTTAGGAGCTGTAACTAGGTTTCTATATTTAATTGAATTAGAAATTAAATTAATAAATAACCTCAGGAGCAAAGATTTAACTCCATAAACTGTTGGTAATTTCTCAGAAATAATCTGAGCTTCACTCTCCTTGATTTTTAAATCTAAATTAATCTTAGCAAGCTCCAAAACCTCATTTAAATTAACTTGTTCAAATTCAATGAGCTCAGACTCTAAGCGTGAATATTCTAAAAGATCAGTAATTAAGACCTGTATTAAATTAGAACCATTATCAATAAATTGAATATATTTTTTAGCCTTTTCATCCAAGATCTCTCTCTGGCTTAAATGCTCTTCCAAACGCTTAATATTCTGATTAATCATGCGTACTGGTTCTTGAATATCATGAGATGCAACGTAGGCAAATTCCTCTAACTCTTCATTTGATTCACGTAAGGATTTATTGGATTTAATATTCTTCTTGCGTAAAAAGAAATAAGCAATCACAAAAGGAATCGTTATATAGATTACTTCAAGTATCATATTTAAAATATTATGTAAATCTGCGGGACTATTCATTGATAATAAGTAGTTAATAGGCTAATTATACCTTTAAACAACTTAATGCTTCTGCATGTTCAGTTTGGAACTTTAATCTCTCAAAAGTATAGAATATGGTTTTAACAATAATCTGTGAATTAATAGAACTCTTGAGAATAAAATCCTGAGCTCCTTCAGCAAATGCTTCTTGCCAAAGCTTTCTATTAATATAGCCAGTAGTTACTATGATAGGTATGTTTTTAGCGATTGTCTTAATTGCTTTTAAGGTATCCTTGCCTTTAGTCTCTCCAAGATCCAAGTCTTGAAAAATCAAATCAAAATCAAATTCATTAAGACGTTCTTTAGCATCTTCCAGGTTTTTAACCCATTGAGCCTCAAGTTCATAAGCTCCGTAGATAGCAATATCATTCGAATGATCAAAGGTATCCATAAGCACATCCGCATCACTCGGATTATCTTCTACCACTAGCAATCTAATTTTTCTAACATCTTCCATATAGTTGTTAGTAATTCTAGCAAAAAAGATTTTAAAGTGTCAATATCTTATGATTTATTTGTCAAAAACTTAAACAACCTGTAAATCTAGTTATAATTCATTTGAGAAATTAAGTAATTTTCACTGTACAAGTGCATTTCAATAGATCATTTGTGTTAAAATTATTTGTATTAAAATTTATCAATATAAAATTATTTTAGGATATTTTTTTAAACCACAACTCTTGCATAAAATACCTGGTCTTTTAAAAATATTATGATACACTAAAATTTACTTGCTTTTAAAATGTGCCCTTCTGCTAAGTAAAAACAAAATGAATAATATAATGAAAAGCAAAAAAAAATCCCCATCAACAACTACATGTGAAGTTGAAGATATTGGTTCAACAATTTTAAGAGACCTTAGAAGAATCACTCGAGCAATAGATTTAAACTCGAAGAAAATTTCTTCCGAAAATAATTTAACTGCACCGCAAGTTCTATCACTCTTAGCAGTGTATAATGACGGACCGTTAACGATAGCTATGATAGCTGAAGAGATTCATCTCAGTTCTAGCACTATGGTTGGTATTATTGATCGCCTAGAAGCTAAGAATCTAGTTATAAGAGAAAGATCTAAAACTGATAGAAGACAAGTAATGGTGAATATAACCGAAGAAGGCAAAAAAGTAGCGAAGAGATCACCAATTCCCTTACAAGAAAAACTATTAGAATCCTTCACTAAGCTTACCGAAAGCCAACAAAAAAACATAAGTAAGTGTTTAGACCTATTAGTAAAAATGCTTGACGCTGATAATGTAAAAGCCTCACCGATATTAGCACCAGGGTCTAAAATAATATAGGATCACTTACAAAAATATAACGCCCCCAGAAAACTATCTAAAGGCGTTACAAACTTTATAAAAATAGATAACTAACTATTATTTTTTAATTTCAAGTCTATCATCCACTGATTTAACACCAGCTATGCCTGAAGCAAGTTGAACAGCTTGCTCTTCTTCAGCTCTGCTATCTACCTTACCACTCAGAATCACACGACCGTCTTCTACATTAATACTGACATCCTTATCTAAGTGTGGATATCTATCAATAGTACGATCTACCTCCTTACGAAGTTTATCATCTGCTTCATCTTTATACTCACAACTTGCCATAGCTGGATTATTCATTGCACCAGCAATTAATAGACCCAATAGTGCTATTTTTTTGATTTTCATAGTAATCTCCTTTTTAGAATTTTTCATATACATAAGCCGTATATATTCTCTATGATCATTATACCACAAATCATTTCTATACTAACAATTTAATATTCACATATTAATTATTTCAACACAAACTATTAATGGTATAATATGAGTACCAGGAGAGACTAAATATGAAAACAGTCGTTATGTATGGCTCTATGCGTGAAGGTAGAGAGGGTATTAAATTAGCTAAATATATATGCAAATTACTAGAAGAAAGAAAACATACAGTTAATTTTATAGACGCTAAAGAAGTTAATCTCCCTATATTAAATAAAAGATACTCTGACTATGAGCCTGGCACTGCTCCACAAACCTTAGAACATTTAGCAGAGATTTATAAAAATACCGATGGTTATATTTTAATTGCTGGTGAATATAATCACAGTGTGCAGCCGGGTTTAAAGAATTTACTAGATTATTTTTTTAAAGAATATTTTTACAGACCATCAGGACTAGTGACCTATTCTATTAGTGACATAGCAGGAGCTAGAGCTGGAGTGCAATGGAGGATTATTGCAGATGAATTGGGTATGCCAACCATACCTATAATGCTTACAATACCCCAAATCCAAAATCAATTCGATAAAGAAGGTAACTTTTTAAACAATGAAAAAATTATCAAAAATTCTAAACAATTTTTAGATCAATTCGAGTGGTTTGAAGAAGCCCTTAAAAATCAAAGGGATAGTAAAGGTATACCTAATAATTAATCTTAAAATTCATTCTAATTCCTTCAATTTCTACATATTTTTTGAAAGGGGTTCCGCCGCTTCGCGGCGTTTGCGCTGCGCGCGGCTTAGTATAATTAAAATTATTTAGTTATAGTTAGTATAATTAAAATTAATTAGCCGTCCGCAGGACGAAACGCGCCGAAGGCGCGTAACCATAACATACATGAAATTCAGACAGATGAATTTTATTTGATTAGAAACTTTGTTTGAATTTTTCTTCTTGTTTTTCATCTAGAAATTCTTCTGCTAATTCTTTAGATTCTTCTTTATTACCTATTAGTTTTTTACTATCTGGTAGTATATCCCTTTCTTCTTCTTTTAAATGATGTTCTAGATTCTCTCTTAATACCTCAAACTTAGCATCCCATTGCTTATCATCAGGCGATAAGAATCTCATTTCCTTAATAAGAACCTCTATGAGATGATGCTCTTCTTTACCTTCTGCTAATGTTTTATTTAAATCTTCATTGCCTTCCTCTTTTAAAGTATCATAGAGGATTTTTTCTTCTGCTTTACTATGGGCTAATAACTCAGAAGCAAGATTATTAAAAATTCCTTCTCTATCAGTAGATTTATTTTCTAAAGCTTTTTCTAATTCTTTTACTAACTTACGAATTTTATCGTGATCCATTCTGATTGTCTTTTGTATTGTTTCATTTGTCATAAAATGCTCCTTATAATATATATAGATACGCCTAAGTGGTAAGCAATTCGGTTGCTTACCAGGGCGATTTCACTAATCATTAAGACGGTTTAATGGGATTTATCTCGAATCGGG
>CAZELI010000015.1:0-57943 GCA_964512985.1 uncultured Gammaproteobacteria bacterium | reverse complement strand
TTTTAAACAATTAATACTATTTAATATCTATTTCTAATCATACAAATCCACTCTAAAGTTTAATGATACACGCTTAGGAGTGGATCGCCACGTCGCGCTTCGCGCTCCTCGCGATGACGGCAACGGGTATTGGTTCTCTTAATAAGTCTAGTAATTTACTGGATTTGGTCCAAGACCTGGGATGAGGGACCTTGCCATATTAGCGGCATTAGTATGGTCTTTTGGTGGTGGAATAATTCTCACCATATTATTATTAGAGTAGCTAGCATTTGCTCCAAAGAAACTTGCCCTGCGAGTGACTTCTTCCCCAGTCTTAGGATTGTCATAAGTAATTAAAGCTTCAAAAGCATAAAACTTATTAGTAAGATCGACATCTTTCACAGGATCTAAAGGAACCTTAAAATCAACTCGGGATTCTTGTTGAGCTGCCGAAATATTACTCTCACCTATAACTTTTAAATCTTTACCCAAGCGCAATTTTTCACCATAAAGTTCAGTTTCCCCTTCTTGATTAGAACCATAAAGAACCACTTTCTTGGCACCTGGCGCAATTACCAGAACATTAATATCAGTACCTAACATTGCCACATCAGGTAAATACATCTTCGGTTCTTGTTCCCTAGCATTAAGCATATACTTAAGCATGTCAAGATCACCAGCACTAGCCCTTCCTAGGCATCCTAGTAGCATTATTAGTGTTAAGAAGATGGCTTTCTTCATAGCTTATATTCTAGCCTAGAATCGAGGTCCCTAAGTATTTATTAGATAAAAGTTAAATATGTTACGGGTATTAGCAATATCATTAAGCGCTAATGCTAAAATAGTCAGCCGCATGCCTACAATACAACAGTTAATTCGCAAACGTCGCAAAAGCTCTAAGAAAAAGAGCAAGAGCCCGGCTTTAGAAGGTAATCCACTTAAGCGTGGAGTCTGTACTAAGGTAAGAACGGCCACACCTAAGAAGCCTAATTCGGCGATGCGTAAGATTGCTAGGGTTCGTCTGACTAACGGCGAAGAAGTTACAGCTTATATCGGTGGCGAAGGACACAATTTACAGGAACACTCGGTAGTACTTATCAGAGGCGGCCGTGTAAAAGATTTACCAGGAGTTCGTTACCACATAGTTCGTGGTGCATTAGATACTCAGGGAGTTAACGGACGTAAACAAAGTAGATCTAAGTACGGAACTAAAGTAGAGAAAAAGAAAAAGTAACTATATTAAATAACTAGGAGTTTAAGAGAAATAAGATGCCAAGAAAAGACGGAAGATTTAAAAGAAGAGTAGCTAAGCCAGACGCTAAGTTCAACGATAGACATGTAGGTTCATTCATTAACAGAATGATGATGGCTGGCAAGAAATCTACAGCAGAAAGATTATTCTATGAGACCGTAGAAATGTTAGAAGGCAAGATTGAAAATAAAGCTGCTGTCGATGTTTTTAGACAAGCTGTTAAAAACGCTATGCCTGTAGTGAAAGTTAAGGCTCGTCGTATTGGTGGAGCTACTTATCAGGTACCTGTAGAAGTAGAACCAAGAACTAGTGAAGCACTAGCTCACAGATGGATTATCGGAGCTGCTCGCAAACGCGCAGGCAAGAGCTTCCCTATCAAACTAAGCAACGAATTACTTGACGCTTATAACAGCAAAGGTAAAGCAGTAGAAACGAAAGAAGCTACGCACAAGATGGCAGATGCGAACAAGGCATATGCTCACTTTAAGTAACCTGTAATTCGTCATCCTGAGGGAGGGCGAAGCCCGACCGTCAGGATCCACCCCATAAAGTTTTCCAAATAAATAGTGGATCTTTACGTCGCACTCTTCGAGTGCTCCTCAAGATGACGACCAGACCATGTAAAATATAACCATGACGCTTATCGCTCCATCAATACTTTCTGCTGACTTTGCAAACTTAGCTGCTGAGATTAAGAAAGTAGAAGAAGCAGGAGCTGATTGGTTGCATGTTGATGTGATGGATGGTGGCTTTGTACCGAATATTACTATCGGTGCGCCTGTAGTGCAGGCTATCAAACCTATTACTAAACTTTTTATCGATGTGCATTTAATGATCTTTCATCCAGAGAGACATATACCAGACTTCATTAAAGCTGGAGCAGATCTTATAACATTTCATATGGAGGCTTATAGACTTGATGATAAAGACTCTAGAAAGCTTACTCATGAATTGCCGCAAGAAGGGCACTGGTGGGGTTCAGAAACTCAAGAAGTATGGGAAGCCCGCGGCACAGATGCTAAACATTACGATATCGCTAGTATTAAAAACACCCTTAAATTAATTAAAGCTAGTGGTATTAAAGCAGGTCTTTCAATTAATCCCGCCACTCCAGCATCCGCTCTAGCAGAGCTTTTAGGAGATATTGATTTAGTTTTACTTATGTCAGTAAATCCAGGCTTTGGCGGACAAAAGTTCAAACCTGTAGTCTTAGAAAAAATCCAAGAATTAAAATCTATAGCAACTAAACAGAATTTAACATTCGACATAGAAGTAGACGGTGGAGTAACTCCTGGAGAGATCGCTAATAATCTTAAAGCAGTAGGAGCTAATGTATTAGTCGCAGGTTCTGCAATATATCGTTCTAGTAATATTGCACAGACTATTAGTGAATTGAAGAGTTAGTTAGCTATAATTAACTAAGTAACTAATAGATAGAGTATCAAAATATGAGTTCAATAGTAAACCTACATGAATATCAAGATCTTTTGGTTGAACTAAAAGCCAAAGTTCGCCAAGCACAACTACAAGCCAATCTAGCTGTAAACAAAGAACTTATATTACTTTACTGGCAAATTGGACAGTTCATATTACAACAACAAAATAGAAGCGTTTGGGGAAGCAAAATCATTGATAACTTAGCTAAGGATCTCAAGCAAGAATTCCCAGAGATGAAGGGTTTTTCTACACGTAATCTTAAATATATGCGTACTTTTGCTGAAAGTTACGATGATTTTGAATTTGTGCAGGCGGCTCCTGCACAAATTACTTGGTACCATAATACAACCCTATTAGATAAAGTTAAAGATTTTCACGAGAAAAAATTCTATATGGAGGAAACCCTTAAAAATGGTTGGTCTCGTAATATTCTAGTACATCAAATAGAAAGTAATTTATATAAAAGGCAAATTCAAAGTACCAAAACTCATAACTTCCATGAAACTTTGCCAGCAACTGAATCTGAGCTTGCGCATGAGATGCTTAAAGATCCTTATAAGTTTGATTTTCTGGGCATAGGAAAAGAAGTTCAAGAAAAAGATCTTGAGAATGCTCTAGTAGAACATATCACTAAATTTTTATTAGAATTAGGTGCGGGTTTTGCTTTTGTAGGTAGACAATATCATTTAGAAGTAGCTAATAAAGATTTCTACTTAGATTTACTTTTTTATCACACTAAAATCCATGCTTATGTAGTACTTGAACTTAAAGTTGATGATTTCAAACCAGAATATGCTGGCAAATTAAACTTTTACCTATCTGCTATCGATGAGCAACTTAAAACCAATTCTGATAATCCTTCTATAGGTATTATTCTATGTAGAGGCAAAAATAAGCTAATTGCAGAATATGCTCTTAAAGATATGACCAAACCCATTGGCGTTTCTGAATATCAACTCACAGAATCAATCCCTGAAAACCTTAGAGGTAGTTTACCAAGTATAGAAGACTTAGAAAATGAGCTTGCAAATTACCAAAAAGACAAAAAGAAATAACAATGCCCGCTAAACACCTACTACAAATCAAATCCAATCAGGAAATAGCCGACAAGATCTATAAGCTTGAACTTGCTGGCGATTATAATCTAGCTGAGTTCTTGCCTGGCAAGTTTCTGCATATTAAATGTACTGATAGCATGGAGCCATTACTCCGCAGACCAATGAGCGTCTGTGATATTAATGACGAAGGTAGCTTAATGACAGTACTATATCGTGCTGATGGTAAGGGAACTAAAATACTTAGTGAGAAAATTACTGGTGATACTTTAGATATACTTGCTCCATTAGGAGTAGAGTTTCCGATAGATACTATTAAAGCTGGTCAGCAAGCGCTATTAATCGGTGGTGGTATAGGAGTACCTCCGTTATATTATTTAGGACGTAAACTTAAACAACGTGGTGTTAAGATCAAATCTATTCTAGGATTCAATTCTAAGAAAGATGTTTTCTATGAAGATGAGTTTAGAACTTTAGGTGAAGTACAAATCAGTACTATGGATGGAAGCTATGGTCATCATGGACTAGTCACAGACTTAGTAGATAAAGATTGGGATGTACTATATAGCTGCGGTCCCACTGCGATGCTTAGAGCTATTCAGAAGATTATTCCTCAAGAGAAGCAGGCTTATATGTCACTAGAAGAACGTATGGGCTGCGGCATAGGTGCCTGCCTGGCTTGTGTCTGTAAATCTAATGATCCTAACAACACTTCTTATAATAGAGCTTGCACAGAAGGTCCTGTGTTTCCCTTGCATGCCATCGACCTATCCTAAAAGTCCTATAACTGTACTGGGCTGGTATAATTAATATTGGTATGAATGACACTCTAGATCAAGACATAAATAGCCTACACCAAGCTAGTGGTAATGAAAACAACAAGAAGGCTGCTGACGAGGCTTGGGCTAAGGCGAATCAATCGGTAAATAACGAAGAATCGGTTAATACCAATGCTGTGAATCAATTAGCACAACTAGAAGCTAAGTATCAAGAATTAGATGATCAATACAAACGCTTATGGGCTGATCAGCAAAATATCATCAAAAGAAATCAACGTGAGAGACAAGAATTATTAAAATATGCAGCAGCGAACACTCTAGAAGCAATTCTCCCTGCTTTGGATAATTTTGAGTTTGCTAAGAAAAGTATCAATGAAAATACTAGCCACGAAGAGATCATTAAAAGTATAAATATGCTTCAAGAACAATTATTAATGAGCCTTAAATCAGTTGGCATGACTGAAATCGAAACAGACAAAGGGTTTAATGCAGAGTTACATGAAGCTATTACTAATGTTAAAGATCCTACTAAGGCAGAAGGTACTATTATAGAAGTCTTAAAGAAAGGCTTTAAGCTTAATGACAAGGTTCTACGAGTAGCTACAGTGGTGGTAACCACCAAAGAATAAATCCAAGTTGGAACATAATTATAAACTCAAGCTTGAATATAATGGATCTCAGTTCTGTGGTTCTCAAGTCCAGGATAATGAAAGAACCGTTCAAGGTGAACTAGATAAAGTTCTCAATCAATTCATGGGTCTTAACGGCTCTTGGTTCACTAATTCTCAGATCATTGAATCTAGCTTCTCCAGCCGCACAGACGCTGGTGTTCATGCCATAGGACAAGTAGTGAACTTTAAGATTAATCAATTAATTCCTGAAGCTAATACTAATCCTGATAAAATTCTTATTGCACTTAATTCTCAATTACCAGAAGATATGGCATTAGTGAAGTTAGAAGAAGTACCGCTAGAGTTCCATGCACGCTTCAATGCCAAATCTCGAGAGTATCTATATAAAATATTCATACGTAGACATAGACCAGTCCTAAGATTAGATAGTCTCATGTGGCAGAAAGAGCCTCTGGATTATGAGCTAATGGCTAAGCAAGCCCAGTCCTATATTGGCACTCAAGACTTCAACAAATATGCTCAAACATCTGATGAAAACTCAAACGATACAATATGCACTGTAACAGAATCTGAGTTAATTAAAGAATCTGAGATCTGTTATAAATATCGTATCAAAGCTAATAGATTCTTACGACATATGGTGAGACGCATGGTAGGAGAACTTATACAAGTCGGCAAGGGACTAGATCCTAGCGAAGATACATGTAAACACTCAGTTCCAGCATCTGGATTGACCTTAATGAAAGTGGAATATTAAGTCCCGCAAGCACCTTTAGAGTATAGAATCGCACCAGCCTTCTCTACTTCACACTCATTAGGATAACTAGTGAACACATCTTCCATACCATCAACACAATTAGTACTATGAGGACGGCATTTGACTTTGATCAGACCACAGCTAGGACTGTTTCCAGCACAGTGTTTCGTTCTGATATAGTTACTGGTATCAGAAACTATCTGATAAGAACCTGATTCTAGTTTTCTGAAACTCTTAAACTTAAGTTCTATAGGTCCCTTACTTGGTCTACCTGATTCTTCAGGAAGAACTTCTACATTAAAATCGACATAATTAGCCAAGCCTGAAGCATGCTCTACCACCTTATTTCGTTTACCTAAGATATTGGCTTTAGGAACACTCATTCCCTCTTGGACTACTTGTACTTGAATTATATCTACGTCACTAGGAATACCCTTAAGTCTTACAGTGCCTTTCGCACCAGCAAACATATAGAAAGTTTGGTTTTCTTTAAAATCCAACTCATAAACCTTAGCTAATTCAGCTCTAACTCCAAGTATAGAGCTTATAAAAATTATTAGAAATAAGCTAGCTAGAAATCTCACTCTCTCATTATTCCCTAACCTAATTCCCCTTAATTCCTTACTCATTATTTTTTACTGTGGTTCCGCGCCTTCGGCGCGGTTCGTCCTGCGGACTGCTAAATAATTTCTTTTATTCAGCCGCGCGCAGCGCAAACGCCGCGAAGCGGCGGAATCCCCCCAAAAAAAAGATAAGTAAAGTAACGGATTGAGGGGAATTAGATTCCCTAATGCTCAAGTATAACAGTTACATAATTATGGATTGATTAAAGCATTAATAAGGTTGGTTTATGAGGCTTTCTGAACAGGTCTAGCAAACCATTCCTGTTCTTTCTGTTCTAATAGTATATCTACCTGCTTCTTCAAATCAAAAATCTCACGTTGATGCTTAAGCTCGATTTCTTTCTCTTTCTTCTTAAGCAATGCTTGAATATCCACAGCTGAACGTTTCTTCATTACTGGATCAGCACTAGTATAGTATTCAAGTTCGGCTCTAGTTTTATCAAGCTCATCGTTCTTTTCATTATTTAAGTAGTGTAATTCTTCTAACTCTACTCCAAGCTCATTAATACGCTTCTGCATAGCTTCTAGTATTTCATTACGCTCTTCCACTTCTGACTTATATCTTTCAGCTTCATAATGAATTGTTTCTAATTGCTCATGATCAATGCCATTCTTCTCAAGCTCAATCTGCATCTTGTGAATAACGTTTTCCATATTAGCGATCTTGGCTTGATAATGTTGTTCTCTTTGCCCTAGTTCATCAATCATTTCGTTATAGTATTTAACTAACTCTTTAAGATGATGATGCGGAGAGAAATCTCTGAAATTTTTCAGCTGAGGTACTACATTGTGATATTGTTCAGCAACAAAACTTAATTGTCTAATATCATGCAATGAGAGACCAGCTTTGATCATCTCATGTAACCTTGCTACAAGCTTAGCAACATTTATATCAAACCCTTCATCACTTGGTTCAGGCAACTCAAGAAACTTCTCGTATTGCGAAAGAATATAGTCATCTATATCTAGCTCTTTAATTACATCTGTACGACTAACGTAATTGATCATATTTACTTTCCTTGTACTGGTGTTAAGTACTCCACTGGTTGTTGTTCTGATGGTGCTGCATAGTAACCATCAAGGTTATTAATAAATTCTTGAGTTTGCTCTGTCTCAGTTTGCACCGGAACTGGAGCTGGAGCTGAAGTTTGAACTTGCTCAATATGACTTTCCTCAGTCGTTGTTGTTGTCGTTGAACTGGATGCAGGTGCAGCCAACTCAGCTTCTACGTTAGATGAGCTTGGTTGGACTTCTGATAATGGTAGTTCTAAATCTTCAGATTCATCTCTATGAAAGGGTTTCTTAACTACATGAGCGATAGCCTGCCCTAGATGTTTAGCATCATTTCCCATTCCTTTAATAAGCGTGTCTACCACTAAACCCTTATCACTAAGATTAGCGATATTCATCTCTGCAAGCTCAACACGACTCTTAATGATATTCAACTCTTCTTGAGTAGCAGGAGGAATACCACCAGTATTCAGACCACCTAATTCATCAGCCACAGTTATTACTAGCTCATTAAGCTCTACAATAGTTTTGTTTTGATTTTCTACTTGCTCATTAGCCTGAGCTACTTTCTCTTCCATCTTCTTCATCTCAGTCTGGAAGAGTTCTAGAACTCCCACTACATTCTCTAGATCCTTACGATCGGTTTCAATCTCACGATTATAATATTCGATCATGTTAGAAAGAGTCTTCGCAAACTCATATCTGCTTAAAGCTCTACTGCCACCAAAATTCCCATTAGGGTCTCCTGACATAAGTTGATATTCATCTACTACTTTCACTACCGAGTTCTTAGCCCAGTGACCATTTGGTACATCTTTATAACCTTTAGTAGCAGCATTAGCAGCCACGTTAAAACTAACCCAGATAAAACCGATTAAAACAAATGCAGACTTAAACTTACGTAAACCCATATCAATACAGTCTAAACTAATTTTACTATTTTTGGGTGTCCATCGGGGGCCGGGGGCAAACCGGACAACATTTGATGAAATTCGCAAGCTTTTCTTTATATTTACGAAGGGTATCTAACTATTTGGACGCATTAACTTCTAATAGAAGTCGATTGTTATCTAAAAGTGTCCGGTTTGCCCCCGGCCTAAACTGGACACTTTTTAGCTAACATATCTGTATGCGCATTGGTCATGGCTACGACGCCCACAAACTAATATCACGAATGGAATTTATTCGTAATTACCCGAGTAAGAATAGTGATGCTCTGATTCTTGGTGGTGTAACAATTCCTCACGATAAATTACTTGCAGGTCACTCTGATGCTGACGTGCTTGTACACGCTATCGTAGATGCTTTACTCGGAGCAGCTGCACTCGGTGACATCGGAATGCATTTTCCTGACAATGATCCAGCTAATGCAGGTGTATCAAGTTTAGTATTCTTGGCATATGTAAGAGAATTACTTAAACATCATTCTTATCGCATCGAAAACATAGACTCAACCATTATTGCTCAGAAACCCAGACTCAGATTATATATCGATGCCATGCGTGCCAACATCGCTCAGACACTGGGTCTCGACATCAGTCAGGTGAGCGTCAAAGCTACCACCACTGAGGAACTGGGGTTCACTGGCAGAGAAGAAGGTATAGCAGCAGAAGCGGTGGCGCTGATTACAAAGTAACCTTAAATGAGAACCAATACCCGTCGCCGTCATTGCGAGGAACGAACGAAGTGAGTGACGAAGCAATCCATTCCAGCGCCGGAGTGGATCGCCACGTCGTCCGTCTTCACTGCGTTTCGACGGACTCCTCGCGATGACGGCAACGGTTGCTCATTTGCGATTGGCGCTAATGGTTACTTATTATGACAAAAATTTCCTATAAGAGCTTCTTGCTATAATCATCACTTCATGTACATTGGCACAGATCTTTGTAACCCTAAACGAATCGAGAAGGTCTATAAGCGCTTCGGTAATAAGTTTCTTAAGCGTATTCTGACTAATAACGAGATTAAAGAACTAGAAACCAGCACAGGTAAACTCGGACTGATACAACGCCTAGCTGGAAGATTTGCTGCTAAAGAAGCTCTCGCTAAATTATTTGGTACTGGTATCGGTAAGGAACTTAGCTTCCAAGATCTAGAAATATTTAAAGACCCAGCGAATGGCTCTCCTCAAGTCAAGCTCTCTATCAAAGCGCAAAAGCTTGCAATAAGCAAAAATATTAAAGAGATCAAGGTCTCAATAAGCCATGAAGATACTATGGTAATGGCAATGGCAGTCGCTAATTAATTATTAGCAGCACTATCTGCTTTAGATCCAAGTAATCTCAAATCACTTGCAGCTATAACTGGTTTAACAACCAATTCACCAGTAGTCTTGTCATTCCAAGACTCCCAGTCTAATTGTCCAACAATGCCTACAAGTGATCCCTTACGTACATATTCACCAGCGATCTCAGCTTGTCTACCCCAAAGTGTAATATCAAACCAATCTGTTTCTTTATTCTTAGTAGGTCTATTAACCGCTATAGAGAAACTTGCCTTGCTTGTACCAGATTCAAAATATCTTAGGTCTGGATCTTTACCAACTCTACCTATAATCGTTGCTTGATTCATTTCTTTTCTTGACATAATGCAGATGATATTAGCATGGCAAGTTTAAGCTAATGAGTAATATACGTTTATTACTAGAATTACTGGAACTTATATAAGGTTTATAGTAAAAGCTCTCATGAAATCCTCATACTGGTTCTTACTACAAATACACTTTTATTGATTTGTAGTAAGTTGGCGGGTATAATTAACTTACTACAAATACGATTTTATTGATTTGTAGTAAGTTGAATTTTGAATCAAAAACCACCATTTGTAGGCCGAATAAAAGAGCTAAATTCATTAGCCAAACTTCTCAAGAAGAAAAACGCTTCATTGGTTGTAATAACTGGACGAAGACGTATCGGTAAAAGTAGGTTAATCGAAGAGTTTGCAAATCAAAATTCTAAATATGATTTTTTTCGTTTCTCAGGATTAGCACTTACAAAGGAAATGACGGCTCAAGACCAAAGAGAAGAATTTGCAAGGAACTTAAGTAAAAATTTCAAACTACCGAAACTGAAGGCTGATGATTGGGGAGATCTTTTAGACACTCTTGCTGAACAATGCAAAAAAAGAAAAGCAATAATTCTACTTGATGAAATCTCTTGGATGGGATCAAAAGACCAAACTTTTCTACCGAAGCTAAAAAATACTTGGGATCTATATTTCAGCAAAAATTCAAGCCTTGTTTTAGTGCTTTGCGGTTCAGTTTCTTCTTGGATAGAAAAAAATATTATAAGCAGTACTGGATTTTTTGGACGCGTTGATACTCAAATCAGATTAGAAGAATTATCGATTTTAGAATGTGGTAAATACTTTAAACAAGTGGGCTTCAAAGTCTCTAATTATGAAAAACTAACATACCTCAACTTAACTGGCGGTGTACCCTGGTATCTCGAATTGCTTAATCCTAAATATTCCAGTCTAGAAAACATTAGAACTTTATGCTTCGCCAAAGATGGAACTTTAGTTGAAGAATTTGACCGTATATTTCATGATCTATTTGATAAAAGAGGAGAAGTTTGTAAAAAAATTATCAGAAGCTTAGTTAAAGCCACAATATCCTACGAAGAACTCAGCAAAAAAATAAACTATAGTGCAAGTGGTTCACTTGCAAACCATGTCAATGAACTAATTACGGCAGGTTTTATTGAAAGAAACTTTACTTGGCAAATAAAAAACAAAAAAATATCCAAACTATCTACTCTACGTTTAAAAGATAACTACTTGAGATTTTACTTTCGATTTATAGAACCCAATTTAAGTAAAATTCACCAAGGTCTATTTGAGGATATTAATATTAGTTCTTTACCAGGTTGGGCAAGTATTCAAGGATTACAGTTCGAAAATTTAGTACTTAATAACCGCAAACTAATTATTCATGAATTAAAAATTGAACCTGAAAATATTGTCTTTGATGGCCCTTTTTACCAAACACCTACTGCTAATCAAACTGGTTGCCAAATAGATTATTTAATCCAAAGCAAATACAATACTCTATATTTGTGCGAAATTAAATTTTCCCCAAATCAAATCAAAACTAATGTAATCAACGAAGTAGCAATGAAGATCAAAAATCTAAAGACCTCGAACGGCTTTTCTGTTAGTCCTGTTTTAATTCACGCCAATGGCATAGAAGATAATATTGACGATTCGGAGTATTTTAGGTCTATCATTGATTTCTCAAGTTTTTTAGGATAATTAGTCTCGCATTTTTTTAAACTTTAGGATGGTACTGACAGAAATCGCTTCTGCTATAATGAATCGATATTATGGCAAGTAAAAAAGGTAAGATATTAGGTATAGACTTGGGTACAACCAACTCCTGTATGGCAATTATGGAAGCTGGGCAACCTACAGTAATCCCCAATTCTGAGGGTGCACGTACTACTCCTTCAGTAGTTTTCCTGGGTAACGATAAATCTGTTGGACAAATTGCTAAGCGCCAAAGAGTTCTCAAACCTAAACACACTATCTATAGTGCTAAACGTCTTATTGGTCATACTTGGGATGAGACTGCTAAGGATAGAGCGAACCTAGCTTACGATACAACTCAAGGCAAAAACAACTCAACTAATATTAAAATCGATGATAAAGAATATTCTCCGCAAGAGATTTCAGCGCAAGTTTTACGTAAACTCAAGGAGGATGCTGAAGCCTACCTCGGACAAAAGATAGAACAAGCAGTCATCACTGTACCAGCTTACTTCAATGACAGTCAGAGACAAGCAACTAAGGACGCTGGTAAGATAGCTGGATTAGAAGTGCTTAGAATTATCAACGAGCCTACTGCTGCAGCATTGGCTTATGGTTTGGATAAAAAACACGAGTCTACTATTCTGGTGTTTGACCTAGGTGGTGGTACTTTCGACGTATCTTTACTTGAATTAGGTGATGGTGTATTTGAAGTGAAGGCCACTGCTGGTGACTCGCGTCTTGGTGGTGATGATTTTGATCATCTTTTAGTAGATTATATTGCAAGTGAATTTAAGAAAGAGAATGGCATTGATCTAAGAAATGATGCTCAAGCTCTTCAACGTCTTACTGAAGCTGCAGAGAAAGCTAAAGTAGAATTGTCTCACCTCACAGAAACCACTGTCAGCTTGCCTTTCATTACAGCTGATCAAACTGGCCCTAAACATTTAGAGATTAAGATTAATCGTGCGAAGTTTGAAGATTTATGCAAGCCGCTTTTTGACAAGCTTAAAGGTCCTCTTAATCAGGCTATCAAGGATGCTGGTATTAGTATCTCTGATATTAACGAAGTAATTCTAGTAGGAGGTTCTACGAGAATCCCTGCTGTGAAGAATATAGTTAAAGAGATCACTGGTAAAGAGCCTAACCAAAACGTCAACCCAGATGAAGTAGTAGCTGTGGGTGCTGCAATCCAAGGTGGCGTACTTGCTGGTGACGTGAAGGACGTAGTATTGCTAGACGTAACTCCGCTTAGCCTTGGTATCGAGACTCTAGGTGGTGTGATGACCGTACTTATAGAACGTAACACTACTATCCCTACTAAAAAGTCAGAAACTTTCTCTACGGCTGAAGACAATCAAACCCGCGTAGACATTAAGATCTATCAAGGCGAGCGTTCTAGGGCTGCAGAAAATAAACTACTTGGAGATTTCCATTTAGATGATATTTCCTCTGCTCCACGTGGTATGCCTAAGATCGAAGTTACGTTTGATATAGATGCTAACGGTATTCTCAATGTATCTGCTAAAGATCAAGCTACTGGAAAGGAACAGAAGATCTCTATCACTGCATCTACCAATCTTAGCGATGCTGAAATAGACAAGATGGTGAAAGAAGCTGAAGCTAAAGCTGAAGACGATAAAAAATTCCGTGAGCAGCAAGAAGAGAGAAATAAAGCAGATTCTTTAGTCTATGCTGCTGAAAGATTAATTAGCGAACACAAGGATAAGCCTTATGCTAATGCTATTAGTAATGAAACTGGGAAACTACATTCTGAAGCAGAGAAACTACGTACTCTTATTAAAGACAACGGAGCTACCGAAGAAATTAAGCAAAAATCTATCGACATCCAGAATGCTATAGCAGAACTAAATAAAGTTCTATCTCAGCATGCTGGCGCAAGTACAGGCGAAGCTCAAGAGCCAGGTGCTACAGGCGCTAACGATGACGTGATAGATGCTGATTTCAAGGCTACGTCGGTGGATTAAGATACGTTATGCAATAAATAATCTACTGATTTATTTGTTAATCTCCAATCATAATCAAGAGCTAAATCAACCGCTGAAATATTCTTAGTTTCTTTAGCGACCAAATCTCGAACAGCTTCAAGGGTTGCTATGGGACTTTTGCTTTCCTCAGATTTATAACCTACGACTTTAGCAATTTTCCTAATAGTGGGTTCATGGATTTCATCTGCACAATCAAAGAAATTAATAAAATTCAAATTGAAATCACACCAGAGCTGTGCGATCTTTTTAATCATTAAATCTGCCGCTTGAAAGAACCTTTCGTGTTCTAAATCTAATGTTAATGTACTTTCAGGCTTCTTATTGCGATCATCAATAAGCCCATATAAGCCCTGGACTATATCCGTAAATAATTCTCTAGGAGGGCTCTCTTGATCTGATGTTGTAAAAGATTGTAAAGCCCAATTTAAAGCACTATCAACTGGTTGGTAACAATAAATACTATTGTCAATATGACGACGCGTATCAGAAGGATCAGCTCCCCTTGTACCCTTATTCGAAGAATCTTCAACTCCCAGCAAACGATCAGCTAAAGTTTTAGCTAAACTAAAAAGTCCAGCAACCGATTCACCAGCAAAAGCCTTTGACAAATCAAATATATTATTAGCAATATTATTAACGCGATAAGAAAAAGTTTCTAGCAAGCCTGAAAGTGGTTTGTCCGCTACTCCTTGACTTTGAGCATTTTGAATAACCTTCTCCACATAGCTCGTAATGGATTCACTACAATTATTAATAGCATTAGTCAATCTAGTAAATTCTTGCAGCATCCCTAATTCATAACTATAATGCAAATCTAAATCTGGATCTTCTATTAAAGAATCGACTACATTAGTCAATGGTTTAACTTTCTCACGTAAAGCACTACAACTCTGCGTAGAAGCGTTACATCTCTGTAATATATTCGATAGGCAGCTCATATTATTAACCCTAGATAACAAGTCCAATAGCCCACAATACAATATAATATCACGGTCAGATACTTCTTACACATAGTAGTTATCCTTACGATACAACTTGATCTATGATTTTTGTTGATACTAGCGCTTTGATTTCCCTTTTCATTGCTAGCGATGATGCTCATTGCCAAGTACAAGAAATTTTTCATGCAAATACTAAGGAAGATTTTGTGACAACTCATGAAATACTTTCAGAAACTTTAAACTGGATAGTGAGAGAAAAAATCAAAAAGGTTTTTAGTTTAGATTCTGATTTTCGAATCCTAAAACATACACAGAACCTGCTTTAATGCAGGAAATTAACTATTAACAAGTAATTCTACCTATAAAATCCTAATTAATCTTCCTTTGTATATTTGGTGGATTTAAAAAACATATCGTTATCGTCAATCAAATCATTAGGTGATTTAATAGGCCCTAAGAGTAAGGAAGGGCAAACAACTAATTCTGAAAATCAGGCTCCTAACTCTCTTGCTGATCTAGTACCAGGAAGTCGTTATAATTCAACAAGAATTCTACTAACCCAATTAAATAAAATAGAACAAGAGATACCTACTAGTAGTAAGCCATACAATACAGTAATAGGACATTTAGTAGAAAATAATCGACTAAATGAGTTAGAACGCTTTATTGATAATAGTTTAATAAACTTCAATCCGACTGAAACTGAAACGAACCCGCTTACTGATTTTATTACTAGGATTGGACTTGCAGGAGATATGTTTAAAGCGGAATCTCATGATCAAATTTTAAGAATTGTAAGTAAAACTACCAATCCTCGTAATGCCAATTATTTTGGATCAGAAGAACAAACCCCATTAGCGTGTTTAAAATATTTAAAGGACGAAGCTTTAGCAATAAAATTAGCAGATATTCTTATAGATCAAGGACAAATGAACCTTCAAACTGATAAAACTGGGGACCGGGGTATGCCTTATGTCTTGCAAGTCTTAATCAATGATGGAGATCCTATTTTAAAGCTTCAACTAGCTAAACATCTTATAGCGAAAGGTGCTTCTATTACTGATCCAGATCCAGATGGCAATAATGTTTTACACCTACTGAATGAACATTACGACCCTATAACTCAAATAAAGGTTGCAGAGTTTGCCATACAGCATGGAGTGAGAGCTGATGCTACCAATAGCTCTGGTCTTAATTCTGTAGAAGTAGCTTTAGAACAGGGTTTAGATCAAAGTGTAATTAAAACTTTAGATCCTCATGGTGAATTAAGTTCAGAAACTTTTCCAAGTTTATTTAATCTTCTTGATCAAAAAGATTACGAAGGAATTAAAGCTAGGCTTAGAATTTCTACAGAAGATATTGATAACCTAAATTCAAAAAACAAAACTCTTCTATATGCAGTTATTGATGCCAGTAGCAGTCGAGATGATGAAATCAGCCGAGCAGCAAGCTTAGACATGGTTCAATTCCTGTTAGATCAGGGAGCTAATCCTAATATATATCTTACCGATGGAGGCTATTTAGCTAGGGCTTTGTTTAAGAAACGCGAAGATATAGCTCATGTTCTTCTAGATAAAGGTGCTAGTCCAGATTTATTATATAGCGACTTTACCGATGAAAGAAATTCAATAGCAATGGTAGCTTCATTAGGAACTCTAAAAGCACCACCTGAACTCATTAATAAAATTAAAAAGCAAAGTCCTTTCTCTAATGATGAGTTAAGAACTTTAAAAGGAATCTTAGACGTATTGATTACAGGAGATAATCGCAAATATAAACCAAAAGCTTCTGAACAATCAAAAATAACTTTAGCAAAACTTGGTATTGAGAAACTTGAAGGACAATGTATCTTCTCAAAGGATTTAACAAGAGCTTTTAATCAAATTATGCTTAATCCAATATTATCCACTGCCTATACGGATTTTGATAGGCTAGCTGACAATTATCACGGTCGCGATAATCTAGATGCTAGGTTAAAACTCATACAGTTTGGTTATGATTTTGCAAGCACTCAAATATTACGAATACCAGAAAATCCTAAAAAAGAACTAGCCTTAGTTCAAGCCTTTTCACATATAAATAAAGCCGTATTAGGATTCCATTATAATCATTTAAGCGGGAGAGAAAATTACGATCCAAAGAATATAGCAGCTAGTTTAAGACAAGCTAAGGATATTGCAGATGAACATAGTGAAATTGGGTTAACTAACACAATCTATGAAATTATGGTTCACCTAGGCCTTCCAACTTTTGAATAGTCTAAATAATCATGTTAATATGAAATCATGTCTCTCATCTGGGCTATTCTTAAAAACATCTTCTCCAAACTAATCTACTGGGGAATTATTATTGGTCTGATTTTTTTTGCTTGGAATACTTTCAAGAAACAAAGAGAAGGTAGAACTTTTATAGTTAGTTTCAATACCATTGAAGGGCTTTCTAAGGGAGCTTCTGTTTATGCTAAGGGGATTAAGGTAGGTAAGGTAGTAGATATATTCCCTCTAGGTAACACTAATACAGTTGGGGTCAAAGGTTTAATTACTAATAAGGACTTCCCTACTCCTAAAGGTGCTATCAAAGCCAAAATCGTAACTAACATAGAAAGTGGTGGTGGACAAATATTAGAGATAGAAGCTGCGATGGAAACACTCACTGCTGAATATTTAAATCCTGAACTCGAACGTGTAGCTAAGGGAAAAGTTCATCAAGGACAAAGCCCTTTCACAATACAGCACACTTATAGGCTAATGCGTGATTTCTTCCAGCTCACTAAAGATTTTGCAGAAGAGACGTTACGTAGTTTAAGCTCACCTAAGAGTCAAGAGTATAGAGAGAAGCTTTCTAATAATGTCAGCAATACTATTACCAGCCTTGAATATGGCACTTTTAAACAAGATATAAAGAATAATATTGAAGACCTCAACAAAGATATTAAAGACTTTGAACGTAGCTCTAATAAAGAAGCTAAGATGCAAAGAGCCTTAGAAGACAAAGCTAAAGCTTTGAAGAATACTATAAGTTCTTTTGGAACCTTGCAAGGTGTTTATAAGGAAAAGAAGTAACTAACTAGCGCGATTCGTCCTGCAGACAGTTAAATAATTTAATTAAGCCTAGTTCAAGAATCTGGTTCTTGCTTCACTCTCTCCTATAGAGGCTTTCAGATTACCCTTATAACTATGATTGATACGAAATAGATTTTCATCGTACATCAGTTTAAACACTTCCTTTGCATAGGAGAAGTAGGCTGTATCACCAGCACTATAAGCATAGTTGTCCAATGAAGACGAACTAAAAACTTTATTACCACTAGTGTTATAAGTCTCAGCGCTCACTAAAGATCCATATTTAAAATACTTAGTAAAGTTTTGTACTAAACCATTGAAGTCCTCTTCCTGAAAGGCAACTAAATTAGACTCTTGATCAAAGAGGAATCTATGCTTAATACCTAAAGCAGCATAATTAACAGTCAGTTCCTGATCATAATTATCGATCGCAGCAGTTCCGTAGTTAATTTCAGCATTGGCTGGAAGTTTACCTCCATAATAAGATTTAACCTTAGCAATTAAATCATCACCAAGATTTACCGGACAGCCAGCTGAAGTATCGTAGGAGACACTCACTGTCTCGTTTTGATTCTGGTAACCTAAAATTACCAGATCAGTATTTTTCTCTTCCTTAAATTGAATATTAGTTAATTTATAAATTTCTTTTTCAGTTTTCTTAGAAATACCATCACTGAAAATATTATTAAGTACAAGATCTTTAATCTTCTTAGATTCAGGAATATGCATGAATATCACAGAATCCAGCAAACCACCACCAGCCCTAGCTATCACTTGAAACACTACCGAACTAGCATCTGGTGACACATCATATGTAGGACTAATAGAACTAACTACTGCAGAATCAACTAACTCAACAATAGCCTTATCATATTCACCTTGCGCATATAGATTAAGATCCATAAGACTAAGCGTCTTATAACTATCTTCTCCTAGAGAATAATTATTCTCCAAGAAAGCATAATTTGGATTAGACTTAGCTCTAACCCAGCCCTTTGGTAAGTCCGCCAGAGCTTTGGCTGCACCAATGCTTAATACCAGCAAGTACAGCACTATAATCCCCTGAATTTTCCTCATCCCAACAAGACCCTCCCAGACCTATACATTTACTATCGGTCATCTAAGGGAGAAACTTGAATAAGGTTATAGTTTGTTTATCATTCCACCGTCACTGATTTAGCCAGATTCCGTGGTTGATCAACATCCTTACCTAAATCTTCAGCAATATAGTAAGCCAAAAATTGCAGAGGAATAGTGGCTATGATTGGGCTATAGAGTTGACTAATATTAGGAATACGAACCACTTCATCAAAAACTCCTACGACATCATCATTATCATCACAAGCTATTACTATCGAAGGAGACATGCGTGCCTTAGCTTCTTCAGCATTACTAAGAGTCTTCTTATAAACAATCTGTTCAAGCTCAGTTTCTCCATTAATAGCGATGCTCAGGACTGGTACATTCTGGTCAAGTATGGCTATAGGACCGTGTTTCATTTCACCGCTAGGATAACCAGTAGCATGAATATAACTTAGCTCTTTAAGCTTCAACGCACCCTCTAAAGCGATAGGATAATTAATACCTCTACTTAAGAATAAGAAGTCGCGATAATTAGAGTATTTCAAGAATTGTTTGTGATAAGTATCCGCTCTCTCTATAACCTGATCAATAATCAATGGTAAAGATCTCAACTCTTGCTTAGCTTGAGTCAAATCCGCTCCCAGCTTGTCTTCAGCAATCTTGATTGCTAATAAATATAGGGCAAGAACTTGCGAAGTAAACGCTTTAGTAGAGGCTACCGATACCTCTATACCAGCAGGAGTAACGTAATTATTAGGCTTAGTGAGATCATAGATAGCAGAATCCACCTTATTAGTGATAGCCATAATTTTGGCACCAGCAGCTTTAGCATTCTTGATGGCTGCAAGAGTATCAGCAGTCTCACCAGATTGACTAATCCCTATAACCAAGTCTCGCTTAGTTACTAAAGCTGGCATAGTACAGAATTCACTAGCGACGGTAACCTCTACAGGTATCTTAGCCCATAGTTCTATTAGATATTTGCCAAGCAAAGCCGCATGGTAAGCGGATCCACAAGCAGTGAATAATATTCTGTCGATAGTTTTAAAATCAATATCTAGACCTTCAAAACTATTTGATTGACCTAACATAATGCTAGTTACAGCAGGCTGCTCATTGATCTCTTTAAGTAAGAAATGCTTATAAGGTCCTTTCTCTAATATAGATGCTGATTGCACAGACTGATGAATTTCAATCTTAGCTTGAGTACCATTAGCATTCTCAATCTTAATATCGTTAGCTGTTACTTCAGCCACTTGCATATCTTGTAACTTAAGTATTTTATCAGTGTACTGCAAGACTGTACTGCTATCACTGGCAATATAGTTCTCGCCATCACCTACACCAATCACTAATGGTGACTGATGCTTAGCGACTAGAATTTTACGCTCATTACTAATAAGAATAGCGAGGGCGTAACTACCATCAAGCCTAGTGATAGTTTTCCTTAAAGCACTTAAATCATTTTCACTATTACTACGATTCTTCGCAAAAAGCTGAGCAATCACTTCTGTATCAGTATCAGATCTAAACTCCACACCTTCTGCTTCCAATTCTTGTTTCAGACTAAGATAGTTTTTAATAATGCCATTATGCACCAAAGCAATACTAAGGCTTGAGTCTTGATGCGGATGAGCATTAATATCATTCGGCACACCATGAGTTGCCCAGCGTGTATGTCCAACACCACAAGAGCTAGATTCAAGTGCTTTCGCTAATCTTTCGTTTACTAATGAACTAAACTTAGTTGATGGATTCTCTCTATTCACATTAGAAGCTATGGCTGTTTGTTTACTTGCCGCCATAATCTTCTCTTCTAAATTACTAATCTTGCCTTGAGACTTAACTATCTCAATAGTGCTATCAGAAAGCAAGGCAATACCAGCAGAATCATAACCACGGTACTCTAGTGATTTGAGTCCATGAATTAATATATCTTTGGCATTTTTATTACCTATATAAGCGATAATTCCACACATGAATATCTATATTAGCATATTAACTAGGATACTTAACTCGTTCATGATTCTGTGAACGCCATATATTCAAGAAAGAACCAGCAACTTTATCCAAATCAGACCTAGTCAATCCAGTACTCGCAAGTTCACCTTCATCAATTCTTGCATTAATAATCTTATAAATCATTTCACTAGCTTGCTTCTCATCCGCTATGTCCTTAATACTTCGGAGTGCAGCTTCGGTACTATCTGCAAGCATAGCGACTCCAGTCTCCTTAGTATTAGGTCTAGGACCAGGATAGCGATAGTCCTCTGGGTTAACTTGTTTCTTACCATACTTCTCAATAGCCATATAATAAAAATAATTAGTAATAGTAGTACCTTGATGCATTGGAATGAAGTCCGCAATCTCCTGAGGCAAATTATATTTCCTAGCAAGTTTAATTCCTTCAGGTATATGAGCCAGAATTATTTCAGCTGACTTCTTAGGGTCATCCAGAGTCGTATGAGGATTGGGTTTACCAAGAGTATTTTCAATGAAATAATCAGGAGCATAAACCTTACCTATATCATGATAAAGTAAACCTACCCTAATCAAATCAGTGTTAAGCCCTAAGACAGCTCCAGCTTCTTCAGACAATCTAGAAACATTTATAGAATGAGCATAAGTACCAGGCGCCATTTCTTTAAGCTTCTTGAGTAATGGTTGATTAGGATTAGCAAGTTCTGCAAGCTTAAACGGAGTAAGTAATTGAAGTCCAGATTCGAAATAAGGCAAGGCAGCCAATGAAATGAACCCAGAACCCACTGCACTAATAGCATAGAAAGAAGCGATAATTAAAACAGTTGTCACCTCAAAATCACCGACAGCAAGCATAACCGTCAACAGAAAAACAACTACTTGTACCACGGCTATCTTAGTGCCTGCACTGGTGAGATCCTCTCTCTGATGCACTTTCCTGACAAGAAATATGGCATATATAGAACCAACAAAATGTGGCAACACTTGCCAAAAATTCATATCAACTGTTTTAGCCATAAAGAAACTCATAAGCAAAATCACTATCCCTGCCATACTTGGTGAATAGAAAATCGTCATTAATATGGAAACTGCTGCTAATGGTACTAACGGTAATTTATATACTCCCCAAATTGCGATTGGCGCAATAATCGCAGATGCTGCAATAGGTATAAGAAACATCATTATTATTTGTTGCACCGAATAATGTTTGAATTTAGTAATAAGATTAAATAATATTATAAGCACAACTGCACAAGTAATCAGTACAAAATTATTACTAATCTCCTTCCAGTCAGGCTTAGCATGTAACATCTCAAGGTCACTTAAATAATAGAAACTCTCCAAAGTCACAACTCTACCTTTGGACGCCATCAAAGATCCTTGCTTTAATTCAACAGTCACTGGAGTAACAGCATTCATAGCATCTTTCTCAATTTCCCTTAATTTCTTCCAGTCTATTTCCATATTAGGAAAAGTAGATCTATCAATTAAACTTTCAATTAAACTTAGTTCTACATAGCTTAAGCCAGGATATAAAATCTTGATATTTTCATGCATCTTAGTTCTTGAGAAACCCCTGACATAACCTAGGTCTAAGATTTTCTTCTGTACGGCAAAAGCTTTCACAAAAATACTTTCATAATCTACTCGTCTAATAGTGTCAAAGAACTGTTTACCCAACGCAGCTTTTTCTTCTTCTATTCTTTTCTTCTTATCACGTTCTTCTGCTAAAGACTTGAAGAAGAGTTTCTTCTCAATTTCAGTCAGAGCATAGATTTCTATCACCTTATTAGGATCGTCAATCAATTCAGACAAATTAGTACTTAAAATTACCTGATTAAATTTGACGTCATCTATTTCTAGAAGATATAATTGAGTCTCTAAGCTTACCTTAGGATTAATTGGATCTGGAGAAGGTTTACTAATACTAATTTCATCTCTAATAAAATGAACTATGAATTTTAGATTCTCTAAATTAGTTTTAAATGCTGATTGATCTATTTCCAGTATATCTTTATCACCCGCATAACGAAGAGCTGTCAAACGAGCTTTCTCTTTAGCATCATTGGTAGCGATTCTATCTATTACTTCTACATCTTTATCAAGAATAATTGTTACCGGACTAGGTTCATTAAGTTTGATAGTAGGTTTGTACCAGGATCTCACACTAAGTAAAATCGTTAAAGTAGATATTCCCACAATCATAATCAGTGAGATCAATAAATAGCGAAAGATTTTTGAGTTACTATTCATGTAATTTAAACATAGCCGCAGACCGAGCTGCTATGTCCATCACCAAACTATACAGTCTATTATGCGCTGGAATATGAGAACTATATAAACCATCGTCATTACCATAACCAGAACCACAATATTGAATAGCATCGCTATTAAAAATTTGCAGATATAGGCCTGGCTTAGGTACACCAATAGAATAATGATTGAGATTCTTATCGCTTAAATTAATCACCGTTAAGATTACTTCCTTATAATCCCTAGACCAACGTAAATAGCTTATCAATTCTGGGTTACTATAATCTACCCACTCAAAACAAGTATCTCTAAAATCAGTCTCAGAAAGAGCTTCCTCTCCTGCATAAATATCATTCAAATCACGAATATAAGATATTAGATCAACAGTATCATTAGTCCAATCCAGTCCCAAAAACTTACAAGGACTACTAAAAAAGAACTCTTCAAGAAAATTATTGGATGTTATAGATAGGTCAATAATTTTATCCAGCAAATCAGCATTAACTATCTTCTTACCTGGATAAGTAAAAAAATAAGCAAATAATATTTTTAAAGAATCAATATCAAGCTTAGCTAAATTAACATCTTGAAGATTTAGAATCTGATTTTCTGCAAAACTATAAGAAGAACTCAGAGTATCAATAGAACCTTGCTCAATAAATGAACCAAGACTAGTCATAAAATTATTAGAAATACTCATATTGAACCCCAAACCTGCTAAATATGTCGGTTTGGAAATTCCTGGCATACCACTATCATCATCCACAAGAGTAATCACACCCTTAGATCTAGAATGAATTGATTCGTTCAATACTTTAATAAAATCAATCGCATCGTCATTTTTATGACTAATTATCTTCGCTGCTTCATTAGCTCTAGTAGTAAATTTCAAACCATCTATATGAAATTCTTCTAGCCAATATATCCCACTTGATATGAGAATATTAGTAATAGTTTTGCGATTGTAATCGACACGTTGATCAAAGAAAGGTAGCTCCAAAATTATTCCAATATTATTAACATGGAAATAATCTATTAAACATTTGAGATCCTCTGGCTCACCAAATATATGCTTAGTGGAGAAATAATAATAATCTTTACTAATGTTATGAACAGAATCTGTCAGATCAATAATCTCTTCAATCAACGAACTAAGTAAAACATGAGTGAAGCCTCCTGCTCTAACTCGCTCTAAGAGAGCCTTAGCGAGACCTTGATAGGTTTCTTGAGAAATTTTATTATTAGAAAAATCAAAGTCTAAAATTGATATAGCTTTAGTTGAAAGTTCATCTACTTCACGCCTACTAATCCAATCATTATCAGACCATATATATTCATTCTGCTTGAATATGGAAGCTAATCTTCTAAGCTGTTTTACTTCTGCATATTGAGAGTGATAAACATTACCACTTGGTATAAACTGCAACTGGTGCGCAAAAGGATCATTAATATATTCAATTTTAGTATCATCTAAATGAATAACAAATTGGTAAGCCAGGTTCGGTTTAAGATTAGCTATCCACAAAGTCCACAAACCATCACCCCTATTCCCCATATAACTTTTGTTTGTGTGTTCTTGCTTAGTTAAAGCTCTCTGCATAGGATTAGCATTAATACGCCAATTATTAAAATCCCCTACAACACTTACAGCTTTAGCACGAGGAGCCCATAAGGTAAACAAAACTCCACGTTCTTTATTAATTACCTTCTCAGTTACACCTAAAAATTTATGTGCATGATAATGAACCGATTCTGTAAAAGAATAAAGATCATACTCAGATACTAACTGAGCCTGTGACTTTTTATTTTTGTTATTAATTAAATTAAGCACCTACATATAATGTAAGACGAATTCTGGTTTCTGGCAATGTAATTCTTAACCTAGAAAGGACTTTTGACCCCCTTGAATCACTCATAATTAGAGTCAATTTTTCAAAAGCTATATCCCCACTAGTAAATCAGAAAAATCTCAGATGACTTTTGACCCCTTTCATTTTTTACCTCAGTTTGAAAAAATTATTTTCATGGATTACAGAAAATCAGAATTACATAGAGCGGAAGTCTGTAAAAATTTAGGATATACTTGTGCTGCCTTTGTAGGCGCATTAGTTTTACATTTATACTTAATAGAATTAATATTTGACTATAAATTATTAATCAGAGCTTCTGTTGCTCTGGTCTTCTTAGCAATAGCAAACGCTGCTCTTAATGAAAGCTATAGTATAATAAAAAAAGAGGAGAATAGAATAAATGCGACCACCAACCCACGAAGAGATAGTTGAATCTATACAGATGATATCAGTAATAGGATTTTTATCATTTACGGCTTTAATAGTACTTATGCCTATCAGACCGAGTGACTTTGGAGATGACAAGCCTATACTGAAACGATTTTTTGGCTTTCTACGTGGATCTTAGCCACTTTCTCTGCCAGGGACCTAATCTCCAGAATAAATTTCTGTCTTTCATCTTTACTAATAGCACCTCTAGCATCAAGTAAATTAAAAGTATGAGAACATTTAAGTACATAATCATAAGCAGGTATAGAGAGTCCAGCATCTAAACAAACTTGCGCTTCTTGGAAATAATTTCGGTATAAATCTTGCAAGCGATCAGCAGTACTAATCTCAAAATTATACTTACTCTGTTCAAATTCATTACGCTTATAAACATCAGCATATTTGACTACCTCACCATTATGTTCATGCCAAATTAAATCAAACACTGAATCTACTTCTTGAAGATACATAGCAATGCGCTCTAGTCCATAAGTAAGCTCCACAGCCACCGGCTTGATCTCTATGCCACCAGCCTGTTGAAAGTAAGTGAACTGAGTAATCTCCATTCCATTCAACCATACTTCCCAACCACAACCCCAAGCTCCAAGCGTAGGACTCTCCCAGTTATCTTCTACGAAACGAATATCATGCTCTAACGGATTAACCCCTAAAGCGCGTAAACTATCTAAATAAAGGTCTTGAGAGTTAAGTGGATTAGGCTGAAGAATTACTTGATATTGGAAATAATGTTGCAGACGATTAGGGTTCTCTCCATATCTACCATCAGTAGGACGACGACAAGGCTCTATACACGCCATCTTCCAAGGCTTATTACCAAGCACCCGCAGAAACGTCGCTGGATTCATGGTACTAGCACCCTTCTCAGTATCGTAAGGTTGCATAATGATACAGCCCTGATCTGACCAGAATTTGTTTAATGTGAAGATTATTTGCTGAAAGGTGAGCATGGAGAATATTATAGCTCCAAATTCCTGGAGTCGAATTCGATCCCTTTAAATTCTAGATTATTTATTCTCTCCCCAAATTAAATTAGCAAGATTATTATAAGTCGCAGTTCCTTCCTTTAATTTTCCGCTCTTAATTGCAAGACTTGTTAAAACTCCACGTCCAATCCCAATATCAGCTTCTAAGCCTTTATTTTTAAATTCATCCTGATTGGTAAAGTAATTGGAAAAACGACGTGGTCTAGTTGAGCGTTTTTTAAGAATTGCTACTTTAGCTTCTTCAAAACTTTTATATTCTTTCTTAGCTTTAATTTCCCCACCCCAAATTAAATTAGCAAGATTTGTAGGAGTTGCAGTTTCTTTCATTAATTTCCTACTGGTTATTGCAAGACCTTTTAGAGCTGCACCTCCAACTCCAATATCGGCTTCTAATCCTTTATTTTTAAATTCATGCTGACTAGCAAAGTAATCATATATATTATTTGGTCTAATTGGACATTTTATAAGAATTGCTGCTTTAGCTTCTTTAAAATCTTTATATTCTTTTTTAGCCACTTTACCCCAAATTAAATTAGCAAGATTTGTATCAGTCGCAGTTTCTTCCGTTAATTTCCCACTGGCTATTGCAAGACTTGTTAAAGCTCTGCATCCAATCCTAATATCAGCTTCCAAACCTTTATTCTTAAATTTATTCTGACTATCAAAGTAATCGCCTACTTGACTTGGTCGAGTTGAGCACTTTACAAGGATTGCTGCCTTAGCTTCTTTAAAATCCTTATATTCTTTCTTAGTTTTAATTTCCCCACCCCAAATTAAATTGGCAAGATTTGCATCAGTCGCAGTTTCTTCCGTTAATTTCCCACTGGCTATTGCAAGACTTGTTAAAGCTCCACGTCCAATCCCAATATCAACTTCTAAACCTTTATCTTTCAATTCACCTTGACTATTAAAGTACTTTGCTACACTACTTGGTCTCACTTGTCGCTCTCTAAGAATTGCTATCTTTACTTCTTCAAAATTCTTATATTCTTTCTTAGCTTTAATTTCCCCACCCCAAATTAAATTAGCAAGATTTGTAGGAGTTGCAGTTTCTTCACTTAATTTTCTATTCTCTATTGCAAGACTTGTTAAAGCTTTAAATCCAATTCCAATATCAGCTTCTAAACCTTTATCCTGATATTCATCTCTACTATTAAAGTAAGATGCTACACCACCTGGTCTAGTGGAGCATTTTACAAGAATTGCTGCTTTAGCTTCATCGAAATTTTTATATAACATTGACTTTAACCTTAACCGTGACTTCTCGATAATTTGATCAAAGATTTGATTTTTCAATGCATCCTCATCAATGCCTTCTAAAACAATTGGTGGTTGTGGATGAGGATCAGGATTTGGCGTGGATCCGTTGCCTAAACAAATTTTTGCAACTAATCTTTCGTCATGATCAGCAAGTGCCCGTATTACTTTAAGAAGATTTTTGAAGCGACTAGACTTAATTGCATGATCTAAGTTTTCTTCTTTACCATGTAAAATAGGTACTACTATATAACCAATTTTATTAGGTTTCTTAGGATTTTTACGAAAGGCTCGTCCAGCAGCCTGTACTATATCAACAGTAGAATTTTTAGGATCACAAAAATAAACTAAATCAATTGCTGGTATATCTATACCTTCAGTAAGGCACTTAGCATTACTTAAAACCGCACGATTAGGTACTTGAATTGCAGCGAACCTATCCATAATCTTCTTACGCTCTTCAGTATTTTGTTTACCACTAACATGTTGAGAAAATACTCGTGGATATAATTTACTATGTGCTTCCTGGAAAGCTTCTGCCTTAGCAACAAGTGAATGAAAAGTCAATGCATGATTAGCATTATGCTTTTTCATTACTTTTTCTAGAGCAATATTATTAACCAAATCTTGGTATTCATTGTCATTCTTTGGTTGTTGATGAGTAGCTTTAATGTCAGCATCCGTGACACCTACTGCAATAATCTTATAATCAGACAAAATACCTTTATCAATTGCTTGAGCAAAAGACATACGGTAAAACTCAGGTCCATAAATACTTTCATTACTCATATCAGCAAGTAAGTCACCGTACTGATTTGTGTCTCTATCAGAAGCTATCTTCGGAGTAGCTGTCATATAGAGACGTTTCTCGATTGGTACATTAGTATCATCATGTATAAGAGTAAATAAATCACCCATCATGCCTGTTGTCTTATGAGCTTCGTCCATTAGAGCTAAATCAAATTTATGTTTAGTATTAGCCATGGCTTCAATTAATTTAGGTAGACTTTGGTAAGTACAATAAACAACTTGATCTCCTTTCTTATCAAGAAATTTTTTAATGTCTTGAGGATTAGTTGTAACGCGGCTTCCATTTTGATCTATTTCAGTGGCTTTAAGTTTAATAGAATCGTCCTTATCTTCGACGTCCTTATCAGAACAAATACAGAGATAATCAAAATCCTTAGTTTTTTGTGCTTGCCAAGAATCTTTAGTTTGTTTAACTAAAGCAAGTGAAGGAACACAGACTAAGGTTTTTTTAGATTGTTCTTTTTCTTTTATCCATAGTCCAGTTAGTGTTTTGCCAGTACCACATGGAAGTATTAATTGCCCACGATTATGCTCTTGAAATCCTTCATGTACTTCTTTAATCGCTTCTACTTGATCTTCTCTTGGTTTATATTTTCTAGATGGACTTGACTGTGTTGCATTTATAGATGGGAGTTGCTTTGTCCTTTTACCTTTGGTTTCAGGAGTTGCTAAGACCTTTACCCGGCCTCTATTAGAATGAAGTTTATCTAGAAATTTTGCTCCACCGCCTATTCTCATACTATAGATAATAGCACGATTTGATGAATATGTAGGCTATATTCTTAGTTTTATCAGCCTTATTCATACCACGTATTTCTGCAAAATCTAACAGAAATACCACCGATTTATGCCAGAATTCAAAAAAAACAGTGATTACTGCACTTCTAAGGTCAAAAACGGCTCAATCTTCTTAAACTTCGCATCACCAATACCCTTAACTCTATTAATATCTTCTACACTATTGAAACGCCCATTAGCCTTACGATCACGAATGATTTCTGCAGCAAGCTTCGGACCAATACCAGGTAAATTACCGTAGTCATGTTCAGTGGCTAGATTAAGATTAATCTTATAAGTTTTAATTCTGTCAGACTTAGGTTCTATAGCGTAATGCTCGTATTGATAATTCTTACCAAGATACACTCCTACACTAGCTGCTATACCTAATAGGGTAATGATTAAAGCTAGTTTCTTCATACTGGACTCAGGTGGCCGACTGACATCATCTTCTGACACTGTTCTAAGTATTTCACTACCTGAGAGCCGTTCATACCATCACTCATTGGTCTAGCTTTATGTTCGATGCAGTCTAAGAAATGCTTACATTCTAATCTCAAGGGCTCATCATTAGCATAGACTGGCTTTTCTACAGTAAGCGAACCATCTGCATTACGACAATAGATCTCCAGCTTATTGTCCTTAAAAGTATCATTAAGGACGGCTGTTTTTTTACTACCATTAACAGTAAGTAGTGCTTGTTTCTGCGGATCAAGCCAACTGTTATGAATATGGGCACCAATACTATTCGGGAACACCAGATCGATATGCACTACATCTACTACTTCATCCACGCTCGCCCACGCTCTCACACTGAGTATTTCATCAGGCTCAGACGATATTAAGTAAGACATCACCGATAGATCATGCGGTGCCAAATCCCACATAACATTAGAATCACGTCGCTGATTGCGATTGAAGTTTCTTCTATCCGAGTTAATATATTTAATTTCCCCAAGCTCACCTGAGCTAATTAGATTCTTGAGTTTATTTACAGCAGGATGATACAAGAGCAAATGTCCCACCATTAATACTAAATCTCTTTCTTCAGCTAAATTATGTAATTCCTCTGCCTCGTTAAGGTTTTGTGCGAGTGGTTTTTCTACATACACATTTTTACCAGCAAGAAGAGACTTTTTAGCTAATTGATAATGGCTACTTGATGGAGTTGCAATTACCAAACCATCTATATCATCTCGACTAATTAAATAATCAAATGAGTCAGTAACTTCCGCCAAAGGATGATTCTTTCTTATATAATCCAAACTTGCAGAATTCTGATCACAAACCATAGCAAGAACTCCAAGCTCGTAAAAATTACGAACTAAATTCTTGCCCCAATGGCCGCAACCTACTACTGCGATTCTCATAAACATTGTAATAATAGCAAACTTAAACCTAATTCCCCTTAATTCCTTATTAGTCTAATTCTCATTTGTTATAGTTCCGCGCCTGCGGCGCGGTTTCGTCCTGCGGACTGCTAAATAATTTCTTTCATTTAGCCGCGCGCAGCGCAACCACCGCGCAGCGGCGGAACCATAAAAGATAAATAAAGTAAGTAATTGAGTGAGATTAGAAACTTAAATTATTTTCACTGGGACTTTATTGCTCTTATGCTCATTAGATCTAATGATAAATAGGCTGTAATCACCTTTAACATACTGTTTATCAGTGCCAAGAGTCATCTTTGTGCCCTTCTCATCTTTCACAATACTCTGTATCGGTAGCTGAGCTTCAAATTCTGGAGTCGGCGGAGTCGACTTAAGTGTTACTTTCAAAGCGTCTTCATCACTACCAACCTTAGCTACATCTATGATAACAGGATCACCAGCTTTAATACTAATAGCTTCTTTCCCAGGAATAATCTCTGGTTTAAAAATCTGGTAAGCTTCAATGTAATAATCCTTCTCATCAGAGTCATAGTTAAGGTGTAATCTTCCCACTAACTTGTTCTCCACTTCACTTGCTGTGATTAAACCATCGAATTTAAAATTATTTTGGATATTAGTATATAGATTTTGGTCTTTATTAAAGAGTATGTTCCAAGCATTAGCGTTGTTACCATCATTTCTCCAATAAAACCTCTCACTATTATTATGAAATAATAGTACACCGATACCATCTACATCACCGTTCCGTGGTAAGAAAGTAATCCTGATAGTGTCACCCATTGGTTTTACTGGGGCTGGTGTTGCTGCTGCTTCAGCTACAGCACCATTAATAGTGCTTCCGTTTACTTCTAGTACTGCTGGTGGCGTAGGCGCAACTGGTTCAGGTGTTGGCTCAGGTTCTGGCTCCCCTGGTTTTATTTCCTTAGCCCAACCAACATACTCACCTGGAGGAAAATCCTTATTAAGCTCTTTGATACCCATAATTGCCTTAAGATCAGCGCAAGAGCTTAGTGACAACTGTAGAGATATAAATAATAATAAAAGCTTAAAGCGAGTGAGTTTCATGCTAAATACATTATAGCGAGCTTATTAGTTTTTGACTTGCAACAATGAAATATTTTGGCAAAATCATCGTTTTCTTTATATGCCTAGGGCTAATATTGGGGGCTGCTTTTTTTATCTACTTAGAAAAGAAGAAAACTAAAGTTGAACTGAAAGAGATTAAAAAAGAGGAACTAAAAACCATTGACAAGCCTCTCTCTATTCTCATACTTGGTGTCGACTCTCTCATACCAGGTAAATTAGAAGGTTGGAATGCCAGGTCAGATTCAATAGTAGTTCTCTATGTCAATCCATATACTAAAGTAGTATCAGTAATAAGCATTCCACGAGATACGTATGTTGAATTAAAAAAACTCAAAACACATAAAATTAATTCTGCAAATCAATTCGGTGGTTATAAATTAACTAAACGTGCAGTCAAAAAACTATTAGATTTAAAAATAGATCATGTGATAGTTTTCAGTATCAAATCAGTGATTGACTTAGTGGATGCTATGGGGGAAATTAAAATTTACGTACCCCAAAAGATGTCTTATCACGATTATAGTGCCAACCTGCATATTGAAATAGAACCTGGCTTGCAGGTAATGAACGGTGAAAAACTAATGAACTTCCTTAGATATAGATCTAAAAAAGACGGTGACATTGGCAGGATACAGAGACAACATATTTTCTTTAGAGCTGCTGTTAAACAGCTCTCTGAGCCTCAAACCATCTTTAGAATGCCAGATATGTTGCTAAAAGCAAATAAAACATTTATTACCGATATGAGCTTTAAGCAGATGTTTGAGCTTGGAATTTTGCTAAGATCTCTATTGGTTCAGAGTAAAGGCAGTGAGATCAATACCCCAGAGAAATGGAGTTTTAAGAGTTACATAGTTCCAGGAGATTTTGGTGAGAAAGGTTACTGGATGCCGAACCAAGAAAAAATAAAAGTTATGGTAGCAGAAATAAAAAATGAACATAGTAAATAGCAAAAAAAAGAAAAAAATTCATTCAAGAAAGTTGAAGATTTTTAATTTTTGGAAAGGAAAGAATCGTGATAGATTTTTGCTTTTTGGAATCATTGGTGGTATCTGGCTTTTTATTAAAGCTCTTGAAGAATTTGTCCCAAACCAAATTCTAGTGAAACTACCTTCAGATGTATCTCTAACACTCTTAGGCTTGGTAATACTCATAATGGTAATTCATGCCGTATTTATTTTCTTCGCGCAATCACATCGCAGAAGGAATCCTAGAGAACTAAGCGGCACTTACCAACCTTCTATAGATGTTTTTATTTCTGCTCATAATGAACAAAGTGTCATCGGTGCCACTCTAGAATATTTACTAGAAAAAATTACTTACCCTGATCTAAAAATTTATATTATCAATGATAGAAGCATCGATAAAACTCGAGAAATTATCGAAGATGTCGCAGCTAAATCTCATGGGAAGATCATCGTAATTAATAGACATGAAGACGCTTTCCCTGGTAAAGCTGCAGCTCTTAATGACGCTCTGAAAGTCTCTAATGGAGAGGTTATCTGCGTACTAGATGCAGATGCCAGGATTGGACCCGAGTTCCTTAGTAATATTGTTAGCTACTTAGACGATCCTCTCGTTGCTGCTGTTCAAGCACAGAAGGTCATCTCTAATCCTGAATTTAACTTCCTAGCAAGGCAACAATTACATGAATATGCCATGGATACTTACCTGCAAATGGGCAGAGATAGTATCAGAGGTTCAGTTGAATTAAGAGGTAATGGACAATTAATTAAACGAAACGCTCTTGAAGACATAGGTGGCTGGAACGAAGAAACTCTTACAGATGATTTAGATTTATCTACTTCATTACATATCAATGGTTGGGATATTCGTTTTAGTCCAGAGAATCAAGTCTACGAAGAAGCTGTAACCACTATTAAGGGCTTCATCAAACAAAGACGACGTTGGGCTGAAGGTAGTATGAGAAGGTATTTAAATTATTTCTTACAATTAATGCAACCCGGTAATTTAACTTTGAATCAAATATTTGATAGTTTTGTTTTTCTTGGTGAGTTTAGTATTCCACTCTGGTTGTCCTTAGATATAACTTATGAAGTTATTCGTTACCTTAATGGCAGAGAAACTTATATCAGCTTCCTGATGTTACTCTCTATCGGTATGTCGTTTATTCTCGGTAATTCTCTTTTCAATGGTCTACGAATTTATAAAGGGCAGAAACCATTAGAAGCTTTAATTAATTCATTTATTGGTATCGCTTATATAGCCTTTACCTGGACTTTTATTATTATGATCACCTACCGTAAGATACTATTTAGCCGTACTGTAGGTACCTGGACTAGGAGTGTTAAGGGGCACAAACCTATAGGAATCTAGTGGGTTTTTACCATATTAGATAATTTTTGCTATTATTTACAATACGTATAGCTATATACGTATTTATGATTGAATCCATAACAACTCAGAGTCCTGATACGACTCTAAATAGGCCATTTGGGCCAATAGTAAGCACGCATGACAGCGAGCCAACTACTCCATTGCAACAACAACTAAATATTCCTGATTCTGTTGAACACAGGATTGAGAATCCTCAAAACTTACATGCTAATACTGCAAATAAAAAAGATGAAGAAACTCCTCCAGAAAAAAACATAGGCTTATATATCCGAAAAAATTATCCAAGTTGGTTTAATTGGACAACCATAATTTTGCACTCTCTTGGTGCAATGTTACCCTTCGTATCATTAGTACCACAGAAATTCAGTGACAAAATTAAACAATCAGCAATTCAATTCTCTCGCTGGGGAATACCTTTAGTAAAAATTCATACTGGTATAGAAGCTCTGATGGGTAGAAGATTGTTTGAAGCAGCAGCCAGAATAATGCCAACCTTATTCATACCTTTTCTTCCTTTCTTTAATTTCCAGCTAGCCTATGGTCTCTCATCAGGAGTCAATCTGGTATTAGAACATATGAATAAGAGAACTGGTGAGTTACTTGCTAAAGATGGCTTTGCAGTAAATAACAGAAAAGTAATCGAAGGATTTAAATCTATGATGAAAGATGTCGTTCAAGGAGTTCATATTAGAGAACGCTTGGAACTGACCGTGACACTACTTGGTGCTTTCGGAATGATTACTGGTGCTATCCCAGCATTACTATTTGCTCGCAATAGTCTAGATTCTGGCATTGCTAAATTCTTTGGTTCTGAGCGTGCTGCAGGCGGATTGTTAGGGGACCTAAGTATCATCTTCCTTTCATCTAAAACAGATCCAGCAGAAAGACGGAAAGAAAAACTAGTGGGCTCGTTCTATCTCATCCCAAGTATTATGGATTTCATGCAACGCTGGATGCATTTGAGCCCAGATGCTAATGAAATATTCAATCATGCTAAGACTACTTTAAACACTGTAGCTGAAGTACTTTGGTCTAGTATGTCTACTGACAGGAACGCTAAACAAGAGGAACGTACACCACCATTAAGCCAGGCTGATTTATTACATGCCGCTATTTAACAGCGATTAATTCTATTGCTTCGCGTACTTGTTCTCTATCATCAAAATGTATAGTTTTATCCTTAAGTATCTGGTAATCTTCATGTCCTTTACCAGCTACCACCAAAACATCGTTAATATTGGCATTAAGGACGGCCTCTTGAATAGCCTGTCTACGATCTGGAATAACTTTCACTTTATTCAGATCAGGCATCCCAGTTAATATATCAGCAATAATCTGATCAGGATCTTCACTGCGAGGATTGTCAGAAGTGACATAAACAAAATCTGCAAGTTCATAAGCTATCTTCGCCATCTTCGGACGCTTAGTTATATCTCTATCACCACCACAACCAAATAAACAAATCAAACGAGCTTTACCCTTAGTCAATTCCCTTGCACCTTTCAAGACGTTTAAAATTCCATCTGGACTATGAGCATAATCTACTATACAGAAAGGACTATGTTCTGTTTTAATTACCTCAAATCTTCCAGTCACAGGTGGAATCTCTGCTAAAGTTCTTTGGATTAATGAAAACTCCATCCCTTCTAAACTAGCTACAACAATGGCAGCAAGGGAGTTATAAACATTAAACTGTCCATTGAGCTTCATATTAATATGACCTAATTCTTTACCATCTACAATCAAGTCATAACTTAAACCAGCATTAGTATATTGAATATTCTTTGCCATATAATCTGCATTATTATAAACACCAAAACTAATTACCTTATGATTCATAGCTGCAGACTTAAACCTAGAATAATATTCATCATCAGCATTAAGAATCACTGAATCATTCACTTGATCAAAAATTCTCGCCTTTGCTCGGAAATAATTATCCATAGTCACATGATAGTCTAAGTGATCCTGAGTAAGATTAGTAACTATTGCAGTCTGGAACTGTATTCCAGCTACTCGCTGTTGTTCAAGCGCATGAGAACTAACCTCCATAGTTAAGTATTCATACTTCTTATCCACTAACTCAGCCAAAATTTTATGAACCTCTTTAGATTGAGGCGTGGTATTCCCCATATCTTGGTATGCTGCTTCTGGACTAAGTTTCAATCCCATAGTACCAAGTAATGCAGTGTTCTTAGCATTAGCGGTAAGTAAAGCTTGAACTAAATGTGTAACGGTAGTCTTACCGTTAGTACCAGTAACCCCAATAATCTTTAACTTAGAAGATGGATTACCATAAAATTCTGAACTTAATTTAGCTAACTCTAATCTAGAATCTTGTACTTGAATTAATTTCACAGCTGCGGGAATAGCTACCTGCTTCTCAGCAATAATAAGCGTGGCACCATTCTTAATCGCTGTATCAATATATTCATGTCCATCAAACTTCTCACCCCTAATAGCCACAAAGATCGAACCAGGAGTAACCTTACGTGAATCGTAGTGGACATCAGAATAGTCGCGAATATTGAGCATAGTCTAAGTATAACTAGGCTTCATGATTAGCATCAAGCATTTGAATGAAACGCACCAATTCATAAGGATCTGAAGGCTTGTGATTAGGACCTCTTAAAACTTGTAACCAATTATATTTCTCTGCAAGGTGGTATAAAGCCAGAATCGGAATAGCCACTTTCTGATTCTCTGTAGACTTAAGCTCTTTCTCCACTAACTTAAAATCAAAACTTAATAAATCCTCTGCAGAATTAGCATCTTGAACCACATGCCACTCTAGCCATAATTTACTTAGATCTTGAGATTCAGTCTTACGAGATTTAGTTTTTTTTGATTTTGAGATTGGTTTGGTTTGCATATAGTCCTTCTATCAGTACATACGAATAATTTTCTGTCAGCTCCATAATCTAAAATTAAGCCTGTCTAAGTATCGCCTTAAAACTTCTCTGCTTGCGTGTTTGCACTGCAAAGTATGTCATCGCGAAAGCTATCTCTTCCTTCTGTGGATCACCGTTTTGGGCAATCAAGTAACAAGCATAGCGAGTCAGCATATAGTCTGCTAGCTTACGTTCCGCTCCACTACCCACTTTAACCATTTTGTTGACGTCAACAAAATGGTCTGAAGGCTCTTGTTTAGAGGCTTTGCAAGCTTGCTTAGCTTTAGCAATAATCTTCTCAAAATTTCTCCACTCATCATAACCTAGTAGAGCTTGAAGTTCCCTTGCGTACCAAAACTCAACTCCATCTTGCATATGTGCATGATCTTCAAAATCCGCGTGCAGCCTAGTAATTAACTGTGTTTCCATGATAATTTCTCCTTATATTAGACTAATTGCTGCTTTCAATATTATACTTACTTTTGTAAGCGTTCGTCAAGGATTAGAAATTAAATTTAGTTTAGAAATTAAACACATAGAATTCGATGTGTTTTCAATTCTATAAAGTCTATATTCTACTCCTCAAGCGGGTTTGATCATTTTGTTGACATCGACAAAATGATCAGAAAGCAGTCATTGAGCCACTTCTAAAAAGTTCATACAAACAAAAAATTAGTCGAAACTATTCTTTTCCTTCTCTAAACAAAACCTCATCAGCAGTAATTCCATAAATAACACATGACAACGCAACTGTCATGTCTGAAGTCGCATTGTCAGATTCAATTCTAGGGAGATTGCTCCTGAAGCATTTGATCTTACGAAGTGATGAATATAAATACTTAAGAACAGTAATGTCTATTAATCAAATCATTCTGAATCCAGAGTAGTTTATTAAACGCTCTGATAGCCTTGTTCTTCGCATCTTGTGGTATCTCTAAGCTTTGTATCGTACTAATTAATGCATCTGAAACAAACCCCATTAATGCATTCATTTGTACTATTGGCACATTTAGTTCTGGATTACCAGCTTTCGGTGTATGAATTTTACCGACTAAATCCAAGTAACCAAGCATACTTGCATCGTATGGACCTGTAACAAGCTTAGCTAAATATCTTGCCAGATGCTCTTTACGAAATTTAATTAGTTCATCATTATGTCCTAAAGTTTCTATATTAGAAGGAAGAGTACCAGCATAACCATGCTGCCTAATCATAAAATGTCTCTTAGTTGCATCATAGCTAAAAAGCTTTTCATAAACAGCATCTACCAGAACGGGTACCACTGGTGCCACTAAGGCTTTAGCTCCAAGAATAGTGTTTATATCATCAGCCGAGAAGCCCATAAACTCACATAGATATTCAAATCTATATCCTAAATCAGTTTCTAATTTGTTTTCATCTATGTGTTTTACTGTCATTATATTTACCTCTATGATCCTATTATGTACAAAATTTGAATATTGCTTTTGACTTAAGTCAAAAAATAAGCATACAATTATTAAGCTGTGCTTAAGTCCACCTGCAAGAAATTAGCCATCGAGAAATGCTTAGCCCAAAGAGTACTTTGCATCTGTAATATTATTCTCACGCATCCCTTGTTTGCAAATATTGCTCGCCAAGAAACTCATAAACTTACTGCTATTGCAGATGTTATAAAGCTACAAGCTCAAGAAACTTTATTCACTAAAGGTTCTAAAGTTAATCAAATATTTTTTGTACTTGAAGGTAGAGTAAAAGTTTTTAGTGAAGATTTTGATTCTAACAAAACTTATATCCATCAAATAGCGATGCCTAGTGATGTTATAGCAATAGAAACTATTTATAATAACGAGACTCAATTCAATTATTCAGCCCAATGCTTAGATGATTCCACAATCTTATGCTTAGATAGAATAGGTTTTGCTAAAGTCATCAAGAACAATCATCATATACTATTCAATCTAGGACAATATTTATGCAATGAAATTTCATTCCTAAATCAAAGAGCAGAAGATTTAGCACTGAAAGAAGTAAGTGAAAGATTATGGTTATTCTTACAAGAAACCGCTGAGATACAATCCTCTAAATGTTTTGAGCTTAGTATCTCTAAAACAGAGTTGGCAGCTCTATTAGGAACCATCTCTGCAACGCTTTCACGTGCACTTAAGAATCTAGAAACTCGTAAATTAATCAAGGTTAATAAGAATCAGATAGAGTTATTGTGCTGATTTCTAAACCGCCACTTGCCCAGCAACCTTAGCAAGTTTATCAATCGCTTTAGTTAAACTACCAAAACGTCTCTTGTGATATTCACGAATTTGATTAATAGTAAACTCTCTTGTACTTGTAGTCTTAACTTCATAAAAGTTCTTATACCATTGTACTGTTAATTGTAGAGCTTCATCGATATTCAATATCGGTTTAAATTTAAGTCTCTGAGAGGTTTTACTAAGATCTAACTTAAGATAGTTAGTTTCATGAGGATGTTCACCAGAGTCTATCGAATACCTTCCTCTACCCCAAAGCTTCAGTATCTTAGAAACCACTTCTTCTACACTAATTGCAGCAGTCTCTCTAGGACCAAAGTTCCAGGCTTCAGAGAAAGCTTGAGGATCTCTTTCAAGCTTAGACGCTAAACTCAAGTATCCTGCAAGTGGCTCTAGCACATGCTGCCATGGTCTAGTAGCATGTGGGTTACGAATATTTATTTCTTGGTTAGCTTTAAGAGCTTTAATAGCATCAGGAATTAATCTATCATCAGACCAATCACCGCCACCAATTACATTCCCTGCCCTAGCTGAAGCAAGCGCAACCTGATGCTTAGTGCCATAATCTTTAGGATTAAAGTATGCATTACGGTATGAAGCTGTAATCAATTCTGAAGCTGCTTTGCTAGAACTATATGGATCATAACCGCCAAGAGGATCTATTTCTCTATAACCATAAACCCATTCTTTATTCTCATAACATTTATCAGTAGTAATGTTTATCACGGTTCTAACTGAATCACAATGACGTACTGCTTCAAGTAAATTTACAGTACCCATAATATTAGTCTCGTAAGTTGCAAGTGGGTTTTTATAAGACTCTCTCACTAAAGCTTGTGCAGCCAAATGGAAAACTATCTCTGGTTTCTCATCTTGAATAACCTTATTTAACTTCTCAAAATTTCTTATATCACCAATATAATGTTTTATATCTCTTTGCAATCCTAGTGATTGAAATAAAGACGGACTAGAATTAGGTTCTAGAGAGTAGCCCACCACCTTAGCACCCAACTCTACTAGCCACAAACTTAGCCAAGCACCCTTGAACCCTGTATGACCAGTGACTAATACTTTCTTATCCTTAAAACTTCTTATTACCATTACATTACCCTCTTTATTAAACTAATCTGTTTTTAATCATCTCTAATGGATTCTTGGAAATAAACCTTGCTTTGGTTTTTTGCCGTGCAGTGTTTTTCAACCAAGGTGGATTGCCTTCCTTACAAATATCCTCAAGCTTAAGTCTATCTCTTAAAGTATCCATAGGCTGCCAGAATCCCTCATGTTTAAAGGCACTGAGCTCGCCTTCCAGAGCTAATCTTTCTAAAGGTTCTTTTTCCCAAATAGTTTGATCATCTTCTATGTAATTAAATACTTCTGGACTTAGAACAAAAAATCCACCATTAATATAGCTGCCATCACCTTGAGGTTTCTCCTGAAACCTAGTTATCGTGCTGCCATCAAGTCCCAAAGCTCCAAATCTACCAGCTGGAGCAACAGCAGTCAGAGTAGCTAAACGAGATTGTGCTTTATGAAAATTAACCAGCTCCGTAATATTTACATCTGAAACACCGTCACCATAAGTCATACAAAAATCTTCATTACCAACATAAGCAGCGACCTTCTTAAGGCGCCCACCAGTCATGCTGGTTTCACCTGTATCTACTACAGTTACTTTCCATGGTTCACATTGATGATTGTGAATAATAAGATTATTGTTGGCAAGATCGAACGTTACATCGGATTTATGCATAAAGTAGTTCGCAAAATACTCTTTAATCATGTAACCTTTATAACCAGCACAAATAATGAACTCATTGATACCATGATTAGAATAAATCTTCATGATATGCCACAGAATTGGCTTACCACCTATCTCCACCATTGGCTTAGGCTTAAGTTCTGTTTCTTCGGATATTCGGGTACCTAGTCCACCTGCTAGAATTACAGCTTTCATCTTATAGACATCATCCCCGAGTTCTATAGAGGTTAAGCTAGGTTATCTGTACCGTTGTTAAGTAACAATTAATATAACTGGATTATGGAGATTATTAGACGAGGTATTTTACCTAGACTAAAAGTAGTAGTCGCATTCGTCATCCTGAGGGAGGGCGAAGCCCGACCGTCAGGATCCACTCTTCATTTTAAACTTTTCCAAATACTGGATCCTGACGTCGCACTCTTCGAGTGCTCCTCAGGATGACGATACCTGTCTAGGTCTTAATAAATTTCTCTGTGGTGAAGTACGCACTCAAGCCACAAACCAAAACTCCCGTAAGAGTAATAATCATATAAATTACACCAAGCTCAGAGCCTGAATCAAAGTTAAAAGTCACAGGCATAATTGTTTTAAAAGAACTCTGAAACGAATTCCAGACAAGGTTTTGTAAAACTAATAAAGGAACTATCGCTAAGAACGCTGATGCTAAGCCATAGAATATACCATGAAAAATAAACGGTCCACGAATATACCAATCATCAACACCAACCAATCTAAGAATTTCTATCTCTAGAGAACGACTCTTAATTACCAACTGAATAGTATTAGACACTATGGTGATAGTACCAATCGCCAGAATCAAAGTAATGAGTACTCCAAAAGAAAATAATATAGATCTAATTCTCTCAAGTCCATTAAATAATTCTGGTGCATAACTGATCTGCTCGATACCTGAGATCTTCTTCACGCTTGCAATTACATTCTCTAAATCCTCTGGTCTTCTGATATTGACGTGGAGAGTGTTTGGTAATGGGTTACCTGCTATCTCACTAAATTGAAACTGCTTGCTGAATCTTTCCCAGGCTACATCTTTAGTAATAACTTCTACTTTATCTACTGATTTAATATTACTGATTTGCCTTGCAACCTCATTAGGTGCAACACTATCAAGCAAATATACTGAAAACTCTAATTGCGTATCTAAGTTCTGAGAGATCTGCTTAATACTTGAATTAAGTTGCAAAACTCCACCAAACAATGCTAGCGCCACAGCTAGAATGCTCACTACCACAAAGTTTGAGACGCCCCCAGCTCTAACGCTGTTAACCGCTTCTAATAAAGTTCTCCAAATTACTCTTAATTCTCTCATCTATTTAAAATACTCTGACCTGAACCTGGTCTCATACCTGTCGAACCAGTATCAGCGATAATCTTGCCTTTGTCTAGGGTGATAACCCGCTTACCAAACTGACTAACTATCTGTTGATTATGCGTACTTACTAGAACCGTAGTACCACGCTCCGCGACTCTCTCTAATAATCTAAAAATCTCTAAGCTAGTATTTGGATCAAGATTACCAGTCGGCTCATCTGCTATCACTAGAGGCGGTCCTTGAACTATAGCTCTTGCAATACCAACACGTTGCTGTTCTCCACCTGAAAGTTCGCTAGGTAAATTAAACGCTCTTTCTAATAAACCTACTAGCTTTAAAGCTCCAGAAACACGTTTCTGGATTTCATATTCTTCAGCACCTAAACCCCTAAGCGCATAGGCTACGTTTTCGAAAGCTGATTTATGAGGAAGTAACTTAAAATCTTGAAATACGATTCCCATTCTTCGTCTTAAATAAGGAATCTTAGAATGAGATAAAGAACTGACATCTATATTACCTATTATTATTTGACCAGAAGTTGGTCTTTCTTCACGATAAAGCAACTTCATTAATGTAGATTTACCAGCACCACTAGCACCGACTAGCATCACCATTTCGCCTGCGCCGATCTCTAGGTTAACGCTATCTAACGCACGAATATTTCCATAGATCTTAGTGGTATTTTTGAGCTTTATCACTAGGGTTTAATTATACAGTAGGGTTTTCAGGATTGAGGCTTTTAACCCTAAACTTATTATTTAGTATTACGAATAATATAATTGCATTTATTGCACTGATGATAGTAGTAGATATAGCGATACCATTTAATCCATACTGCTCAACAAAATAAGAATTCAAACTAAACTTCATAGCAATACTAATAATCATGACAACTAATGTCGAATGACTATCCCCAAAGCTATAGCAAGCACGAGCAAAACTATCTCTAAGTACATAAGGGATTATCGATAAACATAAATAAAAGAATAAATCAGCAACCATTGCAGTAGACCTGGCATCAAAAGCACCACGCTCGAATACTAGTCGAATGATTTCATGAGGCCAAAGCATGCCAACTACAATAGCTGGGATACAAAGTAGAATCAGCATTTTAATAGCTTTAATAAGTAGTCTTTTGATCTCTGTTAAATCATTGTCTTTCACTAATTGTGTGATTCGTGGAAACAATGGTACTAAGAAAGCTGTAAGCAGCACTCCAAGAGGTAATTGTATTAAACGATTCGCAAGAGTTAAAGCAGTGAAAGAACCTTCTGGCAAACCTTTACAGTAGAAGCCATCAATAAACACTAGAATCTGAGAGAGTCCAGTACTAAACAAAGCTGGAACTAATATATGATTATATTCTCCGCTAAAAACATCTTGCTTCTCTTCTATCACTTGGATAGCCTGTTCTTGTAATTGCGTATGTGGACTCGTATCATGACCCAGCAATTTCTTCCTTACATACTCTAATGGCGGTAGCTGAAATACAAACGATAAAATACCACCAAGACTAGTTCCTAGAGCCAATGCTAAACCATTAGCAGTATCACCCATCACAAGTACAGTAATTATCATTACTATGTTAACCACTGCTGGCGATAGACTCGGTTCATAATATTTCTTATAACAATTCAATATCCCAAAGATTATTCCTATAGGACCACAAAGAATTATTAGCGGTAATAAGATATCTATATTAAGCATAGTTAGCTTGAAATACACTTCCGCAGCAGGATCTATAAAGAACTTAAGCAAGAAGCTTTTATAGAGATAAATCATAAAAGCCAGCCCCGTAAGTACCAAAGTAGTTTTAAGAAGTATATCCTTAATAAAAATCCAAGTATGTTTGTTTTCAGGTAACTTCGGCAAAGTAGCTACTAGAGCGCTATAGAAAGGACCTCCAATAGTTCCAAAAATAATAAAGAAGTTCCCCGTAAATAAATACGCCATATTATAAGCATCAGCGAGCATCGATGTACCAAAATACTTAGCAACAATCAAGTCTCTTAGTAAACCGAGTATTTTACTAACAACGGTGAGGATTGCAACTAGTGAGGCAACTTTATACACGTACTTTCTTTAGTTCATCAGCAAAACTACGCTTAGCTTTAGTTTCAGGCTCATCTGTCTCGGCGTTATAACCATCTAAACAAGCCAGTCCAGGAAGAGTCTTACCTTCAAGAAACTCTAATGATGCACCGCCACCTGTACTAACGTGAGTTAGTTTTTCTTTCTCTATACCAAACTTCTCGAGTGCAGCTACAGAATCACCACCACCTACTATAGTAGTACCACCTTTAGCGGTCAATGCTACTAAAGCATCAGCTACAGCTCTGGTACCATCTTCAAGAATATCGTATTCAAAAACTCCGACAGGTCCATTCCAAACCACTGTCTTAGACTGCTCTATAAGCTTAGTAAATTGCTTAATAGTCTTAGGTCCTATATCCATACCTTGCCACTTAGGATCTATCTCTTTAGAATTGCAAACACTAACTTCAAACTCTTCATTAGTTTGATATTTATCAAATATATTAATAGGATTACCGCTAGCATCTTCTGCTGGAGTAACACGACTATCTTCAGGAAGAATTAGCGCAGTATTAAACTGATCAGCAAGACTCAGTATCTCTCTAGCTGTATCTAAGTGATTCATCTCACAAATACTCTTACCGATTTGTCCACCTTGCGCTTTGAGGAAGGTAAACGCCATGCCTCCACCGATAATCAATGTATCTACTTTAGGAACAAGATTTTTTAATACAGAAATCTTAGAACTTACTTTAGAACCACCAATAATCGCCGTGAAAGGGCGTTCAGGCTCATTGAGCTTATCACCTAGCATTTTTATTTCTTTCTCCATCAGGAACCCTGCCACAGCTGGACTAAGGTAACTTGCAACTCCTACAGTACTAGCATGCGCTCTGTGCGCAGTACCGAAGGCATCATTCACGTATAAATCTGCAAGCTTCGCTAATTGTTTAGAGAACTCTAAATCATTAGCTTCTTCCCCTGGATAAAATCTTATATTCTCTAATAGAACAATTTGACCTTTGTCTAAAGACTTGATTCTAGCCTCGACATCCGCTCCCACAGCTTGGTCAAGCTTAACAACATTAGTACCAATCAACTCTGAAAGTCTCTTAGCGATAGGATCTAAACGAGCTTTATCTACCACCTTCCCATCTGGTCTACCCAAATGACTAACTAGAATAATTTTAGCTTCGTTATCTTTTAGATATTTGATAGTAGGAAGTGCTGCAACAATTCTAGAATCATCAGTAATATTGCCCTGACTATCTTGCGGCACATTAAAATCTACCCTTAATAAAACTCTCTTATCGCTTAATTCTGCCTTACCTAACTCTCTAATTGATTTAACCATAAGCTATATTATAGCATCGCAAACAAGAATTATTGTAGACTCTGCATCCAAGCAACTGTAGTCTGAGAAAGCTTTTGCAGTACGACGGGGAACTGTTCCTTTTTAAGTTCTTCTTGTTCTTTAGGATCTTTAGGTAGAACTAATCCGATTTGGCTTTGAACTACTACCTGCTTAGAGTCGATATAAAGTAATCTAGGAAATGAATTCATACCAAGCTCTTCGTGGAATTTATTTTCATAATCATAAACCCAAGTTGCTTTAATCTTGGAATGACTAATGTATTTTTGTTTAAACTCTTCTGCCGTCGCATGAGCAGCATCCAGTATAAATATCATTTGAGGTTTAATCGTTGGCTTAAGCGAATCGATTACAGCCATAAGAGACTCACAGAAAATACAGCCTGGTTTAACTAAAATTAGAAGAGTATTTTTATTAGCCACTAAAGAACTAAGTTGCTTGACTTTCATTTTAGTATCTTTAACTTTAATTCTAGAAATCTGCGGAGCTAGATTATCACCCACTTTTATTTCAGTAGTTCCAGGTACTTCAGTAGTTACACCAGCAGCAGGAGCTTCAGCTTTAACTTCATTAGCTTTAGGAGTCTCAGCTCTAAGATCATTTTTTTGGCTAGCACAAGCTTGACACAGCACTACGACTGTAAAAACGGAAACTAAGCTAATAAACTTCTTCATAAGAGTTAATTCTAATGCATTTAGTAGTGCTAGTTCAAGTATAATTTAGGATATGCAAATTAATGAGCAACAAAAAAACTCCTTGTATTTTCTAGCTTACTTATTATTAGGTATCCTAATTCTCAATAGTAGTTATCTAAGCTATAAATATCTATCTTTTTTTTATGGTGGCAATATGCTTACAAGCTTAGATTGCACAGATGATTGTGACTCAGTAATGATGTCTCCCTATTCAATGTTATTCGGCATCCCAGTTCCAGTTTATGGATTAATATACTTTCTTGCACTAGCAGGTTTTTTTATTTTATTAACTGTATACAAACAAGATCACAAGTTGAGTAAACTTGCTGAATTATTCATTAGCAATGACCGCTATCGCTTACAACAAAGGCTTTTTGAATTCATGCTTATAGCAGGTTGCCTTACTGCCGTAGCATTTTTATATATTCTTTACGGAGTTCTACATATGTTTTGCAAATTTTGCTTGCTGTCACATAGTGCTTTATTTTTATTTACTTTAAACTACTTCTTTTTATTGAAGAGATTTGACTTTAAACTAAAAGTTTAAAGCAAGTTTTTAATATTAGCTTCCACTCGGTCTTTAGAACTCGCTCCTAGAAACTCTTCTACAAGCTTGCCATCTTTATTATAGAACTGCGTGTCTGGCACTCCGTTTTGCTTAGTACGATATTGCTGAGCTAATTCTTTACCCTTCTCAGAATCTATATCTATATAGAAGAAATTTACATCTTTTTGATATTTAGCCTGCAACTCTCTAAATACAGGAAACATTTGTTTGCAGTAGCCACACCACTCTGCATAGAAAAGAATTACTGCTGGTTTTCTTTCTTTAATGCTGCTACTAATTAATTCATTATTAGATACTGCTGCTTTATCTGCTTGTTTAGTCACGATACTGTTACAAGCAGCCAATGCAAATAAAGAAACTATTACTAATATTTTATTAAGCATAATTTAATTCTAACGTACTAACTAATTAATCACCACTAAAATCCTTCAAACCAGGATGGGGATAGGTTCCGCCGCTTCGCGGCGTTTGCGCTGCGCGCGGCTGAATGAAATAAATTATTTAGCAGTCCGCAGGACGAAGCGCGCCGAAGGCGCGGAACACAAAAAACATGAGATTTAGAAACCCTATAACGCCAGATAATACTTTAATTATTTCCGCCATTGCTTTGAGCTGGGTATAATTTATAAATAATGCAAATAACAATAACAGAGAAAGACGAAAATAACATAGCAACTTTAACTTTGGAGACAGAACCTGGTCGTGCCAAAGAAGCTTATAGTAAAACACTAAGAAGATTAGGTAATAACTTAAGCATTAAAGGTTTCCGCAAAGGTAAAGCTCCAGTGAAAGTAGTGGAAGGACATTTCGGTCCAGATCAAATCCGTGCTGAAACTATCAGCAATGAATTTTTATCAGAGTTATTAGATGAAGCTTTTAAAACTAAAGAGTTAAATGTGGTTCACATACCGAATATCGAGCGCGTTGAGTTTGATGATCCAGAAGCTAGCGTCACTATCGAAGCTAAGGTAGAACTTTTCCCAGATGTAACTTTAGCTGATTATAAAAAACTCAAACTCACTGTAGAAGTACCGAAAGTCAATCTTGATGAGCAATGCAAGAGTACTATAGATCGTCTAATGCTACAGCAATCTACTTTTAAGGAAGCTGATGCAGCAATAGAAATGGGCGATGAAATAGTTTTAGATTTTGATGGGCAGTACAAAAAAGACGACGGTAATTACGAAGCTAAACCTGGCATGAAAGCGGAAGGCTTCCAGACTATGGTTGAACCTGGTAGATTTATCGATAATTTCCTTGAGCAAACTGTTGGTATGAAAGCTGGAGACTCTAAGGATATTCATGTAAAATTTCCAGAAGCTTATCACGACATGGATCTAGCTGGTAAGGATGCTAAGTTCGCAGTAAAAATCCAAAAAGTATCTAAGCCACAGAAACCAGAATTAAACGATGAATTCGCTAAATTATTCAATATCGATACTATAGAAGAATTACAAAAGCGTATCAGAGAGGAAGTTACAGGGCTTAACGAACAGACTCGTAAAGGTATAGTAAGTGAAGCACTCATCACCGAAGTTCATGCACAATCTAAAGTAAAACTATCAGAGTCAATGGTAGAGCGTGAGTTAGAGAATGACTTAGCAACTATGCAATATCGTAATCATTGGAATGATAATCAGATCAAGGATTACATTAATAATATGGATCGTCCAACGGAACTTAATCAAGCTAGAAAAAAACTTGAGAAAAGTATCATCATCACTTCTATTATTAGAGATGAGAAGCTTGCTGTTACCGAAGAAGAAGTGCGTGCTGAACTTGGCAAGCTCAATCTACCACCAGACTTCGACATGGCTAAGCTTGATATGGGAGCACTAGTTAATAGAATTAATTTAGACCTTCTTACACAGAAAGCCATCGAGCTACTGATCAGCAATGCTGATATCGAGTATAAAGAAGTGGAAAACCTTCATGTGCATGGTCCTAACTGCGGACACGACCACCACTAGCCTTGTCCCATAGCAAACTGTCCTGAAGATCCAGAACCTAGATCTAAAAGACCCTCTGGATGCAGAACGCGCATATATTCATTAAGGTCATCAATGATGCCTTGAAGTTTTTTACAAGATTGATCCGCTTCCTTCTCTACAATCTCTATGCCTTTGTGTGCCTCTTTAACTTTTAAAATTTCTTGCTGCGCTTTTTTATAACGCATAATGTCTTTATTGACTTCTTGTTGATTTACGACAAAACCCTTTTTCTCCTTGAGTTGTTTTGCAATAGCAACTATTTTTCTTTTACTTTTATCGTCCATTACTTAAATAATTCCCCAACACAGCGAACAACTAGCATTATAGTAATCCTAATATGGAGGTTCTGTCTATTCTAAATAAAGCAATGCGTCCACTAGAAAATTAAATCTAAGTATTCTTAAGAAACAAATGCTGTAGATAAATTCTTACCTATACCTGTATTTTCAGCCATTGCCACCAGACTACCTGTGTTTCCATTAGTACCAGCTAATGCATCCTTTAAATATCCACCTATTGTCTTGACAGCAGCAGCACCTAGCTGAGCAGCAATATTATTAGTTGCAGATGCTTTATCTGCTGGACCTGTAGATCCTACTCCTGTTGGTTTAATCGTCATTTTTCATTTCCTCCATTACGGATATACAAAGCAGGGTACCAGAAGCTTTTGACAATACAAATATTAAATAATTTTAATATTTAGTCAAGACTTCAAATACGATATACCCAATACTTAGGTATATTTACTTTGCAAATGCAAACACTAGTGTCTGCTCTAATATATAGTTCTAAATATAAATAATTTGACAGTGAAATGGTAACAGGAGCGTGTGAGGTCAGAATGTTACCAGTTTAAGATATTTTAGTAGGCTCACTATGTCCTTCTTCTTTACTAGTATAGATTTTAGTAAGAAGGAATGCTACAGTCCCAGCGATTACAGTAAATGTACCAATGATTGCTATTGCCATACTATTTATTATACCCTAATCCCTTTAGCGTCAATAGACAATCCTGACCCTAGGAACTAAAGACTAATCACCAACGCCTTATACTATAATTACCTTATGTTCAAAAAAGTCTTTATAAATTCATCAATCGCATTATCTGTGCTGCTTGTAAGCCCGACCCTACAGCTTGCCGCTATCGCAGATCTGCCACAACCAGTAACTCATCAGTCAGATGCTCATGCTAGTTATCCAAGCACTCTTGGTGTTAACACTGATATACGTGAACCTCTACAAGTCAATGTTGATAAGGATCAGGTAACTAATGAACCAGTACAGCCTAAAGGTGTAGAGACTTTTGCAGCGTCACCCTTCAAGCTCAATAGCTCTACTGGACAGGTTCCTGTGCAAACGCGACTCAGAATCCGCGTAGAGACACCTCTAGGCGCAGACAAATCTAAAGTAGGCGATGATTTCCGCGCAAGAGTTCTTAATGACTTTTATCTATCAGGTGATTTTCGTAAGTTAGTTATACCTAAAGATAGTTGGATCAGAGGTAAAGTTTCATCTCTCAAGAAGCCTCGTATGCTTAGCCGCTCAGGTAAGCTTGGTATTAAACTTGATACACTTGTAACCGCGCAAGGCGACTACGTTCCATTAGATGCAGATCTAGTGTTCCAGTCTGGTATAGTGAACGAGCAAGGTCTATTAGATCCACAAACAGACTTCAGTGATAAAGCAATAGCACCAACAGAATCATTACTCAGTTCAGACACAGGTAAGGTCATCTCTGTAGCGACTCTAGGACTCCCTGTAGTAGGCACTCTACTGGGTGGTAGTGTTAAAGCATTGTTCTCGCATGGTGATGATGCCTCTGTATATGAAGGTCAAGAGTTGCAGATTATGCTTACGACTAATACGGATTTGTCGATTTAGATCTTTAGATTTAACCAAAACTTAACTCATATATAGTTCCATACTCCTAGGAGTAAACTATGAGTACTACGTCAATGGACGATTATATGCAGACTATGCAACAGCAGAATAAAAGGCGTTTTGCTGCTCAAAATATCGCAGATAAAATTAATGGTACTTCTCTTAGTAACGCTGCTGAACAAGGTGCTGGTGAAAACAGTGCTGGCTTAGCTGCACTAAACCCAGCACAAAGTGAAACCTTCGTTGGAGCAAGAGAGCAGCAAGCTGAGGCTGCACAACAAGTATTAGCCGCCCAAGTATACGGTATCTTAGAGAATGCTGCTGCTGCAGCTCGTGGTGGACCTCCAGGCATGGCGCAAGCAACTCAAGCTGCTGCTAAGCAACAAGTAAATGCTCTAGTGAAAAGATTCAAGGAACAAGAAGAAGCCAAAGCCGTTATGGTAGCGGAGATAAAGTATAAGAAAGAAGTTGATAAGAAAGCTGAAGAAGTTAATCAAAGATTATTCGCCGCTACAGCAAGTTCTACTAAAGAAATAACTGAAGATGTAGAAAAGAGTATTGCTGATGCAACGAATGTATACACCAAGCGTGCTAAAGATCCATCAGTAAACGAAGTAGCTTAGGGAGAGAAATAAATGCCAATTCAATCAAACACACCACAACCTGAACAAAACGCTCCAGCACCTGCTACAACTAAGCCAGTAGCAAATGTAGCTGGTCAGTTTGAGTTCACCGCTGCTAAACGTGCTGTCAGTACAGTGTTTGGGCATTTAGAGAATTTAGATGCCTTCATTCAACAGTTAAAAGTTAAATCTGGTGATGCTCGTGATCCAGCAGGAGATAGCTTCATTAAATACGATGATAAGCTTGCAGCACTTACTAAAGATGATCATGTAAGCAAGAGTAAAGAAATAAAACATGTCAACCAACTATCTCAACAGAAGTTAGAGAAAGCACTCAATGAACTCACACCAGTAAGTTCTAAGTTTGCGTTTAATGTTTTAATGTATAAATTTCCAGAAATATTTGATAAATATACAGCTACCGCTAAGCAACAAGGACAACAAAATATTGAATCAGAAATCAAATCTGATTCCCGTAAAGCAACCTTGATAGCCAGATCTCAAGATCTCGGACCTGTAGCTCAAAACCTCATCAAAACTAAGCTTGCAGATGATAATAAGAAAGCAGAATCTGATCGTATGAGTTCTGATGATAAGAAAGAATTAGAAGAAATGCTCGCTTTTTTTCCTGGTGATGGTGAGCAAGTAGATACAGGAGCCTTAGTTCAATATTACAAGAATCATCATGGTGAATTACCAAAAGATATAAGAAATATATTTGATAAAGAATTACAAAAGACCATCGCTAAAGCAAGTGAAGCGAAGAACAGCTACGAAAATGTTCATAACAATCCGGATCTACGACGCTTACCTGATGAATATGTAGGTAAACCTGGTGAGAGAGCGTGGTTAAATAAACTACTCTCTGCTTCTGATGGTGTCGGTGAATATTATAACTACACAGTAGATGAAGCTCTTGCTACTTTTAATCCACAACCTTGGCAACCACAATTCGAAGTTTCATATCCACTAGTGACCTTGGTAAGAGGCTTTAGACCAGGGTTTGAGGGTGCAAGTGCTAAGTACATGATGACCCCAACTCAAGGCTATGTGAATCAAGCTCTAACCCAAGACATCCCATCACCAAGATTTATAATGCTCGAAGGCGCAGACCCAGGGCAGTATGTAAGCTAGAAGAGTGTTTTATTCCGTCATCCTGAGGGAGGGCGAAGCCCGACCGTAAGGATCCACTACTACGAATAGTCTATTAATAAGAGTGGATCCTTACGTCGCAACCTACGGTTGCTCCTCAGGATGACGATACAAAGATAACTTATAAGCAAACTAGGTATTCAACACACCCTTCTTAGCAAGTCTATTTCTAAAACTAAATTTCTGATTAACAAAAGTCTCACTGATCATTGCAGCAGCATCAATCTGTCCCATGGTTTCAGAGATCTTATAACTAATAAAATTTCTGCGCTTTGCATCCAAGCTTAAATGCAAAACTGCCCACCAAGCAGAGAGTGCCATAAGCTTGAGATAAAGATAGAATGGTACGCCTTTGATTTTATTGCGGGGTAATTCAGCAAACATCTGACGATATTTAGGCTCTATTGCAAACAAAGAATGTGGTTCGCGTTTCATTCTGTCAGTATGCGCAATCCAATAATGAGCTTTAGCAGCTTTAAAATACCAACGTCTGACGCTCTGAATGGTTAGTTGTGATGGACTTACAGGATGAAACACTATTACTTGAGGTACATAAACCATCGGTATTTTTAAACAAGATAGATATTCAAAAAACTCAAAATCATCATAAAGCCCAAAACCACCTGCAGCATTAGCTCCTAAGTCAGTTCTAAAATCACCACAGTTTTCAAATATTTCCTTACGAATAATTACATTAGCGCCGCAAGGAAATTCAGCTAAACCAAAGTCACTCGCAAAAGGGTAATATTCTTCTTGGTCGCCATGACTATGTCCTGTGAACACATCCTGCCTAATATGGTAAGGTGGTTCAAGATTAAGCCAGTCAGGGACTTGGTTCTGCCATAATGGAATAGATCTACCACCATAAACTCCAATCTCTTGACCTTGACAATTACAAGCGAGTTTATAAACTTCCTTAAGCCAATCATCGTCCAGATTAACGTCATCATGAATAAAAGCAAGTAAATCACCACTAGCCTTAGTAATAGCTAAATTACGGCAATGAGTTAAACCAAATCTATCATGAGTAAAATACTTAATAGATAAGCCTGTACTTTCAATAAACCGATATGCTACCTCACTTGTGTTATCCATGGAATTATTATCGACAAGAATAACTTCCACCTCGTGGGCTTCACTCGATCTTAAACGTCGATGTTGCGTTGCCAAATCCTCAAGCAGCTGCTCAAGTTCGGTCGAACGATTAAAAGTGCATATTATAATGCTTAATTTCATGAGATACATTATCAGTTTATGCTAGTTTTATTGAACACGCAAACGCCACACTATGCAATTATCTGAATTTAACTTTGAATTACCAGAAGAATTAATCGCTAAGTATCCACTTGAGAAGCGTGATGAGTCGCGTATGCTCTACTACAGTAAAGGCAAGTTAGAGCATCGAAAGTTTAAGGACATAGTAAAAATCCTTCAACCTGGTGATGTCTTAGTAAGAAATATAAGTAAAGTTTTAGCTGCACGTCTCTGGGTTTGGGCTGACACGGGTTCTAAGATAGAAATATTACTTACAGAGAAAATATCCGAACATAGCTGGCAAGCTATAGCAGGTAATTCTAAGCGTATTAAAGCAGGTAGGATTTATAAACTAAGTAACGGCATACAATTAGATATTCATCGAAAGGGTGAGAACATTCTAGTAAGTTTTGGTTCTTACGAGAATTACCAGAAGGCAATCCAGGATTGTGGTTCCATGTCAATTCCACCTTATATGAAGCGTGAAGCAGAAGAGAGCGATAAATTACGTTATCAAACTACTTATGCTCGCGACACTGATAATGGTGCAAGCGTTGCAGCACCTACTGCTGGATTACATTTCACTCCCGAGATAGACGAAGCTCTACAAGCCAAAGGTATAGAGATACTAGAAGTCACTCTACATGTAGGTTTAGGAACATTCCTGCCTATTAAAACAGAAAACATAGAAGATCATAAAATGCACGCCGAGATTTATTCTATAAGTGAAGATGTTTGGAATAAAATTCAAGATGCCAAGAAACAAGGTAGAAGAATTATTGCAGTTGGTAGTACATCAACACGAGTCCTAGAGTCAGTTGCAAAGACAGCTCAGCTTCAAGGTACGACGGATATATTTATTTATCCGGGTTATACCTTCCAAGTTATAAGCGGGATGTTGACTAACTTCCATCTACCTAAATCAAGTTTAATCCTATTAATTTGCGCTTTTCTTGGTACTGAAACAGTGCAGAAGATTTACCAAGAAGCAATAAAATATAAATACAGATTCTATAGTTATGGCGATTGTTGCTTGTTTTTAACTACTCATTCGATCAAATAATCTATCTAAATTTCATTTTATGTTGTGGTTACGCGCCTTCGGCGCGGTGTCCTACGGACGGCTAATAATTTATCGTATTAGGCAGCGCGCAGCGCAAACGCCGCGAAGCGGCGGAACCCAAACCCCATCCTGGTTTTAAGGATTTGAAATGAATAGGTGAGTAGTTATGTTTGTTTTTGAGGTAAAATAAATGACTTATGACCAAACAATTACGTATACTATTTCTAGGACCTGCAGGATCAGGTAAGGGAACCCAATCAGCGAAGATCGCAGAGAAATTTGGGCTGGAGCATTTGAGTACTGGTGATTTGATCAGAGCAGAAATCAAATCAGGTTCTGAACTTGGTAATAAAGTTAAAGCTATTGTAGAAGCAGGTAACTTAGTATCAGACGATATCGTTAATGAGATAGTTAGATCTAAAGTTACGAAACTTGATGGCTTTATTCTTGATGGTTATCCTAGAACCTTAGGACAAGCAGAATATTTCTCTCAATTCTCAGATTTTGATTTTATATTTGACCTAGAAGTACCACGCGCGGCATTATTCGAAAGACTTACAGGTCGTCGTATGTGTACTAAAGAGAAAGACAAGAATTGCAAGGGAGTCTTTCACACTAAGTTCACTCCACCTAAGGTAGAGGGTATTTGCGATCTCTGTGGTTCACCGTTATATCAACGTAAAGATGACACCGAGGAAGCTATAGAGAAACGCCTTAACGGTTATGAAGATGAAACTGGCAAGCCTCTCAATAAATTCTATGGTTCTAAAGTAATTAAGATCGACGCGATGAAAGACCCTGAGAGAGTGTTTGAAGAGTTAGTTGATTCTATTGCGGTTAAAATGTAAATATTTAGTTAGTTTGAGCAGTATGATTGATTTCAATTTAATTAACGGTGAACCGAGTTGAGCTTCTTAAACAATATTCTCAGTGAAGACGGTATCACTCGCAATAGAGACGCCGCATTGTATGTTGATGGACATAAAATATTACAAGCCTATGGTAGAATCGATGCCCCAAATCCTAAAATATCAGCACAATTAAAACATAGAGCTGAATCGCAAAGAGAATCTATAAGAGCATACTCTATGCCATTTTATAAAAATGAAGAAGATATTGAAAATTTGAATTTAGGACTAACTGCAAGTTTTGATAAAATTTTTGATAGTTATGATATGCATGCCCAAAGCGTACCCCAAGCAGCAATGGACGCTATAAATTTTGCAGCTGTTGATATAGTAAACTTTGTGGAGCAAACAATAAGTGGAACTGAATTTATTGATTATGAAAATATAGATATTACTGTTTCCAATCTAAAAAATGATAATTCCAAATCATTTACAATCTCGCGTAAGTTGACTGATATTAAAGATGAAACTCAAGGTCAATATGTCGATGAATTTACTTATACTCTACAACCAGAAGAAACAAATCAAAGCCTTGAAGTCAGAACTGAAACTAACGATTCCATATCCATAAAAAATATTGCTCTCTTTAAAATCACATCTGAAGGTTATCAAGATACTTTTGGAATAAATTTTGAATCTAATCAAAGAAACAACTATCATAGTTTATCTTTTGATCATGATGATATAGATACTACTTACAACAATAAAATACCTCTTAAAACAATAACTGCAAAATAGACTTCTTTAAAAATTGCTCACTGTGTAATTCTTTATTTGATCAGAAAAGTATTTTTAACCTGAGAATCGGCTAAAATGGCGCCAAATCAAGGTTTTCTTATTTGATCCTTATTTGATTTTTATTTGATCGCTAATTATATAAGAATCAATTACTCTTGTTTTGAAAAGCACTGCTAGTATCTCCCGCAGCTAAGGCTTGCGTGAACACTGATTTAGGTAAAGCATAAACCGGGATACCGTCGCATGTCCTTAATTTCAGACCTGCTGTTTCTTCACCACTTTGAAAATATAAAGTAACAAAATTATCTTCTGCCGCTAATCCCTTTTCATATTCTTCACCCAAACTCACTGGCCTAATGTAATAATCTTCTTCAGCTAAAGATCCAATTAGATTAGGATCACCACAATGAGTTGCTAGAGCTTCGTCTATAAGCCTAGCTGTATACTCTACATATTCAAGATGTTCCTTCGGTATTGGTCCATGCTCACTTATATAGCTCTCAATAATTTTCTTAATGCTATTTGACGTATTTTCAGGAAATTTGCCAACCGACTTCATGTTAAGTGTTGCTAGAGTAAGCCAATTCACTAGCGAAGTCTTAGAATTATCAGGCACTTCGGTTCTCAAATCATGAAAATTTTCATAAACTCTAATTTCTTTCTTGCCACCAATATTAGTTGCAGCAAAAATCGGTAAAGAGGATAAAAAGTCTTGAGCATTTTGTCCCGCTGGCACTTTCATAGAAATAGCTTCCCGTCCATAGTGTTTATGAACCTGTACTTCCTCAATATCCTTTCCCTCTAGATATTTTTTGGCAGCCTGAACTAAAGCTGTTGGAATAGTATCGTCACTAACCTGTGGGGGAACTTGAAAAGTTTTTAAAGCCACAGTTGCAGCTTGTAAAAGACCAGTTGCATTAGTTCTATTATCAACTGATGCCCCTGGTTTACTTTCACTAGCTGGAATCTGGCTAGGTACAGATCTCTCAGACTGGATTACATTATCGTCTGAGCTACATGATACAGGATTGATTATATTCATTCTTAAAGTATATTATTTTCAATATGAGTTTGACAATCCAGCTTTACCCTTATTAAATTTAGGTAACTATTCATCCAATCAAATAATCTATCTAAATCTCATTTTATGTTGTGGTTACGCGCCTTCGGCGCGTTTTGTCCTGCGGACGACTAATAAATTATCGTATTAAGCCGCGCGCAGCGCAAACGCCGCGAAGCGGCGGAACCCAGACTCCATCCCTGATTTTAGGGACTTGAAATGAAAATATTCTATGAATAGGTGAGTAGTTACGAATTTAAAACTCAAAATCATCATCACCAGCAACAGCACCATCTTCTTCGTCTTCTTCAGAAG
>CAZELI010000014.1:30434-61566 GCA_964512985.1 uncultured Gammaproteobacteria bacterium | reverse complement strand
GTACCAGTGTTTCTATTGCAGATACTAATATTTCCTTTGATGGAGCTTCTACGACCTTCACTGGGACTGGTGCTATGACTGTCACCCCTGGTGCTGGTACTAACCTCAATGTATCTCTCTCTACCACTGGAGACTTTGCGGTAAATACTAGCCAGCTCTATGTAGATACTTCTGCTGCTAGAGTTGCTGTTAATAAAACCAATCCAGCCTACACTTTAGATGTTAATGGTCAGATAGCTGCGAAGGGTATTAGTTTGATTTTAGGAACTGATCTTTCATTCATAGCCAGCTCTACTGATCCTGGTGACATTGTATTCACGGAATCTAGTGGTGAAGAGAAAGCTAGAATTTATACGGATCCTACTAATAACGGCTTAAATATAAGTGTGAATGCAGCAACACCAGTAGAATTAGTAATTGATTACACTGGTAAGGTAGGAATTGGCACAGCTAGCATAGACACTCAGCTTGAAGTGAATGGTGCCACTATGAGTACTACTTATGTGGAGAAATCTCTATACTCTAATACTTCAGGCGCTAATGTAACTGTTAACTGGAATAATGGTAATAAACAATCTATTACTCTTGAACATAACGTTACTTTTACGTTTACCGCTCCAACTGTGGGTATCGGCTCCTTTACTTTAATTCTTACTCAAGATGGTACTGGTACTCGAACTGTTACTTGGCCTGCTTCTGTAAAATGGCCTGGTGGTACTGCTCCTACCCTTTCTACAGCTCCTGGCTATATAGATGTGGTAACTTGCGTTTATACTGGTAGTGTTTATTTATGTCAGATTGGTTTAGATTTTAGATGAGTTTAGTTGAGCTTTTCAGTGCATGTTATAATCTCCCTTGCATATGCAGGCTAAAATCTCTCTTGTTAAAAACGACCTCAACGATCAACAGCTAGAATACTATTTAGCTAGGGATTTGATTGCGATAGATTGTGAGATGATGGGGCTCAATATTCATCGTGATCGTTTGTGTTTGGTGCAAATTTCTGATGAAGACAAAGTAGCTACTCTTGTACAAATTGAAAAAGAACAAAGTAGTGCTATTAGATTACAAAAACTTTTAGAGAGTAAAGCTAAGCCAATAAAAGTGTTTCATTATGCGCGTACAGATGTAGCCTGGCTTAAAACCTGGCTAGGAATAACGGTAGAGAATTTTTTCTGTACTAAGGTTGCAAGCAAGCTTGCACGTACTTATAGTGATAAGCATGGTTTGAAAGAACTTTATAAAGAACTCAACGGTAAGGACATGAACAAGAATCAACAATCGAGTGATTGGGGACAAAGTGATATAACTAAAGAGCAGATTCAATACGCTGCAGATGATGTGCTGCACTTAATCCCTATATATCGAAAACTTAAAACAATGCTTGAGCGTGAAGGTAAGTGGGACCTAGCACAGAGAGCCATCGCTGTAGTGCCCTTGTTTGCAGAAATGGACACGGGTGGTTATTCATTAGTGTTGGAACACTAGTAATTCTCAACACAAAGGTGGCGAGACAGCAGAATCATTATCCATGATAGAATGAGCTTTTGTGCAAACCCTTAAACCAAACTTAATTGATTCTACTAGTCTAGATAAGCCTAAATTGCTCAGTTTGATCGAGAAATTCGATCAAGTTCGTGTTTTGGTGGTTGGGGATTTGATTTTGGATGAGTATCTTTTGGCTGCGCCTGAGCGTATTTCTAGAGAGGCCCCAGTAATAATTCTTAAATATATAAGATCTAAGTTTGCTTTAGGAGGAGCTGCCAATGCCGCTGCTAATATCGCTGCACTCGGCGCTAAGGTAAGTTTATTGGGGATTACTGGTGATGATGCTAGTGCTAAAACTCTCACTAAACTTTGCGAAGAACAGAATGTTGATCTTATAAATATAGTAGATAATGCAAGGCAGACTACGACTAAGACGCGTATCATTTCTACCTCTAGCTCTAATCCTGATAGTGGCACTATCTTACAACAACAAGTATTGAGAGTCGATCGAGAAGATAGTACCGAGATATCTGCTCTGCAACAGAAAAATATTCTCGCTAAATTTCAAGAGGCGATTACTAGTTCGGATCTAGTTTTACTTTCTGATTATGATAATGGTATTTTAGGCAACAATCTAGCTCAAGAAGTGCTTTCTAGTGCTAGGTCACTTAAGAAGAAAACTATCGTAGATACCAATGGTGATATTTATAAATTCAAGGGAGCTTATTCGTTTACTCCTAATCAACCTGATACTGAGAAAGCGTTAGAGTGTAAGATAAATAATGAAGCCGAGTTGATAGAAGCTGGACTTGCTTTACAGACTGAGCTTGAGACTGAACAGCTATTAATTACTCGCGGTGCTAAAGGCATGGCACTCTTTGGTGATAAATCTTTAGACTTGATTCCTGCTCTTAATTTAAGTGAGGTCTTTGATGTCACTGGTGCTGGTGATACAGTTGCTGCTCTGTATAGTGTGTCTTTGGCATTGGGAGCGACTCCGCTTGAAGCTGCGATACTTGGTAATCTTGCTGCAAGTATAGTGGTGAAGAAATACGGTACGGCGACTACTAGTAAACAAGAGCTGGTGGAATTGATCGAGCAATTATAAGATGGCGAAAACTATTTTATCAATGTGTCTATTTAGCTTATTCCTTATATTGCCTGCCAATGCCAAATTCAGCTTCAAAGATATTTTTAATAGTAAAAACGTTAAGAGTGAATATCAAACTCCATATAAATTTGAACCAGTGTCTAAGCCAAGTGAAACATTGACGATTGCTTTTATCTCAGATGTGAACCTATGCCCCGCTCCTAAACCTGGACAGACGCATGGCTTAGTAAATGAGTTACAGTCTGGTATTGATCAGCTTGGTAAGACTATACTTGGCAAGAAAGAAAAGGCTACAGAGTTGCCTGCTAATAATGGCATACTGTATGATCAAAGCCAAGTCTTGCTCCAGGAGACTCTTAGAGAGATTGTTACTTCTCTTAAAACCAAAAATGTAGATCTGGTGATCTTTGGGGGTAATCAGGTTTATAGTAACGAATATTTTACTTTGTTTGAAGATATAGCTTATGATTTGCAGAAATATTCTATTCCTTATTACCATATTATAGGTAGTGGTGAATTGAAGGGTAATAAGGCGCTGAATAAATTTATTAATGATAGATTCTATCTACTTAAAACTAAAAGTACCAGTATTATAGTTCTGGATAATGTTAATGGAGACATTGTACCGAAGTTCCTTCCAGAAGAAGCTACTGAGCAGTATGTTTGGCTAAAAAAAATCTTAACTCAATTAGACCATGAAATAGAAGATGTTTATATTTTTAGCTATAGACCTTTGCAAGCTAGAACTATGGAGCTGCTGAATCAATATCCACATTTAAAATTAAAACTTATTGCTCATTCATCGCTTTATAATTTTTCGACTACTAGTAGTAAGGATATAAAACTTGCTGACTTCACTAAACCAATGCTACTCAGTAATTCAAGTATTAGTAAGTATCCACTGGCCTACACTATTATTGAACGCGATACCCGCGGCTCTCTTCAGATTACTAATAAACTAATTGGACTTGAAGGAGTTAGGGAGCTAGCAAAAGAGAAAGTTAAATAGCCTTATGTGCCTTGCCTTCGATATAAGCGTTGTAGCTAATTTTTACGAATTTGGCTTTGGCTTGAAGTTCTTTAATAGTACGAGCGCCGCTGTAACTTAAGCCACTTCTAAGACCCTTGGTCATTCTTGGTAGTATGTGTCTCACGCTGCCTTTATATTTTATGGTTAGGGCTATACCTTCTTCGTTGATTTCTTCTATACCAAACTCTGATTGAGCTTTAGCAGATGCCATACCACGATAGCTTTTGGTCATCTCCTCATCTTGATTACGCCAAACTGTACCAGGAGTTTCTTTACAGCCAGAGAATATAGACCCCATCATCACAGCGTCAGCTCCTGTAGCTAGAGCTTTGGTAATATCACCATATACTTTAATACCACCATCAGCAATAATAAAACGTTCTTGATTTGGTTTATTCGATAAATATGTGTCTTTAGCTTTCTTGGCTGCAATCAAGGCTGATAATTGTGGATAACCAGAACCAGTCTTGATTCTGGTGGTGCAGACAGAACCTGGTCCTATACCGACTTTGATACAGTCTGAACCCCATTCATAGAGAGCCAACGCAGCTTCGTAACTAGCAACATTACCACCTATGATTCCGACTTCGTTACCATATTGTTTCCTTAGATTAGTAATTTTCTCTTTCACTAATTTATGATGACCATGAGCAACATCAATACAAAAATTCTTAATCCCTTGAGAGTAGGCTGCCGCAATTCTTTCTTCATCATGCACACCGATAGAAATGACTAAAGGTTTCTCGCTAAGATTTTCTTTAATAAAAAGTTCTTTGTAGTTTTTTATTTCTTCAAGCATTTCTTCTATGCTCATATAACGATGTAAGATACCTAGGGCACCATGCTTTGCCATAGTGAATGCCATTCTATGTTCAGTGACAGTGTCCATATTGGCAGCTATATAAGGTAGCTCTAATTCAATATTAGGCAAAACTTTAGTTTTAAGGCTGACATCGGAGCGATGTTCTATATCAGAGTATTGTGGAATCAGTAATACATCATCAAAAGTAAGTCCTTCTTCTAAGTTCATAAGTTATATTATATGATATAGGCTATGCAATTCTTTCAATTCAAATCCTTAAGAAGTAAATTAATCCTAATTGCGCTTGTCGCTGGTTTAACTTGGTCTAGTAGTATAACCAACGAATTTGTTGGCTATGACGATATTAAATTAATCGTTCGTAATGAAAAAGTCCAAAGTGATTTGGGTTATACCTTAAAGTTTTACTGGAACATCGTTTCTGATAGTCACAATGTTGCTTGGACTAATTACCCTACTGTTATATATAGACCGCTTGAGTGGTTTGGATCTGCAGTTGGTTATCATATTTGGGGACCAAGAGCTTGGGCTTACCATTTCTTCGTTAATTTTAGTTTTCATATATTTAATTCGATAATTTTATTTTTTATTCTCAGTAAGATTTTTGGTACGCCACTTCGTGGAGTTCAGCCCAGTGAGTACGTTGTTATTGAAGAGGATACTCAATCACCTAAATCTAAAACTAAATCCAAGAAAAAATATCCAACTGCTGCTAAGCCTGTAATCCAGTCATTGACTATAAGTTGGTGGGTTCCATTGGTTATTGTTTTAATTTGGACTGTGCATCCTTTACATAATGAAGCTGTTAATATGCTGACTTCTGGTGTGGGCTTTTTATGTTCTACCTTGCTGTGTTTAACTGGTATTTTAATTAATCTCTATATTAAAGACTTGATGAGTCTTAGAGGTTTGTCTCTGATAATTCTTAGTTGGATACTCATGTTTATTGGTTATCACGGTTCTGAGATGACAGTGATTACTAGTGTAGTTTTAGCTTTTATATTCTTCAATTCAATAATAAAAAGAGATTATAAGTCGTATGGTTATGAAATACCGAAGCTATTCTTTGCTTTAACTTCTTTCCTTACTTATTATGCACATAGATCTAGTATTGTTTCGGAGCAAGGTGAATGGGCTGCTCATAGCGCTTCTGAGTTCTTTGAACGGTTACTAGTGGTTGCTCCAGAGATATTTTTTCATTACATAAGATTGTTTCTCTTTCCAGCGAAACTCTCTATGGATGAGCATCATAATGTTATTCTGGCTAATGCTTACACACCTTTTCATTTAATGTGTTTTGCTATCGCTACGGCTTTCTTAGTTGGGATTGTTTATTATTTACTGATTAATAAAGAAGCTAAATATTTAATTCATCATAGAATAATAGGCGGAGCTTTATTATTTGCTGGTTTCAGTATATCGATATCGTTGAATATTATTCCTTTATACTGTCTTGCGCGTGATAGATATACTTACTTCTTTATTATAGGTTTGGTTACAGCGATTGTGGTTGCTGTGGATAGATATGTTTTTGCTAAGGCGAATGTAAACTATAAGCCTTGGTTAATTGCACTAGTCCTTATTATTTCTGTTTTAGGAATTCGTTCTTGGGTTAAGAGTTGGGATTGGCATGATGGTGAGAGATTTTGGTCTCACGCTATGGACTCTACGGATGATTTAGGCACTAAGCAAAACTGGCGATATCGATTGATACAATACTATCTAGATCCAGGTACTAAGACTTTTCAAGCTAATCCAGTGATCTACCAAAAAGCCGTAAATGATTTTGATCAATTTGCTTTAGCAAATAGACTGAATCAATCAGAGGTTATACAGAAGTATTTGGATGAAGCAAAAGATCCTAATAGATATATACTTAATAAATATGGTTATATTGGTAATAAGACCCTCTCTTCGGCCTTGTTCTTTAACGCTACTACAGCAGTAGAGAACCATGATGGACAGAATGCTCTTAATTACTTTAAGTTAGCGCATATCTATTACCCAGATCATTTCCAAACTAATTTACAAATGCTGATTCATACTTGGGGTCAGGAACCTAAGCTATCTGAATATTTATTGAAGAAGATGGAAAAAGATGCCATTGTTAATTCATTTCTGGCTAAGGGGCTTATGGATGGACTATTCTTTATTAAACATCCTCAAACCTACCAATACGCGAAGATGTTTAAGGAACGTTTCCCTAATACTCAGGTGTTCCAAGTTTATCTTTTCCATGCTGCTCTTATGAACGAGGATTATGATAATGCTTACCAGTATGCTAAGGTCGCTGTAAAAAAATACCATGAAGATGAGGTCTTTGAACAGTATATTCAGCGCTATGAGCAAGGTAGGATGATGGCACAACAACAGTCACAGCAATAAGATCCCCGTCATCCTGAGGGAGGGCGTAGCCCGACCGTAAGGATCCACTCTTATTTAATAGACTATTCGTAGTAGTGGATCCTTACGTCGCAACCTACGGTTGCTCCTCAGGATGACGATGGTAGTCTAAAATATATACAAAGCCGCTGCTCGTATATTCGCTTCAAGGATAATATAACCTTTGTCCATTGTCTCAAGTACGTCTATGGAGAATATCTCTGGCATGATGATCTGATTTTGTTTAGCGTAATCATCCAGTAAATCTACTACTTCATAAAGCTGCGTTAATAAGGCTTTGTCAGAGGCTTTCTCGGGGTGTTTTTTACTGACATGTAATTTACCTTGAAGATAAAGTACCTTAAACTCTTGATTGATATTTATTTTTTCTTGAATAATACAATCATCATATTTATGAATTTTATTAATATGCTGTCTAACTTCATTAGTATTAAGAGAATCAAACTCCATGAAGTCTATTTTCTCAGTACCGTTTCTTGGTTTAATAATGTACTGCTGAGCCTCTTTAGAGAGGCGACTTTGCATTTCATTAAGTAGTTTCTCGCTTATAGGATGATTCTGCGCAATCAGTTCTGTATATGGTTGCTTGATAGCATTTGCTGTTAATAAGGCATAGAATAAATACTTATCGTCAAAAATCTTGGCAATTTTATTATAAGGATTGAGCTGAAATACTGACTCTGATAATAATTTACCTGAGATCTTCTGATGATTAGCGATCTCATTATCTAGTGATAAATGCATTGTTAGAAATATTGCTGAATCTTTATGTTCAAGCTTACTAAGAAACTCATCTAAGTTACTACTATGTAGGGTTTTGATATCTTTAAACTCTGTTAGTTCTTTTAGGCGATATATAGTTTGCTCTAATTCCTTGGCATCTAAGTCATGAACTATATAAAGCGTTGCATTACTGATATCTCCTCTAAAACGCTTCTCCCGTCCTAGATTGTATTCTTCGAAATTTTTATGCAATACAGACATGAGTTAATTATATAACAAATGCGTGGCTGAGTGACTGTGGGACTGAGTGGCTGGGTTATTATAAATATGCTTTAGGATTGATTTGTGAGAAGTTTTTATCCTTTTCATAAAACAGTACTCTGACACTTTTATAACCTAAAGTAGCCTTATTAACGATTAGATATTCATAGGCAATTAGTCCTTTAGTAAAGAAGTGTCCTTCTATGCGGGGTTGTGCAAGCTTAGTAACATATTTACCTCTCTTGCTTTCATCAAACATTTTTAATGCCCAATTTCTTACTTCATCTCTTGATAATTTGGCGTCGTGTTTTGCTATTAAATGTTCACTTCTTACTTTGTCATTAATATAGAACGCTTTGATTTTCCAGTTAGGGTTAATATCATATGTTGCATAACCTCCAAACCCAGATTTAGAAGGGAAGGCTTCTAATTCTATGGGTTCTCCATATTGCTTTCTGTTTTCTTCAAAACTATTAGCAAGTTTAGCTATAGCAGAGTTATTGAGTCCAAGTAAAATTAATAGGAGAAATATTCTCATGTAAATATTATACCCTCGCGCTAGAATAATAGATCCGCTTATATTATGGCTGATACAAATATTGAATCAAAAATTTTAAACTGGAGCTGGTTGCGGAATCTATTAAAAGTAGTAGAGGATTCTAAGACAGTTTCTCAGGTTATTGATAAAGTTCAACAAGCTTTCATTGAATATCTTGCCTTTGAATCAACTGAAATATTTATTGTTGAAGATATCGAAAACGACGCAGAAGGTAAGAGTTATGCTGATAAATTGGCAAGTTCAAGTTTCTTTAGTCGGGATGTTATAGAAGAAATCTTCCTGCATAAAAGACCCTGCCGTAAAAGTAATGATGAATTGATACTACCTATAGAGACTGATGATAGGATACTGGGTTTGATCTATATTAAAGCTGGTAAAGAGCTAGATGATAGTTGTTATGAATTGCTCTGGTCCTTTGTTGATCATTTAGCTATCATAGTTAATCAGATACTAACACCAGAGAATTTTAATCCTGAATCTAAAGAACAAATTAAAAAGATCTCTAATTCCATCTTTAATAACCTCAAGAGCTTTCTAGAAGCTTCATTAGAAAGGCTCAAGGTTTTGGAAGAACAGAACTTACAATTAGTAGAATTAAATAAAACACGTACAGAATTGATTAATAACGTTTCTCATGAATTGAGAACACCCTTGGTAAGTATTATGGGTTTTAGTAATATTTTACAGAGACATGAGATTAAGCCTGAGCTGATTAGAGAAGCAAGCGAGCAGATCCTTTCTGCGGGAAGCCGCTTATCAAGGATGATTGACGACTTGATCCAGCTTAACCGTGCTAGTACTAAGGGTTGGGTTATTAATGTTGAGAAGCTTGATATTGGTGAGATTGCACGTTTTGTCGTTGAAGGATTTACTCCATTACATAAGGATCATATTTTCACTTTAAGATTCCCAGAGAATTATCCTTTGATTGCTGGCGATCGTAAGCTCTTAAGACAGGTCCTAGAGAACCTTCTAATCAATGCTATTAAATATTCTCCTGATGGTGGTGAGATTAGCTGCTCTATTAATTTAGATGATGAGCATCATGAATTAAACTTCTCTGTTTGTGACCAAGGTATTGGTATGACCGAGAAAGAACACTCTAAGATTTTTGATAGATTTTATCGTGCCAAGAACCCTAAGACTAAGAACATCGCTGGCTTGGGTTTAGGTCTAAGCATCTGTAAGGACGTCGTCGAAGCTCTTAATGGTAAGATTGCTAGTAGTAGTACTTTTGGTGAGGGGAGTACGTTTACTATTAGTTTTGGATATTAGAAAACTTGCTCCCAAATTGCCCATAACTTTGTTATGCTCGCTTCTCGGACTGCTCATTGACGACTAGTCAACTCCGCGTCCTCGAAGCTCGCATGCCTCGTTCTGGGCAATTTTGAAGCAAGTTTTATTAGGTTAATCTAGAGAAAGTTATATGTTTAGGGTATAATAGTTTGTAATGGATATAATGAAAAAAATTATTGCTAGAACAGATGCTTCGGGGCATTTAAGTGATAACGTAGAGTTACCACCTGATTGTTTTATAGAAATATTTATTCCTGTAAAAAATTCTGACCATAAAACTGATTCAGTAATTAGGAGACCTCATCCGGCTATTGCTGGAGCTGCTACTTTTGTTGGTGATCCGTTTGCTCCTTGTTATGATGATAAAGATTCTATTCTTTAAAAGCAATGCATAAAGATTTTATGGATCGATTAATTATTGCTACAGCGATTGAAAAGAATTTACAATTATTGAGCTTGGATAGTGAATTCCCTAAATATAAAGATTTTGGATTAAAAACTGGTCTAAGTCTAAGTCTTTGTAAGGACGTCGTCGAAGCTCTTAATGGTAAGATTGCTAGTAGTAGTACTTTTGGTGAGGGGAGTACGTTTACTATTAGTTTTGGATATTAGAAAACTTGCTCCCAAATTGCCCATAACTTTGTTATGCTACTACTGTTGATTTTGCTGTTTCATCTGAAAAGCTAGTAATTATTGCAACAACTGCTTGAGTTGCTTTTGCTAAATCTGATAATGATTTAGGATTGTCAGCAGGTGAACTAAGCGTTCTTAGGATTGTATCTTGAAGTTTAAGTATTGGAGTGTTAGTAGCTGCTGAACCTATTCCCAATTTTTCTGCTAGCTCTGCTCGTTGAGGTTGTGATAGTTTATCAATTTTTTCTGCTAATGTCGGTGTTGCTATACTTTGTGTCATTTCCATAATTTCCTAACAGTATCAAATAATGAATTATTATGTCAAGGCATTAGCTTGTATAAATGGACTTTCCCTAATAAATCGGCACACCACTATCTATCTCTAAAGACCAAGCATGGATACCACCTTGTAAGTTAAGGAGGTTGGTATAGCCTTGCGCGTCTTGTAACCAGGCTATGACCTTCTTACTTCTACCACCGTGATGACAGTGAACTATAACCTTGCCTTCTTTAGGGATCTCTGAACATCTGTCGGGAAGCTGTGACATGGGAATGAGTACACCGTCTATATTACAGTAATTAAACTCATCTGGGTTTCTTACATCGATAAGAACGAATTTTTCGTTGCTGTCTTGCAATGCTTTAAGCTCTTGTACTGTTATTTCGTTGATGTCCATTACCTACTGACCCTAACCTTAAGTCTATTAAGCTCTGCAAAGTAATCTACGACAGCGTTAAACATCGCAAGTATCGGTAGAGCAAAAATCACTCCAAAGATTCCTTGTACCTTAGCTCCAATGATAATGGCAAGTATAATTGCTAGTGGATGTAGTCCTAGAGCATCTCCCATAATTCTTGGTGCTACGAAGTTGTCTCTGACGAATTGAGTATAAATTAAATAGACAATAAAAGCGATAGGGGCTTTGGAAGTGCCACTGGTAAGGAAAATAATACAGATACAAGGTATTATTGCAGTCCAAGTTCCAATTACTGGAATGATTTCTAGCATTTGTGCAAGCGCAAATAATAATGCGTAAGGTACTCCTAAGATTAAATAAGTAACCAGCATTACTATTGCTGTTAAAGAAGCAATCTGAAATTGACCAGCAATATAAGCAAACAGGAGAGCATCAATTTTAATTTTGATAGATTGCAGATGTCTGGTTACTTTAGGTGAGAAAGGTATCAGAAAGAGATACCACGCCCTATCACCATCTACTAGTAAATAAAAACTAAGAATAATAACTAATACTATATAGAGTATGACATTGACAGAACTAAATACTATAGTTCCGATGGTATCTCCAACATGATTTAAATCAATATTGGTTAGTAACGTAATTGATTTTTGTAATAACTCATTGGTTTGAATTTTCTCCAGGGGTAACTGGAGCTGGTACTTCATAATTAGAAAATTATTTATTTCAATTAGAACCCTATCAAGATTTTCAATTAAATAAGGTAAAGCATTATGAAGAGCTCTGATCTGTTCTGCAATCGCTGGAGATAAACTGTAAATAATAAATAAGGTAGAAGAAATAAAGCTGAGATATATTATTAATACAGAAGCTAAACGTGATTTAATAAACTGAGTTATATAACTAACAGGCTTAGATAATAAATAATTAATAAGAATTGCTATAAAAAATGCAATTACAATTTCCTTGACTGGATAGCTTATCTTGATTACTATGTAAGCTAAAGTCATCCATAGCAGCATAAATACCAGTTTTAAGACTTTTTTTTGCAATGACATTAATGATTTCTCTTCATCGATCATGCGTTTATTATACGCTATGTTTGCAAGTTCCGAAACTTCATATATAATATCTGAAGGTCTACTATGTTAAAGTCAAAGATAGCGATTAAGCAAAATAAAAAGGGAACTTTTCTTGATCTATCAAAAGAAGATCTCAAGACGGGAACTTTTGCAAGAGAGTTTTCTGATTTTACCGATGAGCTTTCTGCGTTTCTTTCTGGATCTTCGGTTTCTGTTATTCTCCCTGATGATGTAGATATCACTCAGATCGGTGGTGATTCTAGAACCATCATTGATCAAGTGAAAACAGAACTTAATAAAAGGAATATTTCTATCAAGTCACTAACTAATCTAAACAAGCAAACTATAGAAACTATTAAGCGTGAGGAAGCTCCACGTTTAGCTCCTAAGATGCAAGAAGAAGTTGTGAAATCTACTCAGGCTAAGGAAGTCTTAGATGTAAGTGGTCTTCCTGAGACTTTATATGTCGAAGCCAATCTCCGTTCAGGACAGTTGATTAGATATCCAGGAAATGTTTTTATTCTTGGTGATGTTAATCCATCTGCAGAGATTATTGCGGCTGGAGATATTATTGTCTGGGGAACTGTGCGTGGCATTGTGCATGCTGGTGCTGACGGTGATACTGAAGCTAAGATTATTGCCATGCGTGTTGAATCTGGACAGATTCGTATCGCAAGTAAAATACTTGCTGTTAATAAAGCAGTTAAGAAGAAAGTTAATTCTGTAACGCCAGAACTGGTAAAAATAGAAAACAATGAAATAGTTATTTCAAATTATTTCTAAAATAAAGGAAAATAAAACAAATTATGTCAATAGGAAAAGTAGTAGTAATCACATCAGGTAAAGGCGGAGTCGGCAAGACTACCACCACGGCTAATATTGGAGCAGCTTTAGCTGATCTTGGAAAGAGCGTCTGTGTGATGGATATGGATATCGGTTTACGTAATTTAGATATTCTTATGGGATTAGAGAATAGAGTAGTTTATAACTTAGTAGATGTGGTGGAGGGAAGTTGTAAGCTCAAACAGGCATTAGTGAAAGACAAAAAACTTCCGAACCTATGTTTACTTCCAGCAGCTCAGACTCGCGATAAAAATGCTGTTAATGAAGAGCAGATTAAAACGCTTATAGAAGAGATGCGTAAGCTGTTTGATTTCGTGATAGTGGACTGTCCAGCGGGTATAGAGTCTGGGTTTCAGAATAGTATTGCAGGAGCAGATCAGGCTATCATCGTTGTTACTCCTGAGATGTCGTCTGTGAGAGACGCTGATCGTATAGTTGGTTTACTAGAAGCAAGAAAGGATCAGTTCGAGAATATTAATCTTGTGGTTAATAGAATTAAACCAGGTCTAGTAGAAGCTAATCAAATGATGAGTACTGATGATATCGTTGAGATCCTTTCAGTGGACCTCATTGGTATTGTGCCAGATGATGAGGATATAGTTATATCTACTAACAAAGGTGAGCCTATTGTTTTAACCAATAATAAGAGTGCCGGTCAAGCTTATAAAAATATTGCTAGAAGATTATTAGGTGAAGAAGTTCCGTTCATGAAACTGAATAGAAGTTTTGGTCTATTGAAGAAAATAAAGGCAGTATTTAGATAATGGGTAGTATATTTAAATGGTTATTAGGATTGAAAACTACTGGCTCGAGAGAGACAGCGACTAGCCGCATGAAGCTTATGGTTATTCATGATCGTTATCAAATGCCGCCAGCAATTATCGAACAGATGAGACAAGAACTGATCGCGGTAGCTTCTAGGTATTTTGAGGTGGATCCAGAATCGACTGAGTGTGTGATAAAATCACAAGGCAATAGAAGGGCATTTATCTCTGCAATAGTGCCGCTACTTAAGAAAGGAAGCCCAGAAGATGTCACTCTGCAACACAAATCAGCAAACAAACCTAAATCGAGAGCTAAGAGAAGAGAAGTCAGCTCACTTGTCTGAGATCGAGGCTAATAACCTTGAAAGAATCAAAATCCTTTATGCATTGTCTTTACCAGATGTAATTTTTGCTGCGCAGCAAGTTCATAGAGAATATCATGATCCTAATGAAATTCAGTTTTGTACCCTAAGTAGTATTAAGACGGGAGCTTGCCCAGAAGATTGTGGATATTGCGCTCAGTCATCTCGCTATAAGACGGGACTAGAGATAGAGCCGCTACAAGCAGAAGAGAAGATACTTGAAGAAGCTAAACAAGCCCAGGCTAATGGTTCTACGCGTTTTTGTATGGGAGCCGCTTGGAGACAGATTCCTGAGAATGAGCAGTTTGATAGTGTGCTTAGAGTTGTCACTGAAGTTAAGGCTATGGGAATGGAGCCTTGTGTAACACTTGGTATGCTGAATGCCGAGCAGGCTCAGAAGCTTAAAGCAGCTGGCTTACATAGTTATAATCATAATATAGATACTTCTCGTGATTACTATCCTGAAGTCATCTCTACTAGAAGCTTTGATGATAGGCTAGACACTATCTCTCATGTCCAGGATGCTGGTATCCATGTTTGTTCTGGTGGTATTCTTGGTATGGGCGAGACGATAGAGGATAGATTATCGATGCTAGCAACGCTTGCAAGTATGGATCCTCAACCAAGCTCAGTCCCCATCAATGTTCTAGTGCCTATCGCAGGCACTCCACTTGAGTCAGCTGATCCAATAGATAATTTTGATCTGGTGAAATTAGTTGCTTGTACTCGTATCATGATTCCTAATTCACGAGTAAGACTCTCTGCTGGTCGTATGACCATGTCTGATGAATTACAAGCTATGTGTTTCCTTGCTGGTGCTAATAGTATTCATACTGGTGATAAATTACTTACTACTCCACTAGCAGGTGAGTCTAGAGATCATAGGCTGGTAGAAAAGCTTGGAATGCATGTGGCAAGCTAATAACTGAGTTAATAAGTCCTTATACCTTTCCTGTTTTTCTTCAATGCTAGAATAATTTATAGCAGCTAAAGGAGACCTACTAAAATGTCACAATCAGATTTAATTGGTTTATCATCCCTTGTATTTTTTGTACTAATGACTTTACTTGGGATTGAATCTATGAAACAAGAGATAAGAGAAAGTAGGGGTAGAGTAAATGCGAAAGGAAATCCTGGAATCGACTAAATATGTATCTAAGCTTTATTTCTTTTTAGGATCTAGTTTGATGATACCTTTTTCTTTAAGAATGTTAAATTGGTTATTGAGTAATGAATATCATTTTAATTTTGATATTAAATTTGTACTTGATCTTTTATTGGCTATAATTGGAATTTATATCATTAAGTTTGGTTGTAGAGAACTGGTTGTTGAAGAAGAAAGAATTGGAATTAGATAAAACCTCAAAAATTATAGTTCTAGCAGGTGGCTTCTCGGGGGAGAGAGAAGTAAGCTTGCGCTCGGGTAAGAATGTCTATGAAGCCTTGTTGAGGTTGGGTTATAAAGAAACTGAGTTTATGGATTTAGATAGTCCAGAGAAACTTGCTGAACTTGTGAAACGTAAGAATGAGATAGCTTTAGTGGTATTAATGACCCATGGTACTTATGGGGAAGATGGTTGTTTGCAGGGTTTCTTGGAATTAGCTAAGCTACCATATACAGGATCTAATGTTTTAACTAGTGCTATTGCGATGAATAAAATTCGCGCGAAGGAAGTTTTAGCGGCGCATAAATTACCTCTTCTTAAAACTTACTTGGCAACTGAGGTCTATGAAGGCAAGACTGATCTAGATGTTAATTCAGAAATAATTTTCAAGCCTAGTGTTGGTGGTTCGAGTGTGGGTATTTGCAAGTTTAATTCTCTAATTGAGTTTAAAAATTTTATTGATACTAACTCTCAAGCTAAGGCAGAAATGGACAGCTTCCTTATCGAAAAATTCATTAGAGGAGTAGAAGTGACTACTAGTATCATAGAAGCGGATGCAAAGTGCATTAAAGCCAATCACAATCACTGTAAGGTTTTTAGTAAACTAGGAAAAAATCTTGTTTCTTTACCGATATTAGAATTAAGACCGAAGAAAGAATTTTATGACTACGAGGCTAAATATACTGAGGGTATGACAGAGTTTGTATTGCCAGCTCAGATAGAAATATCCCTTGAAGAGAAAATTCATAGCTTTGCTTTAGAGGCTTTTTATAGATTAGATTGCAGAGCAGCTGCAAGAGTGGATTTTATGATAGATGGTAAGACCCGCGAGCCTTATATCTTAGAAGTAAACACTCTTCCTGGTATGACCAATACTAGTGACTTACCTGCTCAAGCTAAGGCTGCAGGGATTAGTTATGATGAGCTAGTTGAGACGATTATTCAGGCTTCTTCTTGTCTCTAAAATTATACTCTTCACCCTTCACTAATCTAACAATATTAGTGCGATGTTTAATTAGAACTATATATATGCAAGCAAGGATACCAAAGGTAATCACTGGCAGGCTTTCACCGAAAACATATAACCATATCGGTACTAAAGGTATAGAGATGATTGAACCAAGAGATGAATAACCTGATAAGAATACTATCGCTCCCCAAGTGACTATGGTAATAACTGCGATAAGGGGGTTGAGTGCCATTAAGACCCCAAAGCCTGTAGCAGAGGACTTACCACCCTTAAAGCCAATGAATATACTCTTACTGTGAGCGATTATGGGTAATAGAGTTAACACTAATAGCAACCAAGGGTTACTGTTATTAAATTCTATTGAATAATTCTTTGCATAATACACTGGAATAAAGCCTTTCAGCATATCTAAACTAAACACTACGAATGCTTGCCACTTACCCACGAGGCGCATTACATTAGTTGCGCCAGTGCTGCCACTGCCAGTATTAATGAGATCTACCCCATGAAGCTTGCCCATCCAGTAACCAAAAGGCATCGCAGCAATAAAGTAAGTAGCAATAAAATATAGTATTAAATAAATCATCATTACATTGTCATTCTTCTAGTAAATCTTCGTTATGAGACGTCTTTAAAAGAGTCAGGTAAAAAGTCCTTGCTTTAGTATTTTTAGGGTCTAGTCTCACAGCTTCTTCAAACAGAGTCTTGGCTAATTGATATCTTTCAGACTTAGTAGTATCTAAATCTTTCAATATTTCTACTCCATATTCTACTCTTACTTGAGCATTGTATTTTTTACTATTGCCACTTTTATAACTATCGAGCAAAGCTATGGCTTCTTGATATTTTTTCTCAGAAGCGAGCCGCTTTGCTTCGGTTAAATCTTCAGTAAATATGGAACAAGAACCAAGTAAGACGCTCAGACAAAGAATAATATATAGTTTGTATCTATTTGCAAACACAGCTATTATAAGTATATATGAACTTTGGTGTCGGTCAACGGTTAAGTACTAAGCCTCAGGGGAAACCGCTAGTAGTGACTACCTCTGGATTAATTCTAATATTGCTTTATTTAACTATATTGTTTGCTAGTTTTCTTGCACCATATGATCCCCTCTACCAAAACCCTGAAGCTGGTTATGCAGAACCAACTAAGATTTATTGGGATTGGGGTGGTCCTTATGTCTACCAGCAAGCTTATAGATTGAATTCTAGTAATTTTAAGAAAGAAAGTATCGAGATTAAAGAGAATGCAGGTGGTCAGAAATTTCATATTAAGTTTTTTCAGAATGGCAAACTAGTGAGTGTGGAAGAGCCTGCCAGTCTTTATCTCTTGGGTACTGATAGGATAGGTAGGGATTTACTTTCTAGGTTAATCTATGGTGCTATTCCCAGTCTAACCATTGGCTTTATTGGGGTTCTCATAGCCTTTCCTATTGGTGTGATTTACGGTGCTATCTCTGGTTTCTGGGGTGGTGCTGTGGATAATTTAATGATGCGCGTGGCTGAGGCGATTATGTCATTGCCAAGTTTTTATTTATTGATTATTTTATCTGCTATACTACCAGCGAGTTTGAATAACTTCCAAAGATTTGCCATGATAACTTTTATCCTCTCGTTTATTTCCTGGGCATCGCTTGCTCGAATCATTCGCGGGCAAATACTTTCTTTAAAAGAGAAAGAATTTATCGAGTCTGCGCGTGCTATCGGTCAAAATTATTTCATGATTATCATTAAACACTTAGTGCCGCATACACTTAGTTTCTTGATAGTCGCTGTAACCCTTTCTATACCAGGCTTTATTATTGGTGAATCTGCTTTAAGTTTTCTTGGGCTTGGTATCAATCAACCCGATCCTAGCTGGGGTAATATTCTTGCAGAAGGTAAGGATCTGAGTAATATTCTCACTAGACCTTGGATAATTTGGGCTCCTTCACTGTTGATTTTTGCGGCAGTGTTTTCGTTTAACGTGCTTGGTGATTACCTGCGAGATAGATTTGATCCTAAAGCACAACCTTCTGCCCAGTGATATCCCGAAGTAGAGTGTCGTGGGCGCCGTTTTCTTTCATATGCTTTAGGAAGCTATTACGTAAGATAGAAGGAGAGACGCGTTTCTTGATGCCAGCGTTCAGTGCAGCTTCTCTTATGAGTCTAAATACCTCTCTCTCTGAGACTGGCTCTCTGAACTTATTTAAGAGCAATTTAGATTCTTTGGGTAATTGATTCTCTTGTATATGTTCTTTCATATAGCTTGCTAGTAACTGGTTGAAGGGAATAACGCGTTCTTTAAACTTGATTGATCTAGGTATGGTGATTAATTGATTCTCTATATCTATATCGGTGACAGTGAGCTTTGTGATCTCACCAACGCGAATACCAGTAGCATATATCAGTTCTAATACCATACGAGTTTTAAGATCATGCTCTGGACAATCGAGTAGCATTACTATCTCATCTTCTGTAAGGCTCTTAGGGATTTTATTCCTGAACTGGGAGTCGCGCTGTATCTGCGAGAATGGATCTCTCGAAACCCAACCTTGATCGCGCATCCATACCCAGAACCCATGTACTGCAGTAAGTTTACGATTAACAGTTGCAGTCGATCTTCCTTGTGCTTCGATACTCTGGATAAATTTATTGAGGATGTCACCACTAAGCTTAGTTAAGTCAAAATTAACACCGTAGTTTCCGATTGCAAAGACTTCAAAGTCCATTAAATCTCTCTTGTATAGACGTAGAGAATTAAAACTTAGTGCTTTATTGATTTCTAAGTAATTAATATATTCGGCTATTAACTTTAGCTCCACGGTTTTATTATATAATGCTTTCTATTTTAAATCCTTCAAACCAGGATGGGGATGGGTTCCGCCGCTGCGCGGCGGTTGTGCTGCGCGCGGCTTACTGAAAATTATGAAAGTTTTTAATAGATACGTAATTACAATAAATAATAAATTTAATGCTTAATACTTTAGTGATAATAAGTACCTATTATTGGCTCTAGGGCTAGAATATTGAGTAATGGTTAACAACGCTTTATATGCAATTATTCCGGCTGGTGGTATTGGTAAAAGAATGCAAAGCCAGAAGCCCAAACAATTCCTCACCATAGACGGTGAACCAATACTTTGTAAAACCTTGAAAACCCTGGCTGAGACAGGTTTATTTACTAAGTTTATTATCCCGACTATTGACGTGGTTTATACAAAGAAGATTATTAAAAGCTCTTTACCCGATTTACAAAACGTAATCGTTATTAAGGGTGGAAAGAATCGTCAAGAGAGTATTTATAATGGCTTGGAATTACTGAAGGATGATAATGATCTTCCTGAATTTATCTTAATCCATGATGCTGTTAGAGCCTTAGTTAAGAAAGAAACTATTGAAGCCGTAATTGATAAGGCTAAACTAACTGGAGCAGCGATAGCTGCAAGACCAGTAACCGATACTATCAAGCTCTCTCATATGAAGGGCAACGATACAGTGATTAAGAAGAATATTTCTCGTGACTTTATGTGGTTTGCACAGACACCGCAGGTATTTAAGTCCGAAATGCTTATGCGCGCTTACGATGCTGCAAGGCAAGACCATTTTATTGGAACAGACTCTGCCGGACTTGTAGAGAGGATAGGTGTAGATGTCCACATCGTAGAGAGTCTTCCAAGTAATATCAAAATTACTACACCGGAAGACCTAGAGTTAGCTATTTTATATTTTAGAAGCCACTAAACTTGTTCCCAAATCGCCCATAACTTTGTTATGCTCGTCCCTCGGAATCCTCATTTACGTTTTAGTAAACTCCGGTTCCTCGGGACTTCGCATGCCTCGTTCTGGGCGATTTTGAAACAAGTTTAAAAAAAATAATAAAGTTTATTCTTCGTCGTTTTCGTCGCTTTCGTCAGCTGGAGCATTGTCGTCAGCGTCTAAGCTTTCCCATTCATCATCTTCTTCAGCTGTTGTAGTTGTAGTAGTGGTGGTTGTGGTTGAGTGAACTTCAGGCTCTGCTGAAGGCGTTGCTTGAGCTTCTGGTGCTGCTGCTGGAGCTGCTTCGGCTTGACTCTCTGTTGTTGTTTTCTCAGTATGGATCAATACGGATTCTGATGTTTCCGTTGTGACAGCATCATCTGCTTGAACTGAATTGAATGATACGAGAGTGATAATTAATAATGCTAATAATTTTTTCATGAGGACTCCTTTAAAATCAAAATGATTCTTGCATTAACAAGTTTACCCTAAAAGCCCAGCAAATTATCATAATTCAACCCAAAATATTGGATCGAGTCCAGGGATAGCTGCTCCATCGACTATTTGGCTAATTTGTTTTCTTACTTTGTCTTTGAAAGCTTCTTGCATGACATTAGCATTTGGTTTGCAGGCTTCTGGATCAAAACTACCGTTCCAATTCCCATCTTCTACTCCTTCTGCCCCCAAATTCCGAGCTGCCATTTCTGTAGCATGATTTAATTTATTTTCAAGGAAGACTATAGTGCCGTCTGGTCTCAGTACTGCAGCACCTATTTGAGCTTCATGACTAACAATCCAGCTAACACTTCCATCATCAAACCTTTCTACTGAATTTATGTAGCTACTATTACTTTTACTACCTAGGTGGGCAATTTGTCTATAGTTTTGAAATTTATCTATTAACGACTCATTAATTACTAGTGGTTCAGTTTCACCAAAACTGCAATGTTTAATTCCTGTAATTATTCCTTCTGTATCGTACTGAATCACCTGAACAAAAATAGTATGTTTGCTTTTTTGAAATGGGAAGGCTATAAGCACTTGATTGGTTTTCGGCAAAACCTTACACCAAACAGGAAAATCACGCTTATCTGGAGTTGGTATATCTAACATTTGATTAAAGGCATAACTACTAAGATGCGAGAATTGTGCTTTAACTTTATCAAGCCTTTGTTTGGTCATTGAACAAACTCGTTTTTCAAAACCTGCTTGCTCAAGGCTTTTGATATCGGTCAAATGAGCATATGCTTCCATTGTTCTTGCTGGAATTAATTCTAAGTCATCAATAAAACTATCGGTTAATTCTAGATCTTCATTACTAGCTATTATAGTGTTGTGCTGAGGATAAATACCAGCTCTGGTATCTTGGTCAGGCATTGAAATATTTACCTTAGAAGCGTAACCAGGTCTGGTCATTAAAACTAATTGCTTTAAGTTTTCTGGATCTAATCGTTTACCACCCTTACTACTATTCTTATAAGCATAGTGACCACCAACATAGCTATATTTATGTTCTAGCTTTACTTCATCATGAGGAGGTTCTTTCTTGATAGGATCGTCGGGCATTGATTTAATTATAGATTATATTTGACGAAACTTTGACGAGAGGGTTACAACAATCTCATCAGATCAAATATTGGCTCAGGACCAGGGATACAAGCACCATCTACGATTTGGTAGACTTGCTTTCTTACGGCTTGTTTATATTCTCTTCGAACTATGAATTTATCATCTTTCTCTGCGATGCAAGCATCAGCTGAGAATTTATCCGTCCAAGCTAAGGTTTTTGGGTTAATACCTTCGGCTCCTAAATTTCTTGCAGAAAACTCTGCCATTATTTTATTGCCACCTTCAATTATAATCACTTCCCCATTGTCTTTCAATGCAGCAGAGCCAGTTAAGGCTAGTCCATTTTTAAAATTAGAACTAGTCCAAACAACAGTACCATCATCAAACCTTTCTAAGGAGTTTTGAAATGAGTTTGAATTAGATCCAGTCATGCCCACATGAGCAATATTACGTAAATTACCAAATTTATCAAATTTACTTTGATTGATTACTAGTGGCAGACCAGCTTCAAAGACCACATGTTTCATATCCACAATTTCTGCTTGCTCGTTATAGCGCATCGTTTGCATGTATTGTATTAATTGCAATCTAGGATTGACAAAGGCTACATTCACATCACAATTAATAGGTAACTGTTTACCATAGTGTTCTATCCATTCTTGATGATTAGGAGGAATTCTAATCCAAGCTGAGAAATCACGAGTATCTTCTTTATAGAGACACATCATATCTCTAAAACAACGTGGACTTAAATTAGCAAACTGCTCGGCTACTTTTTTTAAGTGTTTTTTGGTGAGTCTTGCTGTTTTAGGGATGTAACCTGCTTCTTCAAGACAAATTGCGGTATGAATATTTTTATAGTCATCTAATATTAATGAAGGCAAGACCTCAATCTTCTTTCTGAAAAACCCTGGGCTATTGTGTTGTGGATAAACTCCCGCTCGTGGGTCACGCGGCATTAATCTAAGTTCTACTGGCATTGCTTTACCAGGACCTGTGTATATAATATGTTCTTTTTCTACGTCGTTATCCGTTCTTTCTTTAAAGTGTGGTCTAGAAATGTTTTTGTTAAAGTAATTAAAGCTATGACTTATATGAGTGATTTCTTTGGCAAGTTTCTTCTCGTCATAATCAATCAACTTAACGCCTTCCAGTATTAACTTGGCGTAGTCTATGGTTTCTTGAATAGTCGCACTGTCAGTCACTCCGTCACCTCTGTTATATTGAAGCGTTTCTAGGTTAAGGGGAGATTAAGGGTTTCTCTTTTATTTAAATCCTTACCAGGATAGGGGTTGGGGGTTCCGCCGCTGCGCGGCGGCTGCGCTGCGCGCGGCTTAATAGAACAAGTTTTCATAATAATCTTGTTTAGGTTGTCAAATAAGTAAATCGATACCCGTCGCCGTCATCGCGAGGAGTTCGTCGAACGAAGTGAGACGGACGACGTGGCGATCCATTCATGCGAAAGCTAACTAGCAAATTCTACTAGATTCTACTTATGCGTTGGAGTGGATTGCCACGTCGCGCCTGCGGCGCTCCTCGCAATGACGGCGACGGGTATCGGTTCTCTCAAATTGATACCTAGCAATGATGGCGACGGATATCAGACCTAATTTTAGGTTAACACCGCCAATTCTTCTTTAAATATGGATTTTTTGTTAAAGCAGTCTTCAAGCATCTTTCTGACTTCTTCGACTTTCTCTGGGGCGGCGTTTTTGACAAAGCTACCGGAATTAAGACGCTGCTCTAAGACCTTGATATCTTGGTCAAGTTTACTGATTTTTTTCTCAATATTAGATTTAAGTTTATCTATGTCAACTAAGCCTGCCAGGGGAACGATTATTTGGGTTTCACCGATTAGACTAATATAACTTGGCTTTGGAGCGGCTTCCGTAAGTATATTAATGCTTGCAGCTTTAGCTATGTTTAGAATATAAGTTGAAGAGTTTTCTATAGCTTCTTGTTCAAACTTAGAATTAGTCTGGAACCATATCTGGATTGGGTTTGACCAGGCTATATTTAAGGATTGTCTAGCGTTACGTAAGGATGATATAACTTGGACTATAAATGACATTTGTTTGGATTTATTGCCATTGTCTATAAATTTAGTATTAGCTTGCGGGAATTTAGCATAAACTATTGATTCTTGTAACTTAGATTGAAGAGTATTGTCTATTATTGACTCTTGAATGTTTTTCCAGTTATAAGTAGTTCTAAGTGTTTGCCATAACTCCTCGGTGATAAAAGGCATAACTGGATGAAGCGCTCGTAGAGAGGCTTCTAGGATATGAAATAATATTTGTTCTTTAGCATTAAGAGTGGAGCTTGATTCAAGCTTAACCTTACTTAGTTCAATATACCAATCACAGAAATCAAACCACAAGAATTCATAAATGCATTTTTGCATTGTCGTAAAGTCATACTCGGCATAGGCAATATTAATCTTCTCAAGACATTTATTGAATTGATTAAGAATCCAAGTGTCAGCAACGTTTAACTTAGTACTATCTAGTTTATTGATATCTTCAGGTATGAATCCTTCTGGAAGCTGCATCATCACAAACTTAGAAGCATTAAATAATTTATTAGCAAATTTGCGATACTGTTCAAAAGTATCTGAGAACCAACCCTCTTTCTCGACTTTGCGTCCAGGGAATCTTACGTCTTGTTGTCCGTGTATGCCGACACTGGCGTACCACATGCGACTTGCATCAGCACCATACTTCTCTACCATCTCTAAAGGGTCTATAGCATTACCCTTAGATTTGCTCATGCGCTTACCATCAGGAGTCTGCACGACAGGGTGAATTAAAATATCCTTGAAAGGTTCTTTACCCTCAAAATATTCACTAGAGTAAATCATACGACTTACCCAAAGATTAATGATCTCGCGAGCAGTTGCTAAGACATCGGTTGGATAATAATGATCAAAGATCCTCTTGTCATCTTTTAGCGTTTCAAAAGGCCATAATGCTGAACTAAACCAAGTGTCTAGTACATCGGGATCTTGCTGGTGAGAAGGGTCTCGGGGAGCTTCAGCAGCGTAGCAGCCACCTTCGTAGTAATATACTGGTATCCTGTGCCCCCACCAAATCTGCCTGCTTATGCACCAGTCTTGAATATTCTCTAACCAATTCTTGAACATACTAGAATAGCGCTCTGGTATGAATTGAGTTCTGCCGCTAGCTTGGGTTTCTAGAGCTTGCTTCGCAAGATCTTTCATTGATAGATACCATTGATCACTAAGATAAGGTTCTATTTCAGTGTTGCATCTGTCGTGTAGATCTTTTTCTTGTTGATATTCACTTATATCATTAATTTGCTCTATCTCTGTAAGTCTTTCTACTACTAGATCTCGCGCCTTGTATCTATCTAATCCCTGTAGCCACTCAGGCACGCAGTCACTGATCTTAAGCTTAGCTTGCTGATCCATCATAATCACTGGTTCTAAATCGTGTCTCTGAGCTATTTCATAGTCATTAGCATCATGAGCTGGAGTCACCTTCAGAGCGCCTGTCCCAAAGTCTGTTTTAACATGCTCATCCAGAATGATCGGAATCGCTTTATTAGTAAAGGGTATAAACGCTTGAATAAGTCCTGGAGATCTCTTTATCGTGTTAATAATTTCATTGTATCTATCGTCATTAGGACTAATCGCTAAAGCCACATCCCCAAACATAGTCTCTGGGCGAGTTGTAGCAACAGTAATATAACTTTGTCCTATATTAAGTTTATATTCAATCTCATATAGTTTTTTATTACATTCTTCTTTCGTTATTTCTAAATCAGATAAAGATGTTAAACATTTAGGACACCAATTAACGATACGGTTACCACGATAAATCAATCCATCGTTAAAGTACTTTATAAATGCTTGTTTAACAGCTTCAGCATAGTGTTCATCCATTGTGTAGCGAATACGATTATAATCAGGGCTAAAGCCCAGAACCTTCATTTGTTCAATAATCTTATTACCGTATTCTTCTTTCCAAGCTTGCGTTCTCGCTATAAAAGCTTCACGTCCAATATCTTCCTTGCGCTTATGTTCCTTAGCTTTAAGGTCTTTCTCTACTACTAGCTGAGTACCTATGCCAGCATGATCGGTACCAATTTGCCAGAGAACATCCTTGCCTAGCATACGGTTATAGCGAATTAATATATCTTGTATAGTGCCTCCAAGGGCATGCCCCATATGTAGCTCTCCCGTTACATTTGGAGGTGGTAAAGCGATACTAAATTTAGCTTTATTCTCGTTGACTTCAGTTCTGTAGATATCATTAGTCAGCCAATGTTTAGTCCATTTGCTTTCTACTTCTGCGTGACAATATGATTGCTTCTCTTGCTGCATCACAGTTAAATTATATAGTAAACTATCTTATTTTTTATTAATTAAAAGGGATTGATCCACCAACGATAATTCTATAGTATCCACCTTCTGCTTTATCAATATTAGTATTACCAGCATGGTAAAGTCCTACATTCTTATTACCAGTAGTCATATCAAAGCTAGTCGATGTCATTCTAAGAATATATCCAACTCCAGCATCCTTATCAAGTGGTGTTGCAAAGTATACGCTAGTGGAATTGAAGAAAGGTTTAAATAAAACCGTTACGTTTGATGGAATACTAGTCAGTCCATGATTCACAGTGTAATAGCTATTCTTAGCAACTTGGAACCACCCACTATCATATATAGGTGTAGCACTGAAAGCTGAAGCAGGAATATTAGTTAATCCTGTACCATTTCCTATAAAATTACTAGCCTTAACATTACCAACTACATGTAATTTCTCGGTTGGAACTAGAGTGTTAACACCAAGATTTCCAGAGGTATTTAAATATACTTCAGGAGAAGCTGCTCCAACGCTTAACGCCAGACCATTAGTAGCGTTAGTATCAGAGTAAATTCTAGCTTTCTCATTACCAGCTCCGTTCAAGAATACTATATCACCAGCATCATTACCAGCTCCTTTGAAAACTAAATCTCCACCACCACGAATAGCCGTACTTGTAGCAAACTCTGTACTAGTAATAGTTCCACCACCAGTAAGATTAACAGCGTTAGTAGCAGAACCTGCTGTGGTTGCATTAACGGCATTGGTTGCATTAGCAGCATTAGTTGCATTTGGCACTGTGCTTACTGCTGCGCCATTAATATTAGTTAACTGAGAACCATCTCCAGAGAACGCATTTGCAGTTACTGTTGATGTTGTATTGATAGTTGAGTTTGAAGTTATTGGACCAGTAACTGTAGTTGTACCAGTTAGAGTTGCATTGTTGATAGTTTGGTTACTAGTCGTGCCACCGCTAATTGTTGGATTATTGATAGTTTGATTAGTGGTTGTACCATCATTAATTGTTGGATTATTGATAGTTTGATTAGTGGTTGTACCATCATTAATTGTTGGATTATTGATAGTTTGATTAGTAGTAGTACCATCGTTAATCGTTGGATTATTGATAGTTGAATTAGTAACAGTTGTATTATTGACAGTACCACCTGTAACTGTAGTTGCCGTAACATTAGTTAGTCCAGAACCATCTCCACTGAAGCTGCCAATAAAACTAGTAGCTTTGACATTACCTACTACTTCTAATTTTTCTGTGGCTACATCCTTACCAATACCAACATTACCTGTTTGGGCAATAACTAATTCAGCAGGTGATGCACCATTAACACTTAAGAAAAGTCCATTAGCAGAGCTATTGCTGCTATAAATTCTAGCTTTCTCTTCACCGCTCAATTCTGTGAACACTAAGTCACCGGGATCGGTGTTAGCTGCACGTAAAACCATATCTCCACCAGAGCGAATAGCAGTGCTGTTAGTAAACTCAGTACTAGTAATAGTTCCACCACCAGTAAGGTTAACTGCATTAACCCCAGTTAAACCAGATCCATCACCAGTTATAGTTGCATTATTGATTGTGGCATTATTAATAGTTGGGTTGTTAAGAGTTTGATTATTAGTTGTACCGTCATTAATTGTTGGATTGTTGATAGTTTGGTTAGTACTTGTACCACCAGTGATTGTTGAATTGTTAATAGTTACATTATTAATGGTACTAGAAGGTGCAACTGTAGTTGCTGTAATATTGGTTAACTGAGAACCATCACCCTTAAAGAAATGTGCCATCACATTGCCGTTAACTTGGAGTTTTTCAAATGGAGTTACGGTATTGATACCAAGATTACCATCTTGATTTAAATATACTTCAGGAGAAGCTGCACCAACACTTAAAGCAAGACCATTAGTAGCATTAGTATCAGAGTAGATTCTAGCTTTCTCATTACCAGTTCCGTTAACAAATACGATATCGCCAGCATCTGGACCTACTCCCTGGAATACTACGTCTGCACCAGAAAGCATTGTAGTGCTATTTGTAAAATTAGTACTAGTAATAGTACCACCACCAGTAAGGTTTACTGCATTCGTTGCACTACCGATACCAGTTAAACCTGATCCGTCACCAGTTATAGTTGCATTATTGATAGTTGGAGAATTGATTGTTGCATTGTTGATAGTTTGATTATTAGTTGTACCATCATTAATTGTTGGATTGTTGATAGTTTGGTTAGTACTTGTACCACCAGTGATTGTTGAATTGTTAACAGTAGTGTTATTGACAGTACCACCTGTGACAGTAGTTGCTGTAACATTAGTTAGTCCAGAACCATCGCCACTGAAACTACCAATAAAACTAGTAGCTTTAACGTTGCCAACTACTTCTAATTTCTCAGTAGCAGAATCTTTGCCGATACCTACATTACCACTTTGAGCAATAACTAATTCGGCTGGCAATGCATTATTAACACTTAAATAAAGTCCATTATTAGTAGTAGAATCGGTATAAATTCTAGCTTTCTCTTCACCGCTCAATTCTGTGAACACTAAGTCACCAGGATCGGTGTTAGCTGCACGTAAAACCATATCTCCACCAGAGCGAATAGCAGTACTGTTATTAAACTCAGTACTGGTGATAGTTCCACCACCCGTAAGGTTGACTGCGTTAGTAGCATTACCTATCCCAGTTAAGCCAGATCCATCACCAGTTATAGTTGCATTATTGATTGTGGCATTATTAATAGTTGGGTTGTTAAGAGTTTGATTATTAGTTGTACCATCATTGATTGTTGGATTGTTTATAGTTTGATTAGTGGTAGTACCATCATTAATTGTTGGATTGTTGATAGTTGAGTTATTAACCGTGACATTATTAATAGTACCTGTAATAGCAGAAGCTGGAATATTGGTTAACAGAGAACCATCACCCTTAAAGAAATGTGCCATCACATTGCCGTTAACTTGGAGTTTTTCAAATGGAGTTACGGTATTGATACCAAGATTACCATCTTCATTTAAATATACTTCAGGTGAAGCTGCGCCTACACTGAATGCAAGACCATTAGTAGCATTAGTATCAGAGTAGATTCTAGCCTTCTCATTGCCAGTTCCGTTGACAAATACGATATCACCAGCATCAGGACCTGTTCCTTTAAAAGTAAGATTTCCACCATCACGAATTGCTGTACTGTTAGTAAATTCAGTACTAGTGATAGTACCGCCACCAGTAAGATTAATTGCATCGGTAGAACTTGGTACTCCTCCTCCTGTGATAGCAGAAGCTGGAATATTCCTTAATTCAGAACCATCACCATTGAAAATACCAAAGAATTTAGTAGCTTTCACATTACCAGCTATTTCTAATTTTTCAGTTGGAGTTAAAGTGTTGATACCAAGATTACCATCTTCATTTAAATATACTTCAGGAGAAGCTGCGCCAACACTGAATGCAAGACCATTAGTCGCATTAGTATCAGAGTAGATTCTAGCTTTCTCATTGCCAGACCCGTTAACGAATACGATATCGCCAGCATCTGGACCTGCACCCTGGAATACAATATCAGTATTAGAGAGCATGGTAGTGCTGCTTGCAAAGTTTGTATTAGTGATAGTACCACCACCAGTGAGGTTTATAGCGTTAGTTGCATTGGTAGTAGCTGCTACTGCTTGCCATGTGGCAAGTCCTAGTGCATCTGAAGTAAGTACGCGACCTGCTGCGGGACTACCACCTCTTATTAATACTTGACCATTTACATCAAGCTTAGCTAGTGGGGCGATAATATTGACACCAAGGTTACGCGGTGTTGGTATATACTCCACATCGTTACCTATCGGCACTGCCCAAGCTGGACTCATAGCAGTCGATACTAATATTATGGTGATTATGGCTGATATTGTTTTTTTCACTTTTCTTACTTCCTTACTTAATTAAACCCGTTAACTTATTTTATTTTTACTTTTTACCTACCTGTCAGATCTGCTGATCTCGATCCACTCTTGTGCTACTGAATCGTATATCAAGCTTAAGGTATCATCTTGTCCCATGCTAAATGCAACGCCAGCATTGAGTGATACTCCGTCTCCGTCTTCAAAAGTAACCTTCGCTGTATTAGATAAACCTCTGATGATCAATAGTTGACCATCATTGCTACCTGCACTAATTTGAGGAATTTGAGTTATGTTATTTGCACCAGGATCATTTAAACCTCTAATTCTCATAATAGCGCTAGTAACGACTAGTCCTAGAGCTGGGTCTACTATAACAGTAGATGAATTGAATACAACATTTCCTGCAATAACAGTATTACCGTTAAGAGTATTTCCATTAACATTAGTGTTGTTAAGATTACCACCACCAACGATAGCTGAAGCAGGGATATGTCTGAGTCCAGAACCGTTACCAGTGAAGATAGATGTCTCTTGGTTACCCGTGATTCCAGAACCCGAACCTAATATAGCAGTGCTATTTAAAGTTAGAGTACTACCAGTATTAAATGTTACAGCACTGCCAGTGAGTGCATTATGAGTACCAGTAATAGAACCAGTACCAGTTAAGTTAGTAGCGTTTGGTACATCACCAGTGATAGCAGCACCAGGAATATTAGTGAGTCCAGCAGCACTACCAATGAATGATGTAGCTTTAACATTACCGACTACTTCTAATTTCTCAGTTGGAGTTACGGTATTGACACCAAGGTTACCATCTTGATTTAAATATACTTCAGGTGAAGCTGCGCCAACACTGAATGCAAGACCATTAGTAGCATTAGTATCAGAATAAACTCTAGCTTTCTCATTGCCAGTTCCGTTAACAAATACGATATCACCAGCATCTGGACCCACTCCCTGGAATACTATATCTGAACCAGAAAGCATTGTAGTGCTATTGGTGAAATTAGTACTAGTGATAGTACCACCACCAGTAAGATTTACAGCGTTTGTTGCATTAGGAACAGTACCAGTAACGTTAGCACCAGTAATGTTGGTTATACCTGCACCACTACCTTGGAAAGTACCTTTAAACAATCCACCATTGAAAACTTGACCGTTAAATA
>CAZELI010000014.1:0-30334 GCA_964512985.1 uncultured Gammaproteobacteria bacterium | reverse complement strand
TACCAGTGAGCGCATTGTGAGTACCAGTGATAGAACCAGTACCAACTAAGTTAGTAGCATCAGTAGCGTTTGTCGCATTAGGAACAGTACCAGTAACGTTAGCACCAGTAATGTTAGTTATACCTGCACCGCTACCTTGGAAAGTACCTTTAAACAATCCACCATTGAAAACTTGACCGTTAAATACATTCGCTAAGATTCTGCTAGTAGGAGCAGAGATAGAACCATTCTTGTTAAAGGTTAGTAGACCATTAACAGTGTTGTTGTTAATAAGTGAATTAGATATAGAAGAGTTGTTAGTAGGAACAGTACCAACGATAGCAGAAGCTGGAATGTGTCTTAAACCAGAACCATTACCAGTGAAGATAGACGTATCTTGGTTACCAGTGATTCCAGAATTAGGACCTAAAATAGCAGTGCTATTTAAAGTTAAAGTACTACCAGTGTTAAATGTTACAGCACTACCAGTGAGCGCATTGTGAGTACCAGTGATAGAACCAGTACCAACTAAGTTAGTTGCATCAGTTGCAGAGCCAGCTGTAGTCGCAGAACCAGCAGTAGTTGCTGATCCAACGCTAATACTAGAAGTGTTAGTCCAAAGTGGAGGAGATCCAGCACCTTGGCTTACTAGTAATTGACCAGCAGTACCTGCTTGCCCATTAGGTTTGAGGGTACCAGTAAACTGTAGATTACCTACTACATCCAATATTTCAGCTGGTGTAGCAGTACCGAGTCCTAAATTACCTGCGTTAGTTAGAACCATTCTAGTGCTAGTCGGAACAGATGAATCCACGAAATTAAATTCAAGTCTTCCACTAGGATCGTTATAAGTAATTCTAGAAATATCATTAAAGTTACTTGGACCTAATCTTATGGTTTGGGCATCAAGAGTCTCACCAAAGTCTGCAATCTGTCCATTATTGCCATTACCATTACCGCCATTGCCACCACCACCGTTGGCAAGTCCACCTCTATTACCTCTGAGGAAATTAAAACTTTCTCTAGGTACAGGTAAAGTGATTTTGTATCTACCATTATTAAATTTTTGGAATCTAGTAGATGCTTGAGTTTGTTTTTTAGCTTCAAATGTAACTCTCTCGAAAATACCTTCTGTTAAACAATCAAAATCGTTAGTATTACAACTCGTTATACTAAAATCAACTGGATTAGATGCAACCTGAGCAGCAAGGCTAGTTGCATTGATAGTAGTACCGTAAGTGTTAACTAAGTTGCCTTCTGTATCAAATACATCTAATTCTATAGTTTTAGTTGGAGCATCAAATCTTCCAGCGTTAAGGCTTATGATTCTATTTTGTTTTCTAGTGTTACGGTTGACTGTTAAACTTTGGGTGCTTACGAATTTTCTTTCCCCTGAAACTATTTCATATAAATTAATTCTTACACTGCTGGAATTATCTAAGGAAGAATATAATTCACTTACTTTTACCCTAATTCTCAAGTTAGCAGTTTTGGTCAGGTCTAAAGTTTGACTTTTGGTATTAATTTCCAGTTGAAGATCTGGATTAGTGCTGGACAAAACATCTATTGGCACGTATCTTTGTTTGGCCGCAGAACTGGGAATAACGCTGGTCAGTACTAGCAATATTGCTAATAAACCTGTGATTGCTCTTCTGGATAATACTCTTGTTGTCTTTGTCATTTTAATCGGTACCTCTGTTGATTTGTAATATCTTAACATTTTCAGTTCTAATTATTCTAGTGTCCGGATAAATACAATACATTTTGAAACTATTATTTGATATTGCTCTCACCCCTATGTTTTTTACTTTCGATCGAATACTAGTATTATTGTCGTGATTTTGATCGGATTTACGTTTGGACTTGGTAAAAACAACGAAAAATTAGGTAATTTTTTTGTTGTTTATTTTGTTCCAAGGTAAAGCTTGATTAATTGTTAAGCCCGAGAATAGTAGCTCTAATATATCTAGTCTAGGAAATAACCTTCAGTTAAACTACTCAATGTAGTCATTCCACAAACCAGTGACTCATTGTACGTTTTTGTGGTTAAATATTGATTATCCCGTAGTTCTATGAGAGAAATTTTATCTACATCAGATTATTTAGGTATAAACACTGATAGTCGAACCATTAAAACTGGCGATATTTATTTGCCGCTTAAAGGGGCGAGTTTTGACGGACATGATTTTATTAAAGAGGCCTTATTAAAGGGGGCTGCTTCAGCTTATAGTTCACTTGAGCTAACTAGGCTGAAATTAGATCCAGATTTATTGAATAAGGTTATTAAGGTACAAGATACCCTTCAAACCTATCATAAGCTTGCAAATGAATATAGGAACATCATTAATCCTATAACGATTGCTATTACTGGCAGCTCTGGTAAAACTACAGTTAAAGAGATCTTAAGAACAGTTCTTGCTGAAAGATTTAGAGTTCATTATTCACAAGCTAACTTTAATAACGAGATTGGTGTTCCTAAGACGATTCTTTCTATGCCGGCTGATACAGAGATCTTGATATTAGAGATGGGGATGCGCGGATTAGGGGAAATAGAGCTACTCTCTAAGACAGCAGAGCCGAATATTGCCATCATTACTAATATAGGAACAGCTCATATTGAGCGTTTGGGCTCGGTAGAGAATATACAACGTGCGAAGTTAGAGCTGTGTCTTGGTTTAAAAGAAGGAGCCTCTTTATTCATTGATTCTGACTTATATTCTAAGATTAAAAATGACTACGCATATTTAAACCTTATATCTTTTGATTCTAAGATGCAGCCAGCGTTGAATCTTCAGCAAAGCTGCTTAATGTCAGATGGTCTCATTGCCGATATCAATGCAGTATATAAAGTAGCTAAGTTACTAGGCATGGATGATCCAGAGATTCAAGCTGGACTGGCTGAATATAGTCCTAGTCAGGGACGAGGTCAGTTTCTATATGATAAAGATCGCAATCTATATATAGATGAGACTTATAATGCTAATCCTGAAGCTATACGTAACAGTGTCACTGCGATGATTAGACAGTTCCCTGCTGATTATAAGATAGTGGTTCTGGGTGATGTACTTGAAAGCGAAGCTGCTTTAGTGGAGGGACTCTTCGCTGAGATTAAGTCTTATGAAAATGATAGTTTTAGATTAATAGATGGGCGCGGGCGTAACGCTGAATCCATAGTCAACGAATTAAACACAGTTCAAGCTCCTAAAAGAAAGGTGATTCTTGTCAAAGCCTCTAGGGGAGCGAAGTTTGAGAGGGTGCTCGAATTGCTTAAGTTGAGCTAGGTATATCTGCCATGATCAGTAGCTTTTCGTCGTATTGCCAGAAGCGGTTTTTAACAAAATAGCCCTTCTCTAATAATCTGGTTCTAAGGAATCCAGCGGTAACTGCACGATTAGGTCTTCTGAAATTTTCTAAATCATTACCAAACCAAATGTTTAATTGGTTTTTAAAGGTGGCAAGATTGGAAGCTATGATAATAAGCAATCCAGGACGAATGATTAGTGGGGCTATTTGATTTAAGAAGCTATCAAAGTCATCTAGACAAGGCATATCTAGATCTGCAATCACGTAGGTGAAAGCTTTTTTACTTATACCAAATTTATTTAAATCATTTAGTTCTGATACTTGAGTGTAGATATTATTAGCGTTAAGTAGATTTGTTACTTGATTTTGTTTGTTACTAATATGCAGCACTGCTTGTCCTGACGCTATCTCACGTTTCAGCTTCTTAAGTAAAAACTTATGTAATTTATCGTTCTTTATATGAGGAGTGATTTCCATAATTTAATTATATATCTATATATGAAATTTTTTACAGTACTCCAGGACTAGAGCGAGCAAGGGGATACTTAGTTCTCTTTTGAAACAATTTTAAAGCAACGATGCTCGCTAACGTCCTGTCGTACTGTAAAAAATTTCAAAAACTAGAACCTTATATTAAGTACGTTCTTCCATGGCTCTTGCATGTCCTTCCAGCATCTCGGCTCTGGCAATAGTCGCAACGTTATTAATGATCTCTTGAAACCCTTTATTAGATTGCTTTACCATAGAAAAGTCTATAATACTGGTGCGTTTCACGAAGTCTGCGCATTGAAGCCCAGACGAGAATCTGGAGGTACCACCAGTAGGTAAGCAATGGCTAGGTCCTGCGATATAATCACCAAGGCTCTCACAGGAGTTTGTACCGATAAAAATAGCACCAGCATTTTTAATGTTAGCGACTGTGCTTTTTAGTTTGCTTTTCTTTACTTGTATCTCCAAATGCTCTGGAGCGTAAGCATTGATAATTTCTATAGCTTCTTCTAGAGTTTCTACGTGTAATAATGCTGACCAGTTTTTAAGAGAATCTCTAATGATATGAGTTTGCTCTGGTGATTTATGATTTATATCTAAATCGTGAATTTGTTTCGTTAATTCGTCTTCAGTTTCTTCTATAACTCGTTTAGAAGTACTGACTAATAACGTAGACTCTAGTCCAGAACCGTGTTCTAACTGACTAATTAAATCTGCTGCTAATTGTTTGGGCTGGGCGGTATCATCTGCAATAATGGCAAGCTCACTAGGTCCATAGATACCATCTATGCCTACTTGACCAAAGACCTGCTTCTTAGCGAGGCTCACATAAATATTGCCAGGTCCGACTATCTTGTCTACGGCTTTTATAGACAGGGTTCCATAAGCTAAGGCTGCAATAGCCTGCGCGCCACCAATAGCATAGATCTCATCTACACCAGCCAATTCTGCGGATGCTAATATACCAGGGTTGATTGGCGGAGGACTAATCATTACTATGCGTCTAACCCCTGCGACTTTAGCTGGGATAGCCGTCATTAATACGGTAGAGAGTAGAGGTGCTTGACCTCCTGGAATATAGATGGCAACTGAATCCAAGGCTTGATAGCAAATGCCAAGTTGTTCTCCTAGCTCTCCCTTATACTGCCAGCCTGTTTTAAAGTTATTTTCTTTAGCCTCTCTTTCATGAAAAGTTTCTATTCTTGTTTTGGCTTTACGTAGAGCAGCTTGTAATTCTTTAGAAAGCTTTGAGAATGACCCTGAAGCTTGAACCTTAAAAGGATCATTTTGGTTTAAGTCAAAATCTGCATTGTCAAACTTCTTAGAATATGCAGCAATAGCTTTATCACCCAGAGCTTTAACGTTCTCTATGATATCTCTTACTGCAAGTTCCTTCTCTTGCAGGCTAGCATCTGAAAGTCTTGCTGTAATTTGTTCGAGCTTAGCTTGATTCTCGGGTTTCATTGTGATTATTATAGCTTTTCAATTAAAAACTATTGTTCTATTTTGAAAAACAATGATTTTATCATCGGTATGAGCTTTAATAGCTCTAGCAAAAACCAATTCTTCTAGATCTCTGCCCTTGGAAACATAGTCTTCGACATCATCTTTGAAATTTACTGGAGTGACATCTTGAGAGATAATTGGTCCCATGTCAAGATCTTCTGTAGCATAGTGGGCTGTAGCACCGATAACCTTAACTCCTTTCTCATAGGCTTGATGATAAGGATTAGCACCTTTAAAACTTGGTAGAAAACTATGATGCACATTGATAATACGATAAGGATATTGATTAATGAAATTGGCACTTAATATTTGCATGTATCTAGCCATCACAATGGTATCTATATTAAGTGGTTTGAGAAGTTTTAGTATTTCAGCTTCCTGATTGGCTTTGGCTTGATTCCTGTCGCCATCATTAGCTATAGGTAAATGTTTATATGGAATATTATAAGATTGAGCAATGTACTCTAAATCTGGATGATTACTGATGATAAGCGGAATATTAGCCTTAATCTCTCCGTATTTATGTTTCTGCAAAGTATCATGAAGACAATGATCAAACTTAGAGACTAAGATTGCCATATTTTTTCTATGATAGTTAAAGCTAAACTCCATTTCAAATTTATTTGCGATACTTTGAAATGCGTCATCTAGTTTATTTAAAGAAATCTTAAACTCACTTGCATCTATCTCAAGCCTCATAAAGAACCTGTCTCCAAATCCCATGCTGTGTTGTTGTGAGTCGATAATATTACCGTTATTCTCTAATATAAACTTGGTAACTTCAAATACTATGCCTTTGCGGTCAGGGCAACTTATTAATAATCGTAATGTTTGGGGCATAAATTTATATTACTATAGACTAATACAATTGAAGCTTTGGGAGTGAATGTTATAATGAAGCTACGTGAAAAAGCAGACTGAAAATTGGTTGAAAATTGCTAGATACGACCTTAAAAGTGCTGAGTTGAACTATAAAGGTGGTCAATATCTAACGTCTGTTGAAAAATGCCACAATGCATTAGAAAAACTTTTGAAAGGTATTATCACAGAAAATAATGATACTCCAAGTCGTATTCATAATCTTTTGAAGTTAGCGGCAGAAGCATTAATAAGTAATTTAAAAGAAGAGATTAAAATACTCTTTGCGGAGCTTAACCATTATTATTCAACGACTAGATACCCAGATGATTTTGTTGAAATGGAAGAAGAAGTTTCTGAACCTAAAACAAAGAAAATTTTAGATGACACGAAAGGAGTATTTAAATGGCTAGAAAAAAAACTCAATTAGAGCTTAAAGAGTACCTAGAAGATACAGTTTATAAACTTTCTCAAGCTGTAAATGTAGACGAGATTATTCTTTTTGGTTCATATGCAAAGGATTGTGCTGATGATTATAGTGACGTAGACATTGCTGTAGTATCTGCAGATTTTAAATCAAATAATGCAAGTTTAAATGCTTTAAACCTAATTAAAAAAATTAAATTGTATGACCCAGACTTACAACTTATTGGTTTTAAGAGTTCTTCTTATAACAATGAAGAAGAATGGGTTCATCCCGAGTTTATCCGTGAAATTAAACGTACTGGCAAGGTAATTTATCGTCGCAAGGTTGGTTCGTAAATAGCTTACTAAGAAGTTTATTATTCAACCAAGTCTCTTAGATATAAACCTAGATAAAGTTTCCGTTTGCATATAGGGATTAGTTTTCTTTTGGTTCTCTAACGTGTCATGGTGAAGATGGTGATAATTATGTCCTGGATAGATAATGGTGCTATTAGGAAGCTTCATTAATTTATTAGAAATACTATCGTACATTATCTCTGCATCGCCACCAGGCATATCACAACGTCCACAACCATCTAGAAATAAAGTATCTCCAGAAACTAAATTACCGTGACAAAGAAAGCATTGAGAGCCAGGTGTGTGTCCAGGTGTATGCATAAACTCTATCTTTACATCGCCTAGATTCAATGTGTCATTGGGTTTCACATCTTTAATGTTCTCTCCAATGGGCTTGTAGAAATATGCTTCATGCTCTGAGACATAGACAGGGATATCATGAGTTCTAAGTAATTCTTCTATACCATTAGTATGATCTGGATGTCCATGAGTGATTAATGCTGAGGTGATTTGATAACCTAGTTTATTAGCTTCATTGCGTATAGTATCTACATCCCAAGCTGGATCTACTACTGTACATTCTTTAGTTAGGTCATTAGCAATGAGATAGACATAGTTCTGCATTGGACCTATTTCCATTTGCTTGATTACGAGTGGTAGAGTTTGGGACATAATTTAATTATAACTGAAACAATTCATATAAATATTCTGCGGCTGGTCCTAGAGCTTTGGATTTGTCCCTATATAAATATAATGGTGTATGTTTTGTATTTAGACTCGGGATTTTTACTAGAGTATTGTTGGTAAGTTCAGTTTGAATGAGGTTTGTAGGGATATAAGCCCAGGCAAGTTTTCTAGAAATAAGTTCTTTCATTAATTCATAATTCATTACTGACCAAACATTGTTTTGACTACAAGAATCATTATGTACTTTCAGTTCAGTTAAATTACTGAAATAAGCTTCTGTTAAACCTTTTTGGACAGCAGGGTACTCAGGATGAGAGACAGGTAGTTTTTCGATAGTTGTAATTAGAGTTTTTTCTAAGCTAGCACAAGCATTGCTATTCTCAGTATCAATAATAATTTTAGAGACTGCATTAGTAGTTTCTATGGTAATTTTAGGCTTTATTGAGAGAAGTATTTGTATTTGCGGAAACTTATTTCTAAATTTCTCTAATGCTGTTGCTAGTAGCTCCGAAGGGAAAAGGACATTGATTTCTAGGCTAATACTGGTTTCTAGTCCAGATTTAAGACTGCTTGCAAAGTCTGCTAATTCACTTTGCATTTTTAATACATGCTTGGCTTTATGATATATTAGTTCGCCTTGAGTTGTTAATTTAGGTCTATAAGTGTTACGGTTAAAAATTTCTATCTCAAATTCTTTCTCTAAGTTTTTAATGGCATAACTGATAGATGATTGTGCCCTCTTTAATTCTTCTGCTGCAGCCCTAAAACTTCCTGTATTTACGACTGATACCAAGGCTGCTAATTCGTCTCGATCTAATGGCATATTAGCTTAATAATATCATGATAATCATATTTTAGATTATAGTATGATGATATATATGGTAAATGATCAGGTTCTTGATTATGAAGAGCTTAAAGTAAGAACTAAAAAAATTGTTTCTAAGCTTAAAAATTACTATGGTGATATTAAGTGTTTTTTGAAACATAAAAATGCCTTTGAGTTGATATGCGCTGTTTGTCTTTCAGCTCAATGCACTGATGACAGGGTAAACATGACGACTCCTGCTCTCTTTAAAAAATATCCAACTCCAGAGAAACTTGCAGCAGCCAAATTAAGTGATGTAGAGAAGCTTATTAAGTCCTGTGGATTTTATAAAAACAAATCTAAGAACCTTATCAAACTTGCTCAGAGATTGGTTTCTCATTATGGGGGAGAAGTACCTGATAACATTGATGAATTAGTATACTTAGCAGGAGTTGGACGCAAAACTGCAAATGTAGTTCTAGGCACTTGGTTTGATAAACCTGCGGGTGTTGTTGTAGATACTCATGTGAAACGTATTTGTTATTTATTAGGTCTAACAAAAAATACTGACCCCGAAAAAATTGAAAAAGAGCTTAATATACTGGTACCTAAAAAATATTGGAATAATTTCTCTTTATGGATGATTTCACATGGCAGAGAAACCTGTATTGCAAGAAGACCTCAATGCCCCAAATGTATCCTTAAGGATGAGTGTCAGTATTTCGCCACTTGTCGATAATAGGTTTATAATAGCGAATGGGTATTATGAATTTAGTATATTTAGGAATATCTCTTCCTAACCAAAACGAAAATCCATTAACAACTAGACTTAGAGAATTCAACTCTGACGATTTGCTTTCTGTAAAATTATCACACGATGAATATCCATTACTATTAGATGCTTTAAAACAGCTACCCTATGTTAAAGAAGTAACCCTAATTACTACTTGTAATCGTTTTGAGTTAGTTCTTTATCTTAGTGAGCTAAATTCGAGAAATATTACTGAATTGCAAAGAACTGTACAGTCTATAAATAAGTCTCAGATTGACTTAGATGTACTTTATGATGACGAAGCTAAATTACAAATTCTTAGAACTTATTGTGGGCTTAATAGTGGTTTAGTTGGTGAAGATGAAATTTGTATGCAGTTTGAGATTTCGTTTAAACAAACTTATCATATGGGTTATTTAGGACGTCATGGTTTAGAGTTATTAGAGGAAGCTAAGGCTTTACGCCAACGAATTGACGCTAAGCTAGGGCTGGAGCGAGTTTCATATTGTGAAGTTGCAATCAATATGGCACTTAATAAATTTAATAAACAAGAATACAGCAATGTTATTGTTATGGGTTCTGGCAGTACTGCACACCAATCTTGCCTATCTCTTATTAATCTAGGATTTAAAGCTGAAAATATAACATTATTACATCGTATTAGTTCTTCCTCGAACCAAGTTGCCATTATCAAAGCCTCACCCGAACTGGAAGCTATGAAATATATTAGAACTAAATATGGTTATCATACTGATCGTGTTAAAGCTATAGTAGCTGATGCAGATTTAATAATTTTTGGAATAGATTCTAGATTACCTTCTCTTCATTTTACTAAGCACTATAAGACTTCTATCATTGATTTTAGTTCTAAGCCGAGCTGTAGTTTTGATGAAGATACTAATCTTCATCATTATGTATCTAGCTCAGAGCTTGATAGCTTTGTAAGATTTTATTCAGCATCTCGCAAAGATGACAAGAATTTTGTTGATCAAATAGAGTTTGCGGAAAACTTAATCTATGAGAAGGTTTTAAACTACGCTTTAAATAGTTGAGTAACGTAAACTAGTATAAAGTCCTTGAATTTCTTTCTCTATTTCTAATTTTCTTTTGGCAGTTTCTTCCCATTCAGAGCTTGATTCATCTAAAGATGCTAACTTCTTATTAAGTATTAATTTCTCTTGCTGCAATTTGGTTTGTTTTAATTTGATTACTGATTTTTGATATTTTTCTTTATCCTGATCTTGATTTGTTTGGTTCTCTAGTTTAAGACCAATATCAGCAAGTTCTTTAGCTAAGCTGAATTCACCTGATAATTTATTGGCAACTAACGCAAATTTCACTTCTGCATTATTTATATCTGGATTTTCAAAGCTCACATCCGTTACCAGTTCCATGATTCTTCTGTGCATTTCTGAAATTAGTTGGCCGTCTTGGTTTAAGAAGTCTTCTAAAAACGTTCGGTCTTTTAGGGACAGAATAATTAATTCTTGCTCGGCTGCATAAACAGCATGTTCTAGATACATGATGTGCCCATTGCTTTGTTGCTGTTTGCTTGGAATCTGAGTCTTAGGGCTTGCTTGATAAGGATTGTCAGTATTAGTATGGGAGTTTAATTCAGTCTCTAATTGTTTAGCTAAGATAGTTTCCTCTATTTGTAATTTATTAGCAATGATTCTTGTATATTCTGCAAGTTCAATTTTATTGGTTAAGTAACTTAGATATTTACTTAGGTCTTTTATAGCTTTAGATTTGCTTTGGGGAGAATTGAGATCTACACTTTTAATGCTTTGTTCTATCTTGTAGTCTATGAGTAAAGGTGCTTGCTTTAAAAGTTCTCTAAAGTCCTCAGTGCCGTGCTTTTGGATAAATTCATCAGCATCCTTCACCTCTGGTATATGTAAAATTCGCACTTCATGTTCATAGCCTGTAAGTACCTGAGCGATAATCTCTGCTGCTCTGTCACTCGCTTTCTCTCCAGCTGCATCACTATCAAAGCATAAGTAAACACGCTTAGAACTAGTAAACTTAGTCATTGCTTTGACTTGTTTCGTGGTAAGAGCAGTACCTTGATTAGCAATTACATTCTTAATGCCAGCTTGATATAGAGAAATCTGATCGAAGTAACCTTCTACAACGATTACAGCATCTTCCTTACGAATAAATTCCTTAGCGAGGTCTATTCCATATAAAGTTTCACCTTTATGATAGGTCTGAGTATCGGGAGAATTGAGATATTTCGGACCATTGTCATGGTCCATTCCTGGAATCAATCTTGCCCCAAAGGCAATCACTCTGCTGCGTTCATCACGAATAGGGATCATCAATCTACCGCGGAATCTATCGAAGTATCTTGAGTTTTTTTCACTTTGTAAAGCTAATCCAGCTTCGACTATCTGCGGCTCTGTAACTTGTAGTTTGTCTTTTAGTAAGCTAATTAATTTCCCCCAGTTCTCTGGATCAGCAGGTGAGTAGCCTAGCTTATACTCGCTGATAGTGTTTGTGGAGATTTTACGTTTCCCTAAATAGGTTCTTACTAAGAGTGCTTGTTCTGAACCTAGTAACTGATCGTTGTAATATTTCGCTGCAAGTTCATGCATGCGAATCTGTAGATTAAAATGTTCAAGCTCTTCTTTGTTTTGCTGAGAGCCTACGAGTTCTACTCCATATTTTTGCGCAAGTTCTTTCAGTGTTTCCTTGAAATCTTTCTGGTAATAATCTGACCAAAATTTAAATATATCGCCGCCAGCTCCGCAAGCAAAGCATTTGAAAATGCCCTTACTAGAACTAATATGCATACTGGGTTTGGTGTCATTATGGAAAGGACAAACCGCAACATAACTAGTTCCTGACTTTTTCACAGGAATTATTCCAGATATTAACTCGACAATATCTGCTCTGTCTTTGATTTGTTGTACGGGGTCTAGGGACACTCGTTTTAAGTATAGCTAATCAGGTGTTCTGTCATCCACAATCTGTGTTACAATTAAGTGAGTAATTATGCCTGATAATGTAGTTAAATTAGATGCCATGAGTTCTACTGTAGGAGCGAATCCTACTCGTTATTCAGCAGTGCTTGGTGCTCGGGTAGATAGTTTACAACAGCAGCATGCAGGTTTAGATCAGGCTTACCAGACTTATATACTAGGTGGCAATGATATCAATGATTATTTCAGTGATGGTCAGTCTTTAACCCAACAAACTATGGTTGCTATGGTAGCTGAGTCCTATAATCGAATAGATGCCTCTGAACAAATCAACGAAATGAAAGCAGGCACTGACGCTTATAAATCTATGACAGAACTTGCTAAAGGTTAATAAAGTTTATTGCCGATAAGCATCGTTTTAACCTAAATTAAGCTTTATATTTATAAAACCCTTGTATTTGCAAGGGTTTTTGGCATAAGGTTAAGAAATTTTGTTAAAGGTTAAGAACTAGGGGTATAAAAAAATTATTGAGACTAGGTTAAGGCGGGAAAAAATAAAGGGTAATATATGTCTTTAAAACTTTTATTAGTAGATGATGAAGTAAATTTAGTTGATCCGATGGCTTATACATTGCAGCAAAAGGGCTTTGAGACTGCGATTGCGTATAACGGACAACAAGCAATGAAAATGTTTGAATCAGAAGATCCAGATCTGATTCTCCTAGACTGGTCTATGCCAGATATCTCTGGAATCGATGTACTGAAGCATATTCGCAAGAGCCAGAACTTTGTGCCAGTGGTAATGATCACAGGTAAGAGTGCAAAGGAAGATATCGTAGAAGGCTTAGCTGCAGGTGCAGATGATTACATCACTAAGCCGTTTAACTGGGAAGAATTGATGGCGCGTGTGAATGCTGCTATACGTCGCGCTCAGCAACCTAATGCTACGCATCCTAAACGTATTAGATTCGGTAAAGTGATTCTTGATACTAAGACTCATAGAGCTTGGCTTGAAGACAAAGAATTAAACCTTAGTCCGCGTGAATATTCGATGCTTGAATTATTTATGCAGAACCCTAAACGTATTTATTCTCGTGACGAGCTTATTGAGAAGGTTTGGGGGCTTGACTTTGATGGAGACTCTAAAACCGTCGATGTTCATATCTGTTGGTTAAGACAGAAGATCGAAGAAGATGCTAATAAACCTAAGATTATCCAGACTGTGAGAGGCTTTGGTTACAGACTAGGTAGTTGATTTATAATTAACTGTGTGTCTACAGTTGTAATAACTAAAGCTATTGACGATTCGGAGAGATTCTATTCTTTATTGGAATCTAGGAATTTGGATTATTTCCATTTGCCCTGTATAGAATTTATTAAGCCTAGCGATGACTATATTGCCTTAGATAAAGTAATTCGCGAGAATCATCACTACGATTGGGTTGTATTTTTAAGTAAGAAAGCTGCAGAAGTATTTTTCTCTAGGTTACTTGAGCTTGGTGGACATTTTTTTCATTTAAGTCCACGCTTGAAGATAGCTTGCGTTGGTCAAACAACGGCTGATTTTATTATTAATGAAATAGGGTTTCCTGTGAATTTCATTCCTTCAGAGTTTAATTCAGCATGTTTAGCTACTGAGTTTATAGAGAAGTTTTGTGATGGAGATTCTGCTTCTGGAATGGATCCTATTGAGTTGATATTACCGCGTGCCGAGAACATTAATGATGATTTGGTGGCTAAGCTAGAATCTACTAAACAAATTAAAGTAACTTTAGTCAATGCTTATAGAACTATAATTCCAGAGGTCAATTCGTTTACCTTAGAAAAATTTGATAAATTACTTGATAATGACGAAGAATTATTTATAAGTTTTACGAGTTCGGAGATTGTAAGAAATTTTAAGAAAAATATTGGTATCAACCGTCTGCAAAAAATAACTACTCGAAACAATCTTCATCTTATAAGTATTGGTCCTAAGACTTCGATAACTATTAAGGAAGAGTTTCCTCTACTAGAAGCTAATATCAATGAGGCTCCAGAGGCAACTCTTGAAGCTATGGTGGACTTGACTCAGTCACCCAGCCACTCAGTCACTTTATGATACAATCTAATATATGGTATATAACAGAAGACCTACTAGCAAACCAAGTATTAATAAGCCTAAAACTGCTCCTCGGAAAACAGAAACTAAACTAGGATCTGATTTAATTAATATTAGTTATGATGATGCTAAAGCTAGATTAATTGAAATTATTAGGGCTAAATCTTTATTTGAAGGAGATTCAGTATTGCCTTCTGGTAGAATTACTAGTCATTATTTAGATATGAAAGAAACTCTACTAGGTGCAGAAGGATCTTTCTTAGCGAGTCTTGCAATATTACATTTATTACAAGATGAAATTCAATTCATTGGTGGTTTGTTTGAGAAGACTTATAGTTTAGCTGCTACTACTTCTCAGCTTGCGTTTTTAAGAGGTCAGGAGATTGGTACTTTCTTCGTGAGAGATAGTTATGATGCAAGACGCAGAGGCTATTCCAAATGGATAGAGGGTCCACTTAGACCTGCTACTAAAGTATGTCTGATACAAGATGAGATTGTTGATGGCGTTAAAATGATAGAAGCTATTCGTAGAGTGCAAGATGAAGCTGACTCCGAAATAGTACAAGTGATATCAGTAATAGACCGCTTAGATGGCGGCGCTCAAAGACTACACGAATATGGCGTAGATTACACTTCTATTCTTACGATGAATGATATTGTCGAGCCAGCTTATCGTTAATTATGTTAGTAGCAGATTACCATAATCATCCTCAAGCTCATAGAGAAGATCTTCCTTATTCAGAGAAGGTTCTTCAGCCATGGGCAGATAAAGCTAGGGAATTGGGTTTGCAGGATTTGGCGTTTACTGATCATGATCGTTATATCGCTGGTATAAGCTTTGATGAAATCGATAAACTTAGAGAGCGTAATCCTGATATCAAATTTCGTTCTGGTATAGAACACGATAATGATCCTGAGACTAGTGCTGAGGGACGTAAGTGGGTAGAGAAGAATTGGGATAAGTTAGATTTTGTTTTAGGTTCTGTACATTTTGTTAATGGATTTCCGTTTGATCATCCACATTATATTAAAGAGTACGATAAATATGACATTAATGATCTTTATCGTGAATATTATAAGAACATTCAAACGATTGCTCAGTCTGGCTTAATTAGTTCAATGGCACATCTGGATTTAATTAAAATCTTTAAGTTCTTTCCTACTGTGGATTTGACCGATCTTTATCATGAGACATTGGATGTTATTAAAGAGCAAGATTTATCTATTGAGATTAGTACGGCAGGTCTACGTAAGCCCATAGGTGAAATCTATCCTAGTCGTCAAATCATTCAAATGGCAAAGGATAAAGGTATAACATTCACTATTGCTGGTGACGCCCACGCTGCGCATGATCTATGCCATAACTACGATAAACTTGAAGCTCTATTAAGAGAGATGAATATTACGGAAGTAGCGATTTATGAAAAGCACCAAAGGCAGATGGTGAGTGCGTTTGTATGAAGTAATTGTATCTTCATTATTTTCTTTAAACTATTTAATCATCCCGCCTTCTTCTAGAATCTCTCCAATTAGAAGGATGAACAATCCAACTGCGACGACTCCAGCTAGACCTACGCCAATTAAGCCGTCACGTACTGGGTGAGCGCTTTCTGCTTTGTATTTTCCTGGGACATATATATGATATGGCTGAGATTGTTGTTGAGGCGTCCCATTAGTTGTCATTACCTGGGTTGGAAGTTGTTGAACTGTTTGTTGTAGTTTATACCTTGTAGCGAAGACAGGGTTTATCGATTGAAAGCTCAATATCGTTATTATTAATAATATTGCTATGGGTTTAGTTTTCATTTGTTTCTCCTTGGGGTTTGTTATACTTTGTATTTTATTAACTATACGTTGTATAATATATAGTATTAATTATACGCTGTATGATAAGGTTTTAGTTAAAATAAGATTAAGTATTTTTAATTTAAGGCACTAATCTTTGTAAATAAAGGGTTTTAAGCTACTTTCTTTAATCCTGCTATAAACAATTCTACAAAGCTATCTATAAGAGTTTTTACTGACTTAGCTTTAACACTATCTAGTTTACCGCTTAGAGAGAGTATCGCTATGCCATGGAGAGAGGACCAAAGTACTTGGCTATAGATACGTACTTGAGCAGGCTTAGCACAGAAATGACTTACATGTAATTCGACTAGAGCAAAGTTTCTATGTATGCTTTCTTCATACCAAGAAGGAAGATTTTCTCCTGTTACTTTTGGATAATGAAATTCATAGAGAGCTTGCCAGCGATTATTATTCTCTAGACCATATTCCACATAGGCATGAGCAATTCCTTTAAGAGCTTTCTCATGAGACTTTGACGTCATACTTACTTTCTCTAATTTATCGTAAATTCTCTCTAAAGTAATTGCATTGATTTTTAAAATTAAATCACCAAAGTTCTTATAAAAACTATGAACTGTGCCATGGGTGTAACCAATCTTAGCTGCTATTTTACGAGTGCTTATAGCTTCTAACCCACCCTCTTCTAAAAGCTCAGTGGCTGCATTAATAACTAAGGTCTCAAGCTCTTCTTTAGTATGTTCACCGCGTCTAGGCATGAATAATATTATACTGTGTATAATATTATTCATTGTAAAATATTTTTTTGCTTAATACATTGGTAATTCTTTAGCTACGCTATCCGCTATCCCAAAGTTATTCGGGGATTTGGCGATTTCTTTGGCGATGGCTTCGTCTAAGAATTGATAGAAGACATCTTCTGCTAAGCCTGAATTGAATAAACCATCTTCAGTTTTAGGGCGCATTTGCTTGAGTGACATTTGTACAAACATCGCTTCGAAATCTTCTGCCGCTCTTTGTTCTTTAATTTTTTGCTTTTCAGGACTCAGTAGGCTATTGGATCTTTCTGTTCTAATGGAGTCTTTATCAAGACCGTATTCAGGCTTGGGGGTTAAATCTATATTGTAACTAGCTGGATTAATCTCCATTACCTTATTTCTTTTCTAAAATATTCTTGCTTATCAAAGCTATCAGTTAAGACTAACCAATATCTAGCTTTCTTTGTAGTTGGGTTAAATTCAAATTCATATGAAGAGTTTGTTTTAGCAGGAATGGCTTTAGCATCATGGTAATTAAATGCTAGATTGGGTTTGACAGTATAACCTAAACCATCAACAATCTTTAAATTACTAAGTGGAATAGAGTGGCGCATATTGTTTTCTATTTCTACTGCTATTTTATTGTTTCTAATATTCTTGATATATGCTGTTACCTCTTGTGAAGCTGGGCTTGCTATTTGTTGTTCCTTATAATGTTGATCATCCATGGATATAATGTTTAAGGTCATTGGCAATCCTGGAGTGATATCTACCTCTCTACCCTTCTTAGCTATAAATGATATTAGTGATAAGCCAGCTCCGCTCATAGCTCCAATAGCCAGATTAGAAGCTGTACTCGTACCAGTACCAAGAATGCCACCAAACTTAAACCCTGCAATAGCTCCTAGTATAGCTCCACCAGTAGTTTTAAGGGCTCCATCACCAATTAACTTAGCAGTGTGATGAGGATCTCGGACTAATGTTCCATCAGCGTTGATGTTATAGCTAGTAATATTGTCTGGAAACAGAATCTTCTCGAAGTTTATATCTACACGTCCATCGCGGTTAAATGATTTGGCGTTGTCTAGTTCTACTACGGTACCAATAACTCTACTACCTTTAGGTATAAGGATTTCATCTCCAGCTCCAACTATATCTTCTACGATTCTTGCTGAGAAATGTTCTCCTATCTGAGTGTTCTCATCAATAGGCCATTCTGCAATAATTGCGACTGGAGTACTTTCCATAACTCCCGCTTTCATTACAGGTAGTGCATGTACTGGTTTACTAAGGAAAAAACTTATAAGCAGTAATATAATCAAACTTATAGCTATTTGTTCAAAATTAAATACTTGGTCTTTAGGATTGATGACTGAACACTGAGCTTTATGTTTATTGATGATATTTTTGATTTGCTCTTTCATCTAGATTATCTCCAGTTCTGCTTGTAATGCTCCAGATGCTTTCAGAGCTTGCATTATAGAAATCAAGTCTCTTGATGTAATACCAACTTTGTTTAGTTCGTTAACAAGATTTGCGAGTGTTGAGGATTCTTTCACTTCTACGTAACGTGTATCAGTTTCAGTGAAGTTAATTTCTGAATTAGAAAATGCTGTGGTTTGAATGCCACCAAGACCAGTTCCAACTCCGTTAGCTCCAGCTGTGCTAGCATCCGTTGTATTGGCTCCACCTGCACTATTATTGCTTGCTTGATTAGTATTGATTGTTGTGTTATCACCTGCTGTATTTAAATTAGCAAGGGTGCTTACATTAGGTTGCGAGACTTCATTATCAGTTTTAATAGTGATGGATATATTACCGTGAGCAAGTGCTACAGCAGAGAGTTTCACGTCTGCTCCTACTACGATAGTTCCAGTTCTTTCTAGAATTACTACCTTAGCCTCGTTTTCAGCATCAACCATAACGCTGCTAATATCCGACAAAGCTGTTACTGGATCATCTTCTGGGCCATTAAGCTGTATGCTAATAGTTCTACCATCAATAATTTTGGCTTGACGATTGGCAGCTGAACTGTTTATTGCTTCTACAATTTTCTTGGTTGTACTAAAGTCTATTTTCTCAGTAGTGAGAATAATTCCATCTTTAGTATCAAGATTAGTAGGCAGAGCATACTCTACAATTCCGCCCTTAGGGATTCTACCAGAGTTAGGAGAACCTTCTCTTACTATTGAGCCATTAGCTTCTATCTCATATCCAGAGCTGATTACAGGACCTTGCGCTGAAGCGTATACTTTACCATCAGGACCTTTAAGTAAAGTTTGTAATAAAATTCCACCAGTTAAGTTACGTGAAGATGCAAATGAAGATATATCTACATCAAAGTGGTCTCCTTCCTTAGAATAAGCTCCTATCTTAGCAGTGATCATTACTGCTGCGACGTTACCGATCGCTCCACCATTGAGTTGTTTAAGAGCTGCAATTACTTGCTGACCTGGATTGTTAGCATCTATGTTATTCACATTGATTTGATTATTTATCAAAAATTCTTTGATATTGACACCAAAATTTTTAAGCATATTCACCTGAGCTAAGTTAGTTGCTAATGCGTTTTTATCACCACTGTTACTTGGCAAGCCAGCTACTAAACCATAACCAACTAAATAGTTATCTCTTAAACCTTGTACTTTAGTGATGTCCTTAATACGTACGCGAATAGCCTCAGCATCTAGGGTCATACTTATAAATAGAATAAATACTAACGATAAATTGCGAATGCATTGGCCAAAGGTTGTTTTAGCAGTAATTCTTCTGCGAACTTTACTGTTAATTCTCAAGAATGATGATAGAAGGCTAAGATAGGCCATATCTGCTTTATGGACTAATAATCCGTTCTTATGTATAGGTTAATAGGTTTAGCTTTGGGAAACTAAATAGTCTAAAAAGGCGATTAAACTTGCCCTGAAAGTCCGATAACTGCGTATAGCCTAATTATTGAATCTTCTAAATTTCCTTGCGGTAGCCTCTTCTCCAATAGCCAGAAAGAACTGATAAGCCTTGTTATAAGCATCTTCTATGCTAACTCCAGCTAGGTTTTCTTGATTGATTAATAAACTAGGTGCTTCTTCTTCATAATCTTGAATAGCAACCAACATTTCTAAATAGCAACTCTTAGCTTTGTTTTTGTAGACCTCAGCTTCTCCAGTATCACCCTTGAGGATATAGTATTTATGGTGAAGGTCGGCAAGATAGAAAGTACATTTCCATTGCAGATCTAAGAGGTTTTCTTTAGAAAAGTATACTAAGGCTTGTTCTAGATGTCTGACAGCGATAGGATAAGTATGATCATTAAGCATCACGTAATTTAACATTAAAATTCCAATAAGAGTATCAGTAATAGCAGCTTGCATGAGAGCTTTATGGTTGATATAGAGTTTTTTAGCTATCAAAAAGGCATTGAGAGCTTCTTCTAGTTTACCAATGCCTGTAAACATGTTGCCCATTGCTTGATAGGTATCAGCCTCTCCAAGTAAATTGTTTTGCTCTTGGTATAAATTAATGGCTTTTTTGAAATAATCGGTTGCTTCGGATATTTTCTCTGGGCTGATAGAACCTTCTTCTAGACTGACTCTTATCGTTATAAAAGCTAAATCTAAATATTTAGACGCTTTCATTTCCTCATTACCAAGTCTGGTGGCGAGTTGAATTATTTCTTGACCAGTTTTCTGAATTTTATCCAGGTCATTATCGAGAAGTAAGATTTGAAAGTAGACATTCTGTGTGTAAAGTAATTGGTTAAAGCGTTTTAGTTGTTTAAAGATACCGCAAGCCATTTCTATATATGCTTTAGCAGTATCTATATCTTCGCCAAGTTGCACTAAAGTATTTGCAAGTATTTGATAAGCTTGCGCTATAAAGAAACTGGGAACACTTGGTTTAATTAGCTCATGAACAGCTTCCTTGACTTTTTGGTATTTGCCACGGATTGCAAGTAATGAAATATGTTGTACTTCAAGCCCATAATACTCAAAAATACCCCCTCGATTAAGCTTCTCTCTAGCCTTCTTAAAGAAGGTGTTAGCTTCTTTAATTTCACCATTAACTAAAGCGATAGATGCAAGTGCCTCATAAATAAATCCCTGTGAAATATAATTATCAGTTTCATTAAAAAGTTTGACAGCTTTCTCGTAGTATTCAAACTCCGAGAACTCTTTAGCATAATGCATGTAAGTCTCTGCTAGACCGTTTTTGTTGTTGTCCTTGCCAAATAATATTTCAGCATCTTCAGCAGCTTCTCTATCTTTAAAGATACGTGATTTGAGTAAAAATAATTTAGCCTTGGTTGATGAGTATTTAGCTTTATTAGCAAGCTCGAGTAAATTATTTAAATGTTCATATATGATTGGTAGATGTATGTCGTGGCTTAACATTTGATCTTCAAGTGTCAGTTCAACAGTTTGAACGGACGATAAGATGGCTTTGTCATATTCTTGCTTATTAATTAATTCATTGAAGACAGCTGCTAAAAGCTCATCTGGATCTTCAAGTCCGTCTATATTCGCGAGGTATTGTTCTCCCCAATAAATTCTTGAAAGCAAAATACATTGAGCTTTATATATTCTGGTATCTATTTCTTGATTAGGAGTTTGGATTAGAGGTTTAGGATCGGCATCCAGTAGAAAATTAATAAAGAGCTTCAAACCATTATCATCACTGGTTTGAGCTACGATTTCTTTTGCTCTATTTAATTGCCCCTGCCGAAGTAGTACTTTTGCTTGTAGATTAGAAGCATAATTTTTATCAAGATCATTTACAGCAATCTGTCTAAGTTCAGTTGCTATTTTATATGCGTCACTAAAATTATCTCTAAAAAAACTATTCCAAAATTGTTCTATGCTGTCTTGGTTCGCTACAAAATACTTGATATTTAGGTCCTGATCTTGGTTCTGTTTCTTGTCTTCTCTAGGCATTTCAGGGCTTCTTCTTTAAATCTCAATCTCTTAGCTTCCAAGTACAGTAAATCTGTGAAAAACATACCTGACGCTTCAGCGCTTTCTAGTGATAGTTTAAGAATATCATTATCAATTTGGGCAAAATCTTTAGCTAAGCGAAATTTTTTAAGACCAATTTTACAGTTATGTTCTATAGAGTGTTGACTACTAGTGAGTTCTGCTTCTTCTACAAAATCAGTTAAGATTCTTTCGTACTTGGCTAATTTTGTTGTTTCTTGGGGTTTCATATGCTTGCCTAATTAATTATAGTTCAAGAATTAATCTGTATTGTTATAATAATAGCACCTTAACCATTTGTTTACAATCGTTTTTAAAGGGCAATTATTAAATATAGTTAATCTTTGTGGATTTCCCCTCTTAGAGCCCAGGCTTTAGCTTTAGTGACCTTTACCTTACAAATCTTGCCAATATATTTTTCATGCTCTGCGGGATCACATTCAATATTAATGGTTTTATTGTTGAATATTCTTCCAGTAAGTCTGTTTGCATTACGCTGAGATTTGCCTTCTATTAATACTTTTTCGATATTGCCTAAATATCTCTGTGATTGACTTTCAGCTACTTCAGTAATGATTGAGTTGATAAATCTAATTCTTTCGTTTTTTTCTTCAGCAGAGATAGGATCCTCCCAAGTTGCAGCAGGAGTATAGGGGCGAGGTGAATATACTGCTGTATTACAAGCATCATATTTTATTTCTTGAACTGCTCTAACACTGTCCATGAACTGTTCGTGAGTTTCACCTGGAAACCCAACAATAATATCTCCAGTGATAGAAGCTTCTGGCATTAGCTTGCGGATATAATTCACCAATTCCATATAGCGCTGATAGGTATAGCGGCGTGCCATGCGCTTGAGTACTTCATTATTACCTGCTTGTATTGGTATGTGGAAGTACTTAGATACTTTAGGCAAAGCAGCTACAGTTTCAATCAATTCAAAAGTCATATCACAAGGATGGGAAGTAAGGAACTTAATTATCTCTATACCTTCTACTTTATGTACTGCTCGTAAAAGCTCTGCTAGATTGCTTCCTATATCTAGTCCATAACCATCAACGTTTTGTCCAAGAAGAATAATTTCTCTAAAACCTTCTTGAGCTAAGCCTTCTACTTCCTTGACTATTTCTGTTATGGAACGAGATTTTTGTTCACCGCGTGTTTTCGGGACTATACAATAAGTACATTTATAGTTACATCCATAGATGATATTCACCCAAGCATAATGTTTAGTTTTACGAAAAATAGGCGTCTCAGGGATTTCCTCAGGCAATTCTTCCCAAATCTCGGAGACTTGAGGTCTACTATATTTACCTCGGTTTTCTTCTGCTCCTGGTACCTTATTAGTAATAGCTTCTTGGTGTAACCTTTCAGCCTCTAATACAAGATCTGGTAAACGATGAATATTATGAGTTCCTACTACTATGTCTACAGTTTTGATAGATTTAGCAAGGCTTTCTCCTTCTTGCTGGGCGACACAGCCAGAAACTGCAATCAGGCTGCCAGGCTTGCGTAATTTATCCCATTTCCCCATATAGCTGTTCATTTTATGTACAGCATGCTCCCGAATGCTGCAAGTATTAAGGATAGACAGATCAGCTTCTTCCATGGTCTCTGCTGGGTAATAGTCAATTTCTTCAAGCATACCAAGCATTCTTTCAGTATCTGCCATATTCATTTGGCAGCCGAGGGTTTCAATATAGACTTTTTTCTTGATAATTATGTGCATTTAGCAGCAAATTATAGCCTGTCCAGCTTAATTTATTTTAATATATCAACATAATATAACGCTTATTATCTTCGCTATGCTATAATTTTTCCTTGTCAGAAATCTTTATATAAACAAGATTAGTATTGAGGAAATATATTATGAATATCAAGAAATTATTAGTTATCTTTTTAACCCTCGTCATTTTTAACCCATTAATGGTGAAATCGGCGAGTGACTATATTCCATTAGAGTTTGTTAGTGGTTCTCTACCTGATTTGGATCTAAACATAAACACTAAAAGTCTAAATTTAGATTTGGCCAAAACTGCAAATATGAGGCTAAAAGTTAAAGTCGATGACTTGTTTACGACTAATGACAGTACGGCTAACTTTAAGATAGTTATGTACGAGATTATTAACGGTGCAAGAGAATTCTCTACTAGCCAAAGTCTTTCTATTCAACGTGGTGCAAGAAAAAATCGAATTCTAAGTATTAATGCTGGACATTTTGATTCGACTACCAAGAATGTGGAATTTGATTTATACGACACACAAAACAATTTAGTTAATACTTATAAAGCTACTTTAACTGCATCAAATATCGGTTCTCAATCTAGCTCTGGTTCTGGAGTCGTTCTTAATCCAGTTTGTACTGGAAATACTTTTGGCGACTGCCAAATAGATGCTTTATTTAACAGAGTAAACTTTGTGGTTAGAAGACAAAAACAAGCAAGTACGCGTGTTGTAAAAAATGATAGTGGTGTTTATCAAGTAACACTTCCAGTGCCGCGTGATGGGTTTGATTTCCTTAGAGGTAATAGATTTAGAGCTTTCAATATTGGAACTAATGGCGATAATGCTACTTCTGTAGATATTCCCGAGTTTGTTACTAGTATTGGTGTTGGTATTACTGCTAATAAAGCAGCCTTACTTCATGTAGGAGCTGGTAATGGAGTGGTGCCTAGCTTAGTGATTAATCCTGGTACTTTAACTACTGCTGTTCCTGCTAATGGTGCTATTGAGTTTGATGGTAGTAATTTATTCTTGACTAAGAATGGAGTAAGATCTGTACTCGGCGCTCAAGGTCCTGCTGGTGCTGCTGGTTCTCAAGGACCACAGGGACCGCAAGGTGCAACAGGTGCTACTGGACCAGCTGGACCTTCTGGTACTTTAACAGGTGGTACTATTACTGGTAACCTTACTGTTACTGGTACTGTTACTGCTGGTAACTTCGTTGGACCAACGCCTTTTAGTGTAGCTAGTTCAGCTATCGATATTAATGGGTTAACGACTATCAATGTAGCTAATTTAAACTACATGAAGGTTGTGGATTCTAACACAGCAACTATAGATGAAATCTTCACTATGACTGGTGGAGTCATAGGACAAAGAATCACTATACACTTACAGAATAATATTAACTTTCGTGCTAACAATGCAGGCGTAGCTAATACTATTCAGTGGGGAAGAGGTACTGCTGCTAATAGTACTAGAGTACAATTTGCGACAGAAGCATTTGAGTTCTTCTTTGATGGCAATGCTTGGTTCTTGCTTGATAGATATACTCTGTAATTTATAACTAACAAAAAATAAAATGTAAACTAAAAATCCCCTCTTTTATATAAAATTGAGGGGATTTTTTTTGCTTATAGTTATGTTATTAGAGGTTTTCGCCTATTTCATGTATTAAGATAATATGCTATCATTGTAATATGTCTATTGAGCTTGAAATTTTTTATAGTGTATTTAATGAGAGAACTTCAGATCTCAGCATAAACACTGATAATGGAAGTCTTAAACAATCTGTTAGACAAGATGGATCTAGTGCTGAGTATACGGCAACTGAATTTCATGAAATTAGTAGATTGGCTGCTCAAGAACTTGGTGAAATATTGCGTCAGTATGAAACTGAAGAGATTGTTGGGAATTCAAATCCTGGAGATTCCAAACAAGTTAGACTTCCAGTTGAAGGATTAGATTCAGTTATTTTTTTCTTTGATTCAGCAGGAATAAGTTTTGATGGAACTTCAACGGAAGTTAGAGATTATTTAATTAATACCAAGCATGCTTTCGATAAAGTTTGGGCTCTAATTGATAGTGTAATAAGATTAGAACGTAAAACAGATATAGAGTTTCCTGATCGTCAAAAATATATAGCTGAGGATAGGTCATTGATTGACTTTATAAAAAACAATGCTCTTATACCTTTTATTCAGTCATTGAGAGAATGTAAACTAATTAAGGAAGAAGACTTTATTAATTTAATTGCTAAAATGGCGAATTCTACGGCAGATATGAGAGCTCATTCGCTTGGACATGAAGCTAAAGAGACTGGTATTGATTTTTCAAGTAAGTTTACTTCAGATTACCAAGCAATAATGAAAGAAGTTTTTGGGGATGATGTTAAATTAGTCAACCCTAGTAAATAATTTATAATCCTCTGAAATCCGGTCCAGCACCAGCAAGCGCAGCGTTCACTCTAAGATTCTGTTCAGGACAAACAAACTCACAAGTACGGCATTGCACACAATTCTCCAGTGACATCGCATGAACTTTAACCTTATCTGCGCGGATGTCGAGTCTGTGAACTTCAGCGGTACAGTCAGAGACACAAGGTACATCTAACTTAAGAGATTCATATTTATTAATGCACTTAAGACAAGTATCAGCTGAGAACTCATCGATATGATCTGGATGCTCTATATATTTGGTATGAGCAAAGAATACAGCATCTTCTCTACTATAGATAGTGTTCTTAGCGTAATCTTGAGTGCCTTGATTGCGCTTGATCAATTCTTTCGGGAAGTTCGGATTGATATTTTGGTAACCTTCTTTATACTTGATCTCCTTATTCACTTCATCAGGAGCATTCATATAGAGACCAGCTTTAAAGGTCTGAGTAATAGCTTTAATAGGATTAGAAAACCCTACGTTAAGCGCTCCCACAGCAGGTCCTAGTAAACCACCAATAATAGGAATATTAGTTAACTCTATACCTTTAAGAAACTTAGGTAAGAAATTACTTAGTAAATCAGGATTATCTAAGAATGCCTTACGGAAGTATCTATTAGCTTTAAGCTTGTCCATGTAAGGAGATTCCATTAAATGTTCTTGGTATGAAGCTAAACCTGCCGCACTAAAATCTCTCTTAGAGAAAGCATTAAACACCACATCAGCAGCAAGGTAACCAGACTCTATAGCCTTATCAACTCCAGCAAGTGACTTCATATCAAGCAATCCTAGTGCATCTCCTAAGAATAATGCACCATCCACCTGAAATGAATTAGGTAAGCTGGCTAGACCACCTTCTGGTAATACTGCAGCACCATAATTAAGTAATTCAGCACCTTTAAGTAAGTCTTGTAACCAAGGGTGCTTCTTGTATTCTTGTAATTGTTTCTGAGGATGAATATTAGGGTTCGGTGAATCAAGAGAGATCACAAGTCCTATCGTTAATCTATTATGATCTAGTCCATAAACGAAACCACCACCTAAAGTACCATCTAAAGTAGGATAACCAAGCGTGTGATAAACCTTTCCTTTCATAGAAGGTGCATCAGGAGCGAGTCTCCAGGTCTCTTTCACACCCACTGACCAGAGTTGAGGATTCTTGTCCAATTTAAAATGATGAATTACATCTTTAGAAATAAATCCTTTATCACCAAAGCAAACTATTGAACCATAAATATTATCCTCTAGTGGGTCACCTGTTTTAGCTACTGTTACACCTGTAACTTTATTGTTCTCGATCAAAGCTCTATGAGCGGCAAAGCCTGGATATAAATCTATAGTTAGATTTGGAATGTCTTTAACTTTGGATTTAAGAGTTTCTGCCATCCATACAACTACATTAGATAAAGTTAGTACATAGTAACCTTCTTTAACAAACTCAGGAAGCGCGCTGCGAGTGATTACTGATGGTACGTCCCATTTAGCATGCTCGCTCATAATGGAGAAATGACTTTCTTCACAAACTGTCTCAATCGGCATGCCTTCAGCAATATGATTAGGATAAGCTTTATCAAAAATAGATTTAGTAACAACAGCACCAGAAACTATATGTCCACCAAAGTCTTCTGCTTTCTCTAGAATAGCAACGCTGATATTTACTTCAGGTTTAGCTTTAGCTAATTCACAAAGTCTGTGCGCCAGTGTTAAATTGGAAGGACTAGCTCCCACTAATATTAAATCGTAGACTACTGGTTCTTTAGCAGATCTATTGGTTGCTGTTAACTTTTCTTCGGTTTTGGTTGCCATAAACTTCTCCTGATATTAAACTAAAGCCGGTTCCTTAGCGGCTTTCATTGCTTTGATCTGCTTGATCATCTCAGGTATAACTTGATAAAGATCTCCGACTATACCATGATGTGCAAACGAAAATATTGGCGCATCTGGGTCTCTATTAATTGCAATAATAGTGTCAGCTTTCTGCATGCCAACTCGATGCTGCAAAGCGCCAGAGATACCACAAGCAATATATAACTGAGGTCTAACAGTCTTACCTGTTTGTCCTACTTGGTGTGGATAAGTGATCCAGCCTACGTCTACAGCTTTACGAGAAGCTCCGATTACTGCATTGTTAAAGCAACCAGCAAGTTCTTCTAGTAATTTGAACCCTTCAACAGTACCGAGTCCAAAACCACCAGCTATGACTACATCAGCTTCTGTAATATCTAACTTAGTAGACTCCTCGCGCAATATATTCTTGATACGTACACGATGGTCATTAGCTTGTAGATTGACATTAATACGTTTGATCTTCACTGTGCTAGGGTCACGCTCTACTTTAGGAGGTACAGGAAACACACCTGGACGTATAGTTGCCATTTGTGGATCTTTCCATGGACCAAGAATACGTGCCTTAAGAGATTCACCAAAGCTTGGTCTATTAGCATATAAACATTCTGGAAAATATCCGATCTTAGATTTATCGGTTCCAGCTTTATGCTCGTAAGGACCTATATCTAATTCAATAGTATCTGCTGTAAGTCCAGTCTCAAAGAAGGCTGCAATACGCGGAGCTAAATCTCTGCCTGTGGTAGTTGAGCCCATAAGCAAAGTATGTGGAGGTGTAGTCCATGAACTAAGTTCATCAACGATAACTCTTCTATAGGGTAGAGTTTTGTATTCTGCTAATTCTTCATGATCAGCGATATAAATCTTATCAGCGCCAGCGTCTATTACTCGCTGGATCTGAGATTCCATATTATGACCAAGTATGAAACAACTTAAAGGAGCATTAAGCTTATTAGCTAACTTGCGACCTTCACCAAGTAATTCCAAAGTTACATTCGCTATTACTGAATGTACTTGTTCTGCTACTACTAAAACTTCTTTAGCCAACTGCGTACTCCTTGATTATTTCTTGATTGGCTGTAAGTGTCTCCTTGACTAGATCTTCAGCACTTTTACCTTGATGCATAATACAACTACCACCAACTGTTCCTATCTTCCAAGTCATAGAAACTATAGTAGGAGAGCCAGGTAAACCACATCTCGCGTCATCAGCCTTACAAGTCTCTAGACTAATAATATCCACACACTCTTTTTGTAGAGCTTCACTACGCTTAATCTCTTGTACGAATTTAGCACCGCGGAAGGTCTTGTGTTTCAGTCTATGATAGCTGTTTGCGATAGTAAGCAAAGCTGGCAGATCAGCTTCTACTTCCATTGCTCCACCTTCTATAACTTTACGAGCCAGAACTTTATTATTCTCAATCTTAAAATCTTCTACATAAGTAACTTGCGTGAAATCCATGCGCTCACAGATCTCTGGTCCTACTTGCGCTGTATCTCCATCGGTAGTTTGTAAACCACAGAATATTAAATCAGCAGGTCCGTCTTTAGCCTGTAAATATTCAAGAGTTTTAGATAAGGCATAAGCTGTCGCCAAAGTGTCTGAGGCAGCGAGTTTGCGGTCAGAGAGTATACATGTCTTATCTACACCATGCTCTAATGCTTGATAAAGAATATCTACTGCTGGAGGTGGTCCCATAGTTACAGCAGTAACTCTAGAATTAGGTCCGCCCATAGCTTTAGCATTAAGCGCAGCTTCCATTGCAAAAGCGTCAAAGGGATTAAGCATCTTACCAGCTTTCGCGCGGTCTATAGTTCCGTCTGGATTGACACCAGCTTTAGAGCGGGTATCTGGAACTTGTTTTATTAGAACGTAAATATTTAAATCTTTGTTTGACATGATTTACCTACAAAATACTCTATCATCAGATAGCTACCTTAGGTATAGCTTAAACAGTAAGAATTTCTTTTTCTTTAGCTTGAGCAATCCTGTCTATTTGACCAATAAAATCATCTGTTATCTTTTGGACTTCATCATGATGGCGTTTCTTGTCATCTTCTGAACCCTCGTTAGCCTTTTTAATATGGTCCATTGCATCACGACGTAAATTACGAATGGAAACTTTCGCTCTCTCAGCTTCCTGTCCAACTAGCTTAGCTAGCTCCTTACGTCTTTCACCAGTTAATTCTGGGATACTGATTAAAATTCTACTACCATCATTATTAGGGGTGAGTCCTAAGTCGCTATCTTGAATAGCTTTCTCTATGTCCTTAAGCGAAGACTTGTCAAACGGTTGTATAACAATGGTTCTACCATCATTAACACTAAGGTTAGCCATGTTTTTTAGAGGGGTTGGATTACCATAAAATAACGGAGTGATTCTATCTAGTATTCCTGGATTGGCCCTACCAGTTCTAATCGCCTGTAATTCTTTCTCAAGAACCTCTATTGCTTTTTGCATTTTGTCTTTAGTATCACTGTTTGTTAAAACCATAATTATTTCCTTCTGCCATTTAATCATATCGTGCAAAATAGACTGATGAAATATGTATTGCCGCCCTTTTAGGGTAAGTAGATGTTATCTAAATGGAGACTAAGCGTTTACCGAGC
>CAZELI010000013.1:58671-63983 GCA_964512985.1 uncultured Gammaproteobacteria bacterium | reverse complement strand
CATTTCTTTACTCTTACAGCTTGACTTTAAACACAGTTGTTGCTTCGTCACTCACTTCGTTCGCTCCTCGCAATGACGGATTACGGGTATCGGTTCTCTTAACCTCTAATAGATTAAAATATAAACAGATGGACTATTACTCCAACACCAATATTGAAGAGTTCGACAGGTTTGTCGAGTTTTTAGGTTTTGGATATTCTGATTCTATAACTATTGCTCGAAATGTTTACATCAGGCTCGAAGATTATTTATTCTTACCTAAGGACGGCATGCCAAGTAAAGTTAATTTCTCTAATCATGATTTAAGTACTCAAGAGTTGAATATTAGATTCAATAAATTACTTGGTGAATTTGCTGACTATGAAGCTACACATATGGGTCTTAAACAATTTCGCTATCTCTCGATAGATTTAGTAGATGTGAAATCCAGTGTGGATGAGGAATTATTTAAGTGGTCATATTTTAATCATAAATTTGCAGCTTCTCAGGGACAGGATGCTATTGCTATGAATGAATGGCATAAGCTTGAAGAGAAAATTGATACTAATAAAATTGCCAAGTTTAAAGCAAGAAGAGAGATTAACATGGCTTTTTTCATGCATATAATTAATAATCATAAATTTTTTGATCAAATTATTTTTGCAGGTTTACCTAATGAGATTAAACATGAAGTGCAGTTTGGTTTAGATATAGCAGAAGAACAATATCTTAGTAAATTAATTAAAGAGAATCAGGCACAAGGCATCTGTAGAGTAGTTGGGCACGGGCTTTCAGAAGTAGTGTTAAATCTAATAAAGAAATTTGTTATGAAGTCCAAGCTTAAACTTAAAGGACATATACTTGCTAATTCACGTAAGCTTAATACTTATCTGCTGATGGATATTAGATCAATCTTCTCTTATTTGGGAATTCTAGAAACTAGTATTAAGGATTGTGATTTTGTGTTTCTTGTAAATGATTTGGATTTATTAAGTATTATTCCTGAAGTAAGCACTGAGAAACCTATCTTCACTGTAGATTTGAGCCAACCTTCTACGCCTAATTATTCTTATATGCTACTTCGAGATGATGGGTTTTCCCAGATCTATGCTTATGCTAAAAAACGTCAAAACGAAAACCCTATGAGTACTATGATTCGCTCGCTCTCAGCAGGTTTGATGTTCTTTGTTACTAAGTCTAAATTCTCGCAGCAGCTTGCGATGAATTATATGGACGATTATTTCTTGCCATTAACTGCTTCGCTGGGTAAGGATATCGGTGATTTCCAAGCTGCGATAGACTTGCTGACAGAGAAGCTGGAAGAGAATAAATATGTTAAATGAGAAGATAGAGCAACTCGTAATAGAGTCATTAGTGAGAAGTTTTAAGGCTGATAAGCTCGGTGAGTTAAGCTCGGTCCCTGATTCAGTTTCAATAGAATTACCTAAAAACCCAACTCATGGTGATAGAGCTATAAGCATTGCTATGAAACTGACCAAAGATGCTAAGATCGCGCCGAGAATGATTGCGGAAGCAATTGTTTCTGAGCTGGACACCAATAAATTTTCTAAGGTTGATATAGCTGGACCGGGATTTATTAATCTAACCTTGGACTGGAGCTTGCTTGAAGAAGCTATTGCGGCGATTCATAATTTAGGTAAGTCATATGGAAGAATAGCCTATGAGGCTAGACCTGATAAAACTTACTCAAGTGTGCTTCTGGAGTATGTTTCGGCTAATCCTACTGGTGACTTACATTTAGGGCATGGTAGGCAAGCGGTTCTAGGAAGTGCATTGTCAGAACTCTTGAGATGGGCAGGTTATAAGGTCAACACGGAATTCTATATTAATGATGCAGGAGCGCAGATAGAAAAACTATCTAATTCTGCTAAACAAGCTATTTTAATTCAAGAAGAATTACTTGGCGAAGCTAGTTATGATCACGAGAATAATTATCCTTTAGATTCAATGAAAGAATTCCTCGATCCTAATACTTTCTTAGCTGAATTAATTGCTTACGCTAAAACTCATGAGGTACCAGGAATAGTAGGTAAGGAGATTAATCTAGAAGCTATTCCATCAGAGGTTTATGGAAGAATTGCGGAGACTATATTTCTGCGTGCTCAAAAAATAATATTAAAGCATGCAAGAACCGAGTTTGATAAATGGTATTCGGAGAGAGAGAATCTTCACCAGCCAGATTCTGAAGGCAAGACTAAAGTAGATCGTATGTGTGATGTACTACTTAAAGCTGGTTATGCTTATAAGGAAGAAGATGCTTTATGGTTTAAAGCTAAGGACTTTGGTGATGAGCGTAATAGAGTCTTGCGTAAATCAGATGGTAAATATACTTACTTAGCTGCGGACTTAGCTTATCATCAGGATAAGCTTGCAAGAGGTAATGATAAACTAATTAATTTATGGGGTGCTGATCATCATGGACAAATCCCTGGTATTAAGGGAGCTTTAGAAGCTCTTGGTGAGCGGGCTGATAAGCTTGATGTGATATTAATCCAAATGGTTTCACTTGCTAAGAATGGTGTTGAAGTGAAGATGTCTAAGCGTGATGGGAATGTTGTGACCATACGAGAATTAATTGATGAAGTTGGTGTAGATGCTTTTCGTTATTTCTTAGTAGAAAGCCAAGCTAATAATAGAATGGTGTTTGATTTGGGATTAGCTACCAAGCAAGACAAAGACAATCCTGTCTATTACGCTCAATATGCACATGCACGTTGTTGTAGTATTCTCAGAACTTTAACGGGGCAGCAAATGGATAAGGATTCTAAGCCACTTATAAACGAAGCTGAATTAGAACAATGGTTAACCGAGTTTAAAACTAATCAAGCTTTGTTTAGTAGAACTTTCTTAAAGCTTGAAGCTGAATCACTCAGTTCTACTAAAGCATTAATACTTCGTCTCACTGATTTCCCTGAAGAGATCAAGGCAGCAGCAGCAGTATATGCTCCTTATAAGATTGCTAACTATATTAAAGAGATCGCTACCTTATTTCATCAGTTCTATACGCATAATAGAGTAATTAATGATGATAGAGACTTAATGAAAGCAAGAGTGTCTCTTGTAGCAGCAACGCAAAAGACACTCTATAATGCATTGTCGATTTTGGGCATTTCGGCACCAGAGAGAATGTAAAATATTCAAAATTAAATTAAAGCCTTGTTCAGAAATCGTCCATAACGCGGCATGCGAGTCCCGAGAACGCGGAGTTGACTGAGACGTCAATGAGCAGTTCGAGGGACGAGCATAACAAAGTTAGGGGCGATTTCGGGACAAGGCAAACGCAGGGTTAGACCAAATAGTGTGTTCCATTGGAATATATGAGTTCTCTCTCTTCTGCCTCAAAATTAGTGATCTCGTAGTCGTGTCGGTATTGTCTTAGATCAACTATTTTATCGTGTGGTCGGTTCTGTGGAGGCAGTTCGATGCCTGCGTCTAACCCTGGTAAATCTTCATCATCTTCTATATCATCCCAATCTTCAATAAGCTCTATATAATTATTCCAAGGGCGATGATGCTTGTCTCTATCTCTTAGTCTTAAGAATGCTTGATAACCATCCAGCATTTCTCTTCCAAAAATTACTAACTTTCTTTCTGTTAATCTTTCGCCAGTTATACTAAAAACTAGCTCTCTAATCTTGGCGATCAGTCCTTCAATGGTTCTGCTTGAAAAGTCTAGTTCATTAGCAATCTCTGGATTACCCATGCCCTCACCTATTAGAGCTAATATTGATACATAAAGCTCTGGTAGTATATGTCCTCTATATCTTACTATTGGTATGGTTGTTACTTTGTCTAATTCTTGTATTACATTAAGCATTTAAATCTCCTATCTCTCAATCCCTTTACCCATCTGGATCCCTCAGTTGCCATTAATAATAAATCTAAAGTTCCCGAAATGAAAGGGGTCAAAAGTCCCCTGGGATGTTTTCACTATAACCCTGTCTCTGTATGGCTTTGAGTATTTTGACTCTTAAAAAATGTTTCTAAAAAATTGCTCAAGGGGGTCAAAAAACCCCTGGAGGTTAAGAAAGGGATTTATCTACCCAAGCACCATCGGTGGTGGGGAGTTAACTCCGCCTAAACCATGCTTAGAAAGCTCTTCTCTGGCTATACCTTTGTCTACGGCGATATCGATAAATAATTTACCGTTAAGGTGGTCTATTTCATGTTGTACGCAGCGACAGAACAGATCATCAGCGGCTTCTAGGCGATATTCTTTACCAGTGATATCTTGGAACTTGAAAACTATTCGGCGAGCGCGTTTCACCTTGAAGAATACTTCAGGGAAACTTAGACAACCTTCATAGCTGTCCATCTCACCTTCTTTGTAAACGATGATTGGATTAACCATGATATATGGCTCGTATTCAGGTTCACTATCACTATCATCTTTCTCTTCCTTGTATCTCTCAGAAGCCCATTCAGTATCTATAACTATAATGCGATGTTTGACGCCTACTTGCGGTGCAGCCAGCCCAACGCCGTTCTGATGGTACATGGTCTTAAGCATCTTGTCTGCGATCTTCTCAAGCTTGCGATCAAACTTAGTCACAATAGTGCATGGTTCTCTGAGTATGTTTGCGCCATATTTTTCTATATTGAAATATTTATCTTCGTTATTAAACATTTTACTGAGGGTCGATTTGATTAAATCTAAACTTATTAAGTATTATTCCACGTTTAGAGGTTTTAATAAAATCGATGATCTCTAAGATTGGTGGCAGTGGTTTAAGCTCATTTTCTAATCTATCTATAATATTAGGTAGTGCTAAGCGATCTCCATAAATAATCTTAAATGCTTTCATGATCTCAGATTTAAGTTCTTGGTTAAATTGAGCTTTAATCATGGCGTGCCTGTTAGTAGAAATCGCTCCAGAAGGGATTCCTACGTATATCATGTAAGGTATTGCATCATGATTAGTAGCTGACATGCCACTGAGCATCACAAAGCTACCGATACGGCAATGTTGATGAATAACAGCTCCGCCGCCTAAATTTACATGATTCTGAATTTGTACGTAACCACCTAGTGTCGCTCCATTAGCCAAAGTGCAATGGTTGCCAATGCTTGCATTGTGAGCTAAATGGGAGTTGACCATAATATAGTTGTTATTACCGACCTTGGTCGATTCACCCTCTCCAGTAGCCTTATGAATAGTTACAAACTCACGGATAACATTGTTATCTCCAATTTCTACATAGCTAGTTTCATGCTTATAAGACCTATCTTGAGGCTCTTCACTAATAACGCAATGTGAAAAAATCTTATTATTATTGCCAATACGGGCTCCATTACGAATAATTGCGTAATC
>CAZELI010000013.1:0-58571 GCA_964512985.1 uncultured Gammaproteobacteria bacterium | reverse complement strand
AAAAAATCTTATTATTATTGCCAATACGGGCTCCATTACGAATAATTGCGTAATCAGAGATAATATTATTATCTCCGATTATAACGTCATCTTCAATAATAGCCGTAGGAGCTATTATTACATTCGAGCCTATCCTTGCTTTGGAAAGTAAAGCCATTATGTAAATATAGCATAAAAAGTGGCTGAGGGATCAGTGTCTAGGTGTCTGGGTTTAGAGTAAATTCCCTTATTTTGCTTTTAATTCTTCAACTAATTTAGTTAGATCTTTAGCGGTAATTGGTCCTAATTTCTTGGTGACATTGGATCTATCCGCGCTAACAAAGACTGTTTCTGGGATTCTAGAGATCTTCATCTCTCTGACCAGGGCTTTAGTTTTAGGTGAATCTACATCCACTTCATAGAAATTTACTGAAGTAGATTGAGCTGCTTTCACTTCTTTGAATGCAGGTTCATATTGTTTACAACTGCCACACCATGAAGCATAGAATTTAATCACAGCTGGTTTCTTAGAGTTTCCAAGGAAATCTTTCATAGCACCTTCTGCTGGAACTGAGTTAGCTTGCTGATCGCAACCTGCAAGAATCAACACAGTAAATAACATCAAGAATAATTTGCGCATAAATCAATTATAGCATTAGCAAAAGTGTCCACTTTAGGCCGGGGGCAAACTGGACACTTTTGCTCTGGTATTATAGTATTGATGCCGCAAATTATTCTTACTGGTGATAGACCTACTGGCTCCTTACATTTGGGGCATTATGTTGGCTCACTTTTAAATCGCGTAAAACTTCAAAACGAAAAAGAAACAAATGGTCAGCATAAATATAAATCCTATATTTTAATTGCTGATATGCAAGCATTAACTGATAACTTTGAGACACCAGAAATCGTTAGTTCTAATATTCTAAATGTTGTTCTGGATTATTTAGCAGTAGGTATTGATCCTAAACTTAGTTCTATTTTTATACAGTCTCAAATTCCTGAGTTTTGTGAACTCACCATGTATTTCTTGAATCTATTAACTCTCAATCAAGTAGAACGTAATCCTACTGTTAAGGAAGAAATTCGTCAGAAAGGTTACGAAGGTCAGATCCCTATGGGATTTTTGATTTATCCCGTGGCGCAAGCCGCTGATATACTTGCGTTCAACGCAGACCTAGTGCCAGTGGGCGCTGATCAGATTCCGATGATAGAAGATACTAATATGATTGCGCGCAAGTTTAATTTAACTTATAAACGTGAAGTTTTTAAAGAGTGTAAAGCTTTAGTTCCTGAGAACTTCTCGCGTTTAGTTGGCATAGATGGTAAATCTAAGATGTCTAAATCTCTTGGTAATGCTATCTATCTGAAAGACACTAGTGATGAGCTATGGCAGAAGATCCGCCAAATGTACACTGACCCTAATCACTTGAAAGTAGAAGACCCGGGTCAAGTAGAAGGAAATGTTTGTTTTACTTACTTAGATGCTTTTGGTGAAGATGTGAAGAAGATTCAAGAACTTAAAGATCATTATTCTCGTGGTGGCTTGGGTGATATGGTAGTGAAGAAATATGTCATGGAAGTATTAGACGCTAAGCTTACTCCTATCCGCGCCCGCCGTGAAGAACTAGGTAAAGATACTGATGCGGTAATGAAGATACTTGCTCAAGGTACAGAAGAAGCTCGGGAAGCTGTTCTTAAGACCATGAAAGAAGTTAAGTCAGCGATGGGAATTAATTATGATCAAGGCTGTTTCGCATTTAGTGCTTGCAACTAAGAACGTCCCAAGAATGACCAAGTTCTTTAGTAGGGTTTTTGATGCAGAAGCTTGCTATGAAAACGAGGAGTTTAGTGAGTTCATCTTGCCTAGTGGATTTAGAGTGGCTTTCTTTAAACCTCTAACTAAGAATCTTGAACATTTTAATGCCACTGCTTCGCGTAAAGCTATCTCTATAGGAGTAACCGTAGAGAATGTAGATGCGTTGTATGAGAAACTGAAAAAGAAAACTAAAGCTTGGAATATTTCCTTAGCATCTAAACCGAAAGATCATCCTTGGGGATTTAGAAGTTTCTTGCTTGTAGATCCTGATTCTAATCGCTGGGAAATCACTCAGAGTCCTAGTAGTAGAGGCATGCTTAAAGAAGTACCGTTGGTGAGAAAGTTAAAGAAAGTCAAAAAATAGTCTTTCTTAAGCGATCTTACGAAAATCAGCTACTGGAATTTCAGTAACACTAATATATTGTTTTTCAGTAAGCATTCTTTCTACTTCTTTTAAAATTTTTGCTTCATAGTATCTTTCGCCGCATTGCTGGCAAACTCCAGCCGGTACATTGTCAACGATTGCTACTAAATTATCTCCCCACCAACAAGGCTTCTGTACAAGTTTTTCATTTACTTGTCCACCGCATAGATTACAATCGTCATATTCTTTCATACTAACACCGCTTCACTAAGCTCAAAACTTCTTGCCATACTCCAAAGCCTTGTTACAAGCTGTAATGAGAGTTGGAGTTAGACTAAGTACTTCTCTGGAAATATCTATAAGAGCTTGAGGAACATATTCATGAGCAATAATGTTTCTTAGTTCTCTAATAGTAATAAAGTCTTGGGCATTCTCAATGAGCTTGCGTTTTTCGGCTCTATTAATCATATCTATAATGCTGCCGTTCTCTAGTAATTCTAGTTCATCAAGTAATCTAAGGAATTTTTGAATATAGATATCACTTAATCTGGCAAATCTTGAAATCAAAGATTCTATATCTTTAAGAATTTCCCATTCTATATCATCGATTGATGTAAAAGAATCTATTGGTAAATTTTGAGTTTCTTCAAAGCTTTTACTTAAGGTGATAGAAGCCTTGCTCATCATTTCAAGAACTTCATTCAGGGTATTTAAAGCTTCTTCTCTTTTGGATTTCATGGATATAGTTTTATGGATTCTAATCTTATTAATTCTATGAAAGAACTTTGATTGCCAGGATAATTAAAGACCATATCAATCTTTTGCTCACCAATTTTATTCCAAATGAAGCTCTTTATTTGAGATCTTGATTTGATAGTAGGTTTATGATCTGCTTCTATTAACAAGTCTATATCCCCGCCTCTTTTAGCATCATCAATTCTTGAACCATATAGAAAAACTTCTGCACCTGGCAAATAAATATCAAAGGCTTCTTTTATAGCTTCAATTTGTAGTTCATTTAGGCGCATAATCCTATTTTACCACTAAACTAACACCGCTTCACTTAGCTCAAAATCCACACCATCGATATTAATAGTGTCACCCTCTTGGGCGCCGCGAGATTTAAGTGCTTCGATTACTCCAAGTCCCTTAGTTACTCTGAAGAAATAATTGAGTGATTCTAGATCTCTAAGATCTACTAAGCGCATATGACGTTCAAGCTTGCCGCAATGCACCATCCACTTGATTCCATCTTCGCCGTATCCATGCTTCTCGATAGTGAAAGCACTATCATCGTGGTCAGTAGCTACTGGATCATAGTCGATACTCAGTGAGTTGCCGATGTCTTTAGGAATCAAGTCTAGTGCTTGTTCTACGAACCTTTGTACTATTCTCAGTCCATTCTCATAACGTAAATGATCGCCATTAAACCCTTCTCCGCTTAATGTAGAAACAGCAAACAGTCCAATAGAATTAGATTCTGGTAATACGCCATCTTCTATCTCAGAAAAGCTGTTTAACTTCAAGCCAGTATATTCTTCAAACCTTGCAACTAAAGCAGTTAGCTCTTCATCTGGGAAGCCTTCTATCTTGTTTAAAACTATTACTTGCTTTCTCTCGGCGAGTTCTGGACTGTAATTATAAAGTTCGTAGTTAACCTGTGTGAAATTAGTTAGCGGATCTTCAAAAGTCTTGAGCTTGTATTGATCTAAGTTAGATCCCATTAGTCCCCACACATCTACCACGTGAACCAGTAAGCGAGTGCGTTCTACGTGTCTCAAGAAGTCATGTCCTAGACCAACACCTTCGCTTGCCCCCTCGATAAGACCAGGGATATCTGCCATCACAAACGCGTCACCAGTCTCTTTCTTAACTACACCAAGATTCGGTGCAATGGTGGTAAATGCGTAATCTGCGATCTTAGGTTTAGCTGCACTAACTTTAGAAATAAGTGTAGATTTACCAGCATTAGGGAATCCAATAATTCCTACATCGGCGATCATTTTTAATTCTAATTCTAGATCCCGCTCTATAGAAGGTTCGCCTGGTTCTGAGTAACTTGGGACTCTATTCTTGTTAGATTTGAATCTCATGTTGCCGCGACCACCGCGACCACCTTGCGCTACCAGAAGTCTCTGCCCTTCTATAACTAAATCACCAATGATGGTGTCTTTAGATGGATCTCTCACAATAGTTCCCACTGGAACTTTGATAATCATATCTTCGCCGCTTCTACCGGTCTTATTAGTTTTAGAACCTCTACTGCCATCATCAGCCTTGAAGAATGATTTATATTGTAAGTCTAATAAAGTACTTAAATCGTTACTTGCTTCTAACCAAATACTGCCACCACGTCCACCGTCACCGCCATCTGGTCCACCAAATGCTACAAACTTCTCTTGACGAAAAGTATTAGCACCGTGACCACCACGACCGCTAGCTATCTTAATAAGGGCCTTATCTATAAACATGAGCTTCCAGCCTGTCCACAAAGTCCCAGCTGCTGCGTTACGCTCGTCCCTCAACATCCTCATTTACTAGAGTAAACTCCGGTGTTTCGGGACTCGCAAGCCTTGCATCTGGAACTTTTTGAACAGGCTTTGTAAATACTAAATATAGCATATTAGCTTAAAGCTAACACTGTATGCTTGATTACACCTATTTCTTCTTCTAGGTCATCTCCATAAATATTGAGGATACTTTCTATTTCTTGCTTATAAATTCTCCAAGCATCTTTGATATTCTTGCGGTTAAGGCTAATAATTTCCTTGCCCATATTAGCATTGCCTTGCGCGAGTCTGGTCATGGACTTGAATCCTGGTCCTATAACTTTAGTGGCTGGAGAGAAGTTATGTACCATATTTGCTAAACCTAAGCTGAGAGCCAGTGGTAAATGAGATGTCATGGCTACAGATTTATCATGAGTTTCTGGGTCCATGACTACTATCTCTGCTCCTAACTCTCTGATAATTTGTTCTAGGTTTTCTGTTCTAGGACTAGATTCTTCTAGTATCCACTTTGCCCCTTGAAATAATTCTGGGAAGCTAGCTTCATAACCCTGATGCTCAGTGCCTGCCATCGGATGTCCAGGAACGAAATTCTTCAATCCTAACTCTTGCGCCTTATTTGCAACAGCTACCTTAGTACTTGCTACATCAGTAATAATGGTTTTAGCAAATGCTCTCTCTGACTCTGGAACACTACCTTCTTGTCCTGATTGGATGATAAGTTTAGCGATGTTTTCTAACTCGCGGATAATATTAGATTGTGATCCACAGAGAAATACTATATCAGTGTTAGCAAGATCTGCTAGTTTATATTCTCTGTTTTGACTTACACTAACTGTAAGCAGTTCATATTTGTTTGATAAGCGTTTCTCTATAGAACCGCCTATTAGACCAAGTCCTACTATACCAATACGAAGTTTATTTTCCATTATAAATCACCAGGGATATTGTATGAATCCCAGTCATTTACATAATGACCTTCTAAACTGATGCTCTTAGCTGTAAACGGCGCGCAGATACCATACTTGATACCATCTACAAACCCTTTGATCAAGCCTGTTATAGCACCTGGTACTGCACCTAACGCAAAGCCAATAGTCTTAGCTACTAATTGCGCTGGAAGACTATCGCCAAGATTATCGCTTACCCTATCTGACATTTGTACGCCTTTAGAGAAAGCTCCTCTAAGTGTTCCGTCTACAGTACTTATAGGAGTTCCTATGATAGTACCGAAGGTACTTTTAATCGGGTGAGCATTGCAAACACCCTTAGGTTTTTCTGTTTTAGTTTCAGTAGTTACTACTTCTTCTTTAATAGTGTTAATTCTTTCTGAGAGTAATTTTTGGTTCTCTGCTTTAAGACCGTTTATTTCTGTTTGTAGGTTGTCATTATTACCTGCAAGTTCCTTAAGCTTAGCTATTAGAGCTGCTATCTTGTCGTCTAATTCTTTCGCTTTAGCTTCTAGTTTATATTTAGAACTTTCGCATTCATCTAATTTAATTCTGTTAGTATCGAGCTCTTGACGGCATTCTTCGTCTACTTCTACTAATCTATTAACTGTTCCAGCTTTAACCATGCTTGGTACTAGTGTCGAACTTAGTAGAATAGATATTAAAAACGCTCTACAAACTTTACTTAAATTAACCATGAGTTTGAAATTAGCACGAAATACCAAGCTAATGCAAGATGTTATACTAGTTATCCAAATGTCTAGCACTAAGCTTAATCCTTTTAAGATAGAGAGAGAAGAACTTCCCAAGCTTCCCAAGTGGCTACGCAATCATAAACCTAAATATCACTTCAATGAATTAATTAAAAAAATGCCCCTCGATGGCATGACTACTGTTTGTGAAGAAGCGAAATGTCCTAATCGTGGTGAATGTATTTCTCGTGGGATAGTTACTGTGATGATTCTTGGATCGCAGTGTACACGCGCTTGTACTTTCTGCGCTGTAGGTAGAGACGAGCCTGCGCCTGTGGATCTAGATGAGCCGCAGAAGATGCTCGATATGGTTAATTATATGGGCGCAAAGTATGTCGTCATTACTTCTCCCACACGCGATGATTTATTTGATGGTGGTGCCGCGCATTTCCGTATGGTGACTGAGTTTGTGCGAGAACGTAGACCTGATGTAAAGCTTGAGCTTTTAATACCAGATTTCCAGAATCAAGACTTTGCTTTTGATGAGATTATTGCAGCTAAGCCAGATATGCTGTGCTTTGATATTCAGACTGTTCGTTCTTGCTATCATTATGTGCGTCCAGGATTCAGCTATGATAAGGGTTTGAGCCTGTTTAGATATTTTAGGGATCATTCTAAACTTAAACTCAAGAGCGGCATCATGGTGGGTTTGGGCGAGACTAAAGCAGAGATGCTAGAACTTTTCCAAGATCTCTATGACTCAGGTGTGCGTTATGTAACTGTAGGACAGTATTTGCAGCCACCAGGAATGCAGCTCCCTGTACTTGAATATGTGGAACCTGAAGTTTATGAGTTCTATACTAAGGAAGCTGAGAAGATTGGTCTATGGATACAAGCTGGACCTTTAGTAAGAAGTAGTTATATGGCAGATTCGCTAGCGGAGCATGGAGAATAAGTTATTTTAAAAGAAGATCTAAACTTATTGCAATCCAGTCATATGCAAAGAGATAAAGAGTTATTTGCTAGTTATGATTCAAGTACAGAAACTAAACCAATATTTTTTTTCTATACTTGGAATGAGCCAGCTATAACTATCGGTAAAATTCAAAGAAACAGAGAACAGCTTATTTCTGAAGCTGAGACTCTAGGAATCCCTTGTTATTTGCGTCCTACTGGAGGTCGTGCGGTGCTTCATGGTGGTGATATTTGTTATACCTTTATTGGTGTGCAGAGTGATCCTGAGTTTGGCGGTACTTTACAAGAATCATTTAAGAAAGTAAATCAGACGGTTATAAGATTGATTAATGCTCAATTATCCGTCATCGCGAGCCAGCGAAGCTGGCGTGGCGATCCCATTAGCGCTCTAGAGATTGCTTCGTCGCTGGAGCCTACAGCGAGCGCAGCGTGGCTGGCTCCTCGCCATTACAATGCTGACTCTTTTAACTGCTTCTCCACATATGTCTCTAATGAAGGACTTTTCAATGGACATAAGATCATCGGTGCCGCTCAAGCAATGGGTTCTAGAAGTTTTATTCAACAAGGATCTATACAGTTAAATAAAGTTGATATTCATTTAGACTATTTTCAGTCTTATAAAGTGCTAGGTGAATTAACTCAACAACAATATAATTTAGGCAAATTATCTAGATCTTTAAATATTATCCAGGAAAGTGTTATCTAATAAAATTGCCTAATTATAAAAAATGATCGAAAAAAGCTATATGGTGTAAAGAGAAAATATATATGTATAACGCCCGTCGGGCGTCATACGGATTGAAGCTTAAGATTTATCCTTAAAATAAAATGATATTATCCATGAAGTGTAACACGTATTGAGGAGATTGAAAATTAGTTGCAAACCGCTCCTACTATAGCAGTACCTATGGGTACTCATAGTCATGAAACTGGGCCAAAAGATGCGCCAATAGATATTCTATTGCCATCAGAAGCTCATTCTATACCTGAATTAAAAACTCCTAAGGAACCGATTCATAAACCAATAGAATCTAAGGCGACTGGAGAGCAGCATAGTGGTGATCCACTTGGAGATTTTCTAGGTTTATTTGCTATTAAGACTTTTATCCCAGATGCGTCACATTTTTTATCGATTATCGGTAACGGTGCTGCTGCAGTAGCAAATTTATGTAATCTGAGTGACGGTGTGAAAAACTTCGCTGATAAGTTTGGCTATATTGGTACGAAGATATTTTTAGTGCTTAATGGATTTATTAATTCACTTGAATATTTGCATAAGAAGAATCTACTTGGTGCAGTTGGACATTTCATGGATGTGATAGTAGGGATTGGTGCTAGTCATGATCATATTTACTTAGATCGCGGAAACCCAGTTGGTATCTATACTTATGCAAATACCATTTGTAATATGAATGGGAAGACTAAATTTAATACTTTTAACGAACACTTCGATCATATTAAATTAGGTATGCAGAAAAGTGTTCAGAATCTTTTTACCAAGGACTTCTTTAGAAACTTTGCTGATGTAAATAAAGGTATGTTGGGAATACTTTCAGGAATACTTTGTAACGCCGGTGCAATTATTTGGCATACTACTGGTAAGGAAGAGTTAGCAACTATAGTAAGAGATGGTGGTGGCTTCTTGGTAGATCTAGAGCAAGCTCATCCAGGGCATTATCAAGCTGGACGTAAGTTCTATTTTTATTCTGGATTGGGTCTTATTGGAGGTACTGTATGTGACCTTTTATCTAAGCTTTTACCTTATTATAAGAAGTCATTAGTGCCTTTAAGCTTAGCGATAGATGGTTTTGGAAGATATTTACTCCGAGTCTCTCACAATAGAGGTGAGATTGGTAAAAAAGAAGTAGAAATCCAGGCTAAACCAATTCCTGTAATGGTTCCAGAGTTAGTTGCTCCTATGCATGCTGAGCTTGAAGAGAGAAAACTGAAAGCTCATACTGAAAGGCATGCAGTAAATAAAGATATTATGGAAAGTCCTTTTGATGCTCGTGTTGCAGCGGCAGAGCTTGCAAAAACAGCAGCCTGATATAATTGATTTGTTTTGAAATTATCAGATAAACCTATAATTATTATTGGTGGTGGTCCTGGAGGCTATTCTACTGCACTTGAAATCAGGAAAAGATTTTCAGAAGAGCAAAAAATTATTCTTATTGAGAAAAATAAACTTGGTGGCGCTTGCTTGCATGTAGGTTGTATACCAAGTAAGCAGCTGCATTCTATAGAAAACCTAGAAGATTTCCCTAGATTAATTACCAAAAATAAAATGATCTTGGAGAAAGGGATTGCAAGTGAATTAAAACAAGCTAATATCGAAGTGATTTTTGCGGAAGCTAAGGTTCAAGGTTCTAAAGTTAGTTTTAATAGTAATGGATCGCCACGTCGTAGCTTCGCTGCTCCTCGCGATGACGGTAGCGATGATACTTATGCTGAATTGGAATATTCTCATCTAATTATGGCTACTGGTTCTAAACCGCGCACTCTGAAAGAGTTTCCACAAGCTTTAACTAGCGATAGTTTCTTTTCAGAAGAGAATTTGGCGAAAGGTTTTGCTACTAAGTATTGTTTTATTGGTGGTGGTTACATCGGTGTAGAGCTAGCTTCTATGCTTGCTCATCATGGCAAACAAGTACGTATAATAGAAGTCCAGGATAATATATTATCCTTTTTGGATAAAGACATTCATACTAAACTATTGCAATCACTCAAAGCTCAAAAGATCAAGATAGAAACTGGTGTGAAAGATTTAAGTACTATTGTTTTAGAAGAAGGCGAAGAAGTTTTTATTTCTGTTGGACGTGAACCAATTACTCTATCAGCCACTCACTCACCCAGTCACTCAGTCACTTATATTGGTGATGCTTCTCAAGAAATTGCACTCGCTCATTATGCCTATGCTCAAGCGAAGCAGTTAGCTGCTAAGTTAGCTGGTGAAGTTTATGATATTGATAAAACGAAAGTTCCTCTAGTAATTTTTACACATCCAGAAGTCGCGACTATTGGTCTTACAGAAACGCAGGCTAGAGATAAGTATGGTGATAGTATTGAAACTAAGATTATTAATTGGGCTAGTAATGGTAAAGCTCGTGTTTCTGGTCTAGACCGTGGTATGACCAAGTGGATTATTTACAATGATAAAGTTATTGGTTGTCATGTTATTGGTGAACATGCAACTGATTTGATCTCTATAGTAGTTCCTATTATTAATATGAATGTCAGCATTAATGAAATGCAACAATGGATTTATCCTCACCCCACCTTAGGTGAAATTTTCGCGTTATAGACTTGTTCTGGACAATTTTAGAACAAGTCTAAAAAATGTTATAATTGGTTTAATGTCAGATCTTAAGCAACCGATTTCTCATAGTTTCAACCTCGCTAATACAGCGCGCTTTGCGGATTTTGGTGGTTGGCAAATGCCAACATTCTATTCAAGTATTACGGAGGAGCATACGGCTTGTCGTGAACATATCGGTCTCTTTGATGTTTCGCATATGGGACGTTGGTGGATAACAGGTCCTAATGCACAATTATTTTTGAATTACATTATTACTAATGATCTTTCTGCTTTAGCTAATGGACGAGGTCTCTATGCTGCGATGCTTAATGAGCATGGTGGGATTATTGATGATTTGATAATTTATAAAATTAGTTCAGAAAGATTTCTGTTAGTGGACAATGCTGGTAACCATGCTACAGACAGTGTTTGGTATCGTAAGCAGGTTTCTAGGTTTGATGTAACGTTAGAGGATATTACTTCTACGTGGGGACAAATCGCAATTCAAGGACCACATGCTAAAGCTGCTACTGAGAAGCTTCTAGGGATTGAAACTACAATTAAATATTTTAGTTTTCAAGAGATTCAATATCAAGGACAGAGCTTGGTGATAGCTGCTACAGGTTATACTGGCGAGCAAGGCTATGAGTTGTATGGTCCTGCGTCATTATTAATGCAAATTTGGCAGCAATTAATTGATAAGGAAGCTGCTAAACCTTGTGGCTTAGGTTCACGTGATCTTTTGAGATTAGAAGCTGGTTATTGTTTGCATGGTAATGATATTAATAACGAGACTACTCCTTATGAAGCGGGTTTGGGCTGGGTGACTAAATTAGAGAATCATGATTTTGTTGGTAAAGAGAATGTGACAAGAAAAAATAAACAATTAGTGGGACTAGCCTTTCCGTTAGGCGAGAAGCTTATTCCTAGATCACACACTATTGTCACTGATACCAATGGTAAGCCTATTGGTGAAATTACTAGTGGTAATTTTTCCCAGATGCTTAATAGAGCCATCGCTCTTGCTTACATTAAGCCTGATTATAATCAAGATTCTGTTGATATAGAAATACGTGGCAAGAAAGCTTCTGCGATTCTGGGTGAACCATGGTTTTATAGAAATATACGTGGCAAAGAGATACAAGACTTTAAAGTTATGTTGAAGAAGTAACAGGAGCGTGTGAAGTGGGAACGTTACTTATTTAAGATAATTTAAATATTATCTAATTTTCATATTTTATTACTAAAAATTAGCTCGTTTATGATTAAAATAGCTTCTATGGTTCAGTATTTTAAAACGCATGAGTGGATCGAAGATATCGGTGGTGGTAAGTTCCATATGGGTATCAGCAAGTACGCTTGTGACCAACTTGGTGACATAGTGTTTATTGAAGAGAAAGATCCAGGTGAGCTTTATGATGAAGGTGATTCACTTGCCATACTTGAATCTGTGAAAGCTGTCGGTGACGTTTATGCACCATTTAAAACCAAACTTATACGCACTAATCCTGATCTAATAAGCAGACCAGAAGATCTTCAAGCGGACACTTGGATAGTAGAGATTAAGTCTATCGATGGTATTAATTTTGACGATATGGATACTCTCAACTCTAGTGAGTATGATGAGTTTGTCGCGACGCTGTAGTTTACTGTATGGAGTAAATTAGGTCCTAAAATCAGGTAAGTTTATCGTATACAGTAAACTATTTCTGCTTAATTAAGCCTGTTATTATGGCGATTTTAGCTTATTTTAGAGCCATTTTATTTCTACGTGATAAGATAATATTCCATGTCTTTTAAAATTACTTCACCACACTTTTATGATCTCTTGGTTATTTTGGCCAAGAAGGATCGACTCTCAGGGTTAATTGAACATGATGAAAATAAAGTGATAAGAGATGCTAATCCATCTTTATTTACAGGGCAAGAAAATAATGACCCTCTTCAACAAAGACAAAAGTTAATAAGTTTGTTTTCACCAACATATGTTTATGATATCTTTGACAACCTTAATACTGATGAAGGTAAGCGTGCAGAATTACGTTCGATTATAAGAAATCTTACTGGATTCTTAGATTATTTACTTAGATTAGTAGTACCTGAAAATAAAAGAAGTGATGTTGAAATTGATTTAGATGGTAATAATACGAAATTACACATTGTCACTAACGGAAATCAATCTAATTATCATATAGAGAATAGTGATCCATATTTAGATTTTAGGGCTATAGGCTTTACGACAAGTATTGATGATAACTTGGGTGCTAAGCAAATAACCAGTTTAACTTATAAGGACAAAAGCAATCAGGATCATGATTTGCTAGGTACAGATCTAATAAATGTGAGACCATTAGATGAATATTTTGTTTCTACAACATCTTCTTCTATTAAAAATGAATCTGCATTTTTATTTGATAAAGCAAAACGATTGTTTGAACTTAAAGAACATAGTCAATTAGGGCAATATGTTCCACCATTATTTTTTATCAATCCTGCTGATATAAATGATAAGGATATTTTTGAGTCTAGATTAGTGGAGTTTAATGGGGGGGGGGGGGCTGGGATAGCCCTAGTCATAAACTAATAGTACGTAGCGCTCATGTGCTAGAAGGGTGTGCAGACTTACCTTTATCAGGAATTTTTACTTCGATCCCAAATGTTGAGCCTAATTATGATAGTTTTCGGGCTGCTGTTAACTCTATTAAGAGTGATGATCGACGTCTAAAGCGAGTAAATTTAGGAAGAGAAGATTGGGAAAAAATAAAAATGGATGATTTGGGTTTGATAGTCATGCCTCAAATTCAAGCAAAGTATTTTGTGAAAATTGAACCTGTAATCTATAACAATGATAGGAATGCAATATCTGCAACACCAGTGTCTAAGCAGTCGGTTGAAACAAAAAATGTTGATTTTGAAATTAAGATTTTTGCTGCTGGAGCAAATGGTCCCAAAGATTTGTTACATAGGTCAAGCCTTAAAGATCTCAGTCAGGCACAGTTGATGAAATTGGGAACCTCTGTGAATCCCAAACAAATAGAAGCTATAAAATCAATCTATAAACAAAGCTCTGATATATATTCTAGAGAGTACCAAGAAACAGAAATGTTGCTAACCGATGATAAGGTGTATCTTGTGCAAACGAGAGATCAAGCAGCTGTAGAGAAACATCCTGATGATGCAATCAGTGAAAAACTTCGACGTTATGAATTACGCAAACATAATCTTACTGATGACAATATCAGTCTAATATTAAAAGCCTTCTCTAATGATTTTATTCCTATGATAATAGTTGATGAAAGAACGGCATTATGTCGTCACATCAAGGATCAGGGATTAAAAGGTTCCGAGGTCACTACTGAAATAGAAGAGATATTTGTAAACGAATATAAGCAAAGAATTGGTGAACTTGCGTCAAATTTACCAAGATACCAACTTTTTATTAAAGATCTTGGTATAACTAATCATAACGGCAATCTTCAAGCTCTAGATGATATTGGAGAATTGGGTTCTATCTCAGCTTATGAAGATATAGTAGCTGGATCTGAAGTGTGCTTTTCTAATGATTGCCATATCTTGCGTAATGGTTCAAGATTTCATAATTTGCTTTTCTCTCCTAAATCTCAGAGGATTACAGTGGCGCTGCCTAGAGAAATCAGTTGCTTTGAAGGGATTTATCCAGGTGAAAAATATGGAGGATATAATCCAGAGAATGGACTACTAAAAAATCCAGAAAGCCCTCAACAGTTGATTCAGCAGCTTATTCGGGAGGTAAAAAGAAGTGATCATTCTCGTACTTTAAATATTGATATTAGTGAATCCTCATTATTCAATAATTAGTAGTAAAAAATAATTATGATTTTTAACTGTTAATCTCAGCTTCTTGCAAACACGCCCTTGTCATACAATCACTAAGCATCGGTTCTTTTACAGCTTTCACGTCATCGAAGCGGGAGAACTTAGTTGTATGTGGAGCGGTCTTCAGTAAAGCTCTCGTGTCTTCGTTAAGTGCTTCTTCTATGATCTCCTCGAAGGCTGTAACCAAAGCATCTAAACTAGATTTAGGTTCAGTCTCAGTAGGTTCTATCATAATAGTCTCAGCTACTGTTAATGGGAAGTATATAGTAGGCGCATGAATCCCTTTATCCAAGAGTCTCTTAGCGACATCAAGTGCAGTGATACCATACTTCTCCTTAAGTCTATAAGCAGAAATAATAAACTCATGCTTGCAAACTCTATTAAACTTAGGCTGGAATATTCCGTCTTGAGAAAGTATCTCACTAGCCTTCACTTTAGCTTGAATATAATTAGCGTTAAGTGTTGCAGTCTCGCCTATACGCTTAATACCCTCTTTACCATTGCGTTTAATATAGGTTAAAGCTCTAAGTAGAACATTAAAGTTACCATGGAAGGATCTCACTCTACCAATACTATTAGTAGAACTATAATCCCAATGCCAATCTCCTTCTGCGTCACGTTTAAGATCTGCGCCTGGTAAATAAGGTGCTAATGCCTTAGTCGCTCCGATAGGACCAGCTCCAGGACCACCACCGCCATGAGGCGTAGAGAAGGTCTTGTGGAGATTAAGATGCACTAAATCAAAGCCCATATCACCAGGGCGAGAAACACCAACGATGGCATTAAGATTCGCTCCATCATAATACATAAGTCCGCCATCTTCATGTACTAACTTAGATACTTCGATAATATTTTGGCTGAACAGTCCTAGGGTGCTTGGGTTGGTCAGCATAAACACTGCGATTCGGTCTTGGTTCTTAGAGATGATCTTTTTCAGATCTTCCATATCTACATCACCTTCTGCAGTAGATTTAACAGTGATGATCTTGAAGCCTGCCATAGAAGCAGAAGCTGGATTGGTACCATGCGCTGAATCTGGGACTAGGACTAGATCACGCGGCTCTTTACGGTCAGCGAAATATTTCTTCGCCATTAATAAGGCTGAATATTCACCATGAGCGCCAGCTGAAGGTTGGAGACTAAACTTATGGAACCCAGTGATCTCACATAGGGCTTGATTGAGTTCTATAAATACTTCAAGCGCTCCTTGTATATCCTTATCGTTATCATAAGGATGCAATGAAGTCCACTCAGGTTTACTTGCTATCTCATCATTGATCTTAGGGTTGTACTTCATAGTACAAGAACCTAAGGGATAGAAGTGTGTGTCGATAGAGAAGTTCTTCTGTGACAATTGCGTGAAATAACGACAGACAGTGAGTTCTCCTTGGTCTTCAATGTTAATCTCTGGTAATTTAGACGCATTAAATTCAGCTATTAATTTAGAGATCTGTGCTTCGCTGATTTGCGGTGCACGTAGTTCTTGTCCATGTTCTGCAAGTATTGCTGTTACATCGTTTAGAAACGAATTTAATTCATTAATAGAATGAACCTCTGATACTGCAAATAAATAAAGCTTCTTGCTGAAGTCTAGTGAAAATAAATTAGCATTGTTTTTAAGGATGCTATTAACATTTACGGCATAACGTTTAAACAGATCATTAAGAGGACTGTCTATCGCAATCGCTACGCAGAACTCATTGAAAGGATTCTCGGTGCGTACTTCGATTCCAGGGAATACAGAGAATTCTTTCTTAAAAGCTTGAGTCTTAGCCCATATATCCGCAGCAATCTTCCTTAAGCCAGTCTTGCCCATTTGTGTTAGGTAGATAGAGGTACAAAGTGCATGTAGAGATTGATTGGTGCAAATATTAGAACTTGCTCTCTCACGTTTAATATGCTGCTCGCGCGCTTGGAATGTAAGTACATAGCCTTCTTGTCCTTTACGATCAGTAGTCTTACCAATGATACGTCCAGGCATTTGTCTAACATAGTCTTGCTTGCAAGCGATGAAGCCTACTTGCGCGCCGCCGTAATGGACAGGGTTGCCGAAGCTTTGCATTGAACCACAAACTATCTGCGCTCCTAGTTCGCTAGCCTTGGTCTCCTTGATCATTGAATAAGCTTCAGGTATAGCTACTATCAAGAATAAATTATGATCATCAACAGTCTTACGTAAGATAGTTGCAGCATCATTAGTGATAGCCTCGCCGTAGAAATTAGGATTAGCGATAACTAGAGTTGAACCATCTGGGATATCAGTCAGAGACTCATAGTAATGATATTTGATCTCTAATGGATCTAAGAAATTCTTCGCGACACTAATATATTCTGGGTGAATATATTTAGAGATATAGATCTCGCGCTTCTTGTCTATGCGCCATGACATGGTGATAGCTTCAGCAAACGCAGTCGCTCCGTCATACATAGAAGCATTGGCTAGGTCCATGCCGCTAAGTTCTGCAGTATAACTCTGGAATTTATAAATAGCCTCAAGCGTTCCCTGAGATACTTCTGGTTGGTAGGGAGTATAAGAAGTAAGAAACTCACCACGATTAGCGATAGCTTTAACTAAGGCTGGTACATGATGCTGATAACAACCTGCACCTCTAAAGTTAATGCCACTATTAGAATTGTTCTTAGCAGCAAGCTTATTAAAGTACTTGTGTAAATCCCATTCGGTATAACCTGCTTCAAGATTTAGTTCACGTTTCAGAAGTAGATTCTCTGGTATATCAATAAACAACTGATCTACAGAATTAATTCCGATCTCCTTGAGCATTTCTTGACGTTCACTATCATTGATTCCGATATAAGGCATAATGGATAATAATTTTAGCAATAAAAATACAGCATTTGGGTGAAACTATCTTAATCCACCCTTAACCTAAATCATGATCTATAAGGTTTAGCTTCTAAATGCCGATATAGTACTTATGGCTGATGTTTTGGCTGACATTGCTATGCGATAATCTAATCCTTCCCTCAAAAAAGATGCATCGTATCCTACTAATATTTCTTCTTCTTTTAGTCACTTGCTATAGAGCAAGTGCTGTTGATATTGCCGTCTTAGAACGTCATAATCAGCTTAGCCTTAAGATCGATTCTTTAGGTTCACGTATCAATCAACTTAAATCTAAAATTGATAATTCTTATTACAGTTCGTTTTATAAGCTTGCTAAGAAAATTTATGATCAAGAGAAGGTTCTTCATAGGCAGTATGCGACTCTTGAGAAAACTAAGCTTATAACTAATCAAAGAGAGATAGCAAACAAGCTTCAGAAACTTAAAGTATTGCGCCGTAGTTCCCCGCAAATCGTGAGTCTTGCAAATGAACTGTATGTTTTAGAGAAAGCTGATAAGGAAGCTTTAGATCAAGCTGTTAGCAGAGCCAAGGCTTTAGTAATGGGCTATGATCCTAATGGCGCGGGAGTCTTTGGGCAAGCGAGCTTAGCTTCTGGTAATTGTATGCCAGGACCTAGTAAGAACACCAGCTGTACTACAAGTTTTGTTTCAAGAACTATTTATGTTAGAGAACTTACTAGCTTTGATGATAGTGTCATCTATGGTTACTTCCAGTTTGATGAAGAGCCTATTGCTTCAACTGTATCTGACGAGCAAGGTATGTTTTCTTTAGACCTAGAACCTGGTACTTATAGTATTTTCATCGAAGATGATGGTAAGGAATATTGCAATAATTTTAATGTTGATGGAGTGGCTTGCTTAGTAGAAATTAAGGAAGATGCTAAAACAGACTTTGATATAACTATAGATAAAGCTACTTGGTAACTTAATTCTAGGCTTGTAACTTTGTCATCCTGAGGGAGGGCGAAGCCCGACCGTAAGGATCCACTCTTATTAATAGACTATTCGTAGTAGTGGATCCTTGCGTCGCAACCTACGGTTGCTCCTCAGGATGACGAGATCTTAACACCAATAGCATCTTGTATAATTACTACATGCGCTTATTACACACCATGCTTAGAGTTGGAGATTTAGAAAGATCTCTCAAGTTTTACACTGAGGTTTTGGGGATGACGGTGCTACGACGTAAGGATTACCCTGATGGTAAGTTCACACTGGCATTTATTGGTTATGGTGATGAAGCTAGCAACACTGCTATAGAGCTTACATATAATTGGGATACTAGTTCTTATGATCTTGGTAATGCTTTTGGACATATTGCTATTGAGGTAGAGGATGTCTATAAGGCTTGTGAGGAGATTAAAGCTAAAGGCGGTAAGGTCACTCGCGAAGCAGGTCCTATGAAGCATGGCTCTTCTGTATTAGCTTTCATTGAAGATCCAGATGGTTATAAGATAGAGTTATTGAGCCCGAAGAGGGATAAAAAACCTGAAGAAAGCCAGCCAGAGTATATAGAAATACTTGATGAAGAAACTGAAAAACGTCTTGCGGAAAGTTTAGAGGACTATAAAGCTGGTAGATATGAAACTATAGACATGAGCGTACCTGGCGAATTAGATAGATGGATTAAAGGTCTTAAATAATTTATAGCCATGTTACTCTCCCACAAACCCTCTTCTCATCGTGTTTTCAGTGATAGTTTTCTCCTGGGCAAATTGGAGTAAGTAATTAGGTCCGCCAGCCTTGAAGCCGATGCTGGATTGTTTGAGACCACCGAAGGCTTGGCGTGAGACTATGGCACCAGTAGAGCCGCGATTAATATATAAATTACCCACCATAAACTCTGCTGATACTTTCTCTATGCTAAGAGGGCTGCGTGAATAGAAAGCTCCCGTTAGCCCGTAAGGCGTATTGTTAGCAAGTTCCAGAGCATGATCTAAATCCTTAGCTTTAAACACTACTAATACTGGTCCAAATATTTCTTCTTGTACTAATTTATGATCAGGTGCTAAATCAGTGAAAATATAAGGACTGAGATAGTAACCTGATTCAGGTACGTTTAAATCACCAAGTAGCATAGTGCCATCTTGTTTACCTAATTCTATATATTGAGAGATCTTATACTGCGCATTAACGTCTATTACTGGTGGTAGAGTGCAGGCTTCATTGCGTGGATCAGCTATGTTTATCGCTTGAGCTGCTTCTATTAAGCGTTCTATGAATTGCTGATAAATGTTTTCATGAATGATTACGCGAGAGCATGCTGAACATTTCTGACCAGCATAGCCGAAGCTAGATTGAATGACACCTGGTATAGCTTCATCTAGATCTGCGCTTTCATCAATGATTATTGCATTCTTGCCGCCCATCTCAGCTATCACTTGCTTCGTTGGTCTTGCTTGCTTCGCTATGTCATGAATGCTCATGCCTACAGCATTGGAGCCAGTGAATGCTATTAACCTAGTCTTCGCGTGTGCCACTAAATATGATCCGATAGTTTTACCGTCTCCAGGTAAGAAATTAATTAGTCCCTTCACATAGTCACTTGCTAATTCTTTAGCTGCTTGATTTAGCAAGCTTAAAAATTCATGCGCAATAATTGATGTTTGCTGAGAGGGTTTGACTATGACGGCATTACCCATGACTAAAGCTCCTGCTGTCATACCAGACATGATCGCTAAGGGGAAATTCCATGGAGAAATAATCACTGCAACTCCATAAACCTGATAATGATTAGTATTTTTCTCTCCAGGTAAACATTTGAGCTTATTGATTTGCATTGCTTCTGCTTGGCTGGCGTAATATTCTAAGAAATCTATCGCTTCAGAGACCTCTCCATCAGCTTCTAGCCAAGGTTTGCCAGCTTCTAGAGAAAGTAAAGCATTGAATTTATAGCGATTACTTTTTAATTTTTGTGCGGTCAGTTTAAGTACTGCTGATCTTAGTGGCGGTTTAGCTTGTGACCATTTCTTAGATGATTGCTCAGCTGCATTGATAGCCTTATCGCAATCTGCAATCGTACTGTGTGAGATCCTTCCCAGTATCTTGCTAGGATCAGCTGGATTAAATGACTCGAAATAATCATCGTTATATATTTTATTACCATTAATATAAACTGGATATAATCTTTCATGATTTAATTCATGTCCTAGACTGTCTATGGCATGCTTCATTCTGTCTCGATTGAGTTTCTTCGAGAAGTCGATATTGGGATCATTGGTGAACTTCTGAGAAGAATTAGTTGTCGCAGGATTAAGTGCTGAATGCTCCGTATTGAGCCAAGTAGGGTTTCTTAATAGTTCATCTATATCGCGCCCTTCAAGCATTCCTTGTCTTAAGAAGGAATCGTTTGCAGTGTTTTCAAGTAATCGCCTTACTAGGTAAGACATGCCTGGAATCAGCTCGCCGTAAGGCATATAGACCCTGATAGTATATCCATGCTCGGAGAAATAATCCTTAAGTGAATCTAGCATACCATAGAGCATTTGAAATTCATAACGTGATTTATCTATTTTATTAGTTGAGATATAAGATAGGGCATGAGCTAGCGATCTAATATTATGCGAAGCTAAGGCTGGTCTGAGATGATTATGATTATTCAGAAGTATCTCGGTGAGCTTCTCGTAATTAGCATCGGATAAATATTTCTCAGTGAATACTGGAACTTCCCAGTTATGCTGCTGACTGATAGCATATTCATAATCCCAATAAGCACCCTTAACTAATCTCACTGTGATAGGAGTCCCGCGAGTCTTAGCCCAATTAATCCAAGTTCTTAGATCATGCTCACTCTCTTTAAGATAGGCTTGAATCACAATCCCAGCGTTAGTCCAAGATCTAAACTCTTGCTCCATCAGGAGTTCTCGAATAATTTCATAAGTAAGTTCTTTCCAAGCATAATGCTCTGTGTCTACATTGATAAACGATCCTTGCTTCTGTGCTAGGCGATAAATATTGCGCAAACGTTCTTTGATAATGGATTTTTTGTGAGTGAAGTCTAATGCATTCACTTGTGGTATTAAAGCAGAGAGCTTAACAGAGATGTTCACTTGTGGGATCTCTTCTAGTAGTTTTATATATTCGTTATAGTAATGTAAGGCTTCCTTCTCGCTTAAAGCCAGCTCGCCAAGTATATCTAAGGTATAGTCTTGTTTCTTTCTTTTGAGTTCCTGAATTTTTACGAGAGCTTCTTGAGTATTAGATCCGCATATAAAACTTGCTGCCAGCAGCTTCACCGTAATATGTACTCCCCAGTCTAGTATTTTATTTACTAAAGGATTATTGGTTAAGAATTTAGGATTAGAGTTGGTGAGGTATTCAAATAAATATTGAGAGATTTGCTCGGAGTTTTGTAAGGTAGGTAGTACATCCACAAACCTGAATAATTCTTTCTGTAGTTTAGGATTAGAGATACTAAGCTTAAGCATCTGATTCTTCAAGAAGTCCAGCTTAAACAGATTCAGACCCGAATCCTTGGCCTTGATATATTGGAAGAGCTTTCTTCCGATGATTTCCTCGGAGCTTTGTTTTGGACTGGTTTTCATAGAGGTGATTTGCTTATATAGCTTTATTCCACTTGAAAATATTAGGTATTTAAGAATTGAGCCTTAAGTCGCTATACAAATTCTTAAGGTTTAGAGCCGTTAAACGCTTGAAATACCAGATATGACTAGGTTATCATTAGCCCCCTATGGCAAAATATACTGGACCTAAAGACAAATTATCAAGAAGATACGGGGAGCTACTTTCAGGTATGCCTGTGTTTGAAGTGGCTAAGAGGCCCTACAAGTCTGGTCAGCATGGTCAGCGTAAAGCGAAACTTTCTGAGTACGGTTTATTATTGAAAGAAAAACAAAAGCTCAGGTTTTGCTACGGAGTTATTACTGAGAAACAATTCAGAAAGTACGTACAGAAAGCTATTCGTATGAATGGTCCTAGCGGTGAGATCCTTCTTCAACTCTTAGAGAGAAGATTGGATAACATGGTTTATAGACTGGGTTTTGCATCTACACTTGCAGCAGCAAGACAGTTAGTTGGTCACGGTCATATTTTAGTAAACAATTTTAAAGTAGACATCGCTTCTTACCAAGTGAACCCTGGTGATGTGATTGCTATTCACCCTAAAGCGCGTAAGTTCACTCTTATCAGTGAGGCTATGAAGAATTGGGTTGATGTACTTCCTTATATCAAGAGAGAGAAAAACGCTTTTGAAGGTGAGTTTGTTGAAATCCCTTCTCGTGAACTGATCCCTACTAACGTTAACGAACGTATGATCATCGAGTTCTATTCTAGATAATCTGCCAATCTAACCCAACCTTAACCTATACTGGGGAATAATACTTAAGTGAACACTCTAAAGCAGTTCTTAATATTGCTATTCCTACTGTGCTCTTTTACGAGTTTAGAAGTTCTTGCTTATACCGAACAAAATCTATCCTTAAAGAAACAACCTATCCCTACTTCATTCAAACTCAGCGTTGCTAATTCTGATGCTAGTTTTGTACCTTCTGATGTCGGTATTATTGGTGTTAAATATTTACATCGTAAGGGTGACATGAGTACTGTGATAGAGGTCTATCCGCATACTCCTGCTGAGCGTGCTGGTGTTCAAGTGGGTGACAGGGTTATAGAAGTAGATGGTACGAATATTATGGCGTTTGATGCTGATCAGGTTTTCTCTATGATTGCAGGGAGACCTGGTGAGCCAGTGCGTCTTAAGTTATTGCATTGTGCTAGTGGTGGTGCTTGCCGCGCTTATGATGTGAATCTAGTGCGTATGGATATGAACGAATTAGCGTCAGATCAGGTGTTTAAGATTTATAAGTATGGCAATTAACTGTCCACCCAGGGCCGGGGGCAAACTGGACACTTTTTCGTGCTATATCTTGAAGTCTAATCCATAGGTTTATGAGAGACTAAGCAAGATTCCTTTAATAAACCTGCATTTTACATAGTGAAAATATAAATTAATTTAAAGTGAGTTTTAAAAAGTGTCCGGTTTGCCCCCGGCCCTGGGTGGACAGTTATAATAAGTCCATGATCGAAAAAATCACAAGCACAAGAATACTTTATAAAGGTAAGTTTCTAGATTTTATTGAGGATGCGGTGGAAATAGAGTCAGAGCCTATTATTCAAGCCACTAGACAATATTTTATTCATCCTGGTGGTGTTTGTGTAGTGCCAATATTGGATGATGGTTCTATTATTCTAGTAGAACAATTTAGAATTCCTTTAGGTAAGCTTATTTACGAAATCCCTGCTGGTAAAAGAGATATAGGCGAAGAGCCGTTTATGACTGCGAAGCGTGAGTTACAAGAAGAGACAGGCTATACCGCTACTCAATGGACTGACCTAGGACATATTTACCCTTGTCCGGGTTATTCTACAGAAATACTTTATATGTATCTAGCGCAGGGATTGGTTCCTGGTATACAGAATTTAGATCACGGTGAACTCGTGAATGTGGTGAAGATGCCTATTGTTAAAGCAATTGATATGATACATCAAGGCTCTATCCCTGATGCCAAGACGATTTCAGGGATATTTCTTGCAAGTAAGTATTTAAATATCAATTAACGAACTCTTCAGTGCCATAACCACAGCTTCTGTACGGTTTTTGGCTCCGAGTTTTTGTAAAATACTTCTCACGTGATTTTCTACAGTTTTGGTACTCAACCCCAGTCCTGCAGCTATTTCTGGATTGCGCAAACCCTCTTTGATTTGCAACAATACTTCCATTTCACGTTTTGAAAGATTGCCTTTAGTTCTGCTTCCTATTGGTTCAGCTGGAACTATCTGATCTTGCATCATAGTACTACCCCCTTATGTACTGTTGCTTCAAAGTCGCTCGGACCAAACTCTACGTCAATCCTCGCTACAATAAATTTACTTTTGTACTCTTGAGGAATTTTGACAAAGTCCTTTTGAGTGCATATTGTGCTTATACCCAATGTAAGTACCTCCTTAACTTCACCTAGAGAGAATGGATGATGGTCTGGATAAAACCTTTTCTCTATAGTTTGGAGTTCTTCTTCACTATGTCCTTCTCCTTTTAAATATTCTTGTATATTTTTTACAAGCGTATGAGGATCAGCTATACCAGTGAAAACCCCTAACTTATCCTTAGAATGCAATTTTTTAGTTAAGCTCAGGTTAAATTTAGCATATTCTTTTTTAGGGTTATTTCTTATCCAATCATCTGTTACCTTGGTGTATATAATATGATCTGCTTTGGCTTCTGCCCAAGGAAACTCTCTATAGAAGCCTGATTCATTAACATTCTTGAGAATGATCTCCAGGTCGCGATGTAACTGTATATGTTGTAGACCGTCATCTAGAATAAAAACATCTATAGGCTGCTGCTTATAAGCTGCCATGCCACCTCGATAACGATTAGGATCTACGACTAGGGTGATATTAGTATCAGAAAACTCCAGAAACATTTCCGTTGCTTCATCACCGACGTCTTGCGCTGTGACAGATGCTCCGTTATTAATGATGATTGGATATTCTTTAGCTTGAGCTTGTGATTTATATCCTCGAGTAAGCACTGCTACTTTCAATCCTTGTTTAGAGAGATACTTCGCTAAGGCAATAGTAATGGGCGTTTTACCAGTACCTCCAAACGATAAATTACCTATAGAGATTACATAAGCTGGGAGTTTTTTCTTGTGGAGTATATGAAGGTCATAGAGAGCGCAGCGCAGCGCATGAACTAGCTGATAGGGAAACGATATGAGGATTTTAAGAAGTTTCACTTAGTATATTTCCTTCTTTAATAAATTAGCCACATCAATGACTATGCGTTTGTTTCTTTCTGTAAGGTTCTTAGCTTCTGATCCCATTAAGATCCTCTTGTCAGGATTAAGAGCGAGATCCAAAATTGCTACTCTTAGATCTTCTTTCGTATCAGCAATAATTAATGCATCAGATTCGTGCATCATGTTTACCACCTCAGTGTTTTTATAATAATGAGGCCCAATAACTATAGCCACTCTGCAAGTTGCTGGCTCTAGGACATTGTGTCCGCCAACCTTCTCATTAATGGTGCCTCCTACGAAGGCTATATCAGCAATAGAATAAATATCCATAAGATCACCAATAGTATCTACTAGGAGTACATTATCAGCGTCATGAGTGTTAGCTGATGATTGTTTGATATGACTAAGTCTAATAGGTGTGAGATGTGCTGCTGAATTAATAATGGTTTCTACCACTGTGAATCTTTCTGGGTGTCTAGGAGCGATGATTAATCTTAGTTGCGGTATTTCATCTTTTAGTTCTTGAAATATAGCTGTTAGTAGTATCTCTTCCTCTGGATGAGTACTACCACAAACCCAGATTATATTGGTGTCGGTATAACCTAATTGGTGTCTAAGTTTTGCTGATTTTTCTATCTTAACATTGGGCAGAGCGGAGAATTTCATATTACCAGTCATATAGATCTTACTCTTGTCAACGCCCATGTTGATATATTTTCTGCTGTCTTGAGGTGTCTGTACTAGAATCAATGAGAGCTTTTCAAACATCCACGCTATAAAAGGGTAAAACGTTTTATATGTTTTATATGAATTGTCCGATAGTTTAGCATTGGCTATCATTACTTTGATCTTTCTCTTGCTGGCTTCATATATTAATCCTGGCCAGATCTCGCTCTCCATAAGAATTATAGCCCTGGGGTTGATTCGCTTTAAAGCTGAACTGATGATATGCGGATGATCCCATGGCAGGTAAATTAATCTAATGAAATTATTGGTTAGCTCATCTGTCAGTTTATTCTCTGCCATCTTGTAAGCAGTGTCGGTAGTAACACTCAATAATAATGGTCTACCAATAAATACTCTCAGCAATGGAATTAATGCATTGAGTTCACCAACAGAGACAGCATGAAACCAAATCGGCTTGGACATTTGATCTTGGTGGGTTAGTTTAGTTAGTTTGTTTGGCTTGATAAACTTCTCTGGATCAAGATAGCCTAGTCGATACTTCAATCCATTACGCCATTTAGGGACTAGGGTAAGTGATAAGAGGCTTAATGCAGGAAGAGCAAGCGTCCAAAAAATATAATATATAGGATAGAAGATGTATTGCATTTATGCAGTTGTTTTTTCTTTCTTTTCTAGTCTATTGAAGATGGCTTTAGGTTCAGCTAGTACAGTCAGTCCACTTATAGGCTTTTGTAATTGATTGAGATTGAAATCTGTTGTTTCGCTAATTCCAAGATTAGTAAATATTTGCCTAGATATATTTGGCATAATCGGTGCCAGATATATTGCAGCTTGCCTGCAGGCGTAGACTGAGCTTACCAGCGAACAAGCAGCCTTATTTTTAGCCTCTTCACTTGCTGTTTCATCTTTCAGAACCTTCCATGGAGCGGTGTCATTGATCAGTATATTGACAGTATCTAGAGTTTTGAAAAGTTCTTCTAAAGCAGCATAAGGATTAAGCTGGTCGATGTGCTTCTGGAAGCTTGATTCTAATGCCGAGAAGCTTTGCGCTATTGAAGTATCTATTGTAATGTTGGGGATTTTATTATCGAAATATTTACTTATGAGTTTAAGTGAACGGTTTAATAGATTACCCAAATTATTTGCTAGATCAGAATTCAGTCTCTGTATGAAACTTTCATCAGTATAGTCTCCATCCTTCCCAAACATGATCTCTCGTAAGAAATAAAACTTCACTGCCTCAGCTCCAAACTCTTCAGCAAGCGCAATCGGGTCAATAATATTACCAAGAGTCTTACCCATCTTCATGCCATCCTTAGTCAAGAATCCATGCCCAAAAACTTTCTTAGGTAGCGGTAACCCAGCAGACATCAGCATTGCAGGCCAGTAGACAGCATGAAAGCGTAGTATATCCTTGCCTATGATATGAACTACTGAATTGTTTTGCCAAAATTTATCTTTGTCATTGCCGAGTCCAGATAGATATCCTAAGAGAGCATCAAACCAGACATATATAACTTGCCCTTCTGTGTCTCCTGGTACAGGTATCCCCCAACTAAGATTAGCTCTCGATATAGGAAAGTCTCTGAGTCCATCTTTCAGCCAGCCTAGTACTTCATTCTTACGATAGTCAGGTGAGATGAAATCAGGATTGTCATCAATGTATTTTTGTAATTGATCTTGATACTTAGATAGTGCGAAGAAATAATTCTCTTGTGAATATTCTTCTACGGGTTTCTTGTGAGTAGGACACAGGAATGTCTCATCATCTTCGATAAGATCTTTCTCTAACCAAAAATCCTCACAGTGAGTGCAATAGAGACCCTTGTATTGTCCTTTATAAATATCACCCTTAGCTTTTACTTTCTGGAAGAACTCAGTTACAAACTCACGATGAGATGGAGAGCTAGTACGAATAAAATAATCATAATTAATATCTAATATCTTCCAAAGCTTCTTAAATTCTTCCGCTATAAAATCACAATGTTCTTGGGGACTTTTATTATTACTGGTTGCTGCCTTCTCGATCTTCTGTCCATGCTCGTCAGTACCAGTTAAGAAAGCTACCTCTTCTCCACGCTGCTTCATATGCCCCGCAAAGAAATCCGCTGCAATAGTTGGATAAGCACTGCCTATATGAGGTAAATCATTAACATAGAAAAGAGGAGTGGTGATGTAGTAAGACATGCCTATTCATTATACTTTCAAGGGTTTACTAATATACTTGATTTTCTTGAGATAATATTATGATGATTTGTTTCGTTAATTAGATCAACGACGCACCAGATTTATAGAGCTCATCAAACTTAGCTTGAATAAACTTACGTTGCTCTGCATTTAATGAGCGTTGTAGTGCCCAGCGTATTGCAGCTTCTGGCTTACAATTCTTAGTTGCACAAAATTTCTTCAAGGCAGCATCAAACTCTTCTGCTTTAGCATAAGCTAAGTTGTCCAAGTCTCCACCTAATTGCATTCCACGTGATTCGGGCATAGTTTCATTATATAGTACTTTTACCTTAATATTTCCGTAATAATTCCCTGAAATTGCTATAATAGATTTACATATTCCTATGAATGCACCAATATCCTTGGGGGATATTATACAAAGAGGAACTAGTATCGCCAGAACTAATTTTGGCCAGCAGATCATTGGGAATTTGGCACAACCTGTATTTGTTAATTTAAGAGAACAAGAGACTGAACGTTTAAAGCAGGATCTAGATGAAGAGCAAGTAACTAAACCTGCTACGAATATTTTTACCACAATAGCTACTGCGTTCAAAAATAAATTTGCCTGGGGAGATCTTATTACTATATTTGGTGTAGCATTCATGGCAGTACAATCTAGACTCTTCCCCACTAAGAGTGAGAAGCCAGGATTTTTTGAAGGTTTGTTTCGCACAGCAGCTTTGGGTATGACCTTTGGTGGCAGTATTTCAGCGATGGTTGGTAGGGCATTTGAGTGGGATCAAAAAGTCGCTCTGGGAGATGATTTGATTGACTTGCATGTTCTAAGAGCGGAAAAGCATGGTAAAAAAATATTCACCATATACGATGAAGCCACTAAAGAGAAGTTAAAAACTGAAGCACTTAATTTAGACAAAATCCTTGTCTATCCACCTGGAGTGCGAGAGTCAATCTTAGAGCGGCATGAGAAGGATGATATTGGTGGTCTTCTAGATGGTAAACCTGGGACTGGTAAGACCGATGGTGTTAAATGTATCTTAGGTAAATGGGCTAATCGAATTGAAAGTCAAGGTTATGAAGCTGTAATCGCGGAATTGAATTTGGCTAATTTTGATGAGTATCTTAAAGATGTTAATCGTAATCAATCGGATATGATGGAGTTCATTCAAGCTGGCTCAAATTTGTCTAACAGTGCTGGTAATAGTTCAGGATCATTATTACAAAATCAAGGTATCCTTGTCCTAGAGCTGCTTATACGACGTATCCAAAAACTAAAAATAAAAGTAGATAAACATAACCAAGCTCATCCAGAAAGACAACAAAAGCTAGCAGTCTTTGTAGACGAGTTTGATAAGATCTTTGACCCTAGAACTTTACAAGGCTGCGATAAAGCTAGATTGAAAAACCTCCTATTACAATTCAATGAACTTTTCATTCAACAAGAAATATTACTTACTAGTAATAGGACTCTGGAAGAAATGTTAAGGGAGTTAAAGAGACATCTGGAAAGCGGTGATGGTGCAAGTGCAACTGAAGTCTGGGCACCAATGTATGATAGGCTTGCAGCTAAGAATAAGGTTTCGATCCCTTATCCTGGTCCTAATGAGCAGGCTGAAATTATGGCAGGGCGCATACTTGAACGTTATCCTCAGTTTATTAATTGGCAAGATTTTGGTATTAGTAAGCCCAATACAGGTAGTATTGAATTAGATCGTAAAGTTTTAGCCAAAGCTCTTGAAGCGATTACTAATGAGATCAATGCAGCGCTTAATGGGAGACAAATTCATTATGCTAGTGAAGATCTAATAAGTATGTTAGTAGGAAGGGCTAGAGAACTTAGAGCAGCTTCTGGTATTCCTGACGTAGCTTGGGATAAAATGACAGCCACTGAGAAGATTGCAAGAACAGGCGCTCAGATAGATAGAGAGATGATTAAAGCAACCTTGCTGAATAAATCTAGTAACATGAGATTAAATTATGGGGATATCAATTCAGATCTAGCTAAGAATCTAATCAATAATTATTTAAAGCTTGATTCAATCAAAACCAAATTCCCTGATAGTAAAATTCCTCAAATCAGCAATATATCTGAATTGCATGGACTCTTGTCTACAGCATACAAACCTATGACACTTGGTGCAAGACAAGTATATATGTCTCAAGAGCCAGTGCAAGTGGGTGGAGAGGAATATAGGCATTTTATTTATCAGCATAGTAATAGTGAATTACATTCAATGAACTCTAAAGCTGAGTTTAGTATTGGCTACTTAAATACTAAAGACCCTCAGAAGAAATTTAATACTCAAAAGCTAAATGCTGATGAAATGATACAGAGTATTGCTCCTGCGCCTGATACTAAAGCTACGTCTCTGACTAAGATGTTTAGTAGTATTGGTGATGAGTTCGTTAAGAAACTTGCCGAAGCCAAAATTGATCCAGCTTTGATTGGTTCTATAATAAACCACATAGGTAAAGCTTCTAAAGCAACGGCAAGTTAATAAAAAAGAGTAAGAATTTCTCCTTACCCTTTTTACTTTTAGTTTGTTTTATAAATAGATTACTTGATAGTAACAGTTGCGCCAGCTTCAGTAAGTTGAGCTTTGATTTTCTCAGCTTCTTCTTTAGCTACTCCACCTTTAAGAACTTTAGGAGCTGCTTCTACTAAGTCTTTTGCTTCTTTAAGTCCTAGTCCAGTGATCTCACGAACTACTTTAATAACACCGATCTTAGAAGCACCTGCTGCAGTAAGCTCTACATCAAAAGCTGTTTTCTCTGCTGCTGCTTCGCCGCCACCGCCGCCTACTGCCGCTGCTACGCCTGATGCTGCAGTGATACCAAACTTCTCTTCCATTGCTGTTTTAAGTTCAGCCGCTTCTAGAACTGTAAGTCCTGCGATTTGCTCTAATACGTCTTGAATTTTTGTTGCTGTTGCCATAATAATTTCCTCTGTCCTTTCTTTCCTGTCCTTACCTTGTCTTAGCTTAAGCTTCAGGCTCCTTGCTTTCACCTTCTGCGCTCGCTGCACCGCTACTACTGTTTGAAGCGTCCACGGACTCAGTAGCAACCGTTAAATCTTTAAGTAACTTAGTCTTGTCTTCGTTTTCACCAAGCTGACTTAAAATATATGCAATAGCTTGAGTATTTTGTACTAACATTCCAGCTATTTGGCTTAATAAAACTTCTTTAGAAGGTAAGCTTGCAACCTTGGTCGCTTGCTCTTGATCTAGAACTTCTCCATCTAGGTAAGCACCACCGATGGTGATAATATCCTTATTCTCCTTAGAGAACTTCTTAACTTTACCTGCTGGCGCAATTATATCTTCGTAGCAGAACAAGAACGCTGATGGACCCTTAAGGTCACCAGTAAGTTTTTCGAACTCAGTTCCTTTAGAAGCAATTCTAAATAGGCTGTTTTTAGCTATCTTAAATTCGGCGCCAACACCACGAATCTCCTTTCTGAGACTAGAGATTTGTGCCACTGTAAGGCCAAGTTGAGTAGTGGTAAACACTGACTTAGCGCGGCTAAATTTGTCCTTTAGCTCAGTTACAGTTTCTTCTTTACGTTGTTTGGTAACCATGAGAGTTCAAGATTATAGCAATCGACATATACTAAATTCAGCTTCGAAAAATATAGTTATGGTTAAATTTTTCTATCAAAATTATTCAGCCGTCCGCAGGACGAACCGCGCCGAAGGCGCGGAACCACAATATAAAAAACAACGAATGTGGAGTGAAATATTTTTAGGTGTCTACCCCTAAGATAATATTTAATTATACTTTATTATACGCCTATGCTAGTATTTTATCCGTATATTCGTATTGACTAGAGGTGCGCCAATATAGATGAATGATCTTAAAACAAATCCCGTCGGTTTAACTAAAGGGCCAGATCTAATTGCTAAAGATGTACACGGTAAACCTGTTGTTGCTGAGGCTAAAGGTCCAGCTGATGATACAAGCAAGGTCAAGGATTTGCATGCTCCGATCAAAGTAAAGAATATAGATGATCCAGCTTTGCAATACCAGGCTATCACTAAGCTAGAAGAAGTGGATGCTTTAAGTATTTCTGATCAAGCTAAGAAGAACCTTAAAACCTTACTTAATAAACTTGGTTTAGATAAAGAACTTAGTTCGGAAAAAGACTTTATAAGAGTACATGTGAATTCTGAAGCTAAGGCTATTATAGACATGGCGGGTGAAAGAGCTAACACACATATATTTAAGAGAGGATTCTTCTACAGGTCTTTTGCATGGATTATTAATTGGTTCTCAGGTATGGATTGGGGAGCTGGAGCAAAAATGGCTAGAGCTGGCTCAGGGATTAACGTTGCAGACCCAACTAATAAAGAGGCTAAGCTTGAACCAGCTAAGAGAATCTTTGATGGTGTAGCTAGTAATAGATATAGTGTCTCTGCTAGTTATGATTTAAATTCTAAGAATTATAAACAACCAGAAGCCGTTGCTTTATATGATCAATTCCACGAATTACTTGAACAGATGAAGGCTAATCTTCCTAAGAATTTACCAGAAGAGGCTAAACAATCTGTTATAGATGAAATTAATAAATTTGAGTCTCAAGGATTAGATGGTGTCTGTGTTTGCAGTACTATCCTCTTACGTCCTGATATGCAAGAAAAATACTCAGGAGATCAAGGAGAATCTGCTGGTGAGAGACAGAGATTGCTTGCGCAGTTTGGTGTAACTAATAGTACTAAGACAACTTTAATTCTTCCAAGTAATATATTTGTGGCTGAGAATGCTGGTGTAGAAGGGCATGTATTTGAGAAAATGCATGATCTTGCTAGTATTGAGATGACGGATCAAGGGGTGAAGGAAGTGGTAGTACCTGTAGCCGAAGTCATTAGGAAAACTGCGGCTAAATCAGTTCCAATTCCAGCAGATGCCTTTGCGAAGGTCTTTGCTTTACATAAACTAAATGAGCTTATTTCCAGTCCTCAGGAAATGACAGAAGAGTTAGCTAAATTACTTACCGATATTCAGGCGAAAAACAAGATAGCAATAGAGAAGTTTAACGAAAAAATTAGCCCAAAGGATGAGACTAAAAAAGAACCAAAAGCTGAGAAACACGATACCCATTAAAGCAAACATGATAGTATGTATTGGGTAGATTTGATTAGGTAAATTTATGACTAAAAAAAATATTAAAAAGAAAGAAGCAGTACGATTTATTAGTAAACCAAAGGTTAAAGAATCTGGCGACCTGATTCATTTTCCTCATCATTTGTCTAATCGTGAGATTGATGTATTGATTTTAATTAAAGATGGTATGAAAAATCCAGAAATAGCAGAAGAGATAGGCCTTAGTACTAAGACTGTAGAGAATCATGTTAGAAGTATTCTCATAAAACTCGGAGCTAAGAATAGAACTGATGCAGTTATTATTGCAGTCAAGAATGAATTGATTGAGATATAATTAAGCACTTAATTATATCAATCATGAAAACCAAAGATTCTTTAAGCAACCAAATAGATTTAAAAGGAGTAATTACTCTGTCATCTCGTATGAGAAGACTGTCCGACTTGCTTTGGCAGCAAGTACAAGAGATATATGATTATAGAGGAAGAGGTTTTAAATCTTCTTGGTTCGCCATACTTGCAACAATTCAGCGTGAAGGTAAAGTTGATTTTAAAACTTTAGCTAGCCGTAATAATGTTTCCCCATCAGCAATTTCACAGTTTATGAATGAAATTGAGAAATTAAAACTAGTCAAAGTACTTAAGGGGAAAGACAAGCGCTCTCGGATAATTGCACTAACTCCTAAAGGTGATGAGCTTTTAAATTCTATTGTCCCAGATTTACTAGATGTCGAAGCTGCCGTAAAAGAATTAATGGGAGAGAACCGTGGGCTAATACTTGATGCTTTAGTTGGATTAGAACGTGAGTTGAAGAATAAACCACTCCTAGAGCGTTTCCAGGTTAAAATAGTTAATTATGAGAATCAATACCGTAAGGATTTTGAGAAATTAAATCTCGCTTGGCTTGAAGAATATTTTGATATTGAAGAATATGACAAGAAGCTTTTTGCAGATCCTGAGGCTTGTATTATAAAGAATGGTGGAGAGATATTTATCGCTTTGCAGGGTACGAAAGTACTTGGTACCTTAGCTTTGATAGACCATAATAAGTCTAAATTAGAGATGTCTAAACTTACAGTGAGATCTGATTATAGAGATAGAAATGTTGCTCAGATGCTTATTAATAGAGCTATTGAATATGCCAAGATGAATTCTTATTCAGAGATTTTTGCTCTGACCAATTCTAAGCTTGAGGCAGCAAGGGCATTATATGAAAAGAACCACTTCATCAGATCTGCTTGCTCTGATGCTAGGTATCGTAGATGTAATGAGAAATTTAGTTTGAAGCTTTAGTACTTTAGACCAAAAACCTGATTCATAGCTTCATTTAACCAATACTGTTTATTGTAATCTTGTACTTCTATAGAATTTATACCTGAATCTTTGAGTTGCTCACAAACCTTAATCCAAAATTTATAAGGGTTCTCAGAATTTTTTTTAAGCCAAAATCCAAGTACGTTTCTTTGCATATTTAAATCTAAACCAAATCCTATATAAATAATGCTATCTAGATCTTTGTGGGTTAGATTTAAATTTATATTTTCAAAATGAATAGCATAATAAGAATCTGACTTAGTACGATAATCTTCATTTATGGGCCGATCGCAATGATAAATATTTAAGTCCTTAACTAATATTTCTATATGATGAGTTAAATCCTCCAAAGTCTGTTGTCTAACGTCTTTAAGCAAATCTTCTATAATGATTTTATTTTCCTCTAACTCAGGATTCATTAGTGGTTTTCTAGTGTGTTTGAATATATGTCTATCTGTCATTCTTGGCTCCCTGAGCTAATAATAGCTTATTTTTCCTAAATTAGTTAAGTGCTTAACTAATTTAATTATAATATACCTCAAAAGAAAATTGCAGTTATCCATTAAAAATAGTAGAGAATCTAGGTTAGGATCTGTATAATAGGATGATTAATCGGGGTAAATTTGGGTGGTAATACAAAAGTATGGGTAACGATATCGGGGGAGTTAGCGGAACGAATAGTTCTTCTAATAACATAAAACTAACAAATACTACATCCACTCCTAACCAAGTTATAGCTTCTTCAGAAGTTGCTGATCCTGCTTATATGCATAGGTCTCAATCTCAGGACTACATTAAGTTAAGCCCTGAAGCTTGCAGAAAATTTATAAAACAGATGGAGCCTGTTGCCACAGAGTTTAATAAGCTAGACGAAAAAGATTTTGCAGGTAAAGCTGCTGTTTTGGAAAAACATTTTCAAAAAATGTCACTATATTCTACGAATAAGGCTTTTAAAGAGTTAACTGATCAATTAATTATAGATACTAGAAACGGCGGTTTTTATGATGCAAGTAGAAAACTATCTGATGACCTGCTGAGGAATAAGAATGCCTCAAATATATTGGTAGGAATATTCAAAAGTTCTTACCTTGCTGGTTTTGAGAAAAAACCAGTTTTAGCAGCTTTAACTTATGATAGGCAAGATTATGAGTTTATATTAGACAGAGATGCTCCATCCAATGCTGTTGCTTTAGAAAACACCTATGGTACACAGCTTTGGGAATTTGATGGACCTGATGAAAAGAAAGCTAAGAAAGATAGATTAAATAAAGTTGCTCTTTTCTCTGAATTTTGGCCAAGTAAAGAACCAGCCCCTGCTGATGCAGTAGCCTGCTATCTTATGGATCGTTTTGCAGAGCGAACGGTGAAATATATTAGACCTCTCATGAAATATTGTATTCATTCGGATAGCTTTAGTGCCCTTAGAAATTGTTTGAATGAAAAAGATAAAGGTATTTCTACTTTAACTAAAACATCATTCATGTGGCCAAATAATCATGAGCATAAGCATGGTATATCATGGCTACCTAGAAATCATAGACCGGAAAATAAAATACCACAAACTCCTGCTGCTATTAATAATGCAAAATTTGGTTTTGATTTAGCAGGTACGAGAGAAGGGGCGGCAAAGGAGGAAGGTAGAGCAGATGTTGAGGTACTTGTAGATTTATTTAATTCTAAGTTTACTGCAAATCTATACAATGTGCCCTTAGTGCGTGATCTGATGTTAATGGAACGATTGGTAGGATATCCAATGCAGAAGCATCCAAACAAAGGTTTCGATTCTATTTCTTCTCATATGTATATGAATTTTTTATTTGATCAAGAAGCGGTTTACTTTGTTGATGGACGTTTAGCTATAGATCAAGAAAGGATTAAAGAAGCTCTGAAAAACTTTAAAGATCAGTTTACAAATTTGGAATCAGAGATTTCAAGAACATTAGATTTAAGTCAGCCAGATGATATGAAGGCAGCCCATAATAAGTTAAAACACTTTGTTCGTAGCTTAGCATGTAAGCATGAGGAGGATGACTCACCAGTATGGAAGAAAATTAACAAAATTGGCGTTGCTCCTAAAGATGGTGGCTTTGACTATAAAACAGACTATCCAATGCACCCATTCTATACTTATGCTTTATCTGCTAGAACTACTGCAGATAAAGAAGTATGGAATGTTGCACTAAAAAAACTTGTCGATAAGAATGACTTTGCTGTTTATGGAGATCAGAAGCCGCCAGTGAAGAGTATTGAGGATCTAGTGAACTATCTTCGAGATCCAAAGATAGATGACAGGACGTTAACATCTGGAGATAAATTTCTACGTTTGCTTGTATCAGGGGATATAGAAATGATTGATAGCTTAGATTCTAAGTTGATTCATTTAGCAGGAAGGTCACGAGATCCAGGGGAAGATGAGGATCTTAACCATATAATTTTAGAAGAAATTCCTAAAATTATGAGAAAACATGGGGAGGACTTTCCAATTAAAGCTGTTCAAGGAGGAAGGTTTTTATCTCGGGTAAAGAAAGTTTTGGCTTATAAAATAGATCAGTGTCGAGTTGCAGCACCAAGTTTAACAGTTGGACATGATTATGTAAAAGATAAATCAAAAGACGGGGAAGCAGTATTGGAAAAATGGAGAAGGGATAGAGTAATGAATAATTTAAAACAAAGGTTTAAGAAACCTCTATTAGCAACCACAGCAGCACTAGCATTGGCAACTTGGTTTACTGCGGTTCCTGGTAAGCCACCTGAATCTAATACCAGGGTTGCTAGTCTGGAACCTAAGAAAGGCGATCAAACAATTACTACAGTACTTCATCAATCACCATTACCATCAATAAATAATACATCTGGACAATTGGCTTCTATTAAAAAAGTAAATGGTGAATGGCAGATTCAGTATAATAAAGATGAGAATTCTGAAGATTTAATTGGAAAGTTCCTTAGGAAGCTTTTACCAGAGATACTTAAAAGTTCTAATGGTCGAAAGTTAATTAAGACGGCTAATAAGGATCCAGAGTCTGTAACTTATGTTCTTTTGCCACCTGATTCCGCAATTACAGAGGTTAGAGTTAGTGGCTTCGTTGGTGGTGAAAAACTAAACATACTAATTCCTCACCAGTTATATAACCAAGTAACACAAGGTCAGAATATTGCACCAGAAGCCATTACAATTAACTGTCCTGACTTCCTACCTAAACAGTAGTAGTTTTACTATTGACAAAATGGATCATTAGGGTAAGCATCGCAAAAAGTAGGAGCACCACAGTATGGATCATGCCAAGTCATAAAAGTACAAGTAGAAGGACATCTGCCATCATTAGGATATGCGTCGCAATAAGTAGGAGCACCACAATATGGATCATGCCAATCAGTAAAAGTACAAGCTGAAGGGCACTGACCATCATTAGGGTAAGCATCGCAAAAAGTTGCAGCACCGCAGTATGGGTAATGCCAAGTCATAAAAGTGCAACTAGAAGGACATCTACCATCAGAAGGATATGCGTCGCAATAAGTAGGAGCACCACAATATGGATCATGCCAATCATCGTAAGTACAAGCTGAAGGGCACTGACCATCATTAGGGTGAGCATCGCAATAAGTAGCAGCACCACCGCATTCACTTGGTACCCAATCCATGAATGTACAAGTACTACTAAACTTACGAATTGGATTCTTTGCTAATTCTGCATATATTTCTAATAGTTTTTTAGTTCTTGTTTTCAAAGCTCTTTCTGTACCTTTAGTAAACCAGGCTTTAGTAGGATCACCTCCAACACACACCGCAATCAATGGAACCTCACTAACAGTTTTACAAAATTCTTTATCGAATTGAACTGTTTTTAAATTAAGACCCTCGGTAGATGGATCTAATGCAAATGCAGCAAGTATTGATGTTGCAAGCATTACTGCAACTGCTAAGACGCTCAATTGTTTTTTCATTTGTTGAGCTTATTCCCAATATTCGTAAATTATTATCTAGATAAACTCAGCTAGGTAAATTCTCGTGGGTAGATTCAGCGGTGATAAATTGTTTTCAATTATTTTCATTTGGGTATAATGCTCCTATGAAAACACTTGGGTGTATTCGAGTACTGGTTGTAGATAGTAGTACTATTGATAGAAAGTTACTGTTAAATTATCTAGCAAATATTGAAGATACTGTTCTTGAATGTGATGAATTAGATTCTATGGACGAGGCTATTGAGCAAATTAGTCATAATCCAGATAGATATGATTTAGTGATTTTAGATTTACGCTTAGCTAATGCTCAAGGATTAGATATTTTAAAACAGTTTAGTAAAACTTTCCCTAATTTACCTTACATTATTGTTTCTACTTATGGTGACGATGATGTCATAGAAAATGCATTAAACATAGGTGCACACGACTACTTAATCAAGGGTCAATTCACTGTAGATAGATTAGCGAGGGCTGTGCGCTTTGCAATTAATCGAGAACAAGTACGAAGATTGATCAAGCAAAATTTAATGTCTTAGTTAATTGAAACTTGGGGGAGTTGATAATTAATGAATATTGATCTAGAGTATAGTCCAACAGAATATATTAGCTATGAACCAGTTAGCAGGATTATAGCAGTGGCTGATCGTAAACGCAGAAGTCAAAGAAAATTACTTTTTAAACATGATAAAGAATCTGAGGATTTCCATAAAAATGATCAGGATTTTATTGATAATGATACAGAACATAGTGAACAGAAGGCTTTTGAACCAAGAAAACTATTTATGAAGTCTCGTTGTTTTGCTAAATTAGGGGGTAATCATAGTATTTTCACCTATTTAGATCAATTTCTAGTCATGTTATTATCCTAATAGTGTCTAATTCACTCAGAAAAAATAAAATTAAAAAAATCTTATTGATTGAAGATAGTCAAAGTGATGTTGATCTTCTTGTAGAGACTTTTAATCAATTGGAGAATAGAAATAATCTTAATGTAGTAATGGATGGAGAAGAAGCTATCTGCTACCTTGAAGGAAGGGGTAAGTATAAAGAACGTAAAATTCCAGATCTGATTATTTTAGATTATAATTTGCCTAACTTAGATGGTATTGAAGTTCTTAAATTCACTAAAAGTCATAAAGAATTGAAGGTTATTCCCATAATTATGATGACGACATCTGACTCTATGGAAGATATTGATAGAGCTTATGAGAATCATGTTAATTGTTTTTTATCTAAACCAAAAACTCTGAAGGAGTTTATGGATTTAAGTAATCTTATAGATAAATTTTGGTTACAAACAGTAAAGTTACCTCATAGCAGCTAATGCCAAGGATTCTATTGATGGCTCATCTTTTTTGTAGTTTTTAGCTTTGAGCGTGAAATAAAACTGACTACCTTGCCCTGGTTCAGATTTAACCCAAATAGTGCCGCTATGATGTTCGACAATTTTTTTACAAAGCGCTAACCCAATACCAGTTCCGCTGACTTCTTTTGAGTTCTTCAATCTTTGGAATATGACGAAGATCTTATTATGATATTTGGAATCCATGCCGATACCATTATCAGAAACTATAAATATCCATTCACCATCTTCTTGTTTGGTGACTTTCACTTCAATGATAGGCTTTCTCTCTGCCTTAAATTTAATAGCATTAGAAATTAAATTTAAGAATAATTGATATAACTCAGTTTCATTACCATTAACTATTGGTAAATTATCAATCTTAATCTGTACTTGATTTTCATTAATAATTGTACTTAAATTTTCTAGGACATTTTTCATAACTTCATTTAAATCTACTTGTTCAAAATCGTTAGTTCTACCTATTCTCGATAATTTGAGCAAGTCCTTGATTAATACTTGCATTTTGTCTGTTGATTTAGTTATATAACTCATATATTTGGCAGCATCAGGGCTCTCCTGAATAAGATCTTGAAATTTAAATTGCAACATTTCTACATAGCTAGATATGGTTCTTAATGGCTCTTGTAAGTCATGCGAAGCTACATAGGCAAACTGTTCTAGCTCTGTATTTGAGTGTGCAAGCTTGATCTCTACTGCTTTTTGTTTGCTGATATCAGTTAAAAATCCTACTACTTTATATATTTTCCCTGATTCGTCTTTCAGTCCGTGTCCGCGACAGATGATCCATACAGTGTCTCCAGCTTTATGTTTAAATTTCAGCTCTAATGATAGAGGCTGTTTGGCTCCTGATTGTATATGATCTCTTAATGCGATATTGAATCTGTCTAAATCATCAGCATGAATAATGTCTTCCCAGCTTACTGTACCATCTTCAAGTTCGTAAGCTTTACAGCCAAGTAATTCTTTCAAGCCCGAACTTAAGCACATGTTCTTACTGCCTTTACTTATATTCCATTCCCACCAACCGTCAGTATTTAAATCTAAAAGTGAATCAAGCATTTCTTGGGAACGTCTTAGTTGATATATTTCAATATAGTTTTGAATTTTGGATCTAAAAATTTCTACTTCTATGGGTTTTTGGATAAAATCGGTAGCCCCTTCTTTATAGGCCTCAGTAATTTTTTGTAGATCATGACTAAAGGCAGTGATAAACACTATTGGTGTCATATCGTTTTTACGATCTTGTCTGATATGTGTTGCTACTTCAAACCCGGACATACTCGGCATTTGTACATCCAGTAATATTAATGCAAATACTTTATCAAAGAGAACTTGTAGAGCTTTTTCACCAGAATCAACCTTAGTTACTTCTACTTCCATTTCGGCGAGCATTTTTTCGAATGAATGTAAATTAGCTGGGTTATCATCAACTATTAATATAGGAACTGATGTCATGATCATAATTAAAATACCTCCAATAAGTCTGAAATCATTTCAAGAGATAGAATATTTTTGGTTTGAGTTGATTGAATGCCAGCAGCTGGCATGGTTGCTACTTCTGCACTAGAAGGATCTTGGACTATGACCAAACCCTTATAATCAGCTATAGCTTTAAGTCCTTGGGCTCCATCATTGTTAGCGCCTGTCAATAAAATTCCTATTAAGTGATCTTTGTAAACTGAGGCTGCTGATTCAAACAACACATCTATAGATGGTCTGGAGTAATTAACTGCCTCATCTACAGAAAGTGCAGTAGTATAATCTGGCTCTACTAGTAAATGATATCCTGGAGGTGCAATATAAATAGTGCCTGGTGAGATTGGTTCATGTGCCACAGCTTCTTTTACTTTAAGTTTAACTTTTGGGGATAATAGTTCTACTAATAATGAGTCAGATTCTTGATGTAAATGCTGAGCAATAAGTATTGGCAGAGGGAAATCTTTAGGTAGTTTTGGTAAGATCCTAAAAAAAGCTTTCAAGCCTCCAGCCGAAGCACCAATAACGATCGCCTTATATTGTTTATGTTTTAATGTTTCCATTTCTTACAATAAATCTTGCCTTTCTTGTCTATTTCTTCATAACCCACAGAGATATCATATAAATTTAAAGATTCTTTGTTGCCAATGACCAGGAATCCTCCTGGACAGAGGCTTTGATCAAAGATGCTTAAGGCACGGTTAGTTAAGTCATTATTGAAATATATCATCACATTTCGGCACAGTATTAATTGCATTTCTCCAAAGTATTGATCAGTTGCTAAGTTATGATCTGAAAATACTATATTAGTTTTCAGTTCATCCTTAATAATCCCTTGATCTCTATTGGTAGTGTAATATTCACCTAAAGTAAACTGACCACCAGCTTGGAAGTATTGTTCGCTACCACGCTTAATTCTTTCTAGTGAATATGCTCCCTTTCTTGCAGTTGCTAAAGCAGTAGGGTTAATATCAGTAGCATATATAATACAACGATCATATAGTCCAGCTTCCTGAAGTAAAATTGCTAAGGAATATACTTCTTCTCCACTGGCACAGCCAGCATGCCAGATTTTGATCTTAGGATAAGTCTTAAGATGATCAAAGATCTTGCTTTTGAGTGCTGCATAAAAGAAAGGGTCTCGATAAAACTCAGTAACTGTAATAGTTAAGCGTGACAATAATTCATAGAAAAATTCTTTGTCATTAAGAATTCTATGTTGCATTTCCGCATAATTCTTAAAAGCATATTTAATTTTTAGATCATCTAATCTTCGCTTCTTGGAGGAAAATGCATAATTACGGAAATCATATCCATAAGCATAGAAAATCCCATCTATCAGGAGTTTGATTTCTATAGACTCTGTTGATTCGAAGATTTTTTTGTTATCGGTAACTACTGACTCAGCCATACTCTTAATAAAGACAGTAGCCTATCTGGATCAATTGGTTTAGGCAAATAATCATTGGCTCCACTATTTAAACATTTATCTCTGTCACCAGTCATGGCTTTAGCTGTCAATGCCAATATAGGTAACTGTTTGCGATCCAAAGTTTTTCTGATCTCTTCCATTGCCTCGTAACCATTCATCACTGGCATCATAATGTCCATTAATACTATGTCTATGTCTGGATGTTCTGCAAGTTTCTCTAACGCTTCCTTACCGGTTGAAGCCATAAAAAGTTCCATGCCTCTGTCTTGCAAGACTTGCTTCAATGAATAAACATTTCTAATATCATCGTCTACTATTAAAACCTTCTTACCTTCATAAACTTGTTCACGATGGCGAGCATATTTTAATATTTTTTGTTTATCTTCTGACATCTCAGATTCTACTTTATGAAGGAATAAAGTTACTTCATTAAGCAACCGTTCAGGTGATTTGACCCCTTTGATTACAATAGAGCTTGAAACTTCTTCTAGCTTACGCTGCTCTTCTTGACTGAGATCCTTGCCAGTATAGACAATAACGGGAGGTAAAGATTCAATATCATTTTGCTTTAGCATATCTAAGAATTCAAATCCAGTCATATCGGGTAATTTCAGGTCAAGTATGACGCAGTCATAACTACCTGTTTTAAGAAGTTCATAAGCTTCGGCTCCAGTGGCAGCACCTTCAACCTCTATACTTTGTTCCGTGATTAGTTTTTTGATAGATTCTCTTTCTATTTTATTGTCTTCAATTAATAGAACTTTTTTAGATTCCTTCTCATAGATTCTTTCTAGTCTCTTGATTATCTCAGGTATACTATCCATTTCTTTAGTTTTATCAAGCATACCAACAGCACCAAGTTTAATAGATTCTGCTTTCTTGGCTTCTGCTGATACTACATAAGTAGGGATATGTCTAGTTTGAGGATTATTTTTTAATCTATCTAGTACTATGAGACCGTTTTGATCAATTAAGTCAGTATCTACAATAATGGAATTGGGTTTAAATTTAACAGCATCTTCTAAACCTAATTCACCGCTAGAATTGATTAGGCATTTATAACCAAGATTATGGCAGTGATTAGATATAGCTTCTGCAAGTACCTTATCAGACTGAAATACTAATATAACCTTATCCCCTTCATTGACATGGTTACGATCATCAGGAATATTTATAGGTATATAAGCATTATTAATATCCTCCATTTCTGTATAAGATGGATTATTAGATTGTGGTGTACTACTAGTGTTTCGAGTCTTTTCTGATCTACCTTTAACCTTAGTAGGAATTACTAAGGTGAAGGTACTACCTTGATCAAGTTTACTTTCTACTTGAATTTCACCTCCAAGCTTCTCAGCTAGGCTCCTAGAGATAGACAATCCGAGTCCAGTTCCACCGAAACGTCTAGTAATACTACCATCCACTTGTTGGAAAGCTTCAAATATAATTTGTTTTTTATCGTCAGGAATGCCTATGCCAGTATCTTTGATGCTAATTGCAATGCGATCTTCATCTACGGCATTAAATAAAACCCTAATACTCCCTTGTTCCGTAAATTTAATAGCATTAGATATAAAGTTTTTAATTATTTGTTCTAATCTTAAACTATCACTATATATTATCGCTGGACATCCTTGCCCAATTTCAATCTGATAGTCTAATCTCTTAGCTTCTATTTGTGCTCTAAATGATCTATCTAAGTTACTAGCTAAATTATCTATGAAGATTCTTTCTATATTGATTTCTAACCTACCAGCTTCAACCTTAGATAAGTCTAAAATATCATTGATTAGACTCAATAAATCATTACCAGAGTCATAAATAGTTTTAGCGTTTTCTTTTTGATCAGTATTTAAGGTTTCTTGTTTATCCTCAAATAATAATTTGGATAATATTAGAATGCTATTTAAAGGAGTACGTAACTCATGGCTCATGTTAGCTAGAAACTCTGACTTATACTTACTTGATACTTCTAAGTCCTTGGCTTTTTTCTCTACTTCTTTGCGAGCGTCTGTTAAATCATAATTAGTTTCTTCTAAACGTTTCTTCTGTTCTTCTAATACTGTTCTCTGTTCTTCTAGCTCTTCATTAGTAGCTTCAAGCTCACGTTGCTGTTCTTCTAATTCAGCAGATTTTTGCTGTAATTCTTCATTAGAGGATTTAAGTTCTTCTTGTTGAGCTTGCAGTTCTTCAGCCTGAGCTTGAGTTTCTTCTAATAACCTATCTACTTTATCCCTGCTCAGTGCAGAATTGATAGATACTCCAAGTGAATCCCTTATAGATTCCAGCAGATCTATTACCCTATCTTCTACTTTATTAGGGAAAGCTAATTCAATTACAGCTACTGATTGATTAGCATAAATAAGAGGGATAGCCATGATCTCTTTAGGCTCCATCACTCCAAACGAAGATTCAAGTGACATCCTCTCTACGATTACATCATTGAGTCTGACTAGTTTTTTCTCAGCGGCAGTTCTACCAACTACGCCTTCATTGAATTCTACTTCACGCTTCTTGTCTCCTGGATAAGCGTAACCAGCATACATTTTCAATTTGGTTTCTTCAAGCAAATACATTACACCAACATCAGCGCCAATATAACTAGCTAATTGATTAAGAGCAGAGTTAAGTATTTCACTAAGAGTTTTATTATCCTTGATTGATTCTTGTAGTTTTACCTGTCCATCTTTAACCCACCCCTGTCTCTCAAGCTCAATATTGTTTTTGTTAATTCTATCTTTTGCTTTTTTTTGCATAGCACCTAAGAAAGCAATAAATAAGACCATTGTTGCTGACATGGCTCTATTGGTTCTAGCCTGCCATAATGGCATATCTGGTGGAGGTGATACCACGGCACCTATTATAATGAAACATATACTAATGAAAGCGATAAGGTAAGCATATTCTAGTTTAGATGAATTAAAGGATAAATAAACAGGAGCAATGTATAACATACCAATGGCAATTCCCAGCGGCATTTGTAAGTCAATCGATAAAATTATTGTTACTAAGAGAATTGCTATTCCTATTATAGTGATGTCTTTTTTTTCCATTATTTATCTCCTTGGTTTACTTACTTAGCCACACTCTTAAGAGTGACATCAATCTATCTGGTTCTATTGGCTTGGGTAAATAATCATTCGCTCCACTACTTAAACATTTGTCTCTATCACCAGTCATAGCTTTGGCTGTCAGAGCTAATATAGGTAATTCTTTACGATCTCTGGTTTGTCTGATGGTTTCGATAGCCTCAAAACCATTCATTTCTGGCATCATGATATCCATTAAGACTATATCTATACCAGGATGCTCAGCAAGCTTATCTAATGCTTCCTTGCCAGTAGAAGCCATAAATAGTTCCATGCCGCGTCCCTGAAGAATTTGTTTTAACGAATAAACGTTCCTTATATCATCATCAACAATGAGTACTTTTTTACCTTCATAAATTTGTTCTCTATGTCTTGTTGATTTCAGTATGTTTTGTTTGTCTTGAGACATCTCGGATTCAAGTTTATGCAAGAATAGTGTTACCTCATTAAGTAATCGTTCAGGTGATTTAACCCCCTTGATAACAATCGAGCTGGATATTTCTTCAAGTAAACGTTGCTCTTCATCACTAAGTTCCTTGCCTGTATAAACTATTATTGGGGGTAGTTCTTTCAGATCATCTTGAGCAATCATTTGTAGGAACTCAAATCCACTCATATCCAGTAGTTTTAAATCCAGAATAATACAATCGTAAATTTCGTTTTTTAGTAGCTCATGAGCACGGGCACCACTATCTGCTTCATCTACTTCTATACTTCTGTCATTAATGAGTTTTTTAATGGAAGTACTTTCTAGCTTGTTGTCTTCGATTAAAAGAACTTTCTTAGATTGTTTCTGGTATATTCTTTCAAGTCGCTTAATAATTTCTGGTATATCAGCAAGCTCACTATTTTTGTTGAGCATGCCAACAGCACCAAGTTTAATCATGTCGGATCTTTTACCTTCGCTAGAAACTATATATGTAGGTATATGTCTAGTTTGTGGATTATTCTTTAGTCTATCGAGTACTAGTAAGCCATTTTGATCTGGTAAGTCGGTGTCTACAATAATAGAATTGGGTTGAAATTTAACAGCATCTTCTAATCCATGCTCCCCACTAGTACTAACAATACACTTATAACCGAGGTCACGACAATGCCCTGCAATAGCTTTAGCGAGTACTTTATCAGCTTCAAAAATTAACATAGTTTTGTCGCCAGCCTTAATAGTCTCTCTGTCATCTATGGCGTTTTTTGATTGATATTTAATGATAGCTGGCTCGTTCTCTATTGTATTGGCGAAATTTATTGTCTTGAGTTTTTGAGGTAATATTAAAGTGAAGGTACTACCTTGGCCTTCAGAGCTTTTCACCTGAATCTCTGCTCCTAATTTCTCTGCCAAGCTCCTTGAGATGGACAAGCCCAGTCCTGTCCCACCATATCTCCTCGTGATGGTGCCATCTACTTGTTGAAATGCTTCGAATATTAATCGTTGTTTATCAGCAGGGATACCAATGCCAGTGTCCTCAACTGCAATACTAAGGAACTCATCGTTTAAAGCTTGTATGAAAACTTTAATTTCACCCTGCTCAGTAAATTTCATGGCATTAGAAATAAAGTTTTTAATGATTTGTTCTAGTCTTAAAATATCACTACTGATATATTGTGGGCAATTGGAACTTACTTCCAGTAAGTATTTCAGCCCTTTCTGTTCTATTTGAGCCCTAAAAGTACTATTTAAGCTATCTATTAAATCACTAACTAGGAACTCTTCGATATTAATTTCTAACTTTCCAGCTTCAACTTTAGATAAATCAAGAATATCGTTAATTAGAGTTATAAGATTACGTCCCGAATCATATATAATTTTGGCATTTTCTTTATGCTCAGGGCTCAGGGATTGCTCCGTATCCTCCATTAATAGTTTGGAAAGTATCAAAATACTATTCAATGGAGTACGCAGTTCATGACTCATATTAGCCAAGAATTCTGATTTATATTTGCTAGACACTGCTAAATCCTTAGCTTTTTGCTCTAAGTCTTTCCTGGTTTCCACCAAGTCTAGATTAGCCTCTTCGAGTTTATGTTTTTGTTCCTCAAGGACAGCACGCTGTTCTTCGAGTTCTTCATTAGTAGCTTCTAGTTCGCGTTGTTGCTCTTCAAGTTCATAAGATTTTTGTTGAAGTTCTTCATTTGAAATTTTTAATTCTGTTTGTTGAGTTTGCAATTCATTAGCTTGTTTCTGAGTTTGTTCTAATAATGCTGCAATTTGATTCCTGCTAATTGCAGAACTTATGCTCACTCCTAATGAATCCACTATAGATTGAAGGAAGTCTATAATAATATCTTCGACACTGTTGCTATATCCGAGTTCTAAGAGTGCAATTGTTTGTCCATCATAGAGTAAGGGTACGGCAACTATTTCAGCTGGTGCTAAGCTACCAAATCCAGTCCATAAGCTTAAGCGTCTATCTACTACATCGCTAAGTTTTATGATACATTTCTCTACAGCTGTTCTACCAATGAGCCCTTCATTTAAAGCATATGTAGTTTGTTCTTGTGGTGGATAAGAATGTCCAGAATAAAGTTTAATTTTATCGTTTTCTACAATATACAAGATCCCTACTTGAGCTTTAGTATATAAAGCAACTTCTCTTATAATGCGAGTAGCCATTTCTTGTGGATCTAAATCACCCTTAATGGACTCATGTAGATTAACTTGTCCTTGCCTGAGCCAATTTTGGCGACTAAGTTTCTCGTTGTTGATCTTGATTTTTTCTTCAGCTTCTTTTAGATCAGTTATATCTCTAACTATGCCAGCAAAGAATCTTTCATTATTAACCCAATACTCACTTACTGATAAATGAATAGGAAATTGTGAGCCATCCTTTCTTAATCCAATGACTTCTCTTCCTATGCCAATGACTTTCTTTATATTAGTTTTGTAATAATTTTGTAAATAACCATCATGTTCTTGCTTGTATGGAGAAGGCATTAATGCTTTGACATTCTGTCCTTTCATTTCATATGCATTAACACCAAACATTTTAGTTGCAGACGGATTCATAGATTGAATTAGACCTTCAGTATTAATAGTAATGATGCTGTCAACGGCATTGTCAATTATTGCTTTACTTTTTTCTTCACTTAATCTAAGCTCTTCTTGAGTTTTCTTTAAGCTTGAAATATTTCTTGCTATACCTACGAAAATTCTTCTATCATCAATGTAAGCCTCGCTAACAGAGAGGTGTATAGGAATAATTTCTCCAGCTTTAGTTCTTACTTCTACCTCCCTGCCTATGCCAATAATTTTTCTAAGACCTGTACTACGGTAGTTTTCTAAGTATTGATCATGCTCACCTTGATAAGGTGATGGCATAACCATTTTTATGTTCTTGCTGACTACCTCATCACGAGCATAACCTAGTAATTTTTCTGCTGCTGGATTTAAAGAAATGACTATGCCTTTTTCATCTATAGTAATAATGGAATCAATGGAAGTATTAAAAATGCCTTCGAAAATACTTTCAGAGTGTTCTGGTTTAGAGTCTGTTTTTTTTTTCATTAGCTCATCCTTGTTTATGAATTTATAGGTGAATTTACTTGGATACAAACCCTTAGTTATTTATTTTAGTCCCTTTTTGATCCTAGTCCATGTAAATTAGTTAAGTGCTTAACTAATTTGATCAATTTTACGGCATTATTATTGATAACAAAGGATTCTTAGATGATTATCATGATCAATTTTCTTGAAATATTAAGGTAGAATATTAAGGGAATCCATTTAGATGAAAATATTGATAATAGATGATAGTGAATCTGATGCAGATTTAGTGAGAGGCTATATAAGTAGAGCCGTTAATGCTGACAAGATTATTAATGAAGCGATCCAAGTTGATTGGGATGATAGTTTAGAACATGGAATAGAAATCCTTAAAGGCAATGAATATGATCTTTTAATTTTAGATCTTAATTTATTAGACTCAGGTTCTTTTGGTTCTAATCTGGAGACCTTAGATACCGTACTTGAATCGGGGATTGATATTCCCATAGTAGTTCTTACTGGTAATGTGGACACTAAGTTATGGTCAGTTGCTCTGAAACACGGTGCTCAAGACTATCTTATTAAAGGAGAAATTAATCCAGTATTGCTTTTACGGACTATTTATTATGCTCGTGAGCGTCACCATCTAATTAAACAATTAGAACAAAGTAATAAAGAATTAGAAGATTTTGCATATATTGCATCTCATGATTTGAAAGAGCCTTTAAGAAAGGTTATTAATTTTGGTGGTAGGTTGAAAGAAAAGTATCATGGAACATTTGATGATCGTGGTAAAGAATATCTCGACATAATGGTAGATGCAACTCAAAGAATGCGTAGTTTGTTAAACGCTCTGCTAGAGTATGCTCGTATCAATACTGACCTTCCTAATTACACTACCTTGAATTTAAACTCTATTATACAAAGCGTTGTAGAAGATCTAGAGACGAGCATTAAAGAAACTAATACTCGTATTGAGATAACTGGAGAATTACCGCAGATAGAAGGTGAGGAGCTATTAATGAAGGAGCTTTTTCAGAATCTCATTAATAACTCTATTAAGTTCCGTAAAAAAGATGAAAGCCCTCTTATTACAATTACTTGTTTAGCAGATAAACAAGAGATACAAAGCTTAAGGCTCGGGGTAAGCCAGAAAGATGTCTGGAAGATTGTTATTAAGGATAATGGTATTGGTTTTGATGATGACCAAGCACAACAGATCTTCAAGCAGTTTGTTCGTATCCATGGAAAGGATGCCTATCCTGGTCATGGATTGGGTTTATCCATCTGTAAAAAAATTGCACAAAGATATAAAGGCCAAATAGAAGCCCAAGGTAAACCAGGTGAAGGCAGTGTGTTTACTATTACACTCCCGGCGCAACCCACTTATCAAAATTCATAAAAAAGTTACCAGCGCTAGCAGTGGCAAATCTCTCTCTAACTTTAAGCTTGATTAGGTTATCAAGTTTAACAAAGTAGGTCGCTGAGTTTTTTTGCTGACCTTCTTTATTCTTAATAGACATAAATAGTTGCTTGCTCTGTTTAACAAACTCGGTAGTGTTGCTATGAAAAACTTTCTTAAGTATGGCAGCTACCGTTTCACCACTGAGTTCATCTTTAACGAGGTAATCAAGAGCCCCTTGCTTAATAGCTTCTACTGCTGTTTTCTCATTACCTTGCCCAGTAATAAAGACTATTGGCATATTAGGTTTTTCTTGTTTAATGGACTTCTGTACATCAAGTCCATTGAGATAGCCTAGTTTATAATCAAGTAGTACCAGATTGTAGTGATTATCTACTACCTTCTGCATCGCCTCTTCAAAATTAGCGGCCTTATCTATGGTTAGATTGGCTGTTTCGTCAAAATTCTCTTTTATAACTTCTGTTAGAAAGAACACATCAGCAGAATCATCATCTACGATTAGTATGCTTGCCTCTTTATTATCTACAAGGGAGAGAGTGCCTGTCGCACCTTTCATGCCTTGAGTTTCTACGTCTCGCCCAGTATCAGACATATATCCTCCGTTTTATTTAGTTCTTATCTTATTATACCCATATGTTTTTACCTATATGTAAACCACTATTGAAAGTTTATTAATTTTTTTTAAGACTTGATTTGAGTAGGCTAGAGAAAGCGTTTGTATCAAGTTTGTCCTTATGAAACACTTCAAGTGCTCCTGCTGTTTTAAGTTCATTGCTGAGCTTAGGGTTATCGTTTCCAGTCATAAAAATTACTGAAACAGGTTTCCCGGTAGATTGAATGGCATATAAGATTTCATTACCCTTCTTCACTCCTAGATCGTAATCTAGGATTGCTATTTCGTATTCAAAGTCTTTGATGGCATTAATACCATTGTCAAAACTATTACGATAATCTATCCTAACACCAGGAATTTTCTCATTAATAATTTCTTCAATAAAGTAATAATCATCTTTATCATCATCGACAATTAGCACCTGGGGGTTTTTACTCATGCTTGAATTATACTAGATATTTCAATATCTTCATGCTAGTATAACGTCAATTCGTATTGACCCAAGGTCTAGGGATTAGGACAAGTTGACTGCAGCACTAGCAATAGATAAATTAGCTAATTTAGAAGCCGCCAATAAGGTACCGGCCAAAGTCGGTATAGCTCCAGAAGCGAATAAAGAAACTCCTAAAACTGCTGAACCAATACATAAAGCATTGCATGCTAAGCAGGAGACTTTACCAACGAAGTATATTTTCAAAAAAATCAAAGCAGATGATAGTGGTTTAACTTCACAAGTTAAGGGAATTCTGGATAGATTTCAGATCAATGCTAATGCTACTGAATATGATTGTGCTGTGATGAGTGAGGATGGCAATACTCTAGTCATCGCTAATAGAGGGCAAGTTGGTTTAAAGCAATTATTTGGTGGTACTAATAGTTTTACGAGGGCTCTTTATAAAATATTTGGTTGGATACCAAGAATGTTTGGTGCTGCGCATAAGGCTATAGCTGCCAATCGTTATAAAGAATTATTTACTGGAGCTGATATCGAAGAGCAAGGTGAACCGTTGAAGCATGTCTTAAGTGCATTGAAGTCTGGTGAATACCATACGGTGACTGTATTCCATAAAGACGAGAGTACTGGTGAGTTTACTAAGAATCCTGTAGCGGTTACTATCACGGATGCTTTTGATAATTTAATTGATACTCATATTAGAAGTACAATGCAAGCTAAAAATTTACCAGAAGCTGAGATTGCAAATGAAATTAAACTCAAGAAAGAAAAGTATGGAACGTTTGAGAAATACTATTCTGCTGATAAGGTGATCCCTCTTACTAAATCACCCAAAGACTTGAAGGATTTATTGCATCAAGTTACAGAAGGGCTCTATGCTGCGCAGGGATTTGATGCGTTTGTGATTCCTTCACAAGTACATCCGCAGACTAATGTAAATAGCAATGATCTAAATTATCTAGAATTAGATTGGCACTATATTAAGCAGAAAGCTGATGGTAAGTGGAAGATAGTAGGCAACCCTAAATTGCTTGATTCATTTAAATTTAAGACCGCTGAAGATAAGGAATCTTACTTAGCTAATATGAACCCAACTGAATACTCTCCGAAGCTTACTATTGTTAGACCTTTGGCCAAAGCTTCAGAGCCTATACCCCCCTTCCTGTCCAACTTACAGCAATGGTCTACTATGTCTCAAGGTTCACAACTAAGAACTAATAATGTAGAAGATCATAAACTAATAGAGATGACAGAACCAGTTAATGCAATGTTTATAGAAAAGTATGATAAGGCATTAGCGGCATAAAAGTTAAATCGTCATCCTGAGGGAGGGCGTAGCCCGACCGTAAGGATCCACTTCTACGAATAATCTTTTCTTAGCAGTGGATCCTTACGTCGCCTGCTTCGCAGGCTCCTCAGGATGACAATACTTGAAAATAATAAATGAAACTATAACCTGAAATTCGCTCCGAGATAAAGTCTCTTCACCAGCTCATCATTAGCGATCTCATGAGAACTACCTTCTTTAATAATCTTACCGTCTTGAATGATATAAGCTCTATCAGTGATAGAGAGGGTTGCAGCGGGGTTATGGTCAGTAATTAATAGTCCGATGTTTTTTTCTTTACAAAGATTATGAATGATTTGTTGGATGTCATTGATTGCAATAGGGTCTATCCCTGTGAATGGTTCATCTAATAAAATAAACTTAGGATCAGTAACTAAAACTCTTGCTATCTCTAAACGACGACGCTCACCACCAGATAGGCTGATAGCATTTGTATCTTTCAAATGTAGAATACCAAACTCTTCTAATACTTGTTTGATCTTTACTTGACGACTCTCACTATCGTAACCATGTAATTCAAGAACTAAATCTAAATTGTCATAAACGTTAAGATTACGAAATGCACTTGGTTCTTGAGTTAGGTAGCCTATTCCCAGATGAGTTCTATCGTGGATTTTAAACTTAGTGATATCCTGTCCATCAAAATTAATAGATCCAGAATCAGGTTTAACTAAGCCTACAACCATATCGAAGCTAGTAGTTTTACCAGCTCCATTAGGTCCAAGTAAAGCAACGGTCTCACCTTGCGCGATGGTAAAGTGGACCTTGTCTACAACCTTGCGACCATCATAGGATTTGGTTAACCCTTGTGCCACAAGTGTGATAGTTGAATTGAGTGTTGTTTTAAACAAGTTTTTAGCTTGGTTCTCTATCTCTATCTTTATCTTTGTCTTTAAATCTATTCTTGTTTGCGAAACTGTTTTTACGTTGCGCTTCTTCTTTCTTACGTTTTTTGCGCATACGCTCATCTTCGTGGTGAGTGCGTTTCTTTATTTCAAGGATAATACCAGCTTTAAGAACTTCTCTTTTGAAACGTCTTAATGCGGCCTCGATTGATTCGCCTTCTTGTACTCTTACTTCTGCCAAGTTAATCACCTGTCCTTTTCTGGCTTGTTAACAGCCTAAAAGGATAGCACAAGGCAGGCTTAAGAAATTATGAAGAAGCTGGTGTCTCAATATAGGGTAAAGGCAAAAATACCTTATGTCCTTTGCGGTAGAAAGAGACTACACGAGCGTCAGCTTTCTTAGCTCCTATAAACTCTGTAGCGGTATAACTAGGGTCTCGTAATAGAGTATCTATATCTGGATTGAGTTCCAGAGCTTTAGCATAATGTTGTTTGAAGATATCCTTATCGTCGTTGTAGTGACTAAAGGCACTTAGAACATACCAATATTGATCGTCGCCGTCCATATATAAAGCCTTAGCTATAGCTGCTTGGGCTTCGCTGAACTTAAGATTCGCAAGTTTAGCTGCAGCCAGAAACCCATAGAAGTAGGAGACGTTTGGACTAAGTTCTATAGCCTTCTCTAAACTCTTCTCACTTTCTTGAGTATCTAGATTCAGTAAATCAGCTCCCCTCATAAAATGATACAGAGAGTTTCTGCTATCCCATTGAATTGCTTTATCAATAGAACCTTGATCGTAGTAATAATGGCCAACTATACTCGGAATAAAAATTACTAGCGCAATAATATAAGCCAAATATTTACTTACTTTAATCCCTGGCAATAACATTTGTGGCAATTTAATATTAAGAAAGGTTACGAGAATCAGAGCTGCAAGCAAGTATTGATTGAAACACACTAAGGGAGCATCAAAAAGACTAATAATTAATAAGGGTAAGAAAGCTGGTCTTGCGTTCTTATAAACTAAATAGAAAATTACTAAAACAATAATTAATCCTAATAAACCTTGTTCAAACAATACATGCGTAAATAATCCATGACCATGACTCACTTGCTGATGTGTCTGCGCGCCAAATACACCGTTATGAGATCTATAAGGCGGGAAGTCAATCGCAAAAGTTCCAAACCCATGTCCTAGTAAGGGTTTGGCGAGCCAGCCTTGGAAGGTGGAACACCAAATAAATAATCTGGAGATGAGTGATTTGTGTATAAAGTGCTGAATACGTTCCAGAAAGAAAAACGAAATGCCCACTACTATTAAACCAGCGAGATAAACATACCGTGATCTAAGATAGTTAGCGAGAGATGCAAGGAATGCAAGTATGGCAGTTTTCTTGTTACTAAATAATAAGGCTAGTCCTGAAATTAGGTAAACTAAATCTGATCTCGTATTCGATAAAGAGATTGCCACGTCGGGCTTCGCCCTCCTCGCAATGACGTAAGGGTAATACAATGATAGAAAGACCGGTAACCATAGTAATAACGAACCTCTTTCATAGAAGGTGCAGTGAAGTTTCTCTGCTATATAAAGTAGTATAAAAACTATAAGTAGAAAGTTCTTGCGTTTTTCTTGTGATAAGTTTTGCCACCAATTACTTAGAGACCAAGCGATAAATCCTGCAGCCAGTAGAAAATACTCTAAGCTGAATCTTGGCTCTGAGGCGCAGAGTAATGCGATCAATAAATAAATCCAAAATAAATAGTAATAAGAAACTTTATGTAAATTAACCAGAGCAAAAATTGCTGCAAGTAAATGCACCCACCAAACTGCTAAGCCTTGCGGTGAGCCCAGTACGTAAATTGCGAAGAATACTATTAAATAGTTAAACACTTAATATATTCTATCGTCATTGCGAGCCCTCGAAGAGGGCGTAGCAATCCAGTCGAAAGTTATAATATTTATATTTATGACTGGATCCAGACGTCGCCCACTTCGTGGACTCCTCGGGATGACGATTTGATTTAAGTTGATACCTATTTATTCACTAAAAGTAAAATTCAAAGTAAATCTACCTGAAGCGCTTTGTTTAGCAAAAGTACCAGTTAGTTTACCTTGGTTACCTGTGCGGCTAGTTACTACATTAGAGATAGACATAGTCTTAGATAGGTCACCAAACCTAGCGGTAAGAGTTCCTGACTTAACTGAATCTTTATTAGGTGTAGAACTAAAAGTCTCTAATATACTTGCGATTGCTGGCATATCAAAGCTATAAGTGTCCGAACCTTCCACTGCACCAGTTTCACTGACAGTGACGCTGCTGCCGCCTGTGTAAGTTCCACCGACATTGATCTTCTTACCCTTCTTATTAAATGTAACTGCACTATCATTACCAGCATATAATTCTGCTAGATCTGAAGGAAAACCTTTACGCTTAGCTAGCAATACTACATTACCTGTAATAGTTGCTGTAACACTTGAAACACTTGATGTCTTACCACCGTGCTTCTTGGCGAAACTTGGCAGTAAGAAACTACAACTTAACATTACTGCTACTAATAAACTTGAACTTATAATTTTTTTCACTTGGGGAACCTCCGTTGACTAATTAAGACTATTAATCACTTGCCACACTACTGACTTAGTGACCTCAATCTAAATACCTATTCTAGTGTATTTTTATTAAACTTGGCTAATGATTTACTACACTAAATGATGTAGGCTGCCCTGAACTGTAATAGTAATAAAGAAAAACAAGGCTAATAATTAATTGAAATCCAGCGAATAAATAAACAACAACAAGCTCATGCATTCCGCATAATTCAAAATGATGATGTAAAGGTGCCATCCTGAATGGGCGAAGATCTCTGCCTAAAAACTTACGTGATAGCTTGGCACTTAGTACCTGTAGCATAACTGATAAAGTTTCTATGACTGGGACTAAAGCAAAAACTAGAAGATACAATTCTGTCGTAGTGATATAAGCTAAAGTCCCCAAGCCCATTCCTAGAGCAAGACTACCAGTATCTCCCATAAAGACCTTAGCAGGATGAAAATTAAAAATCAAGAAAGCTGCTAAACCAGCAACTATGATAATAATGATTGAAACCATAGCAAACTCAGTCCTAAACCAAAGTAAACACCCTAATCCACCAAATGCAAGTATAGAGAGAGTTGTAGCAAGTCCGTCTAAACCATCACTAAGATTAATAGCATTAGAAGTTCCTGCAATAACAAGAAACGCCCAAACAAACTCTCCAACTATGAATAATGGTCCCATCCATTCTGGGAAGCTGGTATTAATATCGGCAAATAGATATCTTCCTGAGAAATAAGCGACTCCAGTACTAGCAATGAGCTGAATAATTAATTTTTGGATTGAACCCAAACCTTTGTAGTTAGATTTAAGGATTTTGAGTATGTCATCGATGGCACCCATAAGGGTTCCGATGGCAATAGCTCCTCCTATCAAGATCACACTAATACCGACATTATTATAATAGAGTATTCCTAGGGTGATAAAAATTGGAATTAAGAATATCCAAGCTCCCATAGTCGGTGTGCCTGACTTAGATCCTATATGTGACTTGGGACCCTGTTCTCTAAAGGTTTGCACGGAGTTGAGTGATTTGAGAAAGGCAATCATCGGTTTGGCGATAGCCAAACCCAGAATAAATGGAATACTAAAACACAGATAAAAATTCATAACGGACTAAGGAGAAAATAAGCAATAATTCTTTGCAAAATGCTGAGCGCGATAAACGCAACTATCACTGAGAAATCAAAACCACCAATAGGCGGAATTAAGCCACGGAAAATTCTTGCATAAGGTTCAACTAAGTTATCTATAAACCTATAAAACTTAGTGCCATGAAATTGTGGAAACCAAGAACCTATAACCCAAATAAGAAGCAGATAACTATAAATTTCTATAGCCTGGATTAGCAGCACGGATAATTTGCTTAGCATAAATATAATGGTACTAGATATCGGATAAGTTGCCGAAGACGATGTGTTATGTTGAGGCTATTCGGGGTGTTATTATACCGCTCTTATAAGAAATTGCTAGAATTTTGATTATGGCTACAACTGCGGCAGGGCAATTTAATTTAGCTAATGATTTAACAGTTTTTGCGCGTGCGCGAGCTGATCAATTAAGAGAAAGTATTTATGATCTTACTCAGTCAAAAGGATGTCCATATGATTACTATGGAAAACAATTCGAAGCCTCTAAAACAATTTGTAGGAAGCTAGCGGTTGATCCTTTTAAAGTATCTTTTCAGGCTATTGATAAAATTATTACATTACCTAATCTTAAAGAATTAACTGATGCAGCATTTAGACTTGGTAAAAACAAGCCAGATTTAAAAGCTTTATTTACAGATCTAGTAAAATTATTTCCATTGATTGTCAAAACATTTGTACCAGTTATCGAAGATTGTGTGAGCTTAGGTTCAACAATAGAAGATAAAGAAGCTAGAAGAGAATTTGTTCAGGACTTACTTACTAATGGTATTGAATTAAATCCAGATACAAAATTATTCATATCTACAATTCTTGATTTAGGTGATGATCATATAACTTTTGCAATACAACAAGGAGGTTATAGACTTGAGTTTTGTGAGGGTGATAATCCAGGAAAGTTTAATATGGATCTTTACGATAAAGACTCTAATAGATACAGGAGTTACGCGGTAATCTCATAAACAATATGTCTTACGGCCACTTTTTTT